>JAJRAK010000057.1 GCA_028682895.1 Methanomassiliicoccales archaeon
AATAGAGGTTTGTCCGACTCTCATGCCCCTACCTCTGGTAGGTCGGTGAGGTGACGAAAGTATGAAGAGGAAAGAAAAAGAATAAGGAAGTGTCCGGTCAGGCCACTTTTACATAGAGGTTAAACCAAGTCTTCGTAGAAATATACATCACGATGTAATAACATAATAAATAAAATTCTTTAACTCGAATATTTAGTATATGTTAAAACCTACCTGGACGCTTCAAGGTTCGGGGTTTAAACAACATCTAGCAGTTCGATGTTGCACGTTCCCAGTATGAGGAAATAGGCCATTTCGACATCGACATTTACGACATATAGATTCCAATCCCCTCCCTCCACGCTCACTAGGGCATTGGAATAATGGACGCTACTGTAGTTGGCGAATGTAACAGAGCAATTGGCCATCGCCTTCACGGTATAGTTACCATCATTGACAATAATGAATGTGAACTCATAATCACCAGTACTGATCTTCACATTGCTCTGGTAACTGATCGATAGATCATCGAGGTCCCCGTAAGGGGTCTGGTCATTGCCGCTATTAGCCCTCGGCAGGAGCAGCGCCCCGGCCGCAAATACGATGATGATGGCGGTAGTGACTACGAGGATGAACATGAAGTTCTTTTTCTGTCCGGTCCATACCCTTTTAAGGGTTTCCTGTACCTCTTGCCTTTTAAACAACCGTTCACCCCTCTTCTTGTGTGCGACCTTGATTTGTTAGATCGAATGATCTGAGCGACTTCAAGTGAACACTACTTTAATGGTCGATGTGGCAGTGTCCTGAAGCCTCCAGTCGTCATCATCCCATTTGTAAAAGTTGACAGTGATATGGTATAACCCTTCCTCATCTACGAAGAAAGGTTCTGAGTTCACTTTGGACTTATAGACCGTGAGAGCTCCCTCATCGATGGTCCATGAGAATTTCGTCTCGTCCTTAGCATCATAATCTTCCATTCCAGCAGAGGACGAGATTATGATATCCAGTTTCAATGAGACCTTTGTAGAGAATATTCCGAGCCTTTCAAAAGCCTCTAGGAATGTTAAACTGGTCGTTCCCATCGAGAAGGTCGCATGTATCGGACTGGTACCAGCCTTGTTCTCTATCTTGAAGTAGCTGTCATCCCCGATCGGTTTGGCTCCCCGGAGATCTACTTTCACATCGATGTAACCGTAACAGTCTTCCTTGGGCGTATTAGGGGGTGTGTATCCATAGTCGTCATTTGTTTGCCCCCAAACATAGACAGCCACCAAGGCAAGGGTGATAATGAGGATGATGGCCACGATAGCGATCGGCCAGCCGATGAACGCCTTCCTGTCGCCCCAGATTCGTTTATACTTTACAGTGGAGGTGCCTGGATTTCTTTCATCGTTCCGGCCTGTTTCGTTCATCATGTCTTCCTTCCGGTTCTAAACTCCACCTATATTTTAATTAGAGGTCGTTGTAAATATTTAATTATATTGCTTTACTTTTAACGATATTATTATAAATTGACAATGTTAGACCTTTAATTGTGGCGGTGCATCAAATGATGATCGATCATGTAGAAACCGTATCGACCGATCCATATCCTAATTGGGACGGTGATCGTCCATCATGCTTCGGGCTTTTCACCTGTATATCTCCGAGATGCAAGGGCTGCCCGGTGGCCTTCAATTGCTCCAAGGACTCCGGTTCCAAGATCGTCCATGAAGTTATGGTCAATGCTAAGCTCAGGAACATCGAGAGGTATAGGGAAAGGGACCTCGACTGTTCACTGGATGTAGATGGGTGCATCATTTTTCATTGAGGTCCTACGGCGCTTTTATTAGTGACCCCATCTCGGTCAACGTGATTTTTATTGTGGCCATCTCCAATAATACTATGGGAAAATTGGTGATCTGTCCTATATAGGGGGCGCCGGTAATGCGTAAATCTCAGTAGTCAGCATCCTTTTAATTATGCCGATGATATATTAAAATGATGGAAATGATTTATAAAGTCAATAGTAGAAACCTAGGCTGGCCATAGATGATATGAACCTTTCCCTGACCGATATTATATGTAAGTGGGGCGCCCAATAACGAATATTATTGATGCTGGCCATTATTCGTCGTATAAGAACGTCGCCCTGTTCTTTTTTATACCGTAATATTTACCGATGCTGAGCGTTAAAAACTTATAAAAGAGAAAAGGGTTTTATGGCGTTCAGCTTCCAGTTGCCTTTACATTGCTCGGTCTCTTCCCGGTGATCTCGGTCTTGATCTCATCTAAGGCCTTGGAATAGATGCTTTCGCATCTCGCCTGGTCCTTCTTGTTCATGACCTTGGAAGTTGCAATGGACAATCGAACGTATGGCTCTCGCATTTCCTCAGCATCATCCGTAAGGTCTAGGCCGGACGCCTTGATGTTCATCAGTTCAATATGATCCAATGCATCATCCGCCCGTTTCTGTTCGAGGAAATGCCTAACGGCATGATCGATCAGCTCGCTTCTGCTTTCGAACGTTCCCCCGACGTAACTGTCCATCTTCTTCATCAGACCAGCGGACATCTCGATATCGAATATGTTGGCCGCCATGGTTAGGCCGTCCTCCATATCATCCAGGGGTTTGAATTTGATCCCTTCCTCCCGGACATATAGGCGGCGTTTAGCATCGTGTTCATCGCCCCATTCGTTCAATGCCCCATTCAGCCGATCAACGAGCTTATCCAGGCTCTTATCGGCCGGGTCGCAATTCACTACTAGCTCCAATCTTACTGCCATCGTCTTATTTTCGCTCATGTATTCACATCCCTATATAGGATTTATAGGGAATATTCCCTAAATAAGTACAAATATGTTTTGCCAATATAACCTAAATAGGGAAAATATGAAGTTCATGGGTTCCTCGAAGATAAGCCCTAAACTCAGGATCAGCCTGGTCAAAGATGTAGCTGATAAACTAGGGGTCCAGGATGGTGATCATGTCCTCTTCTATGAGAAAGAGGATGGGGAAATCGTAATAAAGAAAGGTTGAACGAGTTAATTTTCAAGCTGCTTTTATTTTCTCCGAGAGATATCTTTGAGCATACCCAACAAATTCTAGCATTAAAATTGATTTATCATCCCATGATAGGTAAGCAAATTCTTCCATCTCTTCCATATCCATCTCCAATAATATTTTCATATCAAAATCTGTTATGTCATCGATTTTAACAAAATACGATTTTTTCATATATTTCGTTTCAAAATCTAAGGCCTTATTCATTGTTCTTAGTTCAATGATAGATTTTTCTTCCTCCATCCTTGATGGATGAATATTTCGAACCCACATTACCCACGGCCTGTGAAAGCGTATTCGTTCCTGTTTTTCCAATGATTTTATTTCCCCGATTAATGGAATATAGTTTTTTGCATTGGGAGTATAATCGGCATAATTTGTTACTGTAGAAATCTTAATGAGTAGATTCTTTGAATAATCGATGATAAGTTGATTTTCGATTACCTCTTTTTTAGTTCCAGGCAACCATGATTTTAACTTTCCTTTTTTTATCGAATGTATAGAGCCATTCTCATTTAACTCATTTAAATAATTTCTAATAGTACTATCTTTGCCCCTACAAAAATCGAGTTGATTTTTAATTTTTTTAATTAGCTCTGTCTCATTGATTTCCCCGCTCTGGATGAAGGTTTGGGCGGTTTCTTTAATTTTTCTTTTTTGCTCTTCATTAATACGGGTTTTATATAAATTTTGATTTTTCACAGTTTTATTTACATTGTCTGGCTTATTTGTACAATTGTTATCTAAATCTTTTTTATTCATATTACAAACACATCCAGATATTTTTGTATTTAATTAATATTACAAAATGATGTTAAAAGGATATAAATGTATTGCAATAGAATATACATTTATGGAACAAGAACAATGTTTACCCGATAAAAAAACCATACATGTTAGGATTCCTGAATCAACCTGGAAAGGAATATTGACCAGAGCAAAAACCAACGGAGAATCTGCGAGTTCGGAAGTAAGACGAATTTTAAATAAAGAATTCAGTGGAACCGGGACAACTGGAGGTGATTCCATTGAATAAGCATCGTGGAATTCAATTCTGCGCCTGGTGTGGTGAACCGATTCCTGCTCACAGGCAGTCAATCGACCCCCCGGAATTTTTCTGCTGTTCCAAGCACGAGACGTATTTCAGAATACGCTCAGGTCTTGGGTCCACACTAGATATGGTATGGCCTGATGGCAGTTACAATTACAATCCATCGTTGGTCTTGGTCCGGGCTGGCCAGAAAGACATCCCGGGCGATAGGATGTTCAGACGCATCGTCCTAAAAGTCAGGCGCATAGATGCTGATCTCTGGAAAGAGGAGGAGGAAAACAAGAAATAGGTTCTTCAAGGGAGGGATGGGATGCAACAAACGAATAATTCAACAACTTCACACCTGAAGACCAGGGCGATCATCATACGATGCTCCGACCCGGCCTTCATAGATCTGCTGAACGTCATCCGGTCAGCCCCGGAAACGTTCTTGGTATTCAGCAAGACAAGCCAGATGAAACTGGTCGTGGAGGAGGTGCCTTTCTGATGACCTTCTACTATTGCTCGATGCCTCTGCCCCGTCGCTGGGAATGGCTGAAAGTGAGAGGTTTCTCTCCGAAAGGCGAGGAGGTCTGGATCAAGAGATTCCGGGTCTTCACCATGAAAGGGAAGTCCACGATCCTCGAATACCTGGGCGAGTTCCGGCCAGGTGTCGCCTGGAAGATGGCAGAGAGGATGGTCGAGGAGCAGGACGCACTGTTCAAGCTGATGCCCCTAACTCGGACCTTCGGCCCGGAGTTCCTATTAGGTTCGTTCCTCCGTGTTTACGTCGACCCGAGCATACGGATCAAGTTAGGCTATCCCAAGGCTTCAGATAGGGGGTTCGCCTGGTTGAGGAGATTGCAGCTCACCCAGGGAGGTGGCAGCAATGGCAGATGAACCGGTACTTCCCACCGGCGAGATCACTGTCAGGTTCAGGGGGAACGAGGAGGAAACGGACCATGCCCTGGCCTTACTAGTAAAGATGTTCGGCCAGGAATATTTCATTCACACCGCAAGGATGCCCGATGGTAAGACAGTCGTCATCGTAGAGGGAGGCTCACGATATGGGGTATGACAACGATGATGAGCTGAACACCCGGGAGATGTACCAGCAACATGCACAGGACCGGATGGAGCGCCGGAAGCCCATCGGTCACGTGCTCTATTGGCGGAGCAGTGGGGGGCCCATCGACGGCGACAGTCCGATAGTGGTCCTCTCCCTGATCAACAAGGACGATCTTGACGATTATTTACTGACGCTCTCGCCCTTTCTCAGGCGCTTGACCAAGCGGCCGAAGATAAGATGGCCTCCAAACGATAGCAACGGGAGGTTCATTATCGTCACCGAATCGGTCATGCGGGACCTTGAAAAGGAGATCATCGACCAGAGATGGTATGCCGGAAAAAGAAGGAAGGAAAATACCAAGGCGGTAATGGTCGCCCTCTTCGATTTCGGCGAGGACCGGAGCAACCTGGTCATCATCCTGGGTTTGGTGCCTTTCAGACAGAGCCATGAGCTCATGCAAAGGTTGGAGGAGAAAGGCCCCCGGGTGGCATACCAGGCCGACTGGTTGAGCCAGGATTTCGTGAGGTCGTTCGAGGATTGGGCCCTGGGGGGCTGAACCGTGTCGCCATGCATTTTTCTTCATTCAGATGAAGTGCTCAAAATGCTGAAGGCGACCGTAAGGAGGGAGTGACCGTGCCGTCGAGATGTGCGTATACGGATCGCTCCCTTCGTGAGCCGCCATTGAAAAGGCTCAGGTCAACATTGTTGAAGGTAGGGTACGAGAATGAAATGATTATCATAAGTTTTAAAACGCACGGGGGAACGGTCTTAGATTTCAATTGTAAGGAGTTTGAAGAGTATGTATCCAGTGAAGGAGGCAGAGGTGAAAATCAAGATCAAGCACTGAATCTGTTAAAAGAGGAGGTGGATCAGAGGGTCCGTGAGCTGATCGATCATGGTAAGAGCTATAACAAAGACATAGAACTGAAAATAACCAGTGGATTGAGGAAGATCCAGGACGAATCAGAACCTTTCATCGATGGAAATGAAAAAGGGTTCATCATACCATCCTTCGGCGTCGATTGTGTAAGGACGGTCCAGGAATGGAAGAAGGTCGATGATAAGCTAGGGCTCGCCCTTGATGCCCGGGCAGAAAAGTTCGATACGATACTCTGGCCACTTCCAGGAAGGATCAATCTCGGAGAGGACCCCGGGAACCTGTTGGAAGATATGGTGGCCTACATCAAGGATTACGTAGAGTTTCCCTCGGAAAGGACGTATTACGCCTTTGCCGCTTGGATAATATGCACCTATCTGATCGAGCACCTCTCCCACGCCCCCAGGATCATCATAAACGCTCCTACCGAGCATGGGAAGGGGCGGGTCTGCAAGATGGTCGCCCTGCTCTCATATCATGGGGTCTACCTTGGCGATCCGTCCATCGCCGTCCTTTATCATCTCACATCATGGGAAAGAGCCACCCTGGTCATCGATGAGCTGCAGGACATAGCGAGGAGTCAGAAAGAGCTGTTCATCAGGATCATGGGTATGTTCAAGCTCGGGTTCGATATCGGCGCCCTTGTCCCTCGGATGAACCCGGACAATACGGGGATCGACGCCTTCAAGACCTATTCTTTCTGGATCATCGCCTCAAAGGACTTCCGTTTCACCGAGGACCAGCAGAACCGTTCCTTGATGATCACCATGAGGAAGAGGACCGGGAGCTGAGACCCGACCCTATGAACGACAGAGAGGCCCTAGAAAAGGCCCTGGCGTTGAGGACGAGGCTTTACGGGCTGAGGACCAGGGCGGCGCTCGGGATGTTGAACGTCGATGAGCTGTTGCGGTTCGCTTACGACCGGTCAATGATGAAGGACTTTGAATATTACGAGGGCGAGGACCTGAACCCTGTCAAGATCACGTTCGGGGACAGGACCCGGGACAAGGTAAGGGCGCTGCTGGTGCCGTGTGGTCTGTATGGGCACGACAAGGAGGTCCTTACGGCCGTCGCCCTGTCTCAGGAAAGGGCATTGATGGAAGAGCGTTCTACCTATGACGCCCAAATATTCTATGCCCTCCAATTTGTTCTGAACGAGAATAAGGTCGTAAGGAAGGATGATGTCAAGATCATTCAGGACCAGGAAAAGGTCAAGCAGATCGAGAAAAGGATCTCCAAGGCCCTCAGTGAGAGCAAGATATCCATTACAGAGGTCCGGGACCGATTGAACGAGGACATCGATATCCGTGAAGGGGTGAAGGACAATAAAGGCCGAGACCCTAAAGAAAACGAAGGGAGGGACGATTATGAAACGAGGAAGAAATCGACCCGTTTCGTCGGCAACATCCTTCGTAACAATCTATCATTTTCGACCAAGGAAGGAGCGGGAAGAAAGCACTACTTAACAGCCCGGGGATTCATCGAATCATACCGTTCGTGCCTGAGCGCCTTCGGTAACCGTTTCGACATCGAGGAGGAAACCTAACTCACTTTTCACTCTTTTTTTCCCTATTTTTTTCCCTTCGTCCAGTTGGGAAAAATAGTGAGTTGAGTGAGTGAGATGAGTTTTTTGGGATAGGGCGTTAGAGGGAGGAAGAAGAATTGAATAATTCCGATACCGTTCCTTCTACCGAGGCTGCTTCTAATGACGATAGAAGGAAGCGCCTCAAGAACGCCGATAGGCCGGGGGTCGAGGGGTTGAAGTTAGGACGATACCCCTTTGCCGCCGCAACGAACTTCTACTTGCAGAGTAGGAAGGGAACGATAGCGGATTCGACGTACACGGAAGACGAAAGGAAGCTTAGGTACCTAGGGAGGGTTCTTGAGAAATTGAAACAAGACGGATTGATCGAAAGCACCGACCCCCGAACGATAGGGAGGAAGGAGATCCAAGAGTTCCTCATTTGGATGAAGAGGGAGAGCTTGGACCCTAACACTCAGGCCAAGTACCTTCAACACCTTGCAGGGCTGCTTCGGTTCTGCAAGAACCACATACTGGAGGATATGAAGGTCGATGGGGTCAAGTTCCCGGCCAATCCGAGAAAACCAATAAGGACCATCGAGGTTGAGGATCTTCAGACCATCTTCCATACCGTTGAGAGAATGGAAGATTGGAAAGGAAGTATGGCCAGAGGGATGGTCGCTCTTTATTTTGCGACCGGAGTAAGGCCCAAGGAACTAAGGCTGGCCCATATCGAGGATCTTAACCTGAGGAAGATGACCCTCTTCATCCGCCATCCAAAGGGCGAGGGTTCCTGGGCAGCTTCAACGACCGTCGATCTCATCCGGCCAGACATGACCCCTTTGATACAGCAATATCTGGAAGAAAGGAACGCTCATGTCAAAAGTAAGATGGTCCCGAAGGCTCTGGCTTTGTTCCCTAACCTGACCCAGGGACCGAACGGTTTCTATTCTGCAAACCATTTCGGGAAGATCAAGCGAGATATCGAAGGCCAATGCGACGTGAGCTTCAAGCTCAAGGACTTCAGGCCGACGTTGACCACGCTAACGGTCAATGGCGATCTCAGCAGGCTTCCAGCAATGTCGGCGCAATTGAGGCATAGCAGCTATAGCACCACTCAAAAGTACTACTTCAAGATGGAGCAAGGTGCTGCCGGAAAACAGCTCAAGGACGCTTGGAAGGACTCACCTATCCTGGCTCCCAATAATACAAAAAACCCCGTTATTGACAAAAAAATTGACTTTACTGGCTATGTTTAGAAGTGGACAGGGGGGGATTTGAACCCCCGGCCTCTACCATGCCAAGGTAGCGATCTTCCAGCTGATCTACCTGCCCGTGAAGAGTGGCAAACCCATTTTCATTACTTAAACCTTCCCCATGAGGATGATTCTGGCCATTAGCATCATGATCTGGACCGCGGTCATCTGGTCATCATCACTTGCCAAAGAATGCCTTGACCTTCGGTGAGTTCATGTAGAGCACGATTATGATCGGCAACAGCAGCCCGATGAAAGTGGACAGTAGATCGCCTAGCCCTCCGCCTCCGATCATCCATGATGCGATGTCCAGGATTATCCCCAATATGAGGACCACCATGGTCAGCGTCCATATCCAGGCCCATCCCTTGAGGAACCCTACTGCCAATAGCATATAGATGATGCCGAACAGCAGCATGATGGACTGTATGACCGTCTCGTAACCTTCGATCTCATTCAGCGTGCCGACCATGTTCACGGCCAGCAATATGATCAGGCCCAGGAGCAACAGCAGTACGCCGATGATCGTCACTCCCAATGGACGTGGCTTAGCAGATGTACCGCCCATGCGGAGGTGATGTGCGAAGCGGATAAAAAATTGTTCTTTCGAGAGCGTGAGACCCGTCAGACCTCGAGGGTCCTCTGGAAGCGCATCTTCTCGCCAGGTATCCGGGTCGGGTACTCTCCGTTGACGCATGCCAAGCACAACTCTGACTCGGGCATGTTCAACGCCTTCACCAGGCCAGCCTGGCTGAGATAGCCGACTGAGTCCGCGGTGATGAGCTCGGCGATCTGCGCCGGCGTGCGGTTCATGGCGGCGAACTGCTCCCTGGTCTTCATGTCGATGCCGTAGAAGCAGGGGGCGATGACCGGCGGGCAACCTATGCGCACGTGGACCTCCTTGGCCCCGGCGCGCCTGGTCATCTGAACGATCTTCCTCATGGTGGTGCCGCGGACGATGGAGTCGTCGACGATGACCACCCTCTTGCCCTGTATGGTGGAACGTATCGGACTCAACTTCAGAAGAACGCCCTCGTCCCTCTGGGACTGGTCTGGCAAGATGAACGTCCGCTCGATGTAGCGGTTCTTCATGAAGCCCTCGGCGTATGGTATGCCGGACGCCTCAGCGTAACCGAGGGCGTGAGCCCGCCCGGAGTCAGGCACGGGAACGACGACGTCCGCAACGGCAGGCTGCTCCTTGGCCAGGATATGCCCTATCTCCGTCCTGACCTGGTAGACCTCCCGCCCGTCCATGACCGAGTCCGGCCTAGCGAAGTACACCCATTCGAACATGCAATGGGCGAAATGGGGCGCTGCCGGAGTGCGTGTCGACATTACCGTGTTGGTGTTTATCTCCACGATCTCACCGGGGAGCACGTCCCGGAGGAACTCTCCGTGCATGACATCGAACACAGCGCTCTCGGAGGATAGCGCATATCCCCCGGGCAACTTCCCTATGCATAACGGGCGGAACCCGAGCGGGTCACGGAAGCCGAATACGCGGCCACCGAGCATTAACGTGATGGAGTACGAACCCTCCAGGACCTTCATGACGGTCCGTATGGCCTTGATGGGGTCAGGGCTGATGGAGAGCTCGGTCGCCAGCATGCGCACGATTATCTCCGAGTCCGTGGACGAAAGGAAGGCCCAGCCCTCCGATTGCAACCGGGCACGGATGGCAGAGGCGTTCACGATGTCGCCGTTGTGCGCCAGCGCCAGCTCGCCTTCCTTGGTGGTGACCACTATGGGCTGGCAGTTCTCGGCGCAAGAAGATCCGGTCGTAGAATATCGCACGTGACCGATGCCGCAGTTGCCGACCAGGGCATTGTACTGCCGCCCGGCCAGCACTTCGTGGACAAGACCCATCCCGCGATGATAAGAGATGGAGCGGCCATCGAAGACCGCTATGCCCGCAGCCTCTTGGCCGCGATGCTGGATGACCCGCAATGCCTTTTTCAGATGAGGTACGGCATCGCCCTCCAGGGCCATGCCGACCACGCCACAGAAATGCTTCGGCCGGTCATCCTCCAAGGGACTAACCTCGACCATTAATGAGACTTGGCCCAATTATATGTTCTCATGGTGGTGGTCTTGCCGTAACCGCAAGAGGCGCAGTATGAGGCGCGTATGTTGTAGGCCCTCTTTCCGCACCTGCGGCAGGGGACGTGAGTCTTGCGGTCTCCCATCTTTCCATGTGCAGCCGTTCCTTTCGTCATAAGAGTAACCTCAGGGTGAGATGTAAATTACGTTGTCTCCGCGGACAATGGCGACTGGGAGCTTTCGTACTACCTCGCTGTTGATAAGCTCTTCAGCGTTCTTGAGCACCAGGTTCATGTGAGGATCGTATCCGTCCAGGACACCTCGGTACTCGCGGTTGCCCTTCAACGTGACGATGACCTGATTGTTTATCGCCTGGTTGAGGACATTTAAAGGTTTCTGCATAGCTCACATCACCTTACGGTGCGAATGAGCGTTCACTATATGAAGTTTTTGCGCTCGCATCGTTCGTACGCAACGTCCAGTCATATGAACGCCCCCAATGTCGGCGCGTCCAATCTGTCCATGTCGTAGAAGATTATCCCCTCCCTCATCCAGTCGCCGTCCTTGCCGCCGGGGAAGAACGCCTCGATCAGGGCGGAACGCCATAGCAGGTCCAGGACCGTCGTGGACAGTACCCCGCCGTACACGTTGGGCCATGGGTCCTCGTAATCGTACTCGTCCATCAGGTAGAAGGCGTAGCCCATGAAGCTGTCCCGTCCGTTCAACACCTTAATGTAATCGCGCAGCACCTGGCGGTCCCGTCCCTCAGGCTGGCGCAGCTTGATCTCCCGGATAGGGAGCTCACCGACCTTGCGCACGTCCCCTTCCACGTCCATGATATGCCGCTCCACCTTCTGCCCCATTATGCGGAACAGGTTCCAGCTGCCATCCGGAGCGCAGTATACCGGCGCCTGGAACAGTTCGTCCGCGGCAAGCGAGTCCGTGACCATCTCCAATGCCGATTGCGTCAGTTCGCGCATGGTGTTCCCGTCCAAAATCGGCTTCGCTTTCAGGTCGGGTATGGAGAGCTCGTCGTCCTCCACGCTCCCTTCCAATAACGATGCTATCAGCCTCAGGTCGGTCATCTCGTCCAGACGCGCGTTGATCTGGGAACGTGCCTTCGACACGTCCACCTCTATGCCGGCCTCGTAGCAGTTGTTGTTGAACTCGCGGTATACCAGTACCGCCTCCTTCAGTGTCCGGCGGATGGCGGCGTCGTTCTGCTGGACCAGGCGCATGCCTTCGCCCATGGCCTCCTCGCCCTTATCGAGCCAGACGCCGCGGCAGCTGAGGTCCAGCTCCACCTGCGCCCTGGTGCCGATGTGGATATGGAACGGGAACTGCCTGCAGAAGTGCGGGCGGGCCTCATAGACCTGGCATCTGCCGTTGTTCAGGAAGGAGCATGAGCCCTGCCCCTTTTTCAGGGTGAGGGCGTAATGCCGGTGCGGCTCCTTCTTGAGCACCAGACGCTCAGGGTAGTTCTTTTTGAAGTACTCCACCTCGTCCCCCAAGCATTCCGGCTGGCACAGGCAGCACAGCTTGCATGGGTCCTGACAGATGAAGCGGCGTCCTTCTAGCTCGCTCATGTCCAATGGCAATGGCGTCTCGTTCATCGTGGCACCTCCCTTCCCCGACGGTCCCCGACGATGGAGCCGTCGTCAATTACTACTTTCCCCCGGACGAAGACCGTCTGGGGGAACAGCGCCTCCCTGTCTTCGAATGGCGTCCAACCGCACTTGCTGTGCAGGTCACGGCCCTTGATCTGGCGCACTTCGCGCGGATCAATGACCACCATGTCGGCGTCCCTGCCCTCGGCGATCTCGCCCTTGTTCAGGCCGAACGTCGCTGCGGGCGTATGGCACGCGGCCTTGATGAGCACCTCCAGGGGCAGCACGCCCTTCTTGACCAACAACAGGAACATGCTGAACCCCGTCTCCACCCCAGGCATCCCGGAGGGCGCCTCTCCGAAGCCCCGTTCCTTCTCGTCCGGTGCATGCGGAGCGTGGTCCGTGGCCAGCATCGGGACCTCCCCGCGACAGAAGGCGGCCAGTATCTCCTCGCGGTCGGCCTTGCGTCTCAGCGGCGGGTTCACCTTCCCCCAGGCGCCCAGGTCCATGCTGGAGTCCAGCAACATATGGTGCGGCGTCGCCTCGAAGGTGAGCTTGCTGCCTTTTAACGATACCAGGGACTCACGGCAGCTGACGTGGCATATGTTGATCCTCATCCTGTCCTGATAGCGTAGCAAACGCTCTATCGCCATAAGCTCCGCCTGGCGCGGACGGCACTCCTCGTGGTCGCGCAGCGAGCCTTCGTCCATCCGCCTCAGCATGGCGTCCTCCTCAGCGTGGACGCTTAGCACCTTGCCTGTAGCGGATATCTCATTTGATATCCTGGCCAGGTCATTCTCCTCCTTTATGAGGGTGCTCTGCGTCGATGAACCTAGGAAGACCTTGTAAGCATGACAATCCTGGAGGGACGATATCTTGGTGCCCGGTGCTATACCGCCGAACAGACCGTAGTCGACCCAGGAGCGTCCCCTGAGCCTATCGCTCTTCTCTTTCAAGGAATCGGCGTCGATGGTCGGAGGGACGTTGTTGGGCATGTCCAGTACGCAGGTGACGCCTCCGAACAGGGCGGACAGCGAACCGGTCTGGAAGTCCTCCTTGTTCGTCTGGCCAGGTTCACGGAAATGAACATGCGGGTCCACTGCGCCCGGTAGCACCAGGCGGTCGCCGAAATCATAGTGCTCATCGCCCTTGAGCACCTTTTTGACACTGACGATACGACCGTCCTCGATCCCGATGCAGGCCTTCTGCAGCTTTCCCTGATAGAAGAGCTTGCCCTCCACTACGTCCATACGCTCACTGGGAGCGACCCCGGAGTATTTGACCGTATGGCGACTCCTCGTGGAATATCTCGGCCCGGAACGAAAAGATCTTGGTGCGCTTGTCAAGCCACATGTCCGATGTCATGCCAGCCTTGATGCAGGTCTGCCCCAGGAAGGTATTGGCGTCCCAGTTCCATTCCAGTGGCACCTGAGGGAGCAGCAGTCCGCGGTAGAGACCTCTTTCGACGATCAGACCGTCCCGGCCCACCACGATCTCGTTCACCAGAGAGCGCCTGTCATCCACCTTCAGCTCCTCCGGTTGCATCAGCACGCTCACCTCGACGGTCACCTGGTCCAGCTCCTCCGATCGCAGCGAGGGGAAGCGGGGATCATGGCATGCGGCCTGGGCGGCGCGCAGGACCGTCTCGGCCAGGGGGAAGATGGGTTCAATGTATCCGATGCACCCCCGAAGTTCTTCCCCGGGGAACGTCTTAAGTGTGACAAAGGCTCCGCTCTTCTGCCGAAAGCTGTCCGGAACATCGAACGTATCGATGTCCAGGTCCCTCGTCTCGGCGTCCACGCCCCGGCGGGCCAATTTGACGACGAGCGCCCCCTCTTGGTCCTTCATGCCCATTAGGGATATCAAGAATCTATCCAATTATTAATCCTATGTACCAATCGTCCATCTTGCCATCCATCTGTCGATGCCCGGTCTGGAAAGATATTTAGCGCCCCAGGGACAAGTACATACCATGAAGCCCAAGGAGGTAAGGGAGATACTGGTTCGAGAGGTCATGTCCACACATCCTCGCACAGGGAGACCGACGATGACCGTGAAAGAAGCAGCCGACCTGATGCTCCGAGAAGGCGTGGGAAGCCTAGTGGTCATAGAGGAGGAGGGACCGGTCGGCATACTTACGGAAAGGGACCTGCTCTACAAGGTATTGGCCACTGGCAGAAGCCCGGCGAGGACGAAGATCAAGGAGGTGATGTCCACCCCGGTCATAACCATCTCATCGAGCTCCAACGTGTCCATAGCCGCCGAGAGGATGTCCGACCTGCACCTGAGAAGGCTCCCGGTGGTCGACGACGGAAAGCTGGTGGGAATGCTCACGGAGAAGGACATACTGCGCCTGTCGCCGTCATTGATAGAGCTGACCAGGGAATGGGCCAAGGTGGCCGAGGGCGGCATCGCCAAGCCCGAAGGAAGGACCACAGTGCCAGGGTATTGCGAGAACTGCGAATCGTACTCCATCGACCTGCGGCTTGTCAACGGAATGCTCTGTTGCCCGGACTGCCGAGAGGACTGAACGTCACTCCAGGTCTATCTTCCTCAGATGGGGGGCGGGAGCCTCGGGCTTCGCCTCCATGCTCTTGAGCTGAGAATCGATGACGGAACGGAACATCAGCAACGTTTCCTTCTTGATGTTGTTGTAGTGCTCCCTGACCTCCGGAGGCACGCTGTTCCGGGGCATGAGAGTGTCCATGGCGGCCAGGAACTCGGTCCCGGACTTCATCAGGTGCACAACGGTGTCTTGTGACAAGGGCCCGGTGCCCATCGACGGTCCCTTTGGTGCGGACTCCTTCTCACCTTCGGGCTTCTCGGTCTTGCTCGTCATTTTTATCCCTCACTTGAAGCTGATTATAAGATGGCCGTCCTTGAACTCCGCCTTGCTTGCCTCTTTCTGCACTAAAGCGTATGGCAGGATGACGGAACGCTTGAACCAGCCGACCTTGACGATTAATACATCGTTCGTTTTATATAATTCTACCTGCTCCTTGCTGGAGAAGGGAAGCTTCAGAGCCAGCATGTCCACTCCGCCCTCGGTGTATATGTCCATGCTCTTTTCCTTGGTGTAAACCTGGGATGGGTCCGTATCGCCGAACAGCTGCTCGGCCAGTATCTCCAACGACCCCATCCCGATGACCTCGGTGGTGGAAAGGTACGAGCGGAGCATCTTCATGGGGGCGAAGGACTCGTCGATCATCTGCATATAACGCTCCTGCTCCTCGAACTTGGCATTGGGGTATTGCCCCCTGGCCCCTTCGGGCAGCACTCGGTTGATCACCAGACATTCCACGGTGAGGTTGTAGAGGCAAAGATAGGTGTAGGCGCGTTTCGTCTCGTTGATCACCATCTTCTCCGGGTTCAGGACCAGGCGTACGGACGTGGTCTCCGAGTCCAGCAGTATGTCCCGCACCACCTTCATACGGTCCTTCAGGTTGTCGAGGTCCTTCAGGAAGGCATCGGATGGAAGCGGCGTGCTCATGACCATGCCTATCGTGGCCCTTGCCAGTCGCACCGTGTTCTTGAACATCTTGTAGAACTTGTCGATGTACCAGTTGGCGGTGTCCGGGAAGCTGAGCAGACGCAGCGTTTCCGCCGTCGGCGCCGTGTCCATCACCACCACGTCGTAGCGGCCGCTCTTCTTGAACTCCTCGATATAGAAAAGGGCGGACATCAGTTCCATGCCCGGCCAGACGGTCATCTCCTTGGCCGAGATGGGGTCCAGGCCTTGGGAGACCATGAAATCGGACATGTACTGACCGATCTCCTTCCAGCGGGTCTCCATCTCATGTATGACATCCACCTCGATGGCGTCCAGGTTCTCCACCACCTTGGTGATGTTCCCGGTCAGCGGCACGTCCAATGAATCGGCGAGCGAGTGGGCCGAATCGGTGCTGACGGCTATGGTGCGGTAGCCCATCTTAGCGCAACGCAGGGCCGTTGCCGCAGACACCGATGTCTTACCAACGCCGCCCTTGCCAGTATAGATGATGACCCTCAATACTTCACCGGAATAGTGCAAGATGGCCGGTCGTACTTTAAGGATTGCATACTAGCAGGAAATGAACAAATGATAGAAGAGGGAGTGCCGGGGAGGGGGTTCGAACCCCTGACCTTCGGATTTCCCTGGAGAAGGGTCTGTTACCAAATCCCTATGAGTCCGACGCTCCACCAGGCTGAGCCACCCCGGCATTCGGGGAAATGGTTAGAAGTAAGTGGTTTACTGCTCAGGTTCGGCCGCGGCTTCCTCGGTGACCTCTGCCGGTACGGCAGGGGCCTCTTCGGGAACCGGTTCGGGAGCAAAGACCAGCTGGTCCTGAGGTCCGGAGCCCATCTCCAATACCTCGGTCTTGCGGATCTCTACCCTCTTGATGGGGACGATGACCTTACAGACGGTTCCGAGGCGGTGGGCCATCTCTCCGTCGATGATCGCCTTTACGATCTCGGAGATGGTCTTCTCCTCGCCCATCTTGCGCATCTCCTCGTCCATAATGGTGCGGAGAGCGGTCTCCTGAGAGGACTGGATGCGCTTTTCGGTGATGCTCATCGGCTTCACGCGAATCAGGTATCCGTCCTTGGTGCGGACGTCGATGACATGGTCGGTCTTGGTCCGCTTGCGGCGGGTCAGACGGCGAATGTAATCGCTGGTAAGATCCTGTCCGATGAACACGGTGTGAGCGTCGAATCCAGAGACGTCCTGTACTCTGAACTTCAACTTAACGTGCATCTTGGAGAAGTCGCCGTTTATATCATGGACGGTAGCCTCGGTGGTCCTGCCGATCAGGTTAGTAGCATCGGCACTGGGAGTTTCGCCAAGCTGAGCCTGGTTGAACATGCGAGGAGCGTATATCTTGTACCACTCCTTTGCTTTCCACCGATCCTTTACCTTCCTTGAGGCGGCCTTCGTAGACGCTTTTTTAGTAGCAGCCAATTAATAGCCTCCAATCGTGAGATGAACTCGGAAACAGGTAACCCTATTAATAAGTTTTCTCATGCCCAAAACGCCGATCGTGCAAATACTGGACATAATAAAATGGGATAATTAAGGGGTTTGCTGCGATACCAGCTCCTGCAGCACCCGCTGCAGCGAGGCTTTGCTCACCTGGTCCGCCTGGACCTCGTGCTGCGACAACCTAGATTCCAGTTCCTCGTAGCCTTTCAGGCCTTCGAGGAATACGGGGACGTAGGAGGACGTGCCTACCACATTGAGGATGGCTATCCTCTCCCCTTTCCTCATCTGGTGCCCGTCGTGGGCCGCTTGGAACCTGACGAAGCCGTCCAGCTCCTCAGGCAGTTCTTCTGGGGTGTAGACCCCGACCAGGTGCGCTCCTTGCAAGCTTGGACCTCACAGGTTGACCTTGATCTCGTGGGCCTCGAGGCCTAGAGATGCCCGGGGCAGGCCCATGGCCATGCCATAGAGCTGGGCCAGGTGGATGACCGGCAGGTTGTATCCGGGCAGGTCCTTCTGACCGCGGTCGAACTGCAGGTGGCAGAACGGGCACACGTCGATGATGTAGTCCGCCTTGGCCGCCTTCATGTTCTTCAGCTTGGTCTCGGTGAAGCTCAATGCGAACTTCCCGTCCCTGCTCCTGACACCGCCGCCAGCGCCGCAGCACATGTTCTTCTCGGCGTATGGGACGCTCTTGGCGCCGGTCCAGCCGATCAGCTCGTCCAGTATGTGGGGCCTCTCTGGGTCGTCCAGGTGCTTTATCTTGGAGGGCCTGACGAAGTGGCATCCGTAGTGGGCGGCCACGTTCATGTTGAGCGGGTTGGTGATCTTCTGCTGCAGCTTCTCTATGCCGATGTCGTTGAACATGACGTCGGCGAAGTGGCGCACCTGTACCTTTCCACTGTAGTGCATGCCGATCCCCTTCAGGATCTCGTTCACCTTGGCCAGCATGGCCGGGTCCTCGTGCAGTATGTGGTTGGCGTCGAACAGCGAGCCGTAGCAGCCGTTGCAGATGGTCAGGATGTCGCATCCTTCCTTCTCGGCGATGGCCAGGTTGCGGGCGGCGAGGGCCAGCCAGGTGGCCTGGTCGAAGGAGCGTATGACACCGGGGGCCGGGCAGCAGCCTGCGCCGGGCATCTCCTTCAGGTTGTATCCGAGGGCCTTGAACATCTCACGGGTGGCCTTCTCGATACCGGGGTATCTCAGGGGTGCGACGCATCCCAGGAACAGTGCGAACTTGTCGTTGGTCATTTACTGGCCCCCTATCAGCTTTACGAATCCGGTCTTCTCCATGATCTTGTGGAAGTCGGCCATCGCCTTGGCGTCGCTTATGGTGGTCGGCGGGTCGGCGGGGAGGCCCATGCTGGTCCTCAGTGCCTTCATCTTGTCGGAGGAGGGGACCGTGTGTCCGGTCTTGAGCAGGGATGCGCCGACCTTCTTGTGGTCCTCGGCCATGTATCCCTTCTGTACGGCCATGTTCCTCATCAGGATGATGATGTCCACGATGTCGACGTCGCGGGGGCAGCGCTCCACGCAGGAATAGCAGGTGGTGCACATCCACAGCTCATCAGAGGGCAATATATCGTCCTTCAGTCCGAGCTGGGCTTTCCTAATCAGCTGCCTGGTGCGGAATGCGGTGGTGCGTCCGGAAGGGCAGCTGCCAGTGCAGGTACCGCACTGATAGCATAGGTCCAAGGTCTTGCCGCCGGCATCGATGATGCTCTGGGCGAAGGCCGGGTCTGGAATCTTAGCGTTAGACATGATAGTCTTCCTCTAGGCCTTGGAGCGGAGATATCCTATTTAAAAGTGAAGAAAAAAACCATCGAGTGTTAGCTAAATAGGTTACACTATACGGTCAGCAGGCCGAAGCGCCTTGAGCATTCCCTCGACGAACGGCGTACCATCCCGGTACAGGCACAGGATGGAATAGGGGAGAAGTGACGGATCGGTGTCGCTGCGCGGTCGCTGGCCTTTTTTAGCTACCAGCGCCTCGCTGATGAAGTAGCTGTACTTGCTGCGCATCAGGGACGTGAGCGAGGAATAGGTGCGCACTACGCGATGCTCCTCACCTATCGATTCCAGATAGCGATATCCTAGCCGTTGTGCTCCGAAACGGTACAAGGCGTACTCCGGACCGCGCCTCACGTGCAGGAGCCTGTCGCTCCCGACCTCCTCCCAGCTGCCGTCCTCTGACTCATATGCGTACAAAGGGTCGTCCAAGATGATGAGGTCCAGCATGCCGGCCCTGAAATCTGCGACGTTCCGCCTGTCCTCGGAGATGATGACGTCCGACTCCCCCTTCGGGTCGATAGAGTTCAGCGCTTGCATCAGCATCTCCTCGGAAAGGGGCGTGCAGGCCACCGCCGAGCGCTCCCTCTCTCTCGACCGCCCTTGCAGCGCCATCTGCTCCTTCGCGATACCTTCTCCCAGCTGGTTCAATGTGGTACCGCGCGGGCCGCAGTCCATGATAGGGAGCATCAGTTTGGACTCCACCTGACGAAGGTGCCGATTGAGCACGGGGGCCGATATGCCTAGCGATCGGGCGGCCGCCCTCTGCGTCCCCTTGAGGTACAGAGCTAGCACCGCCTCCGCCTGCCTCTGTGTCAGCTGGTGACCGTCCACCTGCACCATCAAGGACGCTCTGACCTGAGACATACGGCGGTAGATGCCCCGGGGATTAGATTAATCCGCCGTCCCGAGGGCGATGAAGGCAAAGTTCATAACCGGCGCTCTGCTTCCGCGGGGATTGATGAAAGCGAGCCGTTTGGTGCTTGGCATAGGAAGCCCGCTGATATGTGACGATGCACTAGGGTTCCGCGTGGTCGAGGAGCTCGAGGCCATGAAGATCCCCGACCTGGACCTGGACCAGCAGTCCGTGAGCGGACTCGACCTGATCGAGATCATGATGGACTATCAGAAGGTCATCGTGGTCGACGCTATCGTCACCGAGCAGTTCCCCGCAGGGACGGTCATGCTCCTGGAGCCGGCGGACTTCAAGAACGCCATACACGGCAGCAATCCCCATGAGGTGAACATCCACATGGCCATCGAACTGGGACGGACCCTCGCTCCGGACCGGATGCCCAAGGACATCAGCTTCGTAGCGGTAGAGGTCAACGACGTCTGGACCGTCACCGACCAGATGACCGATGAGGTCAAGGCCGCGGTGCCCGCGGCCGTGCAAGCGGTGATGAAGCTGCTGGAAGGTTAGAAGTCCAAGGCCTGCATGCGCCGGGCGACCGACGTCCCTTCCTTCTCCGGGGCCAATAGAGAGGCGCACAGCTTCTTGCGCAGGAACAGCTCGTTGCTCACCCTCATGACATCGTCCCGGCTGACACCGTCGAAACCGGCCATGATGTCCTCTGGGATGGCCAGCTTACCGTTCGTCATATAATATTCGCTCTGGAAGTAGAGCCGGCTGTCCGTGGCCTCGAGCTTGCGCACGATCATCCCTTTTATCCAACGCTTGGCCCGCTGCATCTCTTCCTTCGACGGACCTTCGTCCTTGAAACGCAGCAGCTCGGACGACAGCGTTTCCAGTACCTTGTCCACGTTCTCGATGGAGGCGGAGAAGAACGTGTCCACCAGCCCGCAATCGGTGTATGATTGCGGGTACATGCTTATGTGATAGACCAGCCCCTGGTCCTCTCTGACCGTCTGGTATAGCCTGGAGGACGTCCCGCCTCCCAGGACTATGCATGCCACCATCAGCGCCTTGCGGTCCGGGTGAAGGCCGGGAAGACCGGGGAACCCGAGCTCCACGTACGCCTGGTCGCCCTCCCAGTTGAACACCTTGGTGCAGGCCTTCGGCGTAGGGGGCGTGCGCTCGATGTTCGTCACGGCCCGGGGGAGCTTGTCGAAGGTCTCCTCGGTCCATGACACGACGTCCTTGTCGTTCACGTTCCCGCAGGCCACCACGCACATGTTCGGCGGCCGATAATGGTCCTCGAAGAACCGCCTCAGGTCCTGGGCCTTGAGCTCCGCCACACATTCCGGGCGTCCGGTCTCCGTCTGAGCTAGTGGATGACCTTCCCACATCGAACGGTCCAGCAGTACGCGGGAGTAGTCTTCCGGGTCGTCCTCCAGCATGCTGATCTCCTGAAGTACGACCCCTCTTTCCAGCCCTACGTGCTCTTCATCGATCAGCGGCGCTACCATCATGTCCGCCATCAGCTCCTTCATCATACCGAACGTCTCGTCCAGACAGAACACATGGTAAGAGGTCCACTCTTTCGTGGTGTAGGCGTTCATCTCCCCACCAGCACCTTCCACCATCTCCGAGAACTGCCTGGCGTTCCGGTCCTTGGTGCCCTTGAACATTATGTGCTCAAGGAAATGCGCCATTCCCGAGCTGTCGCGTTTCTCGTCCCGTGATCCGACGTTGAAGTTGACCGAGAGCGCGGCTGTCTTGGCGGAGGGCACCCTCTCGATTATCACCGGTATCCCGGCCGCGGTATGATACATCAAAGGTTCTTTTCTTTGCACCTTCAGGCGAAGGCGTTCATGAAATTATAATGATTTCATCATGTTCTCATCTCGTGGCTCGACAAGTATTAAGTAGCGCCAGTGCGTAAAAATGCTGAGTGATCACAATGGGCGAAGGAGAACTGTTCATCCATGAGTATCGGGAGTCGGACATCAGGGACGGGATGGTCATCGTGGGCTTTCCCAGCGTCGGACTGGTGAGCTCGATAGCTGCCAGCTTCATCGTGCGCTCCATGAAGTTGGAGCGATCGGCGGCCATCATCTCCAAGGACTTCCCACCCTTCACCATAATCCATGATGGGGTGCCGTCCCCTCCGATGCGTATCTATTCCGGTAGCAGGGACTGCGAGGACAAAGGAGAGCAGTGCGAGAAGCTGACCGTGATCACCTGTGAGTTCATGCCTCAGCCAGATATCATAAAGGAACTTTCGGACGTCATACTCAGTTGGTGCAAGAAGAAGGGTGTGGGCACGATACTCACCCTTGAGGGGATGAACCGCACCGATGAGGAGGTACCGAAGGTCCTGGGAGTGGGAACGACGGAGAGTACCAGGAAGATCTTGGAACGGTACAAGGTCAAAGAGCTGAAGGAGGGGATGGTCACCGGCATCTCTGGACTGCTGCTCTCCGAAGGCGAACGACACCAGATGGACGTCATCTGCCTTTTGGGAGCGGCCAGGGCGGAGGTACCGGACGCTCGCGGGGCGGCGAACCTGCTGGAGATCGTCGGCGACATGCTGCCGGAGATCAAGCTCGACCCGGAGCCTTTGGTCAAGGAGGCCGAGATCATCGAGACCGAGCTGCAGAAGGCCATAGAGTCCATGCAACAGGCCAAGAAGCCCGCTGATTATTCACAGCTGTACGGGTAGCCATCAATATAAATAGCCGCCTGGGATATATTGTTGGCTGCATGGCGAAGCGCCAGTTCGTTAAGAAGATCTGCCTCCTCGGCGATGGAGAGGTGGGCAAGACCAGCCTTATCAGACGGTATGTGCTGGACCTTTTTGACGATCAATATATCCAGACGTTCGGGGCCAAGGTCAGCAAGAAGGTCCTGGAGCTGGAGGACGCCAACCTTACCATGATGATATGGGACGTCCTGGGCCAAAAGACCCAAAAAGCGCTGCATACCACTTATTACGCCGGCGCAAACGGCGCCCTGCTGGTCTGTGACATGACCAGACCGGAGACGCTGGAACACCTGAAGCATTGGTACGCTGACCTGCATGAGGTGTCCGGCAACATACCGATCATAGTCCTAGGTAACAAGTGCGACCTGGACATGAAGGTCAAGCTGGAAGACCTGCAAGGGTTCGCTTCCGGCATAGGCAGCAAATTATTGCTGACCAGCGCCCTCAACGGTCAGAACGTGAACGAGGCCTTCCATGCCTTGGGACACATGACTCTGGAGGGATGATTTGGGCAAGGACATGCGCTCGTTCTTCGTCATGCCCGGTTCGGCCCTGAAGGACCTGCGGGACGAGCTCCAGCTCCTGAACGGCACCGATTCCTCCAAGACGATGGAAAGATACGGGTTCCGAGCTGGTGTGGGCCTGGTGCGAACGCTCGGACTGGAATGCGATGAGATAGGTGAGGCCGGGGCCATCATCGAGCAGGTATGGATGGAGACCGGCCTGAGCCGCATGCAGATCGAGATCATCAACGAGACCGAGATAGTCATCACGTTCAAGGAATCGGTGGAGGCCGAGAACGGCGACCATTGCGATTTTACCAGAGGATACCTGGCCGGCATCGTGTCATCCCTGATGAGGCGCCGCTATGATTCGTACGAGGCGTCATGCATGGCCGATGGCGCGGGAAAGTGCGTCCACGTCCTCACCCCATCGCCGACCTTCCAGGTGGACAAGAGGTCGACCCATGATGTGGAAGATGACGGCATCAGAACTTACGTCCTCGAGCCTGGGACCTCGTACCTGATAGAATCGGACACGGTGGACCCCGCCTACATGATGTATAAGGACCAGTTGAAGGAAGGAAGCAAGGGGATGGTCCTGGCCAGAGAGTACCCGGAGAGGGTGCAGAAGAACTATGATATCGACGAGGGGATCATCCTTTGGCTTTCCTACGAACGGGGAAAGCGTTATGCCCGTGAACCTACCGACATCCCGATGATCTACAGCGAGATCAAGAACTTCGTCGAGTCCAACAAGAAGGCGGTCATTCTCCTTTCGGGACTGGAGTATCTTATCAGTCAGAACACCTTCATCAAGGTGCTCAAACTGCTGCAGCTCCTGAACGACACCGTTTCCATGACCAGCTCGGTCCTCATCATCCCGGTCGTGCCCGAGGCGCTCAACCCCCAGGACGTCAAGATGCTGGAAAGGGAGCTGCGGGTGCTCGAAGTCGATTAAATAGGTAAACCTTAAATCACAAGCTCAAATTACATCACTTTTATGAATCTCGTCCCGAAGAAGTTCTTCGTCACTCAGGGATCGGCCGTCAGCAAGGTATCGGACCTCAACGCCTTCGATGAGGCGCTAATGAAAGCCCACATCGGGGAGCAGAACCTTGTATCTGTCTCGTCGGTACTGCCGATGGGGGCCAAGAAGGTCGCGGTGCGCGAGATGCCCATGGGTGCCATCACGTTCTGCGTGCTTGCCCAGATGAGAGGCGGAGAGGGGGAGATGATCTCCGCCGGCATCGCCTACGCTTTCCGAAAGGACGGCAAGGGCGGCTATGTCGCCGAAGGCCACATGCACGGGACCAAGAAGGCGCTGAAGGAAGTGCTGGAGTGGAAGATGAACGAGATGGAGGCCTTGCGCGGCGTCGAGCTGGAGAAGATCAGCTACGCCATCGAGGAGCTCTCCATCCCGATGGACCATTACGGAACCTGCCTGGGCGCGCTGGTCTTCGTAGAGTACTGATGTTCGGAGCGGTCGTCTGCCCCCGATGCCGCAAAGGCTTCGCAGTGGACCTGGAGCATGATACGTCCTCCTGCCCACATTGCGGGCGCAAGGTGCAGACGCGTCGCATGAAGACATATTTTACTTCCGCGTCGGCGTCCCTGACCGCCAGGGCGGTCGGGGACCTGAACCGCAGGGAACGCGACCTCAGGACCTTTGATGGCGAGGTCATGACGGAGAAGGAACGGACCAGCCATTCACTGAAGGACGTGGGCTCGGTCCTTACCGAGCTGGGGGAGTTCACGCCCTCGGAACTGGCGGCGAGATTGGAGATGAAGGACGCTGATGAGCTGGTGTCCCGCCTCCTGCTGACCGGTTCGATCTATGAATCGTCCTTGGGACGATTCCGCAAGACCTAGAGCTCTTCACGCGTGGCGACGATCGCGTCCAGGGTCACCATCTCCTCGCTCTCCTGATAGTCGGTCACGGTCCATCCCTCGGAATATTCCGGTTTCGGTTGCGCTGGATCGTAGTATATCGAGATGGTGCTATAGTAGGATTTAAGACTGCTGGCATTCCCGTTGTCGGTGTACTCGCAGAACAGGTTGGGCATCCAGACCAGGAAGTCCTCGTTCACGATGTCGATGGTCACGTATTCTCCGCCGTCCTCGGTGGGCATGTACATCTGTACCCATCCGTGCCCGCCCATGGTCCCCGAGTCAGGATCATATATGGCCCCTAACTGCAGCCATGCAGGCACTCCCGCTGCACGCACCAAAGCGCAGAACAACATGGACTGGTCATCGCAATCGCCTACCCGATCATTGAGCGTGGTGGTGGAGTTCTTAGGCTCCCCAGACACGATGACGCTGGGGTAATCAACGTTCGATATCATCCAGTCGTAGATGGCGCGGGCGATGAGGTAGACGTTGGTCTCGTCACCGACTATCTGCTCGCTCAAACTGGTGATGGCCGGGTCGCTGACGATGATGTTCCATTCATCGCCCAGGTACGCGGTCCTTATCGCGTTGGGAATGTCAGTGAGCCCTAGGACATTGTTCTCGTCCAGGTCCCATTGGTATAATGTCTGGGTAACGTCTTGGGTGACGGTCACCGTCACTGTGCCGTAGAGGTCAGTGCCTGTCCAGACCATCGTATCGTACGTCCCGTTATCCCATAGCTCATCGTAGCTGGGCGAGACCTGTGGAGCGGAGACGTCTTGCAATTTCACACTGCCAGCTGTCGTATCCTCAGCCACGGGGACATCTATGGTGTATTTCGTCACGTGGCCGCCGTTGGCGTCCAAAGTGACAGTACGGGTCACGGTCATCTGGACCTGCTCAGGATATTGCGGCGAAAATGGGTCGACGAACAGATTCTTGAGCATGTCCTGTGTGGGCGGCAGCAAAAGCAGCAGCACAACGATGATTATTACGGCCAGGACGACCAACGTCTTTCCGATCCCTCGGCGCTCCTCTTCCACGTGTTCCAATTCATGGATGAATAATTAAGCTTTCGCTCCTTTCATCCGTGCCAGAGCGTCCTTGATGATCGCGGGGAGCACATAGCGGTGCACCTGCAAGTAGTAATAGACGACCAGGAGCGAGGCCAAGATCACACCGACCCAGCTTATGTAGATGTTGTCCACGTTCAGCGGTACGGCCATGAGCAGATTGAAGCCTATGTGCACGAGAGCGGCCTGGGCGAAGTATCCCCATACCTCGCCTCGGGCTGCCCCTGTCCCGATCAAGGCGCCCATGGACGAATGCAGCAGCACCATCTGCAGGGCGAGTATGATCGTGGCAGCCCATTCTAGGGCTCCCATGCTGTCATACTGAGATATGGTGTAGAACACCGTACCGAAGGCCATGGTGCTGCCGATGCCCACTCCGAAAGCGTAGCCATAGAAGGCCGTGTCTAACTTCCGGTTGAAGCGTGGCATGTTGAGAACGACCAATTTGATCAGTTCCTCAAGAACGGCGAAGAGCAGGGCGAACAGCAGGTAGCCCAGATTAAAATATGATTGGACAACATAGGCGATGACACCGATCACCATGCCTATTGCCAGCATGAGGAAGAGCTTGCGATCGTCAAAGAACGGGCGCTCGATCTTAGGGTACGTGTAGTCCCTCAGGGTATAGAACATGAGCGCCAAGGCCGGACCCACTCCTAAGGCCGCGGCCAACATCATCTGCCAATCCATGACGGTGCCTCTTTTTTGCTAGATGTGCCTGATTGTTCGACGCTATTTAACGCCTGCGTAGGCCGGCTTTCCCTCACCGGCGCTAACGAGCTTGTCATAGTAATGGGCGACGACACAGGCATCGGCGCACTTACCGCACTTCCTGCAGCGGTATTCGTCCACCCTCAGCTGCCCATCGGCCGTTATGGCACCGAACTTGCAGTTACGTTCGCAGATGCGGCAATTGGTGCAAAGCTGACCTCGGAGGAAGGCCTCGGCCCCGGCACGGAACAATACCTCGGCCCCGGCCTTGGTAGGCGCTATGGCGGATATATGCCCGCCCCCGAACATCTTGAGCGTGCCGTCCTTGGTCTTGACCATGGCCACTTCGAACTCCGGAGAGTACTTCAGATCACCAATGGTCTTGAGCGCCTCCGCCACCTGGGAAAAGTCCCGCTTGTGCGGCACCGTCAGCACGCCTTCCATGGAGAAACCTCCGGCCACGCAGGGACTGGCCCCCTTTGATATCCTCAGTTCCATGCTATCGCTCCTCATCTGCGGCACTTTCATATGAAGCTCTTCGGCCACCAACCTCATCTTCGGAGGCAGCGACTTCCAGCGCCAGAAACCGTACTTGACGAACTCCGGGGATACGCCGACCTGCTTTCCCCATTCGTTCAGGGAGCGCTCCCAGTTGGCATGCAGGTCGGGATGCATCTCCTTTGTCGCCTTCCATTCGCTCCCTAGACAGGATGCGCATAGATAGCAGCCGATGCGCTCCAGGTCGTTCTCGTAAAGCGGGTTGTATTCCAAGCCCTCGAGCCATATATATCCCCAGACCTCGGCCGCCATCCAGAACCGTATCGGGTTGAGCACTGTCTGGTTCGGTACGAACGGGTTTCGTTCCACGAAGCCGATCTCCGAGCGGGCGAACGATTCCAGGGCGCGGTTGCCCTCCACGGTCACCGTCCCCTGACGATAGTTGTCCTCGATCAGAGTGGTGAGGGGGCCGAGCTTGCACACCTTGCAGCACCAGCGGAAGTCCTTGGCCGGCGGTCCGAAGGCCCCCACCTGCTCCCAGAAGGCGTTGCCAGCACTGGCCACCCTTAGCTTCTCGCTCCTTGACCGGGCGAACCTGTGCACGTACTCCACGGTCTCAGGGAACTCCAAACCGGTGTCGACGAACATCATATCGAACTTCTTTATCGCCTTCTTCATGAGGCCGTACGTGACCAGCGAGTCCTTGCCCCCGGAGAAGGAGAGCGTCACCGGCAGTTTGGTGTTGTTTATGTAAGAGCGCAGATCGCTCACGGCGCTCGATTCCAGGGAGCGCAGATGCTGCTTGTTCACGTTCACGAAGTCTTCCCAAGAGGCGGTAGCTAGTGTGAAATGGACGTCGGCCTTGCCTACGTCCCGCATGTGGATGACCTTCTCCCCTTCTTTTACCCGGTCGGAATCGACGCGTGCCTCGCCGGCGGCGACGTTGTTGCCCATGACCACGACCACTGGGTCACCGGTCTTGAAGTCGCCGAGGACCTCGATGACGTCCTGACCGTCCAGCTTCTTTCCCTTCAGATGACCGGAGGGGCGGTGCGCCTTGACCACTCCCTTCCTGGCGGTCTTGGCCAGCAATGCTGCGCCCTCTGCCTTCAGTTCCAGCGAGAAATCGTTCTTGACCAGCTCGAAGCGCATTACGGCGATTATACGGCCGTCCAGCACTATCTCGTCCGTCCGGTCCTCCCCTGGGACCTTGTTGAGGAATATGTTCCTGGTACGCATTATCCCTGCGGCCCCGAAGTGCTTGAGGAAGAGATTGGCCACCGTGTCCACGCCCTTTCCGAAGCAGGGGCGTATATCGCCTGGAGCAGAGACCTCGAACTCCCTACCGGGGAGACCGCACCTGTCGCACTGTTCCCCCAATATCAGGGTGCCACATGTGTCGCACCATTGAAATCTGACTTTTCCGTGCTGGTATCGTTTCATTTCCGGATGCTATCTTTCGCTAACCTACTTCAACCTTACTGCCCGACGTGGGCTGATAAAATATATTAATGCGGGGATAGGTCGCATGCCCGTAAATGTACGACGAGTATGGCAACCGGATAATCTCCTCGAACTACGGCCACATCCACTTCAGCCGTGCCGAGATAACGCAGATATTCATCAGCGTGGCCGTCCTTACCGCGTGCTTCACACTGGTGTTGTTGTACCAATTTGACCTGATGGTCGCCCTCGGTATCGCCGCGGTCGTATCCGTCACTGGATTCCTGTTGCACGAGCTGGCGCATAAGTTCGTCGCCCAACGTTACGGAGCATGGGCCGAGTTCCGGATGTACCCCGGAGGGCTCCTGTTCGCCCTCGTCCTGTCCTTCCTGGGCATTCTCTTCGCCGCCCCTGGAGCCGTTTACATCCAAGGGAGGATCAATAGAAAGCAGAACGGTCTCATATCCATAGCTGGACCGCTGACCAATATCGTCTTCGGTGCCATCTTCGTTGTGCTTTGGTTGGTGCTTTCGCTGCCAGAGGAACAGAGCGAAGCGATCAGATACATCGGTCTGCTGTCCTGCATGCTCGCCGGTTTCAATCTGATACCGTTCGGACCTTTGGACGGCAAGAAGGTGCTGGATTGGAACCCTGTCGCTTGGGCAGTGGCGATAGGTGTGGCCGGGGCGTTTTTACTGGTGGCCTTCGAGATCATTTAGAGATGAGGTCCCGACATGGATAGCGCAGGTCACGTATTATCCCGCCCTCCCACTGCATCATCTTTCCCGGGTTCAGGATGTTCTTGGGGTCCATGGCCTGCTTCAACAGCAACATCGTCCCCCAGGCATCTGGCCGCTCCTTTTTCATGTAGGGCGCCTTGGACATGCCTACACCATGCTCCCCGGTGACCGTCCCCCCTAGCTGAATGACAGCATCGAATATCTGACCGACGGCCCTCTCCCCCCGCTTCCAGGAGTCCTCGGAACAGGGGTTGAGCAGCATCTTGGTGTGCAGGTTGCCATCGGCAGCGTGCCCGTACGTTCCGACTATGACATGGTTCTCGTCCGCTATACGATGGAAGGCAACGACCGCCTCTGGTATCCGTGATATCGGCACGGCCATGTCGTCCGCCAGCGAGACGGATACCAGGTCATCGCCCAAGCGGCTCAATGCCGACATGACTGACTTGCGTGCATTGGTCCAGCGGGCCATCTGCTTGCTATCATCGGATATCTGGACCGTAGAGGCGCCGCTCTTTCGCGCCACGTCCTCCACGACCTTCAGTTCCTTGGCTACTATCTCCGGATCACCGTCCACCTCGATCATACAGACCGCCTGGACCTCGGGCAGACCGGCCTTGACGGCCTTGTTGACCGCACGGATGCAGATGTCGTCCATCAATTCAGTGGCCGACGGTATGAGCGGTATGGAGATGAGGTTGGATACGCAGGAGCCGGCATCCTCCAGACGGTCGAACGCCGCCAGGACCATGGCTGCCTTCTTGGGCTTTGGCGCCACCTTGAGCGTGACCTCGGTGATTATGCCCAAGGTGCCCTCGCTCCCCACGAAGAACCTTTCCAGCTGATATCCTGAGGAGTTCTTGATGGTGTTCGTACCGACATGGATGACCGAGCCATCGGCCAGCACGACCTCGAGCCCGAGAACATAATCGCGAGTGGCCCCGTACTTCACGGCCCTCATCCCGGAAGCGTTCGTGGCGACCATCCCGCCTATGGTGCAGGCCTCCCCGCTGCCTGGAGAGGGCGGGAAGAAGAACTTGTGTGGGGCGAGCGCCTCATTGAGGCGATCGTACACCACTCCCGCCTGGACCACGCAATACAGGTCGTTCAACCTGATTTCCTTTATCAGGTTCATGCGAGTGAGGTCCATGACCATGCCGCCCATGATCGGGACGGCCGAACCGCATAGACCGGTGCCTCCTCCGCGCGGGACTATGGGGATCCCCTCCCGGCTGGCCAGTTTCACCAGGCGCGATACCTCTGATGTCGCCTTCGGTCGGACGACCATGTCCGGAGTATGGTGGTGGATAGATGAATCGAATCCATAGGTGTAAAGATCGGCCACGCTGGTGGAGCAGTTGTCCTCGCCGACGATGGAAGCGATCTCCTTGGTCAATTTCGCATCGATGATCATGTCGTGGCGAGATACACAGCTGGTGATAGATAATCGTTGCTCGGCCCGTACATGTCATAGCTGATAATAACAAAGGTATTGGCACGATCATCAACGGCTCACATAAGCTCGTGATCTGGGCGATAGAATAATCTACTCAACCGCCCAGATATACGTTATATGGAGCAGCCGACCGAACGCAGGGTGCGGAAAGTATCGGTGAATGAGTTCATCCCATTACTGGAGATGGTCGAGAGCGGCAAATGCGTGCTTATAGACGTAAGGAGCCCTGATGAGTTCCGGAACGAGAAGGTCGAAGGGGCGAAGAACGTTCCTGTGGACACCATCAAGAACAGCATGGACGACATCGATCGGGATATTGCATTGCTGATCTATTGCAAGACCGGGAATCGTAGCCTCAGGGCGGTGGAACAACTCTTGCAGATGGGTTTCAAAGATGTGATGATGCTCGATGGGGGCATCAATGCCTGGAAGGCGCATTGCCGCAAATGAGCCGTAAACGGCCTACCATCTTCCATTTTAATGAGCGTAAATGTGCAATCAGTTATTCGTTCCCTAATTAATATTTAATGATTGTGAAGATTCATAATTTTTTTAAAATGTTTATCCATCCAGCCTTTAAAATTGAAATGCTGGCTATTGCCCATTGTATTAAAATGTGCACGGATGGTCTATCCATCCATAACAATGGTTTATATTCTCAACCGTGTCTCTGAATTTTTACCATATCACGTGGTATTGAGAGAGGTGTTTGAAAAATGCAAGGACAGGATATTTTGGCTTCGCTGGAGAAGGCTGTGATAACTGGAAACAAGGCCGACTCAGTAAAATTCGCCAAAGAAGCATTGGACAAGGGCGTAAAGGCCTTGGACGCCATCGACCATGGGCTGGTCAAGGGAATGACCATTGTAGGTGACAAGTACGCCAAGCATGAGTACTTCCTGCCCCAGGTATTGCTGGCCGCCAACGCCATGTATGGTGGACTGGACGTTCTTTTGCCGCACATACCCAAGGCGGACAGTGACAAGAAGCTCGTCGGTGTGATCGGAGTGGTCGAGGGAGATGTTCACGACATCGGTAAGAACATCGTCAAGACCATGCTGACCGCTGCCGGTCTGGACATGCACGACCTCGGAAAGGACGTGCCCGTCGAGAATTTCGTCAACTCAGTGAAGACCGCACATGCATCCCTGATCGCCATGAGCACCCTGATGACCCCCACCATGGACGGTATGAAGGCCGTTGTGGACGGGCTCATCGAGAACGGCGACCGCATGAAGGTCAAGATCATCATAGGCGGTGCTCCGACCTCCCAGCCATTTGCTGACGATATTGGGGCCGACATGCACGCCATAAACGCTCAGGAAGCGGTAAAGAAAGTGAAAGGGGCGATCTAAGATGGCTGACACAATGAACCATTTGGAAAGGGGAATGGCCAGCCTGCAGAACAAGCCTGTCGACAGGCTTGTGACCTACCCTCTGGCCATGGGAGTGTGCAGGAGACTCGTCGGCGACGGAAAGATGACCTACAGGGACTGGGCCTCTGACCCGAAGAAGTTCGCTTCCGCGTTCATAGAGGGACAGAAGCACTTCGATTTCGATTTCGCCATCGGTCTGATGGACCTGTCCGTGGCCGCCGGCGACATGGGTTCGACCGTGCGCATGGACGATCAGAACACACCCTTCGTCACCGACCCGGCCCTGAAGACCGTCGAGGACTATGAGACGCTCACGCCCCCGGACGTGAAGAAGGGAAGGAGCAAAGTGCTCGTCGATGGTACGAAGCTCTTCGTGGACGCCCTGGGCAGCCAGGTCATCACCGCCGCTTTCCTGGAGGGGCCGTTACTGAGCCTCACCCAGGCCGCTAGCGCGGAGAAGGTCTTCATGGACATGTACAACAACCCCAGCGCGGTGCACAAGGCCTTGAAGACCATCACCGAGTACAACGCCAACATGGTAAGGGGAATGGGGACCACCAAGTGCGCCGGGCTCGTCTGGGACTACCTATGGGGCTCATACTCTTGCCTAGGAGACAAGGAGTACGAGGAATTCGAGGGCAAGTACGCCAGAGGCCTGAACGAACTGACCGGAAAGGAGGGAATGGCAATGTGCATACACAACTGCGCTGACCTGCCCCACCTGGACACCCAGATAAAGGCGTTCAAGCCGGCCATCTATTCCATGGCCTACTACCCGCTGATACCCGGTTCCCCGTCCGCAAAGGAGACCATCGAGAAGGGATACGCGGACAACTGCCTGATAGGCGGACAGATCGATCCCCAGGGCTTCGTAAGGTGGAGCCAAGAGAAGATGCAGAAGACCACGATGAACCTCCTGCAAGAGGTCAAGACCGCCATGTGCGCCCGTGGCCTGCACTCCAAGTATTGCATCGCATCCGGATGCGAGGTACCGCCGACCGTCACCACCCGCCTTGAGAACATCAAAGAGTGCGTCGACACCGTCAAGCAGTACGGGCAGATCAAGTGCTGAACGATGGTATTGGCCATCACCTTCAAACCACTTCCTTTTTCATCTTTTTAATAACCTATTCATACTTAGAGCCCGATTCCAGACAACACTGGTGTACCTATGGTGAAGATAGCTCAGGTCGCAGGTTTCCTTGGGAGTGGGAAGACCACTTTCCTTATTGAACTGGCCAAGATCCTTGTGGACCGTGGTCACAAGATCGCCATCATCGTAAATGACGTTGGCGAGATCAATGTCGACGTCAGGATTGTCGAGATGTACGGCCTCAAGGCCAAGGAGATATCCGGCGGATGCATATGCTGTCAGATAGCCGGCAATTTCGCCAATACCATAGCCGTCCTGCAGAACACGTTCCATCCCGACCTGATAATAGTCGAGCCGTCGGGAGTGGCCATTCCATGGGGATTGAAGCGCGCCGCCGAATATTCGGAGGAGGAGATGGACGGCGAGGTAATCGTCCATGCCCCGGTCATCACACTGGTAGATGCTTTGCGGATCGACGAACTGATACAGTCGGTACGCCGTCTGGTCGAGACCCAGATCCGTGAGGCCGATGTCGTTTTCATTAACAAAGTGGACAGCGCCACCCAGGACAAGATCGACATGGCGGTGAAGTTCTCCAGGTCGATCAACCCGAACGCCGAGATAATGTTCGGCTCTGGCAAGAACAACCAAGGTGTGAGGGAGGCGGCCGACCTGATCGAGACAAGGACGTCCCCCAGATACGATGAGTCCTATGAGAAGGAGATGCTCAAGAAGGAGTACGGGAGGAAGGCCTGATGACAGAGCTGGACGAGGATGACGATCTGCATCTGGAGATGCATCGGGCGGTGGATGAGCTGGGCAAGTTCTCACTACATATGAAGGTCGACTTCGGAAAGGGATCCTCAGCGGACAAGGCCATATCGTTCGTCGAGGAACTTCTCATCAAGGCCACGGACGCGTGCTTGCATCACGGCGCTGACCTGGTCGGTCATGTAAAGGCGTTCATGATGGTAGGCGACGGCGGGACCGTCGGTTTCTCGCTGATACATCAGAACATGAAGGTCAATATCACCAGGCAGCTGAACGGCAACGTCATAGAAAGGGCCGAGGTAATAGTCCACGTCATCGTTCATGGTATATGGGACCCAGAGGTCCGTGAGCAGACCCTTGAGGCGCTCGAGGAAGTGGCCAAGAACCGCGGTGTGAGGTTCCAGATAATCAAGGACTTCTATGAGGTCGAGAAGGGCGCGGCGCATCACGGGGGTTAGGCAATGGAAGGATACTATCGGGCGATGAGGGGACAGGGGTTCTCTCGCAACACCGTAGACTCGGTCCGCAAGTTCAAATGCCCGAATTGCGGCTTCGAGTTCTCCATCACCTATGCCCGCACCTTTGCCTGCCGCGGTTGCCCTGAGGTGATGAACTCATGCCCCAAGGTAAGATGCGCCAAGTGCGACCATGAGTTCTATTTCAAGGAGACGCCGCATATCCAGGGGGAGATGAGGCAGCGCCAGGTCTCGGACCATGTCTCCTCGATAGTGCATGATTACTATGCGGAGCAGGGTTGGAAGAAGAGCCGCTGATCAGCGTATCGCTTCTTCCATCGCCTTGACAACTGCCTTGACCTCTTCCTCTGTCGGCTCCGGAAAATCGAAGGACGATGTGAACTGACAAGGCTGCATCTGCATTTCGATCTGGTCGTCCACGGTCACTGACCGGCCGATCTTGAGGCCGTTCTTTTCCATTATGCGGTCGCAGCAACGGTTGCGGCAACCGTTGACCGTGACGAGGGTGTCCATGTCCACACCGCCCATCTCTATCATTATCGGGCTAAGGCCGACGGTGCATACTGAGAACTGGATCACCTTGTCCATATTGTTCTTGGCAAAGGACTCGGCCACCTTCTCCAGAAGATATCCGCGCTCCCCGTTCGCCCCGCAGACGATGACACCTCTTCTCATCCGCTGACCTCCCTGATCGCCTGACGGATGCTCTCCTTCGCCGTGTCTATCCCTTTACGGGTCACGTTGAAATGCTTCTCGATCATGACGATGGCCGATGGCAGGACATCGAACCGGTTGAGCACTTGCAGCGCGCAACCTCCTTCGCAACCATCGACGCATATGACCTTCCGCATCTGGAGGGACCGCATATCGTCCATGGCCTTCGGCAGTTCGGCCAGCGCCGGAGCTATGGTGACGATCCTAATGTCCTCCTCCTTGGTCAGCTCGCGCACGGCGGCCCTCAGCACCCGAGCACCGGGGCTGAAACCGCTGCATATGACCACATCAATCGAACTCGTCTGACTCATGCTCCACCTCGAAGTACATTCGGGGCTTTCCCACGGCCGTGACCTTGATATATATCTCCAGCAGCAGCCCGTCGCCCCACGATTTACCGATAGCTCCCATGTCCCTCTTCTCTTCGATGACGACCTCGATCTCGTCCGCTCCCGCCAGGACTGCCATCTGCCTGACCTTCCCTTCACCCCACGATCTGGCATAACCGAGCGCGTCCTCTATGCTCTCGAACTCCCGCATCTCGTCGCGGGAGTGCATCGTGCATGGAGGGTTTTCCATCACTCCGAGCCCGGGCTTGGGCTTGATCAGCACGTCCACGGATTCCATTATGCTGCCGGTGATGGCCCCGACCGCATTGCCGACGTCCGAGTGCACGGGCATGAGCAGTTCGGTATGAAGCCTCCTGGCCACCGTTGGAAGGTACGCTGCTATTGGCGCACCGATGCCTATTATCTTCTTGTGCAGGTTGAGGTCCACCGAGAAATCGATCCCTGACCGGTTGGTGACCATCTTCTCGAACATGGAATCACAGACCTCGCAATGAGAGGTCTTTCCACAGTCCTCGTACATCAGGCGGAATATGACCTCGCGTGCGATCTTCTGTATGACCGCCTCCTTGACCGTGGCGCAGAACTCCTTGGTATCCATGCTACATAGGCTTGCACGGTACTCCGCGGCGATCTTCGATGCTTCAGCGTCGTATTCCACATATTCCCCGGAAGCGTGCAGCGCGTCCGTGGGCGTGAACCCGATGCGGGTGATTATGCCGATCTCCTCCAACCTGCGTACGTTGTAGCTGTACGGATGTACCCCTGTCGCCAAAGAGATCTCGCTGAGCGTCTTAGGTTCCGTCCTGATCTGCTCCACCAATGCTTTCTCGTTATCCGATAGCTCATACCCTTTGGCCATGCGGGAGAATATGAAGAGCTCGTCGGCCTGGAGCATGTTCTCCAGGGCGATGTGCGTGGCCTGGGGGGTCTGCTTTTGCCCCTTTACCTTGTTCAGGCGGTCCAGCACCTGCGGGTATTGCGAAGAGGCGATGCACAGCGGGATCACCCTGAGCGTGCCCAGGACTATCTGCCCGTTGACGATGACCACGCGGCTGTCCCCGCCGATGCCGGATGTGGATATGTCGGCCGCCTTGACCCTGGTGCGCCACCCCCCGATGATCGCGCCCTCGGGGTCCAGCCGTGGCTTGCCTCCGCGCAAGATGCCGATGTCGGTCGTCGTCCCGCCTACGTCCACGACCACACCATCGTCCTCCCCGGTCAGGTTCCTGGCCCCGATCAGGCTCGCCGCTGGTCCGGATAAGATCGTCTCCACCGGACGTTCCCTTCCAAATTGTTCGCCCATCAGGGACCCGTCCCCCTTGACGATCATGAGCGGCGCCTTGATGTCCCGTTCGGTCAGTACCTTGTTGACCGATTGGATCAGATCGGCCATTATCGGTATGAGCTTGGCGTTCAATACCGCGGTCAACGTCCTCTCGTGGAATCCCAGCTGGGTAGACAGTTCGTGCCCGCAGACGACCGGAATGTCCCAATTGTCCGCTATCATCCTCTTGAGGGCGATCTCGTGCTCCGGGTTCCGCACGCTGAAGAAGGTGGACAAGGCGATGGCATCGATCTGGTCCGCGATACCGTTGATGAACTCCTTGGCCGCCCCCAGATCGATCTGGCAGTTAGCCCTGCCACGGATCGTGTGACCGCCAGGGATCTGGATGACGTGCTCGACCGGGATGCTCTCGTGGTACTCCTCCCCGGCGATGATGAGCGCCACGCGGCAGCCCTTGCCTTCCACGACCGAGTTAGTGGCCAGAGTGGATGACAAGGAGATGAGCCGTATGTCGTTGACGGCCAGATCGCCCAGGTTCTTTATCGATTGGGATATCCCCAGGCTCAGATCGTTCCTGGTCGTCAGTGCCTTTGCCTTCTTTAACACCTTGCCAGTGCTGAGATCGACCAAAGCCGAGTCCGTGTACGTGCCGCCCGTATCAATACCTAATCCAAGGTCCATCGGTATTCACTCCAGTATGTCAGAACGTGTTATGCTGTGTTATGGGATGTGCATTTATAAGAGTCTGTTCAGCTCGTGGCTGAAAAGGACGCCTATCGATCGTTCCAGCCTTGATCGACGGTCACTGGTATAGATACCTGGAATTTTTTCGAATAATTATTTATATGATCTTGGATGGACGGAATTAAGTTCGCCTCGGCATAGAGGACCGCCTCATCACCATCGATCATCTTGTCCAAACAGCCTGTCAGTCCTGGCAGCCTCACGTCCGCCGGCAATGTCATGGCCAGCAGATGCTTGGCCTTGGAACCATAATATCCGACGGCCCTGCCTTGGGACAATAGGCCGTGAACTTCCTCTATCGACGGGATGCGCTCCTTGCCCATGGCCCGGACCTCCAACCCGCCGACGGTACGGTCGTCCTTATGGCAGAGCTTCAGTCTCATTTCTACCATGTTCCTTGGCACCGGTTCCATGTCCAGTACACCAGAGCGCACCATCTCTTCGTTGAAACGGTAGACCGCCGGTGCTTGGAAGCCGAGAAGTTCCAGCAGTGTGCCGTTGGCGAAAAGCTCCTCCGCCGGTCCAGAGAACAGCAGGCGCCCCTGGTGCATGACCTTGAATTCATCGGCCCAGGAATATGCCACTTCCATCTCGTGCGTGGACATTATCAGGGTTATGCCGTTCATGTGCAGCTCTTCGGTCAGCTCCAAGACCTCCTGCACCATGTGCGGGTCCAGCCCAGCGGTCGGTTCGTCCATGATCAGCACCTTAGGGCGCATGGCCAGGGCACCGGCCAGTGCCAACCTTTTCCGTTGCCCGAAGGACAGCTGCTGGGACGGTCGTTCGCGGATGTGGGTCATGTCCACCAACGATAGGGCTTCGTCCACGCGTGATGCGACCTCGTCCCTCGGCAGCCCTATGTTGAGCGGTCCGAAGGCCACGTCCTCCTCCACCGTGGCGGAGAATATTTGGTCGTCGGGGTTCTGCAATATCACCGCCACGTCCTTGCGCAACCTGCTGAGGTCCTTGCCTCGATAGGAGATCGGCTCCCCTTGGAAGAGCACCTGGCCGTACTTTGGTTTGAGAACGCCGTTGAAATGCAGGAACAGCGTCGATTTACCAGCACCGTTCGGTCCGATTATGGCGGTCTTCTTCCCTTCCTCGATCTCAAGAGATACGTCCCTTAAGGCCATGCCGCGGTTGGGATATTCGTAGTTGATGTTCTGACATTCTATTAATGCACTTTTCATGGAACTACCCCAACAACATTCCTGCCTGGACACAGGTCAGGTTCAACATGTACAAGGCCAGGAAGCTCAGGGCGCTCGCTGCCACCCAAGCATATCCTATCCCCTTCGGCTCACGGAACAGGCACACATTGCTCTGATAGTTGCGGCATTGCATGCCGATGTTGTGCCGCTCCGCTGTCTCGATGGAGCGGATGAACATCCCCACCATCATCTGGGCATAGGTGCGGACCGTGTTCATCTTTCCCCGGAACCCCAGGCGGCATTGCGCCGCCAGATGCATCCTCCCGGCCTCGTCGAAGAGCATGAAGGAATAACGATAGACCATGGTCATCAGCTCAGCGAACTCCTTGGGGACCTTGAACCGGATGAGCATGTCGGCGAAGTATGGTATTGGCGTCGAGGTGGCGAAGAACAGCATGACACTTACGCCGGCCAACGCCCTGACCGTGACCAAGGAAGCGGTGAATATGCCATGGTCGGTGAAGTTGACCTGGAAAAAGTAAAGGTCGATGGACCAGACGGTGTCACCGGCTGTGACAGCAGCTATGACGATGCTGCCGATCAGGATCAGTCCTAAAGATTCGAGAAGTATTATCCCGATCACCTTTGGGAACTTGAAGCGGATGGAATACCCTAAAAGGACGACCCCGATGATGAGCACCACCACTGGCACCATCAGGGAATCGGCCAGAAGAGATGAAATCAACAATGTCATGACGAAGACGAACTTGCCCATGGGCGACCACTTGATGCAAGCGGAACTGTAGGCCAGCTCATCGAGTTCGAACATCCTAGGCACTCTTCTTCTTGTCCATAGTTTGCGATACCTTCCCCCGATTCAAGCCGATGAAGTATCCAATGATCAGAGAGCCTATGGCCGTCTGCAGACAGAAGAACAGGGTGGTCAGTTCCCCGGACGGCTCCCATATGCTGTTGAACCACGGTTCGTAGTCAGGATCGATCTCCTCGATCACGTCCCCGCCACCATCATCGGTCCCTCCGAACTCCGAAGTGGGGTTGAGAAGTATCGCAACGACCATCATTGCCGCGACCAGGGCGAACCCAAGGACGTAGTAATGCTTATGGTTCAACGCCAGCCACCTCCTTTTTTGGGAATATCCTGGTGGTGATGTCCGGCCGTGCCCTTTCCAGATAATCGATGAAGATGGTGAAGAGTATCCCTTCCACTATGGCCAGAGGTATCTGTGTGATGGCGAAGACCGATAGGAAGCTGATCAGCGATTCATTGAACGTACCGTACGCCAGAGCCAGCTGCACCGAGGTCACCACATAGGTGATGAAATCCGTCAATACGACCGTTATGAACACCGTGACCGACGTTGGCACCTTTGCCTTTCTCATTACCCTGAAGACCGCATATGCGACCAGAGGTCCGGCGATGCCCATCGAGAACACGTTCGCCCCCAATGTCGTGAGCCCACCATGAGCTAGAAGGAGCGCCTGGAACAGTAGAACGATCACCGAGAGCACTGCCGTGATGCCGACGCCGTAGAACATGGTAGAGAAGCCTGTTCCCGTCGGATGAGAGGATGAACCTGTCACCGAAGGGAGCTTCAATGAGGACAGGACGAAGATGAAAGCTCCAGATAGCGCGAGGACGGTCTTCTGGTTCGGATCGTCCCGCATTATCCTTTTGATCGAATAGAACCCGTATACGATGAACGGTAAGGACAGCGTCGCCCAGAACAGGCACCATTCCCAGCTGAGATATCCCTCCATTATATGCACTTGGGCTCACACTCTTTACATAGACCCTTGAAGCGAATTTCGTAACTATCGATCATCAGACCGGTGGCCTTGGACACCTGGCCAAGATGTATCTCATAATCCACCTTGGTCAGGCTTCCGCAGCGCTTGCATTCCAGATAGGTGTTTGAATAGGGATGGGGGAAGAAACATTGCTGAGGGCCGACCTTTGATTCAGAAATTATACCTGACTGGACAAGCCGATTGAGGTTCCTATAGACGGTACCCAAGCTGATCCGTGGCAGGACGTCCCGTGCCTTTTCGTAGACGTGATCGGCCGTGATGGGGCCTTTCTCGTCGTACACGATGTCCACGACGACCTTCATCTGCTTGGTCCAGCGGGTCGGATACGAATTCATAATAGTAATCATTACTACTTTATTTCGAATATAAAGCCTTCCATTTCCACGGAAGAAATATCATCAAGGTCCGCGTTCTTTTCTTGAGCCTGAACTGAGTACAGAACAATCTGTTCTGGAAGGATAGGTGTTAAATATCACAAGACGACAGAAGTTGGAGTTCAATGAGTACGTTGTCGATCTGAACGCCGATTGCCCCTGTGGATGCATGGAGGGCGACCGGTTCCACAACATCTACCGTTTCCCCAATGACTATGGCGCCTCGGTCGTGTCCAGCCCCAAGAACGATGCCGAGCACAAGAACGGATATCGCATGATGCTGATCCATTTCGATTCCCCCGCCCCTGACCACATGTGGACGCTGGACGACGAGAACCCATTAGGGGATTCCATAATAGACTGCGACAGTTGGGAGACCGCGCTGGGATTCCTGAAGAGATTGTTCGAACTGCCAGTGAAGAAAGGATGAAATGACGATGTCTCCCGACCATGATGAACAGAGAGGCCGATTGGCCATAATAGCATGCGAGATCCTGAAGCCTGAGCTGGACAAGCTGACCGTTGGCTGGGACGACATCGTGTACAAGGAATATTTCGAGTTCGCTCTGCATATAAACGCTGACGAACTGCGAGAAAGAGTGCTGGAGAAGGTCAACTCCTTGCATGGACAGGTAGACGCAGTGTTCCTTGGCTACGCCGTCTGCCAGTCATTGTCCGGGATCACAAGCAGGTTAAAGGTGCCGACGGTCATGCTCGAAGGCGACGATTGCATCGCCGCCATCCTGGGACCGGTCGAATACGAGAGGCAGAAGCGTCTATGCGGAGGCACCTGGTTCAACACTCCAGGATGGGCCTTGAGGGGCATAGAGGGTGCTATCAAAGAGCTGCATCTAGACTCGATGGTCGAGCAGGGATACGAACCAAAGTACTTCCTGGACATGCTCTTCGAGAACTATGAGCTGTGCGTGTACGTGGACACTGATGTGGGCGAGGCGGAGAGATATGAGGAGATGTCCCGAAAGTTCGCTGACGAACTTGGGCTGCGCCACGAGAACAGGCCATGCGGCACGACCAACCTGGCGAGGTTCCTCGATCGGGCCCGGGAACTTGCGAGGAAGAGCGCGAGCGGCCCTCAATAATCCTTTTGAACCAGTAAGCCGTTCCTGCGCCCCGGAAGAAGATGAACGACGATTTCAAGGTCACCCCGTGGGAAGTAACCGGGGACATCGACTACGACCAACTTATCACACGCTTCGGGACCAAGAAGATGGACCGAGAGCTGCTGGACCGTATGAGCGGATACGGGGCCCTCCACCCGATGCTGAGGCGCGGTGTCGTCTATTCGCACCGGGACTTCGATTGGCTCCTGGACCAGTACGACAAGGGCAACAGGTTCTTCCTCTACACCGGGCGCGGCCCCTCTGGCGGCACCCACCTCGGCCATCTGATGCCCTGGATGTTCAACAAGTACCTGCAGGACCTGTTCAAGGTCAACATGTACTTCCAGCTGACCGACGATGAGAAGTACCTTTTTAACGATAACCTAGAGCTCGAGGACACCAAGAAGGCGGCGTACGATAATATCCTTGACTTCCTGGCCTTGGGCTTTGATCCGAAAAAAACGAAGGTCATCATCGACACCAAGGACATTAAGCTCCTCTATCCGCTGGCGTTGAAGGTGGCGAAGAGGGTTACCTTCTCCACCACCAAGGCGGTCTTCGGCTTCGAAAACAGTCATAACATCGGGCAGATCTTCTATACGAGCATTCAGGCGGCTCCCTGCTTCATCGAGAACGCCCTATACGGGAAGAACACGCCCTGCCTCATCCCCTGCGGCATCGACCAGGACGCGCACTTCCGCGTGGCCAGGGATGTAGCGCCATTGCTCGGATATCAGAAACCGGCCCTCATCTACAACAAGATGTTCCCCGGGCTCACCGGTAGTGACAAGATGTCCTCATCGCAGCCCCAGACCACCATATTCACCACTGACAAGCCCAAGGATGTCAAGAAGAAGATCGGCAACGCCTTCACCGGAGGGCAGGTGTCTGTGGAGGAGCAGCGCAAGCTCGGTGGAAGGCCGGAGATCTGCTCGGTCTTCAAGTACCAGTACTACCTCTTTGAGAAGGACGACAAGGCGCTTGACGACCTGACGGAAAGATGCCGGAAGGGGGAGATACTGTGCGGAGAATGCAAACAGCTGCTGACCCAACGGATCAACGAGTTCCTGGGGGAACATCAGAGGAAGAGGGAGGAGGCCAGGGAGCACCTCGACGAGTTCTTGCTCCCCCCTACCTGTTGACCATCATCGGGAAGGTCGTGGCTGTTGAAGGACAGGTATCGGACATAGAGATACTTCCGGAGTTCGTAGAGGGATTGTACCGCATAGAGCTATTGAAAGAGCTGGATGTGCTTTTCGTGTTCGACCGAAGCGAGGGTTTCGACCTTCATGTTCACCCCCGCAACGATCCGCAGATACCTTTGACCGGTGTCTTCGGCACGAGGAGCCCCAGGCGCCCCAACCCTGTCGGTCTGACCCGGGTCCGTCTGCTGGAGAGAAAGGGCAACATTTTGAAGGTAGAGGGACTGGACGCGTTTCTTGATACGCCGATAGTCGATATCAAGGGGGTAATGGGCAAAGGTTTCTGCTGGGACCCCGCTGGGGAGCGGAAGAGAGCTGTGAGACGTCTGCCGCAGAAAGTCCATAAGTAACTTATATCGATGACAAAATCACCTTCATATGAAGGCCAACGAAGTACTGGAAGGTCTCAGCCATTCCGAGAAGAAAGTGCTGGTGGCCCTGCAAGGTCTTAATGGCAGGGCATCGCCGGATAAGATCTTCGAGGAAGGAAGCTTCCAACAGTTGGTCGAGGTCATGAACGCCGCCTCCTGGCTGCAGTCCAAGGGTGCCCTGGACATTGAAGAGAGCGCCCGCAAGGCCTATTGCCTGAAGGACCGCTCGCTGGTCGAGAAGGGCGTTCCCGAAAGGAGGGCGCTCAGCATCATCTCCCAGAAGGGAGGGTCCCTGGGCGTAAAGGACCTGGAGTCCGCCATGGGCAAGGAAGAATCGTCCATGGCCATTGGCTGGATGATGAAGAAGAAGCTCGCTCGCCTGGACAAGTCCGGGGCGGAGCCGATGCTATTCCTGACCGATGAAGGAAAGCGCTATCAGGACATCGAGATGCCCGACGAGGCGCTGGTAATACGACTTGGCGAGAAGGACCTGGGCGAGGGAGAGGTGGACCCGGTGGCCTTGGACCTCCTGAAGGCGCGCAAGGGCGTGCTACAGGAGAAGCTCATCGTGTCCCGCATCCTGCGCCTCAACGCCCTGGGCACTGAGATATTGTCATTGGGAGTGGTGCTGACCGACGAGGTGGCGCAACTTACGCCCGAACTGTTACAGACAGGGAAATGGAAGAACGCCAACTTCCGTAAGTATGACATCCGCACCTTCGCCCCCTGCCAATACCCGGTCAAGAAACATCCATTGACCAGGATCGCTGACGAAGTGCGCCGCATCATGATCGAGATGGGTTTCACCGAGACGGACGACGAGTACGTGCAACCGGCCTTCTGGAACATGGACGCATTGTTCACGCCCCAAGACCATCCAGCACGCGACCTGCAGGACACTTTCTATCTGAAGAACCCGAGCAGGTTGTCCTTGGAGGAAGAGGACATAGTCGCAAGGGTCAAGGCGGTGCACGAGGACGGAGGGGACACCGGTTCGATGGGATGGCGCTACGCCTGGTCCCGAGAAGAGGCTGAGAGGGCGCTGCTCAGAACCCACCTCACTGTGAACACCATAAGATACCTGGCAAAGCACCCCGAGCCCCCGCTGAAAGTATTCTCCCTTTCCCGTATCTTCCGCAACGAGAGCATCGATATGACCCATCTGCCGGAGTTCACGCAGATCGAGGGCATCATCATGGAGGAAGGTGCCAGCTTCGATATGCTGGTCAACATGCTCAAGGGATTTTACAAACGGATGGGCTTCGAGAAGATCAGGGTGAGGCCGGGGCCCTTCCCCTATACCGAGCCGTCATTGGAAGTGGATATATTCTATAATGGTTCCTGGATGGAGCTGGGCGGAGCGGGAGTGTTCCGTCCTGAGGTAACCGGACCGCTGGGCATAAAGTACCCTGTGCTGGCCTGGGGATTGGGGTTCGAGCGCTTGGCCATGTTGAAGTGGAACTTGAAGGACATACGCGAGCTGTACGTCACCGATCTGGACCTCCTCCGGCAGAGCCCTATTTTTTAAGGGCCTTCCGGGAATATTCCCGGGCCTTGTCCTTCATGTCCAAGGCATCGTAGCAGGCGGCCATGGCCTTGTAGATGCCGCGCTTGTCCCCAGGACGAGCCAGACCCAACGCTTTGCTATAGTTCGCTATTGCTTCTTCGTTACGACCGATGTGCGCCAGCACTTCGCCTTTCCGGGCGTATACCTCTTCCAGCATGTCAGGGTCGTGTATCCCGCCCTTCCGGCCTATAGACCCTATCAACGCCACCGCCTCCTCCTTGCGGCCAAGCTGGCCAAGGCACATGGCGATGTCGCAGTCCAATAATGGAGAGGGCCGTTGCAGCTTGACCTGCTCGAACATGCTCAGCGCCTCCTGCGGCCTTCCATTGATCATCGTGATCCTTCCCTTGAGCTCCAGACCGTCCAGCAGTTCTTCTGGATCGCCGGTGAGCATCATCTCGCTGGCCACTTGAAGTCCATACGCTGTATCTCCGTTCCTGCGGGCCGACTCACCCTTTATCCAGCGGACCTCCTTGGCGTACCGTGGCATCACCGGGTCCATGCCCTTCAAGGATGCCAGGAGCTCGATCCCGGCGGAGCGGGCCATTTGCCTCCCCCGGTTCGCCAGGAGCATGTGCGCCTCGAGAGCGCGGTTCGCTTGGAGCAGATGATGCAACCGCTCCACGTAATCACCTTCGGCCAACCAATAATCGGCGGCGAAGCTGTGCGCTTCCTTGAGGGCGATCTTGTCCACAAGGGCCGGTATGGAGCTTTGCAACGATGGCGGTATCTCGACGATGCCTTCCCGGTCCTCAGGGAGCAGACTGATGTTCGCCTGGGGCAGCAGGGCACGCTTGAATGGTTTGCGGAACACGACTGCTTTCAACAGCAGGGCGCGCAGCTCCGGGTTCAACTGGGCCCACAGTTCTTCGCCCTTGCATTTCTTCAGGTCGAGCAGGGGCAATATCTCGATCCCCTGACGAGTGGCGAAATCCTTGAGGTTCCTGGCCTTGTCCTCTCCCACCTGGGTAAGGAAATAGACCTTGCGCTTGACCGCCCCTGCCCTTATGTGGGATATCTTCTCCGCCACAGTACCTGCTTCCTTGAGCTTCTTAAGCTCGATGGCCGCGTGTGCGCGGGATATGCGCAATGCTTCACCGATCCCATCTTGGCTTACTTCGAACGGAGCGTCGAAATCGCTCTGGTTCTTGGAATACTGAGCTAGATGAAGCACTATCCTTTCTCCGACCGTGATAGGCGTCGCCATTTCAATCCGTATGTTCAACGCAGGGTCGATTTAAACCTGATGCGGTTACATGTAGCGTTTTTGATAATCACTCCCTGGTCTGTAACGGGGGTGAACAGCAATCGTAATAATCCTGTTAGCCCGTTCGCTGGCCATGCGACTCCTGGTGGCCTCGACGCCCGATTTGGCCAGCATGAACCTAAAGGAACGTTTGCTGGAAGCCGCGGAATGGACCGCTCGCGGACAGTTCCAGGGGCGGCCTTTCCTCGTTCATGACGACCTTTGCATGGTCACCACTGACGTGCTCCACCTTCATCTGGACCATTTCGACCGCCAGGTGATGGAAGGGACCGGCACCGATATCGAGGATGTCGTCTTCCTTTCCAAGCACCGGGCCGCCTCCGGTACGCCCACGCTCACCGTTCACCCCATTGGCAACTACGGCAAGGCTGATTATGGCGGACGAGAGGGCACGCTCACGCCTTCCTCCCCTGCATTTCTCAGCGGTATGCTCCGAGAGATATCGCGTACGGCGAAGGGGCTTCCGTTCCAGGTGTCGTACGAGGTCACGCACCATGGCCCTTTCCTTGACCGGCCCACATCGTTTGTGGAGATAGGCAGCGATGAGACGAACTGGGGGAACGAGGGCGCTGCCAAAGCTCTGGCCGAGGCGCTGCTCCATTTCCGGCCCGGCAAAGGACCGGTGGTCATCGGCGTCGGGGGCGGTCATTATGCCCCGAGGTTCACCGAGGTGACCTTGGCCAAGGAGGTCAGCTTCGGCCACATGGTACCTAAACATGTACTGGACGCCGGCGACGACGAGCATGCCCTTTCCTGCATACAGAAGGCCATGAAGGCCAGCGGCACCGATGCAGCGTACCTGCACAAGAAATCATTCAGCAAACCGGATGCCAGGCGTTATAGGGAAATGATCGAGAGCGCCGGTTACAGGATACTGGAGAGCAGCGACCTGAAGGACGCTCAGAGCCTGCCGTGATCCTCCAGGTCGTCCCCGAGGAAGGCGTAACCGCAGGCGGGACAGGCCTTCCATCCGGGCTCCATCTCCTCCTGGCAAGACGGACAGCGGGGCTTCTTTATCGATACCTCCGGGGGTTTCCAGGCCTGAGATGGCCGACCGCTCCGTTCGGCCAGGGCGTTGAAGCCAGTGGCCGACCTTGCCACCTTGGTCGCCCTCCCAGATGCGAGCATGATGAGCAGTGAACCGGTGATCGCCAGGATGGCACCGATGACATCGAGGAACGCCCCCATCCCATAGGCGGCATCCTTACCCTGGTATTGGTCCTGGATCATCAGGACCATTGCGATCACCATCAGCGAGACGGCGATGGAGAGCACCGTTTCGATCAGTGGAGCACCGCTCCTGGCCTTTCCAGGGCGAAACGTCCGGTAGACGGAAATGGCCGACAGAACCAGTATTGCGGCCCCGACGAACGAGATGGCCGGTGCGAGCACGAAAATGATGTCGACATTGATCAGGTCTAACGCCATCAGCGACCTGCTGTCGACGTAGACCATGACCAAGATGATGGAGATGAGCATCAATATGCCGCCCAGGGCGTTGAAGACACCTCCGGTGATCAAGGCATCATGCTGCACCTGAGAGAGGGCAGAGCGCTGTTTGGCCTGCGGCCTGGGCGCCGGTGCGACCACCTTGGGCTTCGGGACCGGTCCCTTCTTTCCCCCGTTGCCTGGTCTGACCGGCTCCTTTCGTACAGCCCCTTTCCTTTTAAAAATACTAATCCGACACCACCGTCCCCTTTACGGGCCTTCCCTCGATGGCGTTCTTCAGGTCGTCGAGGTCGCGTCCATCGACTATGTAGATGTCCATCTGGTTCTCTCGTGCGATCTGAGCCCCCAACCGGTCGAACACGTTGGACGGACCGGCACCGTGGATGCCGACGTTGACCAATGCATATAGCTGCGTATGTGTCATCCGGGAGAACCTCTCGGCATTAGGGTCCTTCTTCGGGTCGGCGGTGTATGCCCCATCTACCGAAGTGCCGTTTATGATCCTCACGGCCTTGACCTCTTTGGCCAGCATCGCCGCCACAGCGTCCGTTGTGTGGCCGGGCACGGTGCCGCCCATGACCACCACCTTCCCCCTCTGGGACAGATGGTGCGCTTCCAAGATGTCGGTGGCGACCGTGTCCACGGCCAGGCTGCCCAGGGCATGGATGACCAGGTTGGCGTTCATGCGCGTGACCATTATGCCCATGTCATCGAGCTCCGGCTCGGACAGTTCGAGGCCGCGGCCGACGTTGATGTAGTAGCGGGCGATCTTACCCCCGCCGCAGACCAGGTAGATCTGGTATTGCTCACAAAGTGGTGCTATCATTTCCGCAAAGTGCTTCAGGAAGACGTCGTCATTGTCACCTGGAACGATGACAGATCCGCCGAGAGAAATAACGATCTTGTCCATGGTCATACCAACAGATATAAGCGAGAATCGTTTTCACTCTAAAAAAAGGATAGGTCGGTATTTGCGATGGAAGGTGTGACAGGAGAGATACTCTCCGATCGTCAGAAATATGATTTCAAGAGGTCTCTGGAGGAGATCCAGAACTTGAAAGGGCGAGGTACTGAGCTCATATCAGTCTATGTACCGCCTGGCAAGCAGATATCGGATGTCGCCGCTTATCTTCGTGAAGAGTTCTCACAATCGTCCAACATCAAGTCCCAGGGCACGCGCAAGAACGTGCAGGGTGCCATCCAATCCATATTGGCCAGGCTGAAATATTTCAAGGCGCCCCCGGCCAACGGCGTCATCTTCTTCGTGGGCGAGATATCGACCACTGGGGACCAGACCAGGATGGTCCAGTACGTGCTGGAGCCCCCGGACCCCATCTCAACTTTCCTTTATAGATGCGATTCCGATTTCTACCTCGAACCGTTGCTGGGCATGCTGGTGGACAAGAAGGTCTACGGCCTAGTGGTCGTCGACCGCAGCGAGGCCACCATCGGTATCCTGCGCGGGAAGCGGATCAGCGTCGTGCGCAACTTCGATTCATTGGTGCCGAGCAAGCACCGAATGGGTGGCCAGTCCGCCCAACGTTTCGAGAGGCTCATCGAGATCGCGGCCAACGAGTACTACAAGAAGGTCAGCGACATCATGACCGAGGCCTTCCTGAACATAGAGGGATTGCAGGGCATCCTCATCGGAGGTCCGGGACCGAGCAAGGAGTTCTTCCTGAAGGAGGGATACCTCCACCATGAGCTGGAGAAGAAGGTCATAGACACCTTCGACATCGGTTACACGGACGAATACGGCCTGAAAGAGCTGGTGGAGAAGGCCAAGGACAAGCTCTACGACCTGGACCTGATGCGGGAAAAGCGTTTCTTCCTCAGGTTCATGGAGGAGATCCGCAAGAGCGAAGCGGGTCTTTCCGTGTATGGAGAGGACCAGATACGCCACGCCGTCACCATAGGGGCGGTGGACGTGTTGCTGGTGTCCGAAGGGTTACGGAAACGCCGCGTTACCGTAGAGTGCCCCGGATGCGGTATCATCGAAAGGACGATAGATAAGAGCCCTGAAGGGGCCACCATGCCTTGCCCCAAGTGCGGGACCGTCGGTACGGTCACGAAGGACATCGACCTGGTGGACGATCTTTTCGAGCAGGCTGAGCTCATGGGCACTAAGGTCGAGCTTATCTCGCCGGAGTCGGAGGAGGGGGAGATGCTCCTGAAGGCCTTCGGCGGCATAGCTGGACTTCTCAGATTCGCCATAGGTGCTTAAATGGACGTTCTAGGTCATTTCGAAAAGCATGTGAGGGAGAGGCTGTCCAAGGAGCTGGTCTTGCTGGGATATGAGGGGGACCTCATAATGGAGAGGCCGGACCATGAGATGGCGGATTTCGCCCTGCCGTGCTTCCAGTTCGCCAAGCAGTTACGGAAGGCGCCCCAGGTCATCGCCAAGGAGCTGTGCTCCGAGCTGACACCGGACGAGCTCATCAGCAAGGTCTGGGAGGACCGGGGATATCTCAACTTCCGTGTCAACGAGACGATGCTGGGGATGATGGTCGTACGAGATGCTTTGGACAGGCATGAGGACTTCGGCCGCGGCGATGCCCGCCAAGGCAGAGTGCTCCTGGAGCACACGTCCGTCAACCCTACTGGCCCCATCCATGTCGGTCGAGCGCGCAACCCTCTGATAGGCGACACGCTGGCCAGGTGCCTGCGCATGTGCGGACATGACGTGAGCACCGAGTACTACGTGAACGACGTGGGCAAGCAGGTCGTGCTTTTAACATGGGCATTGGCGCATCTGAAGGAGAGCGATGTGCCCGTGGCGGACCGGCAGAAGGACGACCACCGGCTGGTCGGCTACTATCAAGTGGCCAATCGCATGATGGAATCGACGCCGGAGGTGGCGGCCGACATCGCCCATATGACCCAGCGCTTCGAGGCCGGCGACCCTGAGGTGATATCTCAGGTCAGGAAGACCGTGGACATGATGCTGGAAGGGATCCGTCAGAGCCTTAGTGATATCAACGTGACCCTTGACCGTTATACCTACGAATCACAGTACATACTGGACGGGAGCGCCAGGAAGGTAGTGGACGACCTGAAGGCATCCAGCTATGCCGAGGTCGATGATGGAGGATATTTCCTCAACCTGGAGGAGTTCGGTGTGCACGGTCGCGACACCCGTTTCTTCTTCACCCGCAAGGACGGGACCACGCTCTATACCACCAGGGACCTGGCGTACCATATGGACAAGTTCGGCCGGGCCGACCAATTGATCAACATCCTGGGCGAGGACCAGAAGCTGGGACAGAAGCAGCTCGCCTCCGCACTGAAGATACTGGGCAAGGACGAGGCACCGGAGTGCGTGTTCTATTCGTTCGTCTCGCTTCCCGAAGGCCGTATGTCCACGCGGAAAGGGGTCGTCGTCTATCTCGACGATCTGCTGGACGAGGCGATCGAGCGCGCCTTCGCTGAAGTGTGCACAAGACGCCCGGACCTGGACGACGAGCATAAGAGGCAGATAGCCAGGGAGATCGGGGTCGGCGCTGTGCGTTACAATATAATCCGGGTGCAGGCAGAGAAGCAATTGATATTCAAATGGGAGGAGGCACTGAACTTCGAGGGCAACAGCGCCCCGTTCGTACAGTACGCCCACGCCCGCTGCTGCTCCATATTAAGGAAGACAGCAGATTATAATAGAGAGGCCGACCTTTCCGTTCTATCAGACCCATACGAACGAAAGCTCATATGGATACTGGCACAGTTCCCAGAAGTTGTCAGGCAGGCGGGGGACAAACGCCGCATAAACATGCTCCCGACCTACGGTCACGAGCTGGCCTCGGCCTTGAACCAGTTCTACGGTACCGTGCCAGTGCTGAGGTCCGAGCATCAGGATGCCAGGCTTTGTCTGGTGGAAGCGGTGCGATGGGCCCTCCGCAACACCCTGATGACCATGGGAATAGCCGCTCCGGAGGAGATGTGATGGTAGACATAAGGAAGGTCAAGGACGATGACAAGTCGCACGTAAGGACCCTGGAACTGTTCTGTATCAGGGAATATCTAGAGAGCTCCTTGCAGAAGAAGTGGGATGATCTACCTTCCGAACTGATCGAGCAGCTGGGCGCTTCGGCCAAGGACTCCTTCGAGTTCTACCGGGACACCGGCCTTTCATACGTCGCCGTAGAGAAAGGCCAGGTGGTCGGCTTCCTGTTCTCGCAGATCATCGAGCATGTCAACAACATAGACAAGGTCCTGTGGATCGACAATGTCGGAGTGCACCCGGACCACCGCCGCAAGGGAGTGGGGCTCAAGCTGCTAAGGCGGGCCTCGATAGACGCCAAGAAGAAGGGCGCCAAGGCGGTCCAGAGCGTGCTCATGCCCGACAGCAAGAACGCGGTGATGCTGCACAAGAAGGCCGGTTTCTTCCTAGATGGCAGGAAGTTCGCCTTCCTGGACCTCGAGAACTTCGAGTGATCAGAACTGGAGGATGAACTCCTCCTTTCCGTATTTTTCCTTTATCAGCTCGTCCACCCGCTCGTTCTCCCTATTATTCACCGGTATGGGGACCAGCCTTTCTTTTAGCACATCGGAGAATGCGCTCACCAATGCGGACCTGACCTCGTTCATCTGCACCTTGCGCCCTAGGACCTCGGTGATGCAGGTCATCTCGTCGCGTGAGCGCGAGCGTTTGTCCTGCCGGGGGCGGAGCACACGGACCATGCGGTCCAGGTCCGTATCGACAAGGACGGTCCCGTGTACCAGCAGCATACCGTGCTTCCGTGTCTGGGCACTGCCCGATATCTTCTTGCCTTGGCAGAGGACGTCGTTCGGCGGCTTGTGCTCTGCCACTATGCCCATGGACATCAGGGCGGAGACCAGGGCCGAACACGTCATTTTGTAGGCGTCCTCCGGACTACCGTACGCCTCCTGGCCAATGGTAAGCGAGAATATCAGCTGCCCACTGTCCGTATAGATCGAGCTCCCCCCGGACATGCGCCTCACCAGGAAGACGTTCTCCCGCTCGAGCGCTGCGATTTTCACCGCCTCTTCTACCTTCTCGAAGTACCCCAGGGATATGGTCGGCCTGTCTCGGACGTAAAGATGGAGCGTTGGCGGCATCAGTCCCCGCGAACAAGATTCCACGATGGCCTCTTCCAGGGCGACCGAGCGCAAAGGATGGCATACGCCGGAGTCGATCAAACGGTACATAAAAAGGAAAAATAAAGGAAGGGGTTAAAGGGTTTTGGTCTACTTCTTCTTGGCCGGAGCGGTCTTCTCGGTCTTGTCCTTCTTCTTGCCGCCTATCTTGGGCAGCTTCTTCCTGAACAGGAAGAGGACGATGACCACTATGACCACTGCGAAGATACCACCGTAGAGCAACCAGGCCCTCCAGGCGGCCTCGTTGACCGTCAGGGACTTGGTCGAGATGTTGTCATCCATGACCGAGGTGTGCTCATCGTTGGCAGTGACGTTCACCTGCAAGGTGTAGTCGCCCTGGGACCCGAAGGAGTACTCGATGACGATTATGCCGGTCTCATCGATAAGGAGGACATTTGCCTCGGTGTCGTTGACCAGCAGCTTGCTGTCATCGGTCATCAGGGTCAGGTCTCCATCGCTGTTCATCTTGAAGAGCTTGGCCACGATACCATATGCATCAGCGGTACCGACGTTGGTGACGTTGATGTATATCTTGCCTGACGAACCCTCGGTGAACTCATCGGGATCGAAGTCCACTGAGTTGATGCGTATGTCCGGGCGTGCAGAGGACGTGATCTTCAGGCTGGTCACCTTGTAGGCCACGTTCCCGGCCGCGTCGGTCAACGTCAGGTTCACCTTGTAGGTGGCGATACTGGTGTAGGTGTGGTTCGGTGCCGCCTCGGTGGTGTTGGTGCCGTCGCCGAAGTCCCAGAAGTAGCTGACTATCTCGCTGGCGTCAGAGGACGCGGAGGCGTTGAAGTACAGGGTCTGGTTCTCTACAGCGGTGGTTACCTTGCTGCCGTTGTACTTTATGGTGTACGAGACGGTGGGAGCCACGGTATCCAAGACCGTTACGTTGATCTTCTTCACGGTGGTGTGGTTGGCCACATCGGTCACGTTCAGGTAGGCGGTGAAGTTGCCAGAGCTGGTCCATATGTAGGTCACGGTCTCGTTCTCACCGATCAATACGGTGGTAGTGTTGCCGTCGCCCCAGTCCCAGATGTAGCTGTAGATCAGCCCGTTGTCCAGGGCGTTGCTGATGGCATCAGTGCAGTTGTAGCTGTCGAAGACCACCTCAGCGTTCTGGTCAACGGTTATGTTGGTCTCGACGGTGGTGTCGTTCAGGGTGACATTGATCACCGGGTTGACGCCATCTGCGTAGACCATGAAGTCAGCGTAATCCACGTAACCGGTCTGGTCGGTCACGGTCAGGTTGACCGTGTACTGGCCAGCGACGGTGTAGATGTGCACGTTGGTCGCATCATAGGTGGTGTTGACCGCACCATCGCCGTATTTCCAGGTGTAGATCAGAGGGTTGTCGTTGGGGTCCTCGGATCCGCTGGCGGAGAAAGTGGTGTTGACATCGGTGGAGACAATGTAGTACAGAAGCTCGGAATCATTGTCCAAGACCTCGTATGCATCATCGCCGGTGACAACGGCGGCCTCGGCCGTCGGGCCCTCGGATATCTCGACCGTCAGGGTGGCGTATCCGGTCTTGACGGAGGATGCGTTGATCAGAACGTCGGTATATCCGGTCACCACGATGGTGGTAGGGCTGGTGACGTTGCCGACCAGCTCATAGATGTCATCGCCACTGGGCAGGGACAGCAGATAGCTGTACTCCCAGTAGGCGGTAGTCTTGTCGGTGTATACCTTCACGCTGTAGTCGTCCTCGCCGTTCACTATGGTCTTGTTAGTGGAGTAATCAACGACGGAGACCATCTGGAAAGATGCGGTGCTGGTGACTGAGGCGGCCAATCCCGTAAGGGTGTAGGTCACGTCGTCCTCGGACACGTACATCGAGTTGGTGTCGACGGTCAGCAGACCCTCGGTAGTAACGTCGAAGGGACCATATGATTCGATTTCGGCCTTGAACAATTCTACCTCGGCAGCGCTCAAGATGCCGTTTCCATCCCCAAGGGCTAGATCAATCTGGAGCCTGAGGTTGGGCAGATATGAATAGTCCATGCCGGGAACGGTCATGTCGAAGTCGGTACCGTTCATATAAGTGGTCAGGACCAGTGTGTTCCACTCATCGGCGGAGTATGAGAACGACTTCAGATTGCTCTGCTCGTTCTGAGCCTCCAGGGCTATTGTGGTCACTGTCTTGACGGATATGGTGACGGTCGCGATCTTGGCCAGGCCACCATCAGCGTCGACCAGCAGATAGAAGGTACCAGCGTAGGCGTCGAAGTAGAAGTAGTTAGAGTTGATCGTAGCAGCGATTATCTTGCTCTCCGGTGAGGACAGAGGGGTGCTCGTGTCCACCAGGTATGCTACGACATCAGATGCTGCGGAGCCTTCCACGGTGACGGTCCCACTGTAGGATATGGAGGTGGAAAGGCTGACGTTCGATATCTCATCGCCATTCACGGTCAGAGAGTAGGACTCGGTCGCGTAGTACTTCTTAGACACGATGACGGTGAAGTCCCCATCATACAGGGAGATGGTCTGTACACCAGTAGAGTTGGTCGTACCGGTGGCTACTGTCTGGGTCACACCATCGTGCGTCTCTTGGACGGTGATGGTGGCGCCGGAGATGGCGGTGGAACCACTGGTCACGTTGAACAGTACGGAGTTGTCGGCAGTGCCGGTCTCAGTAAGCTCAGCGATGCCCAGGTTCACATTGGTCTGGCCATCGAACCGTATGATGTCGTCATAGACATAATCATAGTATCCATCTGCGGAGATGGTGAGGCGGTAGTATCCGACCTCGGGTGTGAACTCGACGAGCCCGGCCACATCGGATGTGTCAGTTTCAGCATCGATAGAACTATCGCGCACTTCCGTAAGGGTAGCCGTAGCGTCTTCAAGCGGGCCATCGTCATTAAACACGTTGATCGATAGAGTCGTCGCGGTCGTACTGGCACTGACGCTCGGGGTCACCATGACCGCGAACGGCATGGCGAGGAGCGTTAGGACCATCAAACCGGTCGCTAGCTTCCAGGTCTTATTCAATTGCATTATTTCCCTCCCTCACGATAGGCGCACCTATTGTGCATACTGAGTCTCGGGTTAACTTCGGAATACCGTTGCCATTTATAAAGGTTATCCAAGTCATGAAAATCACTGGCCAATAATAAAATAGTTTGAAGGAAAGGGTTTCCGAACATTCGTCTCAGGTGACTATCTCGGGAATACGCCCCTCGTCCACTGCGCGCCTGATCTCCATGGCCAGCCTGCGACCGGTGCTCATGCTCCTCCGCCAAAGGGAGTTACCGTAGGGATGACCGACGGACATGTGGACGTTAGTACCTCCGCCGATGCGTGGCGCCACGTCATAGATGAAGAAGTGCAGGTCCTTGTCGACACAGGTCTGCAGACAGAACGGACCGATCATCCCAGGGGAGAAATGCTTCTCCGCGGCCTTGATGAACTTCTCGGCCAGCTCGAAGGCCCCGTCCAGAAGCGACTCCCTCATCGTAGATGAATTATGTCCGCAGACAGTGTACTCGGGTATGCGCTGCGCATCGTTCAGCGCCAGCTGCTGCTCTGCCGGCAATCGGACGAAGCCATCCAACGATGATTCGAACCTCCAGTCTATGCCGAGCAGCTCGATCCGGCTTCCCTTCTCTTCCAGCGGGGAACAGAAGAAGTCCAGGTTGAAGACCGGCCCGATGATGTACTCCTCCATGCGGGCCTCGGACAGGGACCCTTCTTCGATGACGCCCTGTGAGATGAGCTTCTGCGACTTCTCCTGGTACTCCTTGAAGGAGGAGGCGGTGAAGAATCCGCGCTCCAACTTCTTTTGTTTGTGGTGGAGCTTGACGATGGTCAGAGCGCTGATGTCCCTGGGGTCCTTGACCTTCCTGGGCGAGGGCATCCCGGCCTGGTCCAGCAACCAATAGTAATCCTTCTCCCCACCGCGGTCCTCGCAGCGCAGGAGGTTCCTGGAACCGACCATCGGCACGTTGAAGTCGTTCTCAACGGCATCGATCCCGCAGTATGAGGTGAACGAGCGGTTGGGAACGAAGAGCACGTTCTCCTTCAGCAAACGTTCCATGACCTTGGGGGTGGTGGCCTCCTTGAACTTGTTGAGCATGATCGCCTCGTCCACGATGCCCCTTCTTACCTTCCCGTCGGTCCCACGGAACGCCTTGAAGTATTTCGTGTAGGCGGAATCGCGTCCTTCCTGACATACTGCCAGCGTATGAAAGCCTTCTTCCACCGCCCCGTCGCAAACATCTAGCGCGGAGTGGGAAGCGAGCACGCCGATCTTGATCTTCTTTGGATCGTACCTTTGCAGATTGGCTATGATGGTATCCCTGTCGATCATTCAGGTCCCTCGAGGATGATTAGGGAATGTCCCATAGCATATTAAGTTGTGCCAATCAGACGGAAAGTCCTAGCAGGACGATGACGCCCATCAGCGCTATGGACCCGACGAAATCGATGGCCGAGGAGGTGATGGGTATGCTGTGGTCATCCGGGTCCAAGGAGAACATGAAAGTAGTGACGGCCACATAGTATGACAGATAGTTGAGCACGGTGACCGTGATCAGACCGGCCACCAGACCCAATATGATCATTGTCATCAGACCGGGAGACGCCAGGCCCATGGCCAAGGAAACGAAGTGGGTGGTTACGCTGGCCAATGTGAAAACCCAGATGGCGAATATGTAGATGATGGCGAAGTTCTCATAGCTGACCTTGCCCGGCATCTTGCCCGGATGTAGCGTACCCATGTGCAGCATGGATGCCGTCCTGGATGTGAGGATACCGCCCAACGCGTTGGAGTTCTGCAAGAACAACGGTATCAGCACCAGCAGCGCCGGGTAGTCCACCAGGCTGGTGAGCTGCTCCTCTATGGTAAGTCCAGCCCCCAGATCGAGCAGGATGCATATGGACAATACAGGCGCGCTCTGTTTGAATATGCGCTTGGCCTCCTCGTCCCGCCGGAGGATGGCGTCGAAGATCAGCATCACCGTGACGGCCAAGAACGCATACATCATCAGATCGTAGAACCAGTCCGCTTCCGCTGGCGTGCCGGTAACGATGATGGCGGCCAGGAACAGCATCGGTAATGTCACTATATCGCCGGCCGCCGTGAGCAGCGGTGCGCTGATATTATCGATGTCCCAATTCCTGCGGAAGCCGATATCGGCCACTATGACGTTCACCACCAGCAGGACAAGTCCGGCGAGGACACCGCCGAAAACGGAGATGAAGATGAACTGCTGCATGCTGATGCTTTCCACGCCAAGAGCGAACGATACGACCTTGGCCAGCACCCCCATGAGGAAAGAGATGGTCATGGTAAGGATGAGGGAGGACTCCATGTTCTGCCGCAGAATGCTCCCCTTACGAAGGGAAAGTTCGAACGTGCCCACGTGCATGGACGTGCCCAGCCGGCTGCCGAGGGCACCGAAGATGTTGCCCCTCATACCGATGGCCGGAGGTATGAGTATCATGAGCCCGGGGAGCGCACTGAGGTAAGAGGACATCGAACCAAGTGTCACGCCAGCGAGGATATCTCCAACGGATGAGATGAGCAGAGCGGTGAATCCCAGGATGAGGACCGTTTTATTGTTGTAGAAGAAGGCCTTCATCGAACCGCTCACCTAAGCACCCTTTTGCAGGTAAGATTTTGGAATATTAATAATAAGTCATCCGACCAGATGGTCCAAAATGAGTTCCAGCAGGCTGTAAAAGACGGCCACATTTCGTAACGATGATATATTGAGAATATCATAGGGAAGGAATGGCGGTGGTCCTTAGGCCGCGTTTGCCTGGAAGACCCCGTGAGGCCAACCAAGATGTCACGCGCTCATACGACCAATAAACCTCCGGTCCAGCCGGTGGCCTTGTGCCGTGGCACCGTGCAGGTGTTCTTTTTATGATTGATCCCGGAAAGGAGCAACGATTGGAGAAATATGACCTGGCCCACGCGACGGTCAGGGAGATGCTGACCGAGATGAAGGACATCTCGGAGATAATGGTCGACCTGGCCTATGCGTCCATCATGTTCGATAGCGAGGAGACGGCCGAGGAGGTCAAGAACCTGGAGTCCGACATGGAGGATCTGAGCAAGAACATAAGGATCAAGGCCATGCTCTCCGCCCGGACGTACAAGGACGCCACCAAACTATCATCGCTCTTAGAAGTAGCTGCAGCATCCAGGCGTATATCCAACGCTGCAGGGGACATCGTCCAGCTGATCCAGTGCGAGGTGAACAAGAGACCGTTCCTTACGTTCATCCTGAGAGAAGCGGAGGAGAAGATCAAGCGCCTGATCCTCATGGACAATTCCGACATGGTAGGTCGCTCCGTGAAGGAGCTGGGCGTCGAGTCGGAGACCGGGATGCGCATCATCGCCATAAAGCGCGGGAAGCGCTGGATCTATGATCCCGAGGAGGAGATCGTCCTCAAGGCCGGAGACACCATGATCGTCCGGGGGACCGATGACGGTTACGATATATTGCGTTCCTATGCCAACGGCGAGGAGAAGTGGCCGATCTATCCGGACGACGAAGGGGAGGATGACTGATGGAACAATTGGACGAGATGTTACTGGAGCTCAAGGACACTTCCGAGCTCATGATCGATCTGGCCTACTCATCCCTGCTCTACAACAACAAGGAGATCGCCGAGGAGGTCGTCACCATGGAGGAGATGCTTGACGAGCTGGCGAACAAGATCCAGCGCCAGGCCATCGAGCGCGTGGTGAACGATAAGGACGAGGAGAAGGCCTTCACCGTGATCAAGCTGGCAGCGGCCGTGGAGGAGATATCGGACGCCGCGATGCAGATCGCCATGGTCACCATAAACGACCCGGAACCGCACCCGGTCATTCGCCTCAGCATCAAGGACGCCGACACGACGATCACCTTGGCCGAGGTCAAGGATGGTTCGGACCTAGTGGGTAAGACGTTGGGAAAGATGCGCCTTGCCAGTCAGAGCGGGATGTGGGCCGTGGCCATAAAGCGCGGCCGAAAGTACGTGTTCGGACCGGACAAGAGCACCGTGGTTGAAGTTGGCGATGTCATCATATCCCGTGGACCGCCTGATGCGGAGAAGTACTTCCAGGACCTATGCCTGGGAAAAGAACGTCTGGAAGAGCCGTATTAGGGTGAAAAGTAGCCCCGGGCAGATTCGAACTGCCGTCGCAGGATCCAGAATCCCGCATGATTGACCACTACACTACGGGGCTATGCGGAACGGTGGTAAATATTCCCTACCTTTAACCTTTTCGTTCAGGAGATCACTTTCTGGCGGTCTTGATGACCGCCGCGATCCGCTTGTAGACATCGTCGATGGCACCCATTCCGTCGACCGACTTCAGCACTCCCTTTTTACGGTAGTACTCGGTGAGGGGCGCAGTGCGTTCCGTGTAGGTGGTGAAGCGCTCGCGGACGACCTTTTCGGTATCGTCGCTCCTCTGATATAGCTCTCCACCACACTTGTCGCACGACCCAGCTTTCTTGGGCGGATTGAACTCCAGGTGGAACACGGAGTTGCAGGCGCGGCAGGAGCGTCTCTCGGTGAGGCGCCTGATAAGGACCTCTGGGTTGACTTCCAGGTCTACGGCCATTTCAACATTGAAGAACTCTTCCAGCTTCTGGGCCTGCTCAAGAGAACGGGGGAACCCGTCCAGCAATACGCCGCCCTTCAGTCCTTTCAACTTCTCTCGTATGAGGCCGACGACCAGGTCGTCAGGTACCAGCTTTCCAGCGTCCATGAATCCCTTAGCCTTCACACCGAGCTCGGTCCCATTACGGACGGCCTCGCGCAGAAGGTCCCCAGTTGATATCTTGGTGAAGCCGAACTCGGCCACGAGCCGTTCGGTCTGCGTTCCCTTACCCGATCCGGGAGGTCCCAAGAGCACGATCTTCAGGTCCATGGGCTGCCCATGCCCTTTCCCATAAATCATCTTTACGATTATTTCGAACACCAAAGCCGTTGAAAACGGTAAAGATTATCATACACCCATGATATTGAACGCACATGCTCAAAGGACCGACCGTGGGGCTTGTACCGCTTCAGACAACCGATGAACTGGTCATGTTCCGTTGGATGAACGACCCCGCGATAAGGGTGGCCGCCGGACGCCCCAATTGGAAGGCCTGCTACAGCTTGGAACAGGTGCAGGACCTCATCAAGGATTGGCTGGGTCAGTCGACACGCTTCGACCTTGTGGTGGTGGACCTGGAGAAAGGTGAACCTTGCGGCCTGATCGAGCTCAATCATCTTCATGCCATGAGCGACTCGGCCAGGCTCTCGTTGGTCTGGGGAGGTAGGAAGGAAAGTAAGCTGGCCGAGGAAGCGCTGTCCCTAGCATCGAACTACGCCTTCGAGACCCAGGCCCTTCATCGCCTATGGACCAGGGTGCCTTGCGACAGTGATTTCATCATAAGCTCTTTCCATAACGTCGGCTTCCGTGCTGAAGGCGTTCTCAGGGAGGACCACTTCAACGCAGGGGTTTGGCGCGATTCCGTCCTGCTCTCGTTATTGGCCACGGAGGCGGGGAAATGCTGATGGGCGAGAAGGTCGACCTGGTGGCCGCGGAACGCAGCTATGTTCCCATGTACACCAAATGGATCAATGACCCTGAGGTCACGCACTGGTTGAAGGCCGACCCGCCGTTCAGCGTGGAGATGGAGCAGGATTGGGTGGAAGGTGTGCGCCAGGAAGGGAAGATGACCTTCACCATCCTTACAAAGGAAGGCAAGCCCATCGGTAACATGGGAGTGGAAGAGATATCCTGGAAGGCCAGAAGGGCCTCGATAGGGATCATGATAGGAGAGAAGGACTACTGGAGCAAGGGCTACGGGAGCGATGCCATAACCACGCTGCTCCGCTATCTGTTCGAGGAGCTGGGCATGAGGAGGGTACAGCTGTTCACCGACCTGGACAACATACGGGCACAGAAGGCCTACAAGAAGTGCGGCTTCCGGGAGGAGGGTGTAATGAGGCAGTTCCGCAACAAGGACGGGCGCCCGGTGGACGAGATGTTCATGGCCATACTGGCAGATGAGTGGTTCGAGAAGCATCCCCGACAAGGATGAAGGACATAAGTTATTAGTAGATGGATTTCATTGGGCTAAATCCTAGGCAGGGGTAGCCAAGCCTGGCCAACGGCGCTAGATTCAGGGTCTAGTCCTTAGTGGTCCGAGGGTTCAAATCCCTTCCCCTGCACTTGACTTTTTATTTGTTTGGCATAAAGAACGTTTCATATGAACATCACACCTTTCCTTTCCGCAAACGCATCACCGATATCACGGCTACGATTACCAAAGCTATGGCTATTATTCCTACCATAATCAACATTGTACTATCGTTCTCAGAGCCTGGGGTGTCGTCATCGGGTAGAGGAACGGTTATAGAGGCCGTAGAAGAATTCTCGCCCTCACCGACCGCGTTCACGGCACTTATCTTGTACCAGTATGTCTGGCCGTTCGTCAAACCTGTATCAGTATAGATCAGGACTGAGGGCGACGATATCAGTTGATAAGTTCCATTAGAGGTCGTAGACCGATACAGCTTGTAACCAGTTATCGGACTGCCCCCGTTATTGGTCGGAGCGGTCCAGGTTAAGATCACCTGGGCATTGCCGGCGACAGGATCGAGGTCTTCGGGCGTTCCAGGGACCGTTGATGCGAATTCGAGAAATACACTGATCGGTGAACAATTCTCACCCTCACCAGCCACGTTCACGGCGCTGATCTTGTACCAGTATGTCTGACCGTTCGTCAACCCCATATCAGTATAGTTCAGGACCGAGGGTGACGATATTAGCCCATATGTGCCGTTAGAGGTCGTTGACCGGTATACTTTATATCCAGTGATAGGGCCCACACCATCGCTAGCTGGGGCAGACCAAGCCAGATTTACCTGGTTGCTACTGGCGATAAGGGTCAGCCCCTGAGGGGCTCCGGGAGCCATCGATGCGTATTCAAGGAACACACCAACCGGCGAACAATTGGCCCCCTGACCGATCGCATTCACAGCACTTACTTGATAATAATAGGACTGATTATTGCTCAGGCCGGTGTCTGTATTGTTTAAGCCGGATAGCGATGCTATGAGACTGTATGTACCACTTATCGTGTATGATCGATATATCTTGTAGGCAGTGATCGGACTGTTTCCGTCGATGAACGGCGCCTTCCATGTCAGATTGATCTGATCGCGGTCGGCGACAAGAGCAAGGTCCCGCGGGATCCCAGGGACGGTAGGCTGCGATGATGGGGTTGCGTTGACCGGAGTGCAATTTGCGCCCTCGCCGACCGTGTTAACCGTGCTAACCTTATACCAGTATATTTGATCGTTGATCGCATCTGTGTCAGTACAGTTCAGACCTGAGGGTGACGATATCAGCTCAAATATGCCGTTGGAGGTCGTGGACCGATACACTCTATAGCCAGTGATCGGGTCTCCTCCATCGTTGGCCGGAGCGTCCCATGTCAGGGCTACCTGGGCATTGCCGGCGACAGGAACGAGGTGGTCAGGGGCTTCAGGGACCTCGGGATCGAACGCGAGGAAGGTGGCGACATATGTGCAATTGGCCCCCTCGCCGGCATCGTTCACAGCACTGACCTGATAGTAATAGGACCGGTTATTGGTCAATCCAGTGTCTGAGTAGTTCATATCTGAGGTCGAGGCGATGAGATCGAACGGACCATCGAATATCGTTCTCCTGTATACCTTATAGTTGATGATCGGACTTCCACCATCGCTGATAGGAGCAGCCCAGGTCAGATCGACCTGTTTACTGCTCGAACTTAAGTGAAGGTCCTGCGGGGCTGTAGGGACTGCGGGCTCTGAGGATACCATTACGATGATCGCAGTGCAATTATCGCCCTCTCCGATCGCGTTTTCGGCGCTTACCTTGTAATAGTATTTCAGCCCGTTCGTCAGCCCGGTATCGGTACAGTTCAGAACTAAAGGCGATGAAATCAAGGTAAAGGGGCCGTGGGATGTGGTGGACCGATACACATGATAGATGGTGATGTCACTTCCACCGTTGCGGTCGGGGGCATTCCACGTTAAAAGAACTTGAGCAACGCCCGGATAGGCGAGAAGGTCCTCAGGAGCCTCTGGAGCTGTTTTAACAAGGTATGAACCCATCTTCAGCCCGTTCCAATTGAAATTAGGCATGGGGAAGTTCGAGCCCGAATAGGCGTGACCCCTTACCCCCGCCGGCGTATCCACCATCCAATTTTCATCTACAGATGTTGGGGCAACGAAACCTAGGAAATTTATCGAGGTCAAAGCAATGCAGGACTGGAACACCTGGCCTTGGATGGTCGTAACGCTACTGGGTATGGTGATGGAGGACAATGCAGTGCAGCCAAGGAATGCCGCTGAAGCAATGGTCCCGACCTTATCACCGATATTCACGGAGGTTAAATTGATGCAATGCTGGAATGTATACTGGTCGACCTTTGTGAGGTTGTCGGATATGTTGACCGAGCTGAGGTTGGTACAATATTCAAAAGCATACCATCCGATCGTACGAACGCTGTCGGGAATAGTGATAGAGGTCAGGGCGGTGCAGTGAGAGAATGCATATTTGTAGATCGTTTTTACACTATTGGGAAGGGTGATCGATGTCAGATTTGTGCATTGTTCGAACGTGTTGTACCCTATCGTTAGAACGGTGCCAGATGAGTCGAAGTGCACTGATGATAACGCTGAACAGTGCCAGAACATAGTGGTACTGATAACCTTGACATCGCTGGGAATATTGATCGAAGTAAGATTGTAACAACTGGCGAACGCACCAAGCCCGATCGATGTGACGCTATTGGGGATGACCACAGAGGTCAGTGAGGTGCAGGTATCGAAGGCAGAATCGCCTATGGCCATGACCGTATAACCATCCAATGTGGATGGGATGGTTATCGCTCCCCCTGTGCCATTATATCCTGTGATAGTTGCGACGAGCGGACTTCCGCTCGTGGAGTAAGTATAGTCCCCTTCTGTTGCGGCGTCGACTGTGTCGGTGGAAACAATGAAAAATCCGCTTGATATCAGCATGAATACTAATACCGCAGTTATCCTGAATGACCACTGTCTTTTTTCCATATTGAATTCCCCCCACTGTCCATTATAATTCAAATGAGTTGACATTATCATTGTTTAGAGGAGACTATAAGACTATGCTGTCGAAAAAATTCTACGAAATCAATCAATCAAGGCCAATTCATGACGAAAAATCTGCTTAAAGTTTGCCATAAGAACTCTTGCATTCCATACAAGATTCCTGTGCAAGAACAGCGCGAGTGCCGTAAAAAGCTCAGCAACAACCCACTGGCCTGATCCTTTCATATCGACGGGTCCATCGATAATCATCGAAGAAACGATCGATGCGGACCATAATAGGTACGGTGACATGACGATGTTAGTACTGGCATGTAAAATGAATGTTGGGCCAGCTCTGGTAATTTTTTATAAGTCTTGCATTGCATGGATCCTTTCCTTTTGTGTCAATCAAAATAAACATATATTACATGTCATCTTATGGTGATAATGGTGATATAGGTGAGCAATACACCGGCGAAATACGACGTAGAGTACAAATGGCTCCGAGAGGAGACTCGGAACGGAACATCGGAAGGTTGGTTAGAGAAAGTACGTGAAACATTGTCCGCCTTACTCCGGAGGGTCGGCAAGGCCGATGACAGCGAAGGGTCCGTGGACAACCATGTTCGATTGGAAGGGATGTCGAGATTGGGATTGGTGTTGCAATCATTAGGAACGCTTTTGCTTTTGGTTATGCTCATGCCAAAATGGGACGTGCCCATCATTTCCTGCTTCGTGGCGGTGGTCGCAGGTGAAATCATTATTATCAACTCCCTATGTCATCACGGATGTGATATCCGGGGAGAGCGGACCAAATGACCAACGTGACCATCAGAGGAATCGACGATGCCGTGTATGTTCAGTTCTCTGCGGAGGCCACCCTCAGGGGCATGGCCATCGGTGACCTTACCACTCAGGCCATGGCCGAGTTCCTCGAGAAGAGCAGGGGACCTATCTATAGGATCTGGAACCTGGATGAGCTGACGGTCGCAGCGAACGATCTCAGGACCATCGACGGGGTGGTGAACATCAGCAACATCGATAAGCTGGAGTTCGAGAAGGACGTCACCTGGGATGACATCAAGGACCGAATCCAGATAATCGAGAACGTTGATAAGCTGATCGTCCCGAAGACAATATCGAAGTTTCAGATATTGACCAAGGTCAAGAACGTCAGCAGCATCAAGTCGGTCTGATACTCGGCTTGAACAGCAACTCATTATTACTCACGCGGACCATGCATGTACATGGTCAAGCTCACTCCAGAGATGATAGAGGCCTTCAAGGCCACAAGGTATTTTGCATTGGCTACGGCGTCAAAGGGCGGGGACCCTAATGTGGTCCCTGTGGGCATGGTCTTCCTCATGGACCCTGAGACGGTCTGGATCGGCAACCAGTTCATGCACCAGACAGTGAAGAACGTGAAAGAGAACCCCCGTGCCGCCCTCCTGGTGTGGACACCAGGAGTTCCTGGCTGTATCAAGGTCAAGGGGGACGCGAAGATCATCGACTCAGGTCCGGACTATGAGAAGATGAGAGAGATGGTGACAGAGAAGAAGCCGACACTGGTCTGCAAGGCCTTGCTGGCCATGAAGATCACGGACGTTTACGACTGCCGTTCTGGAACAGAGGCCGGTAAGCAGCTGCTCTGATCGTCAGGTGATTCGGTAAGGTCCGTAGGGACGGAAGGCCGCCTCTTCGATGCGATGTTCAATTGGTACAATGACGACCAGTAGGTTTTCGTTGAAAGAGTCTTAAAATGCAATCTATTTAGGGCTGTTGTCACTATAGGAATGACATGACCGAGATAGTACGTCATCTCATGAAGCTCGGGCTCAGCGAGTATGAGGCCAAGACATACTTGGCCACCGTGGCCTTGGGCGAGGGGACCATCAAGCAGATCAGCGATGAGAGCAAGGTCCCGCGATCGAGAACGTACGACATCATGGACCGGCTAGCGGAGAAGGGTTTCGTCGAGGCTGGCAATACCGTACCGCGATGTTACCGGGTCAACAATCCCACCGAGGCGTTGGACCATCTATTGGACGAGATAAAGAGGTCCAGGGACGAGGCCGCCAAGACCTTGGAGGAGATCAGCAGGCAGACGGAGAGGCGTGACAACCCCCTATGGACCATCAAAGGGGAATGGGCCATCGACCACAAGGTGGCGGAGATGATCGATTTAGCACGTAAGGATGTCGTCATAGTGAGCGAGGATGCCAAGCACCTTATGCGCTTCACCAAGCAGATCGCACGGTCCGCTGAGGATAAGTCGGTGACGGCCATCGCCAAGTACGGTCTTAACGAGCTACGCGAGTCCGTAGGGAACGCCAGGGTATTGGAGGTAAGCGACAAGATGATAGTCGCCCCGGACATATTGAAGAAAGGTGATGGGAAGCGCTTTTCCCGGGACCAGGACTATGATGTCGAGGTCATGATGGTATGCGATCATCATAATACCATAATCATCTCCAGGGAAGGCAGCGGTCGTAGAGCGATCGTCAGCAATGGCACCATACTGGATTTCCTCATCAACCGTGCTTCTGAATTGATAGTCGAGGACTCGCTGAAGCATGCGAGAACCCGAACGGTCTGATGATCGCCCCGTTCGCACCGGTGCATATCCATATAAAAACGGAGCACTGAAAATCTATAAAGAAAAAAGAATGGGAAGTAAAGGGTGGCCTTTGGGCCACGTTGTCGGAGCGTTCATCTCACTTCTGCTGCTCGGTCTTCTTCTCCTTATCCTCACGGCCGATCCGCTGCAGCTTGCCCGGGGCCCACCATGCTTTCTTTCCCATGACGGTGAGGGCCGCCGGCACGATATACGTCCTGACGACCATCGCGTCCAGTAGGACCGCCACGGTAAGGGCGAAACCGAACTCCTGCAGCATGGCGTTGCTGGACAGCATTAGCGCGCCGAACGCGCCGCACATGATGATGGCCAGGGCGGTGATGATACCGCCGGTCCAGTCGGCCGCGGTGATGATCGCGTCCTTGATGTCCTTGCCCTTGTGGATCTCCTCCTTTATACGGGTGAGGATGAACACGTTGTAGTCCATTCCTATGCCCATCAACATGACGAAGAGGATGAGCGGGATGATCCACAGGACGGGCAGGCTCAACCAGACACCGAACACCAGATAGGTGAGGGCGAAGGCCCATGTTATGCTCATGGCTATCGAGAGGACCGCGAAGGCCGGCAAGAGTATGGAACCGAGCACCAGCACCAGCACTATGAATATGCCAATGACCACCAGTATCTCGATGTTGGTGAACTCCGATGATGTGCTCTGGCTCGTGTCATACAGTGCAGCAGTGGTCCCGCCGACCAGTATCTCGGACCTGTTCAGCGCGGATTCCTGACCTACCTCGGCAGCCAGCATTTCCCTGAGCTCGGGGATGAAGTCCACCGCGCCCAGGCTCTGGGGCTCCTCGCTCAGCACCACGGTGAATAGCAGGCTCGAATTGTCCTTGCCCAGGAAGGAAAGCATGCCTGATAGAAGCTGTTCCTGCTCGCTCTCGGACATAGAGCTGATATTGCGATAGTCTACGGTCTCACCATATGGACGTGTGATACTGGTGACCTTTCCGACCTCGGACTCTTCGGCTATGGCAGCGGTCACGTTCTCCACGGCGTCCAGATACTCGTTGTTGAACGTCCCATTGTAGATGGCTACATCGCTTACGAGCACCACCTGTGTTGGCGATATCGCTCCGGCACCGAAGTCATCGGTCATGACGACCATGCCCTCGATGCTCTCCGAGTTGCCCATCACTCCGATGAAGTCGAAGCTCGTCTCGGCCGTCACGTAAAGGTAGGTGGACGGAATGGTCATCACGATAGCGATCGTCAGCACTACCTTGGCGTGCTTGACAGAGAAGGTCGCGGCCTTGTGGAAGTAGTTGCGGTGACCGTCGTTCCTCTTGGCGTTCGCTTTGGCTACGAACGTGTCCCACCGCTTGCCGGTGGTAGGCCAGAACATCCTGTTTCCAACGAGCATCAGTATCGATGGCACGAGGGTCAGGGCGACCAGCAGGGCGATGACGATGGCACCGCTGATGATCAGGCCCATGGACTGTACAAGGGCGTAGTTCGCTGTGGCCATGGCCAAGAAGGCGATGATCACTGTGGAGGCACTGGTCGCGACCGACTCGCCTGCCCACATTATGGACGTATGCACTGCGTCCTCCCTGTTGGCCCCCTTCATGCGTTCCTCGCGATAACGGGTGACGATGAAGATGGAATAGTCAGTACCGACCCCCATCAGCAGTGCGAAAAGCATGGTGGATATCATGTAATTGACGTCCATGACCGTGCATGCCAGCACATAGATCATTGCTTGGCTTACACCGACAGCTACACCGACCGCACCGAGAGGCAGGAATTGACCGACGAGGGTCCTGAACATATATCCCATCAGGACGAGTATGACGATGATGGTGATCGGTTCGATCATTACCATGTCATTAGCGGAGCTTTCCTCGAGGTCGCTCGATATTGCCGCTGATCCGGTGACGTACGTATCAACATCATATCCAGTTGCATCAGTGGTGTCACTGATGATGGACCTTATATCTGACACGGCATCGACGAGCGGATAATCGCCATCGTCCGTGACGTACTCCGCGTCAATGCTGAAGGACAGTACCATTAGCATCGTCTTGTCACTGGGGGAGACGAAGTTGCTTAGGAGCGAGTTGGGGATCGCTACTGGATAGGAACTTATGGTCTCATTGGCGACGATGGAGCTGACATAGGCCGCCACCACGGTCTCGTTGAAGTCCGGACCGAGCTCGTAGACGTCCTGCAGGAAGGTATCGTTGCCGATGCCGGCCATGCTGGCGATCGTCTGCATGGTGACATTATGGATCAGGGTCTGATCGGAAAAGGTCTGCAGATTGAAAGCACTGATGATGCTGCTCATGAACGCCTTCTCAGTATCATCTACAGGAAGGACCGCGATGAAACTTTCAGAGCCGACGGAAATGGCGTTCTGGCACCTGGTCGCGGGGTTCGCGGTCAGTGTCGCATTGGTGGCGGTAGAGTTCCAGACGGCCATGTAGGACTGATAATAACCTAGGGCGAGCGCCTGCGTCTCGGTGTCCAACGAGGCGAGTTGCGTCTGCAGCTCGGCGGTCGTCATCGAATACGCCTGCTCGTCCCTGACGGTGACATTGTCACTGCTGTTGGTATTAGCAGTCCACATGTACAGATGGGAGGCCGGGATGCCATACAGTAAGGAGGCGGTCAGGTTGACGTTCTCCTCCAGAGCGTACATCGAAGGACCTAGCTCTGAGATTGTCAGGCCCAGGATCATTGATGAATAGGAATAGATGGACGAGACGCTCTCCAGATACTCCAGGTCCCCATCCTCCAGTTCCTGTTGTAGCTTCAGGATATAATCCCTCGCTTCTGCGTCCGTCATGTTATCGGACTGGAGCACTATGAGGATAGTACCATTGGACACTGAACTTTGAAAATTCTCTGTGATTATCTCTGTCACCTGCGTGGACTCGCTGTCCCCACCGGACGACATATCGGAATCATAGCTCACAACATCGTTGAGCGACAGCATCGCTGGAATGCTCACTAGAAGGGCGATGACCCATATCACGATGATGAGCTTGTACCTCTTTGTGACGATTTTGGCCAACCTATCGAATATCATTATGGAACCTCCCTGCGAGAGGATTATGCCCGGAAAAAATCGTCTGTATATAGTCTTGTTGTCACTACAGGAATGACATAATTGAAAAAGATGAGCAACCCAGAGCATGTAGGACTAGCATGATGGCCCGCTCATTGTTGTTCAAAATATCATCATTGCTCGATGTTCTCATTCCGTTCGTTTGACGTTCCGTCGATGAAGGACCCTTTCTTCAAGGCCAGACGCACAGCGTCAGCGAACATCAGCAGTCCGATGAGGGCCAGGAAGAACCCGAGCAGCCAGCTCCCGTAAAACTCCACCGGTGGCTCGGTCCCCTCTCCCAGGGCAAAGGCCGTGGCCAGAATCAATGGTATGAAGGCCAGCAATATGCGCCAGAATATCCTCTTGTCCTGAACGGCCCAGACGGAAAGCAGCGCCACAAGTATGATCCAATATCCGCCATGTATCTTGGGATAGAAGGCAAAGAACACCAGTATCATGAGGGTCACGCTCGGCCATACCGGCCACCTCTTGTGGTATGGGTACAGGTAGGCGAACATCATGGCGACGCCGAGAACGCCGAGCTGGACGATGCTCGGGACGCCCCATCCGCCCATGTTCAGGAAATGCCATATGCTGGAACCGCCCGTAGGACGCTCGTCGTTCCCAAGGAAGTAGAAGTCCAGGAAGAAAGAGAAGTCGTCCCAGCATAGGATGATGAAAGGCAGGGCGATCAACGCCGTGGCCGCTAGGACGATGAGCACCACCATCATTCGGTCCTTCCAGTTGCGCTGCTGCAGGATATGGACCGGCGCTAAAAGGATGGGGAACATCTTGGTCCATATGCCCGCGCCCACGACGATGCTGGCCTTATGACGGTGTTGGAAGGCCATCAGCAGAACGCTCAGTAGGAATACGAAGGCCATTATGGACTCGTCCTCTCCTGTGCCGGACTCGATGAACGTGAACGGCGACAGGAGGACGATGGCCCCGACCAGGTACGCCTTCCATTCATCATGGCTGCGCAGGAAAAGGTACATTATGCTCGCCAGCAGGAAAGCGAAGAAGGAGAAGTAGGCGCTCCAGACCCAGTCGTGCTCGGCCCCTCCCAGCAGTTGCGCGGGCACCAGGATGTAGTTGATGAGCGGCGGCGTCTCGGTGTGGACATCGCGATAGAGGAGACCGCCGTCCAATATCGTCTGGGTCCTGTCCCGGTACACGTCCAGGTCAGGATGGGACGTCTCGCCGAACATATCGACCAGGAAGACGTTGTCGATCACTATCACCGCTCCGTAGAGAACGAGAGTGATGACAGCGTAGAGGGCGATCTTGCGCGCCGTGGACATTGGCCGCACCTTATGTACGACCTTTCCGACCACATCCGCGACGGCGCTCAAACCTTTCCCCGCCCTATCATTTCTTGTTACGCAGTGCCTTGATCTCGTCCTTGTGGTCCTTCTTGAACTTTGAGAAGTCTCCTAGGGTGATGAACGGCACTGTGTAGAACTTGATGTACGATTTGCCACTGGGACGGTCGTAATGCACTATCGGCACCTCGGCGATCTTCAATCCCTTCAGGGCTGCCAGGGGCAGTATGAAGCGGTGCAGTCCCTGGTATCCCTCCGGGTCGAAACCCATGGCGACGGCCTTTTCCGTACGGAACGCCTTGAAGCCGCTGTTCTGGTCCTTTATGTCCAGCTTGAACTTACGGCGGATGATGAAACGATTGTAAGTTCTGGAAATGAACCGGCGTATGAAGGTGTCAGTGCGCTCCTTCCTCCAACCGGTGACAACGTCATAGCCCTCGTCTATCTTGGCCAGGAACATAGGGATCTGTTTCGGCTCGTACTGCCTGTCAGCGTCCATGATGATAGAGACCTCGCCTTTGGCGTTCTTGAAGCCAGTGCGTATGGCGTAGGAGCGACCGAGGTTCTTTTCGTGATGGACCGCTCTGACAAGGCCAGGGTGGTCCTTTGTCAATTGATCGCATATCTCGCTGGAGCGGTCGGTGCTGCCATCGTCCACCAGCAGCACCTCGCCCTCTATCTTCTTGTCAGCGTAGACGGCCAGTATGTCCTCGGTGAGCGGTCCGATGTTACCTTCCTCGTTCTTGAGCATCAATATGGTGGTGCACTTCACTAATAATCCCTCTTGCAGTTGGTTTGAACCTTAGTTGATGATGCCTTCGATCTCCTGCTGTCCAAATACATGGCGAGCAGACTGACCGGGACCGATAGCCAGATGGAAGTGATGGCGCTTAGCAGTCCGGCGGTGGCGGCCACGTTCGCGTCCAGTCCTGCGGCGCCGAACACCGCGGAGGACATGACCACGTTACCGCTTCCAGCGGACAGTATGACACCGCTGAGCGACGCCAGGCTGGAAGCGGCTATGACCGCCACAAGTGTGACATCTACGCCCAATGCTACGATGATTATGTAAAGACGGAGTATCTCATTGACCCATATGGCGCCAGTGAGGACCGAGGCCCAGAGCATGGGTTTCCATTCCCCTTGGTAGGTCACGGCCTCGTTGAACGAATCGACCATGCCCATCATTTTTTCGGCGTACCTCTCCCCTTTCTCCCCCTTGACGACCCTCTTGAACAATCTTACGCCCCAACCCGCGATACGCTTTACTATCGAAGGCTTGGCCAGGATGTAGATGAAGAACACATTGACGATCACCATGACGATGACCAGGAATATCAGGTAGCCACGGAGGTCGTCCACGATGGAGACCAAAAGAAGCAATAGGCTGGTCACGCAGAGGATGGTCAGCACGGCGAAGTCCATTATCCGTTCTGTGACCACCGAGGCCAGTCCCTTTCCTATCTTGACGCCCTCCTTGGCATTCATCTCCACGATGCGGGAGGTCTCGCCGACAACCCTTCCGGGAATGAGGTTGTTGATCGCCTGGGAAAGGGAGAACGCGGTGAAGATGGAACGGAACTTGACCTTGTTCCCTGTGGCGTTCATGAGCACGCTCCAGCGGTAAGCTTTCACGCACAGGTTGATCATGTAGAGCAGAACGACCAATCCGATGAGCGCCAGGTCCACTTGGCCCATGGCATCGCTGACATCCGCAGGGTTGGAATTCAGCACTACCAAGATGATAAGTACAGCTGAAACGCCCAGCTTAATTTTCGTCCCCAGGCTCATCTTTGCCATTCCCGACCCTCTTCCCCAGCCTTGCCGGACGTACGTCCGTTCATGCAGTTCGATGCGTTGGCTGGGACTTATGACTAAAATGGCCTTATATCAAACTTTCCGATAGAATCGTAGAACGATGGTCGACCGGCGCAAGTAATGTAAATAGCGGTGCGGATGCGTGCGACGGTGAGAGCATGAAGGTCCTGGTGATGTACGACAGCGTCTTCGGCAACACGGAAAGGTTGGCAAGGATAGTGGCCGATGAGATAAAGGGGAGCGGTCACGAGGTCGAATGCCGCGATCAGTCCGCGTCCGGTGAGGAAGACTTCGTCGGAGTCCGCCTTTGGGTGCTCGGCTCACCGACCAGATGGGGGCGCCCCAGGTTCCGCTTCACTACATTGGTCAAGAACGCGGTGAAGGAGGCGGGCAAGGACCACGACTTCGTGGCCTTTGACACGAAATACGAAAAGTTCCATACCGGATCGGCCGATCGATTGCATGACCTTCTGGTGAGGAACGGCCTACGGCCTTTGATGCCCGCGCAGCATTTCTTCATGGACGGGGAGGAGCTGCGACCGGACCAGGAAGAGAGAGCAAGGGAACTAGGGCGGACCATCGTCTCCTTGTTATAGATCAGAGGACCGTGCCATCGACGGTCCCCATGTCTTCTTCCTTGTTCTCAACGTTCGTGAACATCAGCAGCACCAACGCCGCCAGTATGAACGCCGATGACATGACGAACAGCACCAGATACCCGCAGTAGGCGGCCACCAGCCCTCCGACCAATGAACCGATGATGGCCGAGATCCCGCGTATGGAGTTGTACATCCCCATGGACTGGCTCCGGAAATTGCGGTAGGCCATCCTGGCCACGAGCGCGTCCCCGGCCACGGCCAGCATGGCCCAGCACATCCCGGCCAGACCGTTCAATATGCACATGAGCAGGAACAGCGTGGTCACGTCCAGCGGGAAAAGGGTCACCATGAAGAACGCAGGGAAGATGAGCGTTCTCAGCCCGAAGGCCAGCGTCTGCAGCTTTCGACCACCGAGTCGGTCCACCAATCTACCGGCCACGGCGTAGAAGAAAAGAGAGACTATCGAGCTTGCCAGGTAAACCGCGAACACCTCGGCGCTGCTGATTCCAACGTAATCCCTCAAGAAAACCGGCAACGCCACATAGAAGCTCAGGAAGCCGGTGAAGGCCAGGAGCACGACGACATAATAGCGTTTGAGATCGCTGGAGAAGTTGCTCAGACGGAGGTTCTTGCTGGACACCTCGACTATGAAGAGAAGCCGCTGCGGCATGTACCGCATCTTCTCCATCAGAAACCCGGGGACGACATGCAGATCGAGATGGGCCAGATCCTGTCTGCTCACCTGCTCGGTAGGTTCCTTCATGTAAAACCAACCGAGGATGACGGATAGGAAACCAAGCCCTCCGGCCAGCATGAACAGCGCTCGCATAGGGAACGCGTCCCCGTCCGTAGGGAGAACGACCATCCATATCGTTCCTAGAAGGAGACCTATCACCCAACCAAGACCGCCCACTCTGCTGAAATCGCCCAGTCGTTTGGCCCACTGGTCCCTGCTGTAGCACTCCAGCACCATCACCGTGCCCACAGGGGCTATGGCCGCCCCGAGGAAGCCGAACAGGAAGTTGGCGATGTAATATTCGGATATCCCTTGGGAAAGGCCCATCAGAAGCAGTGACAGGGCCACGCCCAGGAACCCCATCAGCACGTATGGCACCCTGCGCTTGGTGCTGTCAGAGATATTGCCCCAGAATATGGCCCCTGGAACGGAGGCCAGGGAGGTAGCGGCACTGACGATTCCCACCTGGGCCACGGTGCCTTTCAGCCCCTCGGTGATGAACAATGGTATCAGGGCATTGGTGCTGCCCCCGGACAGGTTGTAGGGCAGGAAGGAATAGTACCACTTCTCGTCCTTGCAGCGGTCCTTGGCCATCGAGCAGGGGCATTTCAGACCGAACGAATAAATCATGCGGTGGGACCGGCCTTATATCGTACCGAGCAGCACGGCCACGGTCACTGCCAAGAGCACTGCGATAGACACCAATACGAACTGACGGTCCCTCTCTTTCAGGAACACGGACAGGGCACCGAACACCCTGGCCAACGGAGTGATGATCAGGAGCAGTATCCCCAGCGTGAGGAAGGCCAGCGGGTCCATCTCCACCAGCCCGGACGGGATGTCCTCCAGTGGAACTATCTCCGTGCCCTCCGCACCGGTAGCGATGCCCAGCGCGAGACCGACGAGCATGAGGGCAAGGCTGATCATCATGCCCCACCGCAGTATCGGCTGCACCACCCGGCATAGCCTTTCCTGCTCGGACATCAGGCACCACCCCACAGGCCGAACGCCTTCATCACCATGGTGAACGCGACGATGAACAGCAGGACGGCGAACCATTTGCGCAACTGTGCGGTCGAATAGTGGGCGACGGCCCTGGTACCGATGTATGCACCTGTGAACGTGCCCAGCGCCACAGCCGCGCACAGGTAGGCGTCCAGCAGTCCATGTCCGTAGAATATCACTGCACCGGTGAGGGCGGTCACGCCGATCATGAAATTGCTGGTGGCGGTGGCCGCCTTCAACGGTACGTTCATGCACACGTTCATCACCGGTACCTTGACCAGCCCTCCGCCGACGCCAAGCAGACCGGACAACATGCCGGCCACGCCGCTGTACGCCAATCCTTTCCTCAATCCCTTGACGCCGTAGCTCACCTTGATATCTTCCTTGGGGTCCACATAGCTGCAGGACAGGTCCAGCGAATCATTGCAGGCGGCATCCTCCGGGGAAAATATGATTTCGCGGTGCCGGACCATCATGACGGCCGAGTACACCAGGAGCATTGAGAAAAGCAGGAAGAGCACCGTCTGGTCGGTGTAGACGGCGATCAGGGCGCCGACTATGGACCCGATGGTGGTGGACATCTCCAGGAAGAGGGCCAAGCGGACGTTGGTCAGACCTTGCTTCACGTACCTGGTAGCCGCACCGGTCGAGGTGGCGATCACACCTATCAAGCTGGCGCCTATGGCCTCCTGCATAGGGATGCCGAAACCGAGGGTGAGGAGAGGGATGATGATGAGCCCCCCGCCGATCCCCATCAGCGCCCCGACGAGCCCGGCGCTGATGCACAGAAGGGCGATGAGAAGCAGGACCAGCGGTTCCATTGCCAGGTCATGGACGGAGCATGTCATAATCCTAACGGGAGAATGATTTATTACCCCGAGCGGCATGGATGGGGGCATGGGCCTGTTGCTGGTCAGGTATGCCGAGATGGGGTTGAAGAGCCCGGGCATCCGCCGTTATTTCGAGAAGGTGCTCATCCACAACATGATGGCGGCACTTGCCAACGACCATCTCGAGGCGTTCATCGAGTCCCAGTACGGACGCATCTTCGTCACCACCGACCGACCGGAGGAGACATCGGCCGTTCTGCGCCGGGTCTTCGGGGTCTCATCGCTGAGCCATGTTCAGCAGTGCGTTTCCAGCATACCGGAGATGAGGAAGCTCGCCCTGGAGGTCGCCACACCTTTGTTGAAGGACGGCTCCAGCTTCAGGGTGGAGGCCCGTCGGAATGGGACCCATCCCTATACGAGCATGCAGCTGGCCGCACAGGCCGGCGAGGAAATATATGAGGCGAACCGGCACCGGGGAGTGCATGTGGACCTGCACCATCCCGAACTGGTCATCTACGTGGAGGTGCGCGACCGGCGCGCCTATGTGTTCAGCGAGTACATCGATGGACCTGGCGGCCTGCCGATGGGAAGCCAGGGGAAGGTAGTGGCGCTCATTGACAATAAAAGGGACGCCCTTGCTGCCTGGATGATGATGAAGAGGGGCTGTCGTGCGCTCTTCCTCGTACAGGACGAGGAATCGATGAGGATACTTGAGCGCTGGGACCCGGAGCCGAGACGCGTCACGGGAACCCCGGGCAAGCTGGCGTACGTCAACAAGGCACAGGGGATCGTCGTAGGCTGGTCGCTGGACGACATCGTCCGCGCCCAAGAGATGAACGTCGACGTACCGATATACCATCCCCTCATAGGGATGGACGATGCCGAGGTGGAGAGGCGTCTCAGGGAGATCTCGTCATAATTTTTATTAGACCATCGCGACGCGCCCTTCGGAAGAAAAGATAGAAAGGAAAGGTGTTTGTAAGGTTTGTGAAGTAGGCCGTTCGCCTACTTTATGTGGTGGTGGTGGGCCCTGACGGAGGGACGAGCGTTCTCTGCGCCCTTGCCCTTCCAGTGCAATCCACGGCCCTTGCGCCCGGCGGACGTCTTACCGCGGAAGACCCTGCCCTTGTTGGCGTTGTCACACAGCCAGTTCAGGTTCTTGTCCGCCATGATCGACGGGTGGTGCTTGTCCACCAGGATGACCTCGTACCAGACGTGCTTGCCGTCCTCCCCTACCCAGTAGGAGTTGAGGACCTCCATGTTGGGATAGCGCTTGGCGGACCTCTCCTCGGTGATCCTCTTCAAGCTCTTTCCCATGGTGATCTTGACCATACCCTCACGCTTGGACCTGCGCCCCTTGTAGCCAAAGCGCTTGTGCAGTCCGCCCTTTCGGACGCGGCCGCGGACGACGATTATGCCCTGCTTTGCCTTGTAGCCAAGAGCGCGGGCACGGTCCAACCGGGTAGGCCTCTCTATGCGGGAAAAGTTCTTCTCCCGCCTCCATGTGATGAGCCGCTCCCAGTTCAATGCCTTTACGTAAGAATCATCAGGTCGGTCCCAGGCGTCGGATATGTAAGAGTACATGCTCTTTCCGTTCACTGGTCTAGGCCCTTCCTCGTTATCTTCAACCTTTTTCTCTACCATTTGTATCACCAGTGCCACATATTGCGGCGCTTCGGGATTCGCCCCTTTCGGGGTACAGCTCCGACGAGACTTCCCGTCTCGTTACGAAAGCCACTGATAATCTAGCCGTATTAAACGGTTTGCATGAAATGCGTCATCCAAATGAGCGCGTCCAGCAGTTCAAATGATACCCCGCCCCGTTCATCACATGAAATCGTCCAGTGACAATTTCTTGTCCGTCTTCTTCACCTGCTCCAGCTTTATGACGGGCTTCTTCTCCTCCGGGGGGGAGTAATCGAAGAGGTTCGCCTGCTGGTTCCCGTTCATCAGGTCCTTGTCCCCCCAACCGAACACCTCTGTCGCTCGTGACAGCGTCTGCGCCAGGCGCTCGGCGTAGTAGCGGTAGTCGGGCGTGTACGTGAACTCTTGGCCGGAGATGTAGGGCTGTATCTCCTGCGGCTTCTTGCGGGAATTGGTGACGATCCACGATACCTTCATCCCAGGAACAAAATCGTATCCCATCTCCATCAGCTTCTTGGCCGTCTGCACCGTCGCCTGCGCGTCCGGGTTGGCGTAGTCCTTGAACGACCGGCATCCTTTCGAGATGATCAGCTTCTCCAACGGGACGTTCCCGGCCAGTATGTTCTGGACGGCACTGCGGGCGGCCTTGACCGCGTCGTCCGTCTTCCCGTCCATGATGAACTCGAAGATGGTCATGAGCGACTCGGACTGCAGGTCGAAGGCGTCGGTGCGCCGCACCTCGTAGCCACGGATGACCAGCTCCTCCTTTGGCCATACCATCCTGCCCACGTATCTCTTCTTCTTTCCGTGGGAGAACAACGGTTCCATTATCTTCTCGAACTCCAGGGAGCCGCCCTCCTTGGAGAAGCGCGCCGCTAGCTCCTTCCCGAACGATAGCGACCCTTCCAGGTCGGAATGGGGCGATTGTACGAAGACCGAGTCAGTGTCGGAGTAGATGACGTTGGTCCCTTCATCCTCCAGGGATTTGATTATGCCCTTGGTCGTCTCCCTGGCGAAGGCGGTGATGCTGCCGCCGATGCTGCGGTCGGTGAACCTGTAGAACGAGGAGGCGAACACCCCGTAGAAGGAGTTCATGAGTATCTTGATGGCACCCTGCAGACCGTCGTAGTAATGTGCCTCCTCGGAGTCCTTGGCCTGCTTCATGAGCGCCTTGGTCTCGTCTCGGCGGCGCATGAGGTCGGCCAATATCGATGGCAGTATGCCTGGCTGCTGCTCCTTGCTCAGGAAATGCACGCCTAGGGGGGAGACCACCTCACCGTTGTCGTTGCGGGTGGTGAAGCAGATGTTACGGGCGATGATGAGGCTGGGGTACATGGACTTGAAGTCCAGCACGCACACCCAATGGTAGACGCCAGGGGATATCTCGTGCACGTACCCGCCCTCGATCGCCTCCTCATCATCGTCATAGTTGCCTGTCAAGGGCACTGCCACCTGCGGCGTGTGCCGGTCGGCGGCGCGTATCATTATCGCGTCTATGAGCTGGGACGATCCGCTGTTGAGGACGTCGTCGACAGGCATGCGGGAAACGGCGGCAAGGTCCATGCCCTTCCGTATGCGACCTACCTTGCCCAGTATCTTTAGGGCTAGCTCTGCATCGCGAGTACAGTATGCCAGCACCTTGTCGCGGTTGTTCGTCCACTCCTTGTCGATGGCCCGGGGATCATAATCCTCGCCCACCTTCATCTTCATGTCCACGTCGAGCTTCTCCTCGCCCAGGAGCAGCTTGGAGACAGCGTTCAACGTCTCCTGCTTTGGTTTTACCTCTATCTTCACTGCCCACCAGGCATCGGTGATCAACCGTCCTGTGCAGCGCCAGAAGCGGTTCATGACACGGCGCGGGGTGGAGTGGTCCCTACCCCACTTCAGTTCTTCCAGGCCTAGCTTCTTGGCCCTCTCCATCAGGAACGGTATATCGTACCCATCGATGTTGTACCCGGTTATGACATCCGGGTCCTCCATCTGAAGGACCTTGGTGAAACGCTCGAATATCTCCTTCTCGGTGCCGAATATAGGCTCGCCGCTCCTCATCCCCCCTTCGTCCTTGATGACGTAGCAGATGGTATAGACTGTCTCGTCCTTGATCGAGTTCTCAATGTCGAAGGAGAGGACCTTCAGCTTGGGCGTGAACGGCGGTATCTCGGTGAACCCTCGCAGATTGATGGTGATGTCCGTGGTGTATTCGCCCTTGATCTCCTCCCCTCTCGCGGTGAAGCAGGCGGGAAGGTCGTTATCGTAGATGAAACGGTGATGGAACGGTATGTCGGCGGCATAGACCTCAAAGCCCCTCTGCCTCAGCTCGTTGCGGTACTGGGGCACGACCCAGGGGAACTTGATCACCACCTTGGAACATTTTTGGGTCCGTCCCTTGTTGATCAGGAAGAGATCGACCGGGTCGATGGTGAGAAAATCATCCTTCCCTTGAACGTAAGGAAGGACCTCTTCGGGGGGCGCGGACACGTGGAAATATGGGCGGAACCCGATCTTGCGCATGGTGATGGAGCGCCCGTCACGGGTCTTGCCGTAAAGCTCGATGATGATGTTGTCGTTCTCCCCTCTCGAATAGGAGGCGGTTAGCAGTCTGACGTCCCACTCGCCCATCGCTTACCTCTTGGCCACTATTGTCATGACGTCCTCGTTCTCCATTATGTGGTCGTGACCGACGACGCGATGGGTGCGGGCGTTTATGGCCCTGATGAAATTATCACCTAGGTCGGTGTGGACCTTGTAGGCCATGTCCCTGGCGGTGCTGCCCTTCTTCAGCAGGAACGCATCGGGAAGCACGCGTCCATCGTGATCGGTCAGATGGCCCTCGTCCTCCACAGGATATACGACTATGAGGTCCAGCAGCTCGAACGCGACCTTCTCCAGACATTTCTGCACGCCCGTGCCTTCATACCTCTGCATGACCTGTGCCATATAGTCGAGCGCCTTCTTCTGGTTGGCGTTCAGTTTGCTGGGGTCGTTCACCTTGAACTCCTTGTCGCCGGGGGTGTACGATATGAGGCCTGCCTTGACCGCCCTGCGCAGTGCCAGTTCCGTCTCGGCGCAGGTGGGTATTGTCATATAGCCATCCAGCTCGCTCAGCCTTTTTACCAGGGCGGGATCGGCCACGTCCGCCTTGTTGAGCGCTATCATCATGGGCTTGCTCTGGCGGCGTATATGTTGCGCCAGGCGGTACATGTCCTCGTCCTTCCAGTCGATGAGCTTCGGCGGCATGTTGGATTCGCGCAGGGCGGCCGAGACCTGGGCCTCGGTCACACCGAGACCGGTGAGCCGTTCGTGGATGACCTCCTCGATCTTCGCTCCCTCCAGATGCGCTCCGCGGGCGAACTTGTCGAACCCTTTGGCCATTATGCCCTTGATCCACTGGTTTATCTCCCGCTCCAGGAATATCAGGTCCTCCACCGGGTCGTGGCTGCCTGGCTTTACGACGTTCCCTTCGAAGTCGGAGGAACCGCTGGCATCAACGACGTGGATGAAAGCATCGGCCTGTCGGAGATCGTCCAGGAACTGGTTGCCCAGCCCCTTGCCCTGACAGGCGTCTGGGACCAGCCCGGCCACGTCCAACAGCTCGATGGGTATGAGGCGGACACCGTTCTCGCAGGCGGAGTTGCGAGGTTGGCATTTGACCTGAAAGTCGATGTGCGGGCATTTACCGCGCACGAACCCCATGCCCTTGTTGGGCTTGATGGTGGTAAATGGATAGTTCGCTATCTCGGCCGTGGCCATGGTGGCCGCCGAAAAGAATGTGGATTTGCCGACGTTCGGCTTACCTACTATTCCGATCAACATCTTTCTCAGACCCTCATGTCACTACTTGGTCAAGAGCGTTTCTCATTGTTGATTTTTTATGCCTCCTCTACTTATATATAGGGAGTGTACCGAATTCTGATACGACCGAAAGAGAACTGTTCCGATAGATAGGTGATGCCTCGAGATGATAAAAGTACTGCACGTGGACGATGATGTTCATTTTCTGGACGCGACCAGGGAATATCTGTCCATCCACGATATAGATGTCCACGGAGCCTCCAATGCGACGGAAGCTATCGAGGAGATAGTAAGTGGCAGGTATGATGCAGTGGTCTCCGATCACCTGAGGCCCAACTTGAACGGGCTGGAATTATTGAAGAGCATGAGAGAGAAAGGGAATGATATTCCCTTCATCCTTCTTACTGGACGGAGCAGTGAGGACACGGTCATAGCGGCCTTGAACCTCGGCGCCGACCTCTATTTACGAAAGGGTGCGGACCCGGGGTCGCAGTTCACTGAACTGGCCAACAATATCAAGGCAATAGTGGAAAAGAGAAAGGCCCTGGACAAGCTCTTCGATGACCAAGCGTTCTATCAACGTCTCGTAGCGAACCTGCCAGCGGTCGTGACCAGGGTACCTCTTGGCAAGGCGGAGCGGCCGTACATCAGCCCCGGTGTAAAGAACGTGATGGGAATTTCACCTGAAGAGGTGATGAACGATCCAGACAGGTATCTCACTGGGGACCTCCGGAGAACGTTCGATGACGTACTCATGAACATTCAAAAAGGAGAGGACATCCCACCTGTCATCCATCTCACCGTCACCGATGATGAGGGGACAGTGCACTGGATAGAACAGAGACAGATCCTGATCAGGGATGACGGTGGCAGACCGCAAGCTGTCGAGACGTTCGCCTTCGACGTAACTGACGCCAAGAAACTGGCAGATCATAACTCGTTCCTGTCCAGCATCATATCCAACAGTCTGAACGAGATCTATCTGCTGAACTATGACACGTACGTATGCGAGTTCGCCAACCAGAAAGCGCTGGACGATCAAGGCTGCGCCTTGGAGGAGCTCGCCGGAACGCCTTCCTTCTTGGGGGAGCAATTCACGAAGAAGAACATGGACCGGTTCGTTGAGGACCTGCGGACCGGAAAACAGAACATGGTGACCGTGGAGGGCAGCATCCGCCGGAAGGACGGGAGGTCCCAACCGGTCGAGGTCTATGTTCAGATCACTGAGCCCCTGGGGGAAAAGAAGTTACTGGTCACCGTTTTTGACATCGACAGGATGAAGAGCGTGGAACGAGACCTCCAGAGGACGGAGGTCCTGTTACATAAGTACCTTGAGCTCACACCGACCGCGATCATCATCCTGAACGGTCAATGGACGCCTACCTATGTGAACGACGCTTTCGCCCGGATCATGGGCCTTTCGAAGGAGCAGACCTATGGGCTCGATTTCGCTGTCATGCGGGACAAGGTCATTGATCTGGATAATTTCTTGAAGGCGTTCATGTCCTCCGGTAACCAGTATGCATGTGGTGAAGTGAGATTGAGGACCCCGGATGGCCTTAAGATCCTTTTCGTTTCGGCATCGCAGGTGGATGATGATACATACATCGGGTTCGGGGTCGACATCACGGAGAAGAAGAGGACCGAACAGAACCTGCAGCAGCTGAACGAGAAGAGCCATCTGCTGGCCAGCATCACCCGCCATGACATCATGAACCAGGCGACGGTCATGAGGGGCAACCTGGAGCTATTGAAGATCGTTGGCAGTGTTCCAGAGGACAGGTTGAAAGGCATGAACAACGCCATCAACAAGATCGAACAATATGTGAAGTTCGCCGATTCGTTCTCCAAGACCGGAAGCCTTGACCCTAAGTGGTTCGACGTCAAGGATGCCGCCGTCCATTCGTGGCAGACGATAGGAAATAAGGAAGTGAACTTCTCTGTGGATGTTCCGGGCATCGAGATCCTGGCAGATCCGATCTTCCCGAAGGTGTTCGACAATCTCATCATGAACTCCTTGCTCCACGGGACCGGGATGGGCCGTATCGACCTTGCGATGGAGAGACGCGGTGAGGGGCTGGTGCTGATCTATTCCGACGATGGACCGGGCATACCTGACGACATTCGGCCGAGGCTCTTCAACAAAGGAGCTGGACGCAATACTGGTCTGGGCCTCTTCCTGATCAAACAGATACTGCATATCACCGACATCAGCATAGTCGAGAACGGTGAAGATGGCAAGGGCGTGCGCTTTGAGATGACGGTCCCAGCGGGCTCCTGGCGTCTGAAGTGCGGTTCGGCAAGTGGATGATCATCGACCCTTGGGGAAGGCCACGCCTGGCCGCTTGGTAAGGAATGAACCGGGAATGTCCCTGACCAACCGCTCCGCTTCCTTGATGGGGATGCCCAGCGACATGATGCTAGGAGGCAACCATTCGTTCCCGGTGGGGTCCGTCGGGCCGATGATGACCGCTCCAGGCGGGCAGTTGGCGGCCAATCCGGCCGGATAGGTGATGAACGAAGCGCAGCTGGCGCCCCATGGAGCGATGGCGGATGCGAAGACATCCTTGGTCCCGAAGTGCTGAAGGCTGAGCAGGTTGCGTATCTGTTCCGCCCCTCCGAACACCAAGACGCTGCGAGGCGTTCCCATGTCATCCACGAAATCATGGCAGGGAGTGACGCACAGATACTTACTTGGCGCCCTGATCTTGCCCACGGTCGCCACGCTGTCCTTCACCATCTGCGGGTCGCACTTGAGGTACTCGGCCTCTCCGTGCCTGTAGGTCGGCGACCCGGTGGAGATGAAGAAGTTCAGCCCTTCGGTCATCTCCATCAGACCGGTCCAGACCTGTCCCCCCGGGCATACACCGGTCTTGGCGTCCGCCCCGAGGTACAAAGAACTCTCCTCGCCCCGGGCACAAAGAAAGATCGATTTTGCCAGGCATCTGTCCACCTGACCGAACGGTTGGCCGTTCTCGGGAACGGTCTCGCTCTCGAACATACATAATGGTTTCAGACCAAGATGCAGCGCCCCCCATAGCGCCTCCCCGATCTCAGGGACAGATATCGATCGGTCGTCCATCATCATAACCCGCCTTTGTATGGCGCCCATTACCTGATGGGATAATAAATGTTCACGGGACGATCATCTTTCAAGATCGGTGATGGCATCGGACAGCTCCCCGATCTCTTCCGGGCTGAGCTCTTCCACGCGATGGTCCAGGTAAGGCAACGCCGTTCTGTCGTCCTTGCCGATCATCTTCTTCATCACCAAAGTAGTGCCGATCTTCTTCCGGCGCTGCTGGAAGAGGACGTCCACAAGTTTTAGGAACAGCCTCTCGTCCTTGACCGCGAAGGGAGATGGGCGAGGGGTGAGCAGCACCACGGTGGAATCGACCTCCGGCTCAGGCCAGAAACGGGAACGGGGAACGTTCTCCAGCATCTCGCATTTCGCCCGGTAGTAGACGTTCACCGAGAGCCGTGAGTACTCCTTGTCCGCGGAGGTGGCGCACATGCGCTCGGCGAACTCCCTCTGCACCATGACGACCGCCCGCTGAAATCTCATGTCCAGAAGATGGAAGAGCAGGGGCGATGAGATGCTGTAAGGGACGTTAGAAATGAAAAGGTCGAACGGTGGCGGCTCCACCTCCAGGAAATCGCCCTGGATCACGTTCACCTCAGGATACGTATCCTTGATGTAGTTGGCCGCACCGGCCTCCAATTCCACGGCGGTGACATCGTCGGCCTTGCGGACCAATGCCTCCGTCAGTATCCCGAAGCCGGGGCCGACCTCCAGGACACGGTCCCCAGGAGATATGTCCAGACGATCGACCTCCCTTTCGGCCACGCGGCGGTCGATGAGGTAGTTCTGCCCTTTGGACTTCGAAGGCCGGACACCGTACCGCTCGAGAAGGGAGCGAAGCTCCGCGACGCTTATCATCTTACCGAGAAACGAATATGCGGTATTTTTGTGTAGGGTCGGCTAGCTCGGACTCGATGCGCTTGGAGACCACCTTGTCGGGATGCTTGAACGTAGGTATCCTGGTGGCGATATCGGCGAAGGATAGGAACGGACCTTTCTTCCTTTCGTCGATCACGGCCCACATGGTCTTCTTCCCCAGGCCGGGCAGTAGCTCCAGCATGTGGTAGCGGGTGGTGATGGACTGCGCCTCGTTGAAGAACTGGACGAAGCGGGGCTCGTTCTCCTTCACGACCTCCAGTATGACATACGGAAGCTCGCTCTGCGCTCCGGCGGTCAGCTCTTCGAACGCCAGCCGTCTCTTGACGTGCAGTATCTTGTCCCGCTTGTCGATGTCCTTCCCGATGTAGACCGTCTCACCCAGATTGATGATGACGCCGTTCTTGGGGACCAGCTCGAAAAGCTTGAACTCGGTGGAGCCTAGCGCATACGCTACAGGGTCCTTGTGAAAACCTCTCTCCGAGGGGAGTCCCTGCGGTAGATAGTCTAGGATATGCGCGTAGTCCTCCAACTCAACACCAACCTAAAGATAATCATTAACCAGTTTAAGAATTTGCTCCCCCTGCTTCTTGTCGATGACCCTTCTCTCCTTGGAGAAGATCAGCCTGACATCGTCGAAGTGGGCGGGCATGAGGTCGGTTATCTTGACCGCGACCTGTTCGGAGGTGTTCATCTCGGAGATGAAGTCCAAAGCAAGCAGCTTCCCCTTCAGCTCCCGCGCCTGCGTGGCGTTGAGCTTAGCGGTCCTAGCGTGCTCCATGGCCAGCTTCTGCTCCGGAGTGAACTCTCTCGTCTCGGTCTCGAGCATCTCCTTGACCTCGGCCAAGGTGACGTAACGATCAGCGGTCATTCTAGATCACCATCAGTTCTTGACCTTGCGCATGTGCTCTGGCCTAGAGATGACGGTCTTGTATTTGTTACCGTCCCGGACGGACAGTACATAGGCGCGTCCCTGGGGGGCCAATACGGTCCCGGTCTTGCCGTGGAAGCGCAGGTGCGGTGCACCCTTTATGATGCTGGGGTCCAGGTATATGTGGGCCTGTTCGCCCACGTCGAACTGAACAAACTCATGGGTGATGGGGGAAAGTCCACGAGCCCTGGGGCTCCTCCTCAGAATGTTCCTGCCCTTCCCTCTCTGTCCGTGCGATGCTTTAACCATGTCTATCCCTCGTTGTTGTCGATGATCCCGATTACGTCCAAGGCGTCCACGGTGCAGGGGACCCCTAGCATCTCGGAGAGATTGGGTTCCGTTCTGCCTTCATCCCCGTGAACGAACTCCTTCACATAGGTGCCGGACTCTGTGCGAAGGCGCAGCGTCATCTTGTCATCCTGGAATTCCTCCAGGACCACATAGACGATGTACCGTTCGCGCTTCAGGTCCGCACGCCTGTGGGCCACCCTAATGGGCGTCCGCTGGACTATACGGGTTCTGTTGAACGTGCGAAGCACATCATCAACTGCACCCTTATTAACTTTACCGTGAATGGACACCTGCACCCGGTACTCCTTGTCGGGCGTGGCGTCCTTGACCTTGCGCACCTCTTCTCGCGAGGACGTGCGCAGGCCTTCCACCTCTACCAGTTCCTTGCTCTTCTCGTTGATCTCCTTCTCCAGAGCGGGAAGGTCCAAGGCACGCGTCACCGGGGAGCTTATCTCGATGACGAACGGACGCCCTGTGCCGAGCATGCGGGCGTCGATGTCCTCCCGGCCCATGCCGTGGAAGAAATGCTCCTTGGCCTGGGCGTACGGCAGTATGACGTCCCCGACCTGCTCTTGCACGCTGGTCTGGTACATCTTTCCGGTGTTGCCGCAGCGCGGGCATCCCTTCCCTTGGCACATGCGGCATGGCCATTTGGTCTGGGGTATCTCCCGTGAGAGCTTGCGATAGCGACCGTAGATGAAGAGCGGAGCGACGTCCAGCTCCACGTGGGCGAAGCGGGTGTCCAGCAGAGCGACCACCTGCGGGTTCTTGAAGTCCACGTCCTTGGAGGTGATGGCGTAGACCGCCTTGCCTATCTCCCGGTTGAGCTCGGACTTGATAGGCTCGGCGAACTCCTGTCCGACCAAGGACCACAGCTCCTCCTCGCGGGACTGGACCACGGGGTCGACACGCGTGCCCACCAAGAAATTATCGTAATGGACCTCCTGAAGTTTCAGTGCCACGGCCTCGGCGAAGCGCGGGACCTGGTCGAAGATCTCATCGCACACGGAGCACCTCTGGTGCACCATCGGGCCTAGCCCCCTCGCCGCCCTGTCCTCGTTGATGAGCAGGCGCAGCTCGGCCCCCCGGCGCTCGTCCGTCGTTCCCGTACCGACGTGGGCGAACGGTCTTCCCAGGCAATGATCGCAAAGGTCCTTGTCCTGGGCCTTGAGAGCCTGCTCTAGCACTTCCTTCATGGTCGGCCGACCTACCTCTTTCACCTACATAAAATATTGTCAAGGACGTGACGATGAACGATCTAGTGTTGCATGTAGAAAAAAGGATTATCCAGTTGGACCAACATCATCTTCTGTGCCAGGCAGACATCCCCCTCTTATGCGCCAATATATGATGTTCGTTGACATCAGAGAGAAAGCATCAAAGACTGGTAGGATAGATCTGAGCGCGATTGGTTTCTTTACTCCTTCGAACCTCTTACCGATCTTGATCTTCATAAGGAAAGCACCACCTGGAATACCGATAGTGCCTCCTGACGACCCTAACGTCAATTCTTATCTGTGGTATATGCAGAGTGACCTTGGTGCGGAGAACAGGAATAAACAAAATTATCTCCCAGTCGTAAGCCTCCCGAAAGTGGAATCGGAATGCGCACCTATTCTGAATAAGATCTATGACCTTGGAGAGAATGCTGGGGGTAAAAACGCTTTCAGATATCTTATCGGAGAACTCGTTGATAACATCTATCAACACTCGCTGTTCAAGAACGCCTTGATCATGGTCCAAAAATACCCAAGGAATGAGGAGATGCATCTTTGCATAATTGATGATGGTATTACCATCCGTGGCAGTCTGGCCAACGCAGGAATGATTCTTGATGATGACCAGGCGATAATTGATGCTATCCAAGGAGCTTCTTCAAAGAATGATGATGAGAGAGGTAAAGGGCTTGGGTCCAGTATGAAATTGCTGACCGAAGGATACCGTGGAAATGTGCTTATTTTATCTGGAGGAGGAGCTGTACATTATGATGAGGAAGGAGCCATGAGATATCTTTTATCTGACATGTATAAATATGAGGGAACTATGATAAGCATGATAATCCCATTAACAACCGCAGAGGTGAACGTCTTTGACTATGCAGATTTATAAGGTATCTATTGCGAAAGAGCTGTCCCCAGATCTGGCATTGAGAGATGTTGCATCTTCGTTCATGAACAAAATGGCGAACGTTGATTCTGACGAGGTCGAGATCGATTTTGAAGGCGTTGAGTCCATCACTCGTTCGTTCGCACATGAATATCTCACGCGGAAACGCGCCATGACGATCATATTGAGCGAGGTCAATGTTCCAGCCAACGTCCGTAAGATGTTCGCCATCATCCAGAACTCCGAGATGAGACCCAGGTTCGATGCACTGCGCAACGCCCCCATAATTAAGATCTAGTCGGGACGTGAACGAGCAGGGTCGATGGCCCTATCATCGCCCTCATTTTCTTAACATGCAAAAGAGCTTAATCCCCTGGGCATCATCACCGTCCCGGAAAGACCAATGGCCGAGTGCAAGGACTTCCTGGAGTGCGTGCGCAAGAAGGGGTACAAGGTCAGTTCCATGTCCGTCTCCCATCTGGACGAGGTCAGGGAGGACGTGGAGCGCTTACGCAGGGACGGTCTTCTTTCCAATGAGATATATGACGAGTATCTTTTCCGTTTTAAATACCGCATCCCTGAGTCCTTCCCAGCTGCAAAGAGCATCATAGTGGCCTCCGTGCCCCAGCCGGTCTGCGAGCTCACCTTCAACTGGGAAGGACGGAGGATCAGGACGATCATACCACCCACCTACGCCAAGGCCGTGGACGTGGACATGGAGATCGTCTCCATGCTGGAGAGATGCGACGGGAACGGCGTGCATCTTATGCGCGCGATATTGCCACACAAGACGCTGGCCGCCCGGACCGGTCTGGTCAAGTACGGCCGCAACAACATCACATACGTTCCGGAGTTCGGCAGCTATCACAGGCTTACCAGCTTCTTCACCAACCGCGAACTGCCTGACAATTGGCAAAAGACGGAAGTGATGGAGAGATGCGCGGACTGCGGGGCCTGCGCACGGAAATGCCCCACCAAGGCGATATCCGATGACCGTTTCCTAGTACACGCTGAAAGGTGCCTCACCCTTCACAACGAGAGGCCGAACGATGTTCCGTTCCCGAAGTTCGTTTCACCGGACATGCACAACGCCATCATAGGGTGCATGGTCTGCCAGAAGGTATGCCCGGCCAACGCCGAGGCGAAGAAGCGCATGGTATCCTGCGCCGAGCTCAGCGAGGAGGAGACGGAGTTCCTGATGAAGGGCGACCGCAGCGGACCTATGGCCAAGAACATGGTAGAGCGACTGGAGCCGTTGGGGCTGGAGATCGATCTTTTCCCTAGGAACCTGCAGGTCCTGCTGGACCAGATGCGATGATCTTTTGATCAGAGCTCGAAACCCATCTCGGCGATGTGCAGCTCGGCCCTCTTCCTTTCCAGGAACTTGTACACGGTGGCGTGCTCGCTGCCGCTGAGCAGCATGTCGACGGCCTTGCGCGCCACTGGCATCTGTACGGAGTTGCCGATTATGCCGACGGTGTCGCCGTAGACGGAGATGTTCACCCCGACCAGGTCCTCGATTATGCGCCTGGTCTTTCCGCCGGCGCCTATGACCCGGGAACGAACGCGTATCAGCGCGTTGTTGCTCTTTCCGACGTAATCGTCTATCTCGATCAGTTCCAGATATTCATCGTCGTCCAACAGCCGGAAGGCCTTCTGCGGGGCGAACCCACGGCCGATGGCCTTGACTATGTCCATGATCTTCAGCGGCATGAGCGGGTCCTCGGTCTTCGTCTCATCGAAGGAGACCTCGCCCTCTTCCGCGTCGATGTTGATCCTCAGACCGGTCCTTGATTCGAGGAACCTCTTGGTCTCGCCGCCTTGGCCTATGATGGCGCCTACGCGCTCCTTCGGGATCTTGACGAACTTCATTCTCGGCGTACCCCCTTGACGTACTTCAGGACGGTCTCGTCGCTCCACACCTCGACGTCCAGGCTGCGGAAGTAGCGGTTGATGTTCTTGATGTCCCTCTTGAGGAACTCCAAGGAATTAGGGTGATCGACCAGCATGCCCTGGCCGCAATCTATGATGTACGGTTCACCATCGTGGAACAGTATGTTGTACTCGCTCAGGTCCCCGTGCACCAGCTTGGCCTTCTGATAGGCGCGCTTCATGAAGCGGACTATCTCGCGATATACCTTCTGCGGATGCTCCAACCGTACGGTGCGTATCTGGGGAGCGGCCATGACCTCATCGCCCAGATAGTCCATGACGATGACGTTCCTTATGAAGCGCCTGGGATGCGGGACGCGGACCCCGGCGGCCTCCAGGCGGCAGAGGTTCTTGTACTCCTTGGTGGTCCAGGCGTAAATGAGCTTGCGGGTGTTGCCCGTGATGCCCTTGAAGCGCGGGTCGCCCTCGATGTACTTGGCTATGTTCTTGAAAGTGGAATTGGACGTGCGGAATATTTTTAACGCTACGTGCTCGCCGTCGGGCGTGGTGGCCCGGAACACGTTCCCTTCCTTGCCGGTGGAGATGGGAAAATCTACGGTGGAGATGCGCTTCTCGCATGTCAGTTTGTAGATGACACCGAGGGTGAGATTGTCGAACACCTCCTCCATGACCTTACGCCCCTCTTGAGAGTTGGAGAAGGAACGGGTAAGGCGGAGCTTATCCACATCTCGCTCCAGCTTGAGGATGTTGCGGTCCTCTTTTGACATTTGTTCCTCAGAAGATGTCCAGGTTCTTCGGTAAGACCTTTCTGCGGCTCAGGTAGCTGGCCTGGGTCTTGGTGTAGCGGTAAAGAACATCGCACTTGTCCTCCTGGAAGTCCCAAGGGCGGATGATGACCAGGTCGCCTTCCCTGATCCACATCCTCTTCTTGATCTTCCCAGGGATACGCCCCATGCGAGATTTTCCGTCGGCGCACATTATCTTGATGCGGGATGCGCCTAGCAGCTGGTCCGCTATTCCGAACATCTCGCCTTCCTTCTTGTTCGGGTACGGGCAGCGAAGGATCTCTTCGCTCTCAGCGCCTTGATCTCCCTGGGGTAAAGATTCGTTGCTCAATGGAAGCCTCCAATGGTAGAGTTCCTTTAAACCTGTTCCTCTATATAACATTGGTGCAACGCTATTAAAAAGGGTTGAAGACTGGATTGGGCGGAACGATCGCTCCAGTGTTTTATGGATTTTCTCGATCGTGCCCTAATTATTACAGAACGTCCCACGATAGGGACAGGATGTTCAGACCCTGCATTATAACGGCCTGTTCGATGGTGAGCGCCACCGCCAAATGAAGATATTGACCTAGGTTAAGAGCGGGAGGCACCGACAGGAAAAGCTTGTCCAGATGGGCTGTGCGATTTGCAAGCCCGTTGATGCATGCACCAAGTTTTAAGTAATATATTCATTATCAAGCGCCATCCTACGCTCCCGTAGTGTAGTCCGGCCAATCATTCCGCCCTTTCAACATCGCCGAATGGCGTTGGAGGGTAGGCGGTGACTCGGGTTCAAATCCCGGCGGGAGCACCATATTTTTCTGGTCAATCTGAGAATAAGAGTACTTTGTAGAAAAAGGAAAGGGAAGGGGTTTCCTAAGAGGTTTGAGCCTCCTTTTCACTGGCCTTCCGGGTCTCCTCCGCGGCCACCTTCTGCGTCAGATAGAGGGTCAGGACCTCTCCCAGGTTCCCGCTCTCACCGTTACCGGAGACGAGCGTGTCCGGGACGATCTTGATCTTCCCTTGTGCGATAGCTTCGATGATCTTCAGCCGGGTGATGTTCTCCCTGCCCATGGCCTCGACCTGAGCACGGAACGCATCGGCCATTCCTTCTCCGACCGCCTTCTGGGAGTACGCCTCGGACTCACCGACGTTCCTGATACGGGACGCCTCCGCCTCACCGAGGTACTTGACCTTCGATGCGTCCGCCTTTCCGGTCATCTCGGTCTTCACCGCCTCCGCCTCACCCATGTACCGGACCCTCATCGCGTCCGCCTTTCCGGTCATCTCGGTCTTAGCGGCCTCGGCCTCGGCGATGGACTTTATCTTCAGTGCCTCACCTTCGGCCATCTTCTGCAGCTTGTAGCTCTCCCCTTCGGCCAGGATCATGTTGTATGCTTTGTCCCCTTCCGCGGTCTTCCTTCTCGCGTCGGCCCTGCTCTGCTCGATCTCGATGGATAGCTTCGCGGCCATGACCTCGCCCTGCTTGTCGGCCTGAGCGGTCTTGGAGATGACGTCCTTCCTCATCTCCTGAGCCTCTGCCTGCTTCTGGAACTGGGCCAGCTGCTGTTCCGCGATCTCCTTGTCCGTCTGGGTCTTCATCAGCTCCGGCGGGGCCAGTATATAGGACACCAGCAGGTTCTGGGCCTCGACGTGGTACTTGTCGAACTCCAACCTGGCCGTGTTCAATGCCTCCTCCTGCAGCCTGGTCCTGCTCTTGATGAACTCGATGGCCTTCTCGTTACCGGCCTTGTTACGGAAGGATGAATCGATCAATGGGTGGACGATCTGCTGGATCAGGTTCTCGACCGAACCGAACCTGGCGATGACGAAGGGCGCGTTCTCCGGCCGGATGCGGATGATCATCCTCACGTCCACGTCCAACGTGAACGCGTCAGAGCTGGTGACCTTTAATTGGCTGAACTTGAAGAAGTCGTCCCCCTTCTGGCTCTTGTCCGAGTCGCCCTTCGCGGACATCTCGGCGGCCCAATCGATGGTGATGGCGCTGGTCGGCACCAGGTACGGTGTGAAGGCCAGCGGGTTCAGGTTGTACTTTCCCGGGGCTACCGGCTCCCTCCATATCCCGCGGACGTTCTTGTCGGTGATGAGCAGCGTCTCCGCATCCTCGTGCACCGGCGTCGCGATGTCGTCCGATCCGGTATTGCGGCTGGGGAATCCTTCCTTGGACTCCAGCTCCACGCCTATATTGGACCGGATGACCGCCACGTACCCGGGGGGCACCTCCTGGATCTTAACTGGCTTGACCGAGAACAAAAGGGGATTGATGTAATACACCCCGGGCTGAAGCGATTCCTGCTGCGTCCCTCTGAATCCGCCGGAGTCTAGGAACGCCTGCCCGTCCGTGAAGTGCTTGTGGGTCTTTGCGTTCAAAAATTTTTCAGAGGTCACCTCGGACGGCGTCGGTGCGATCAGGTAACCTGAAGGAAGCGACTGACCGTCCTCTGCTATGACGACACCTATCATCTCCGCATCGATCTTGGTCGCCTTGCTAACGGTGACCATGAACGCGCTGGTGTTGATACGGTATACACCGGGCCTTAGTATCGCGACCTGCGGCCCCTTCATCCCGCCGTTCTGCAGGAACATCTTGGCGTCCTGGAAGTTGTTGCTCTCGATCTCGTCACCCAGGACCCGGCCTTTCTGCATCGGCCTGCCATCAATAGCATTGACCACGCCTATCGAGTCCGGTCCGATGAAGACCACGTTGACCTTCTCGATGGTCCATATGAACGGCATCCTCCAATAGAGACCGGGCATCAACGTGTCCGCCTGGATACCTACCTCGCCATCAAGAGCGATTATGTGTCCCTGTGGCATGGTCTTTCCGAACATCTTCTTTCGCTTGATCCCTACCTGGTCATCTTGAATGAGATACAATCCAGCGTAGACAAAAAAGGCAGCCACTACTATTGCTATTACGCTCACGATGAACAGCGCATCTGTTAGAAATCCTAAACCAGACATTTTGACCTCCCCCGCCGCGATATTTTTTTATCATATATTTATAATAAATCCCAGTGACTTTTTAATAAAAAATAATATATTAATTGATGTTGATTAATTTCAATGGAGCACTTTCACGCATATCCAGTAAAATATTTGTATGTGTTAATAAAATAAAAATTGCATTAAAACTTTTATTGTATGATACGAAGGACGAGTCGGAGCTCTATGCTATCATCCTTACCGCGAACCTATCATCGCGGGCGGTTAGATCGAGAGCTTCTTCACTGGTCAGATGTGATTTCGCCACGTTCTTGAGATGCTTACGACATGCCTTGACCACTGCCGTCATCTGTTCGTCCGTGGGGCGGGAATAAGTCTGCCCTGGAACTGGGATGTACCCCATGATGTGGAATGGGATGTTGACGTCTATGCTTGCTATCCACTCGGCCAGCGACTCGATCTGATCTGTGTCCACATATCCTGGGATGTAGACGATGTTGGCCTTCATCCTCATGCCGGAACATACCGCTGCCTCGAAATTCTGATAGATCAGTTCCTTTGGCCTTCCAGTGTAGTCCAGGTGCACCTGTTCGTCCCAAGCCTTGATGCCGACGTTCGCGCCATCGAGATTAGGAATGGGCAATTGACTGCCGTTGGTATGCCCCAGGAAGGTCGCGGCGCCAATCTCGTTCTTAATGAACTCGAGCATCTCAGGCAGTTCCTTTGAGCAGGTCGGTTCTCCTCCCATGAAATATACCGTATCGACCGACACGGACTGAAGTGCCTTCTTCATCTCAGGTACGGTCAAGAACCGCTTGGGTTTGGGATATGACAGTCCCGGGGTCCCATTCGCACCACTGCGCAGTTTGTAGCTACATATGGCACAACGGAAAGTGCAGCCATAGTTGTGAAGCGTAGCAAAACGATATTTTTCGTTGTATGTGATGCTGTGGAATGACATGTACTTCCCCTGAAAATTTATTATTTACAGTTGAAATAGATCTTATGGAAAATGTGAGTAGGAAGAAAAATATAAAAATGTTACGAAAACAAAAACCAGATTGCCATATAGAAAAAGGATTCTGGAAGTTGCCTTGAGCTGGCATCGCGCATGCGTTTATGGTTATGTCCGATCGGTATGATCGCTCATTTTTTCTTTCGAGCCTTACCGATCGCGTCCGCAGCTAGCATAGCATCGAGCACTTTTTTGGGTGATATCGCACCTGCCTCGTGATGGATCGGCTGACCGGGGGCGCATGCTCTTTCCGCCGCGATCATCACCCTTTCTCTGCTGGCGTCTTTCAGCCCGATGTCCGCCAGCGTGGTCGGAAGGCCGACCTTCTCGCAGAATGAGCATACGGCCTCGATCTCCTCAGATGGGGCTTTTGTGAGCTGGAGTCCGGCCAGCACGCCGAAGGCGACCTTCTCGCCGTGGTAGAAAGAGTGGGTCTCCTCCAATGCGGTCAGACCGTTATGGATGGAATGGGCCGATGCCAATCCAGCACTTTCGAACCCCAGCCCGCTCAGCAGTATGTTCGCCTCGACGATGCGATCGAATGCGTTCGTCACAACCCTGTTCTCGCTGTCGACCTTGGCCTTTGCACCGTGCTCCATCAACGTCTCAAAACATAGTTTGGCGATGTGAAGTCCCGCCGCGGTGCCATATCCACCGCACTCGTTCGCCGAGTGCGTTGCCTCGCATGACCGAGCCTCGAACCATGTTGATAGCGCGTCCCCCATGCCGGCCACTAGGAAACGTGTCGGCGCCGCCACGATTATGTTCAGATCTACCAGTACCGCCGCTGGGTTCATCTTCTGATAGTATACCGATTCGAACGTTCCTTCGTTCGAGTACAATACTGCGCATCCGCTGCACGGTGCATCGGTGGAAGCGATGGTGGGGACGACCATCACAGGTATGCCCATCATATCAGCGGCTATCTTCGCCGTGTCGATGGTCTTGCCGCCCCCCATGCCGACCAGCACCTTGACCTTCTTTTCATGGATGATCTTCGATATCCGAGCTATCTCATCTTTACAGCACTCACCGCGGAACGGTTCAGTGTTGATATTATGAGAATTCAGGTCCAGACCACATTCGGGAAGCACCTTTTGGATCACCGTGGGAGAGGCCAATATTAGCCCCTGTCCACCGAGCAGATCGACCAGTGATGGCAGTTCACCGATTGCTCCGACGCCTTGAATGTACTTACCGGGAAAGACCGCCTTCTTGAACATGTGAACACCTGTAATTGCACCATTCTAGTTTATTATTTCAGCCGGACCGTACCCCATGCATATCCAGTATCAGACCTGATGTATGATGATCAGGCGCCAAGTGATCCCGTGGGAGCCTACGGTCGTCCAGTAGCACTCCTTGTCCACTACCGTATCATCGCCGAGGCTGATCAGATAGGAGTATGTGCCGTGACCGGTAGACTCGTTGACCAGTCTCCGACCGATATCCTGGACCTCTGGATAGTCCACATAATCGGTGATGAGGTTCATTCCGATCTGTGCTGTGTCCGTATCATAGATATCGGTCCCGTCCAGTTGAGCACAGAAGAATGCGAACTCAGTTCCCTCCAGGAGATGAGGGAGCGTCCCGTTCATCAGCGCTGATGCGGAGAACAAAGCGCTGACAGCGCCGATGAACTGGCCATCTGCGTCGAAGACCGGGGCAGCGAACACCGCGCCTGTCTCGCCCTCGGTCGATGAGAACACCTCGCTCATGACCGGCATCTTTGTCGTAAGCAGCTTGACGACGGTCTCCTGCGCGCTCAGGTTCGTCCCTTCCAGGGATCTGCACGCCTCTGGTTCCGCGGCCATCACCATACCGTTGATGTCATAGGTGATGATGTCCAGGATGTACGCGTTGGACTCGAGCGCTGCGATGAGCTTCGCCCTTACTTGAGTACCGTTCAGACCCAGGGTCGAGATGTTCATGCTGACGTTCGATACGAGGGCGTCGACCTTCTTGATCTGGCCTTGCACGGCCATCTGCGCCTTGCTGAGGACCTCGTTCATCTGCAGTCGCGTCGAGGCGGACGATCCATCCTGGTCGAGCCGTGCGTTATCCGAATAGAGCAATACGGAGACCGTGGCCGAGACGAGGAGAAGGACGAGCAGCAGAGCGATAGGTCGGTCGAGGCGCATCTTCATGGCGGCCGGATGGGCCGAAAAGGTATTCAATATTAATGCCTGGATGGCCGACCGTTGGGTTATTCCCGAGGTCGTATGTATGTAGAATCAAAGTGTGGCAATCGTAACATAACCTTTTTCAGCGAAATTGACGATGCCCTTTGCCAGGTTCCCTACCAATGACCTCGATCATAGATATGCTGGTCGTCCTGACAGAGATGATCTGCGTCATCATTGTTGTCGCTTATGTCGTGACCCGCACCGAGTTCTTTCATGATGCCTTGAAAGGTAAGGTCACTTGGAAGGGCGCCTATTTCATGATCATCCTCTTCGGCCTGCTCTCGATATTCGGCACTTATTCCGGCCTGGACATCCTCGGTGCGAAGGTGAACGTGCGCGACATCGGACCGATGATCGCGGGCCTGATCGGAGGACCGATCGTCGGACTGGGCGCCGGGCTCATCGGGGGATTGCACCGGCTCAGCATGGGAGGCATCACGGCTGTGCCATGCTCCATCTCCACCGTGCTCGCTGGCCTGTTCGGCGGGATGATATATCTCAGCGCTCACCGTCGCTTCGTCGGCATAAAGGGGGCGGTGATATTCGCCGTGCTCATGGAATCGCTCCATATGATCATCAACCTGATCCTGGTGCAGCCCTGGTCGACCGCCTGGTCGATCATAAGCAACGTGGCGCTCCCAATGATCTTCGCCAACGCCCTGGGCATGGCCGCCTTTTCGTTCATCGTGTGGAACCACATCCATGAGGAGGAGACGAAGGATGACAGGGACCGTCTGAACGGTGAACTGCAACGGGAGAAGGCGGAGCTGGAGATGGCCAAGGAGATCCAGCAGAGCATTTTGCCCAAGCATCTGCCTGAATGGGGCGGCTACTCGATAGCCGCCATGAGCCGCCCGGCGCGGGAGGTCGGGGGCGATTTCTACGACATGTTCCCGATGCAGAACGGGGAACGCACCGTTATCATCGCCGATGTGTCCGGGAAGGGCATGCCGGCGGCACTGTACATGGCCGTGTCCCGCACGGTCATGCGTGTGGCGGCGGCCTCCACCACCGACATAGGCGAGCTGCTGAGCAAGGCCAATGTTGAGCTGGTGAACCAGTCGGACATGGGCATGTTCGTCACCATGTTCGGCATAGAGCTGAACGATGAGGGCGATATCGATTTCGCCAACGCCGGGCATAATCCCCCGATGCGCGTCGGTCCGTCGGGGGTCAGCTTCCTGCCCGAGGGCGGCGTGGCCATGGGCATCACGCCCGAAGCCGTCCCCTTAGCAGGGAGCATCAGGCTGGATGTCGGAGAGATGATGATACTCTACACGGACGGCGTGACCGATGCTGTTGGACCGAACGGGAAGGAACTGGGCGAGGAAGGTTTCAGATCGGCCGTCGTTGGTCTTTCAGGAATGAACGCCAATGACGCCCTGCAGCGGTTGATCGAAGCGATCGATAAGCATACTGGTACGGAACCTCAGTACGATGATATCACCATAGTGATCGTCAGGAGGGAGGCGTGAGAGATGCCTTCCTGTGAGATCAGATGCACCACCCTGCCCTCGTCCATACCGGAGGTCCATGATCGTATAGACCGGTACCTGGCGACCATGGACGTTGATGAAGGTCTTTCATCTGACCTGCACGTCGTCATTGACGAGCTGGCATCGAACATTGAGAAGTACGCCTATGATGGGCGCCCTGGCATCTACACCGTCCGGATAAGAAGGACGGAATTGTGCCTGGAGATCGAGCTTGAGGATGAAGGGAAGGAGTTCGATCCCACCGGCGTGGAAGAGACACCTGTCACAGGTGATGTTGACCGTCCTATCGGTCATCTAGGCATCCTGCTGGTCAAGAGGATCGCCAACGGTCTGAGCTATTCCAGGCATGACGGCATCAATGTCACCGCTGTCGTCATGAGGATCCCGTACAAGAACAACATACATGAGGGAGATCGATGATTTCAGCGAACATCGTCCGGAGGGATTAACATCCAGGTCAAGAACGTTAAGGAAGACAATGTCATAGTTTTAGAACCGGAGGGGAGGATAGACTCCTCGTCGGTCGGTGTCATGGACGATGCGTTCCGTCAGGCGTTCTCCGATGGAGCGCTGTCCTTGCTGGTGGACATGAGCAGGGTCGAGTACATCAGCAGCGGTGGCCTGCGCAGCTTCCTTCTGGGCTTCAAAGAGATAAAGAAGAAGGAGGGAAAGATGGTCCTTTGCGCACTGAGCCCCAGCGTCAGCAAGGTGTTCAAGCTCTCCGGGTTCAACACCATCTTCGACATCGTACCAGGCCGAGAGGATGCCTTGGTCAAATTGCGCCTGGGCTCGCCATGAAGGACCATGCTTGGTACGATGTGCCTGGCGCTCCAGGCGTGAGGATATTTCCGTTCATCCGCAAGCCTGACGTGGTCTGCTGCAATTCGTATATCATCAAGGCCCCTGGCCACATCATGGTCATCGACCCGGGTGCGGACCAGACGCAGATGGAGGAGATATTGAGGATGCTCCGAGATCTGTCCGGGGATGGGATGGAACGTGTGACGTTCTTCCTGACGCATTGTCATGTCGATCACTGCTATGCTCTGATGAAGGGCATCGGAACGTCGATGATGCCAGATGGAGTGATCATGCTGGCGCAGGCCGAGGGCGCTAAAGCATTGCGGGAATATGATGAGGATGTCACCCAGGCACGGGTGATGGGCTGGGACTTCCCTCCGGTCGAACTGCAGGTCGAGCTACGGTCCCTGCTGACCGGAGACATGCCGGACGAAGGCAAGGTCGTCCAGTCCACGCAGATGCAGGAGATGGGCACCGCAGAAGGGATGAAGATAGGTTATCAGAGGATACCCCTTGGAGAGGGGCTGGAGATGGTAGCGTATCATACGCCAGGACATTCCCCGGACAGCGTCTGTTATCGATTGGGGCGGCTCATGTTCACCGGTGACCTGCTCTTCGCCACCGACCCTGGGATAATGGGCTCCGTCGGTTGGGACCGGGATGCCATGGAATCGTCGATACGCAACGCGTCCTGGCTGCTCGAGCATGAAGGGATAGAACTGTGCCTACCGGGCCATGGATATTGCGTTGAGACCGCCAAGGCCAGAACGATGCTGGAACGAATGCTGAAGGAGGTCCGCAATATTGGCGCTATCAAGACCAAGGACGCGGAGCGCATCCGTTTCACCTCCAACTACGCCCTGGACATGCTGGAGGAGGCGAACGAGAACTTCAGTGTCATCGCCGGGCGGCTCTATTATCTGGCATATCACCTTGAGGACCTGGAGGAAGGCAGCGAGGCGCGCAAGTACCTGGACATGCTGGAGCATGACCGGATCGACGAGATGCTGACCTCGTTCAATCGCTTCGTCGAGGAGTTCCACGCCGGCAGAAAGCTGCAGCTCCAGGTCACCATGAAGGCGGTGCAGACGATGAACAGCATCAACGCCATCTTCAAAGGGAGCGACCTGGAGGCGGTGATGGACCGTTCGCTGATCTCTGGAACGTCAAGATTGCTCAAGGACTTCATGAACGCGGTGAAGGGCATAGAGCTTGACGTCGTTCACGAGGAACGCGACCTCCGGTCATTGGTGCAGGAGATCGTGGAGGACCAGACGGCCCGGCCGGAGGACGACATAATGGATTGCCTGGATGACCCGGAACGATACGCATCGGCCCTGGCCCGCCGGATCGCCCATATCCCTGTCTTCGATGATATCGAGCTGCACCTGGAAGGCGACGGTGCAACGACGATGCTGGACCCCAAGCGCTTCCAGGACTCGCTGTCCGGTCTGTTCTTGGACCTGGCGGGCTCGGACGTGAAGAAGATCGTGCTTCGCCTGGATGGAACATCTTTGGAGATCGGGACGGACGTCGATCTGTCATCGACCGTTGGGGAAAAGAAGGTCCGCGCGCTCTCACGCCGGTTCGAGCTGGCCGGAGCAAAGCTATCGGTCATCGATGGTGCCCACTGGCACTGCAGGATAGAATGCGACCGTCCTTGACGGCCCCCTACTTCATCAGGGACAGCATGTCCTCTACCCTTTCGCCCATGTACTTATGGGAGTCCATGACCCCTTGGTTATAGAACTCCGGCGCCAGCTTGTCGATGATGAAGTCCAGTATGAAACCTGAGGCAAGCTGGCCTATCTCCTCTCCCCTCTCGTTCAGGAAATAGGACCTGATGTCAGCGACCATCTCGTCCCTCTTTTCCTTTTCCAGTTCGATCTTGCATTTACCCTTCATGGACCGTTCCCCACCCAGGTATGCTGTCATTCACCGAGTGGTTCTTTAAAGGTCGGATGAACCGGGGAGATGTCCGAGCTTGGGGGCCGTAGGTCAGTATCGATCGATGCTGACACGGACCGTTGTTCCATTCGGGCTGGCCTTGTTATTTTTATAGTATCACATTCCATATAATATTACAAAATTAGTCATATAGCTACTCTATTCTAGTTTCTTTAGTTAAATAGCTAATAAATTTCTTTAAAAACAACAATCGTCTATCAGGTCCACTTCGAATATTCTTTCAGGTGAGATCATAATGGAAGCAGATATCAATGACCAGACGGTCTCGTCAGATCATTTCACCCCCAAGGTCGAGATGGCGAGCGGACTGTCCAAGGAAATCACCTTATTGCGTATCCCGGACCTCCGGGTCATCTCAGGGGAAGGCGAGAAGCGCCTCTACACCAGGGACCAGGCGGACGTCCCGAGCGTCGTAAAGGACACGCTGATCCAATATCGACCGGACGCTGTGGTACAGCCATCGACGGCCGAGGCCACCGTGGCATTGTTGCAATATGCCCGCGGTCGCGGACTGGCCGTCATCCCCCGTGGCTCTGGCTCATCCCCGTTCGGCGGATCGATACCGGTCAACGGAGGGATCGTTCTCGACGCTGGGAACCTGAACAAGGTGCTGGACGTAGATGTGAAGAACAAGTGCGTGAAGGTGCAGGGCGGATGCCGGTGGGCCGATGTGGACCATGAGCTCTCCAAGCACGGCCTGCGCATCATCTCGTGCCCGTCCAGCCGGTTCTCGACCGTGGCCGGATGGATATGCGGCGGCGGCCTGGGCGTCGGTTCGCTGGGCGGGGGACATCTCAGCAAGAACATCATCTCCATCAAGATGGCGACCGGCTCTGGACTTATCGAGCTGATGCCGCCGCAGGAAGAGTTCAAGGCCGTCTTCGGCAGCGAGGGGCAGTTGGGCATCATTGTCGAGGCCACCCTCAAGGTGAAGAGCATAGACAGCGCCTCCAAGCCCCATTTCCTATTGTTCAAGGACCTTGATGGTGCGGTGGACGTGGCCGAAAGGCTGCGACGCCTTTCCGCGCTTCCAGAGGACCTTATCTACTTCTCACCTGGCAAGCTCCGTTACGCCAACAAGCTGCTCCATGGTGAGCACTTTGGAGAAGGTCACGCCCTTCTGGTGACGTCCTCGGACCAGGCATCGGAGGATGCCATCTTGGGATTGCTCTCGTCGACAGGCATCACCGAGGAGAAGGAGTACCAGGCCAGGCTGCTGATGCATGACCGTTACTTCCCCATGAAGCTCAGAAGGCTGGGGCCGGGCATGATGGGAGCGGAGGTGCTGGCCCCGATGCCTAAACTGAAGGACATACTGCATCGGGCCGAGGACCTTTGCCAGGAGTTCGACCTGGACCCGCTGCTGGAGGTCCATGTCATGCAGGGCCAGGAATCGCTCCTGCTCTGCTACTATCTCACAGATCAGTGCAATGATTCGCTCTATCTGCTCGACGCCGCCAAGTCGATGATAGTGACCTCGGCCCTGATAGAGATAGGCGCCAAGCCCTACTCCCTGGGCGTCTGGAACAACTCCTTCGTCGATCACTGGCCGAAGGAGGAGATGAGGAGGTTGAGACGGGCCAAGGACAAGCTGGACCCGTCCGGCATGATGAACCCGGGCAAGTACTTCGCCCTGAAGGGCAGGATGTTCGGTGCCGCCGGTATGCTGTTCAGTCCCCGCGGCTCCGGCATGGCCTTGGGACTGATGGCCAAGCTGCATATGCCCCTGTCACCTGTATTGCGCACCGCCTCCAAGGTGACACGCAAGCTCGTGCCGTCAGAGGGACGCGATATGCTCGAGGAGATGGTCAACCAGTGCGCCATGTGCGGCGCCTGTGTCAGCGTCTGTCCCGCCTATGCCCTGACCAAGGACGAGAGGGTCACGGCCCGCGGAAAGTTATTGATGGGAAGGGACCTGGCAGAAGGGAGGGACATCACCAAGGAGAGCGCTCACCGCGCCTTCCTCTGCATGAGATGCAAAGCATGCGAGCAGGTATGCCAGTCCAAGCTGGACCTCATACCTGCGTACGATGAGCTGGAGTCCCGCCTTGAGAAATTGTTCGGAAAGGATGCTGCGGAGATCGAGCATTTCATACGCATAGCTGAACTGAGCCCTAAGTACGACGAGATGGTGGCGCGCGGTCTGGTGCTTGGCGCCCCCAAGAACGGCATGGGAGGCGATCGCCGTGTATGAACGATATCACATCGGGACGGTCGTCACCGTCGGAAGGCACAGACCGGTGCCGAAGTTCATCGTCCGCCGGGAAGGCAACTGTATCAATTGCGGCAAGTGCGAACGGATGTGCGTCTACCAGGCGCACAGGCGCGATCCGGTGGACCCGAGGAAGATGGCCGAGCCGGACAGCACGCTCTGCAAGAACTGCTTCCGCTGCGTGGTGGAGTGCCCGCAGAGGGCCTTGTCCATCAGGGTGAACGATGACTTCAAGGCGTTGGGCAACGGAGTGTGGACCCCGGTGCGCATCACCACCATGTGGGGGGAGGCCGAGAATGCTAAGATCCCAGTGCTGGGAGCAGGCTACCGCGGTCTGTTCTCCGGACCGGGGTTCGACGCCATGTGGACCGACATGAGCGAGATCGTCCGTCCGACCAGGGACGGCATCCACGGCCGTGAGTTCATATCCACTGGCGTGGACATAGGGCGCAAGCCTTCGCTGCTGCGGTTCGATGACGACATGCGCCTTCTGACGGAAATGGGCACCATAATAGACCTGCCCGTGCCGTTCATGCTGGACCTTTCACGCCTCGTTGTGAGCGAAAACATCATGAAAGGTATCGCCGGAGCGGCCAAGGAACTTGGCACACTGCTGGTGTTGCCCGTCGGCTCGATCGAAAAGGTCAGCGCACTGATGGCGGACGATATGCTGGTCCCGGTGCTATCCAAGGTGGACGACCTGGAGCGTGTGCCGAAAGGCGTACGACTGGTGGAGATCGAGGGCGGCCCTGATTGGAAGAGGGACGTGAACGAACTCAAGCGCAGCAGGCCGGGAATGCTGGTCGGCGTCCGCATGACATCTTCGCCTGATCTCTTGACCGTGGCGAACGATATGGCCCGTGAGGCGGACGTACTGCACGTACTATTTGCAGAAACGGGCATGGGCGCGGACGGGCAATATGCCAGGGACGCATCGCGCAAACTGCACCGGCAGCTGGTGGCCGCCGGCCTACGGGATCAGATGACAATAGTGTCCTCGGGCGGACTGGCCGCGGCAGAGATGGTACCGAAGAGCATCATCTGCGGTGCCGACGCCGTCACCCTGGAAGGGGCGCTCAAGGTCGCCCTGGGTTGCCACGCATGCGTAGAATGCAAGGACTGTCCTGCGGATGTGGAGAACGCCCCGGAGGAGTTCGTAAGGCAGCGTGTGATCAACATGTGCAGCGCCTGGAGGGACCAGATGCTGGAGATGCTAGGGGCCATGGGCATACGCGACCTGCGCCGTCTGAGGGGCGAGACCGGCCGCGCCATATTCCAGGAGGATGCGCATCGTGACGCGTTCTCCGGCATCGAGGGAGGTGAGAAGGTTGAGTGATGATCATTACGATCGCGTACCAGAGGCGACCTGGATACCGTCCGAGAGGCTCGAGTTCGTTAACCGTTACAAGGTGGAGCGCAAGGACACCTGCATCTCCTGCGGGCTCTGCGAATCGCTGTGCCCGAACGGGGTGCACCGCCGGACCGAAGGTCATGCGCGCATACTGCCGCCCTACGATCAGAGGTGCATCGGCCCCTCGTGCTCGAGCAACGACTACTATTGCGTCTCCCATTGTCCGACCGACTCCCTGAGCGTCAGGGCGAGCGAGACGTTCAGCGCCTTGGGCGATGTACGATGGACCACGGAGATGATATTGGCGACCTGGGGCATGGCCGAGACCGGCCAACCGATAGCGCTGGACCATCCCGGGAACACCGGCAGTTCCGGCGGCGGGTTCGACAATCTGCACTTCAAGCGGGGGAACGTTCCCGAGGACATAGATTACAAGGAGTTCAGCACCGCCATCGACCTGAACCACCGGGAAGGGCAGAAGCTGCGCATAGCGATACCGCTGTATGGCGGCGGCATGTCATACGGTTCCGTCTCCCTGCACACCATGGTGTCCAGGGCCAGGGCCATGAAGGCCTGGGGAACGTACACGTGCACGGGCGAGGGCGGATACCCGGCAGAGCTGCTGCCGTACAAGGACAACGTCATCACCCAGATCGCCACCGGGCTGTTCGGGGTGAAGGAAGAGACCATAATGCGCGCGCCCATCATCGAGTTCAAGTACGCGCAGGGGGCCAAGCCTGGACTGGGCGGACATCTGTTGGGCGACAAGAACACGCCCTTGGTCGCTATGATGAGGGAGGCCGTGCCGGGCACTTCGCTGTTCTCGCCCTTCCCCTTCCATAGCGTGTACTCGGTCGAGGACCACAAGAAGCATCTGGACTGGATATCGTCCATCAATCCCAGGGCGCTCCTTTCCGTTAAGGTTTCCACCCCCAACGATGTGGAGATGGTGGCCATCGGTTCCTATTACGCTGGAGCGCACATCGTGCATCTGGACGGTGGATACGGCGGTACCGGCGCGGCGCCGGAGATAGCCAAGAAGAACATAGCGATGCCTATTGAGTACGCCATACCGAAGGTGCACAAGTTCCTGACCAATGAAGGTGTCCGTGACAGCGTGACGCTCATCGCCAGCGGAGGCATGCGCACCGCCATGGACGTGGCCAAGGCCATAGCGCTGGGAGCGGACGGCGTGGTCGTCGGCACCGCGGAGCTGGTGGCGCTGGGATGCGTGCGCTGTGGCAACTGCGAATCCGGCCGGGGCTGCCCCAGGGGGATAGCCACCACCGACCCGATACTGTACCTGCAGATGAACACGGATTGGGGCTCGCAGCGTCTGATCAACCTGTTCTCCGCCTGGCGCAAACAATGGTGCCAGCTGCTGGCATCCTTCGGCATGAAGGACATCACCGAGCTGAGGGGAAGGACGGACCTGCTGCGTTACGAGGAAAAGAAGGAGGGACGGGCATGAACGACCATACCAACGCATTGATCGCCTCCAGGGAATGGAAGAACGAATGCCGGCCCAAGCTCAGCCGCTTGCAGATGGAGGCCGAGGGAGGATGCGGAGTGGTCGGGCTGGCCGCGTCCATGGGACTTCCGGGAAGTCATATCATGGAGCCGCTGGTGCAGATGCACAACCGCGGCAACGGCAAGGGCGGCGGCATCGCCGCCGTAGGACTTGACGCCAAACAGATGAAGGTCCCAGAACAGGTGCTGAAAGACAACTACCTGGTGCAGGTCGCCTACGTAGACCCTGCCTCACGCGAGGAGCTGGAGAGGCAGTTCATAGATGAGCGCTACATCGTCCACACCCGCTACATGGTCGAGGAGAGCGACGACCCGACCGTCCTCTCCGTCCTTCCGGTAAGACCGCCGCAGGTATGGCGCTACTTCTGCCGGGCCAGGCCTGAACGTTTGAAGGCGTTCGTGGAGGAGCGGGGGCTGCAGGGCATGGACGCCCGGCGGGCCGAGGACGAGTTCGTCAGTCAGACCAGCTTCGTCATCAACGACCTGTTCTATGTGAAGAGGGGGATGAAGGCCTTCGTCATGTCGCACGGTCGCGACATGATCATCATGAAGGTGGTCGGCTACGCCGAGGACGTCATCCGCTTCTATCGCCTGGAGAACGTGACCGCACACGTCTGGATAGGGCACCAGCGCTATCCCACCAAGGGCAAGGTCTGGCACCCAGGCGGGGCCCATCCGTTCATAGGCATGGACGAGGGGCTGGTGCATAACGGTGATTTTGCCAACTACCACTCGGTGAGCGAATACCTGGCTCAGAAGAACGTCGTGCCGCAGTTCCTAACGGACACGGAGGTCTCGGTGCTTCTGTTCGACCTCCTGAACCGGACCTACGGCTATCCGTTGGAATACATAATCGAAGCGTTGGCCCCGACGACGGAGCGTGACTTCCATAATCTGCCTGAAGATAAGAAGAAAATATATCAGGCGATCCAGCGCACCCATGTGCACGCCTCGCCGGACGGTCCCTGGTTCTTCATAATCGCCAGGAACTGCTTCTATGAGGACAAGTACCAGCTGATCGGGATAACAGACCCGTCCATGCTGAGGCCGCAGGTCTTCGCCCTGGTCGAAGGTGACGTGCAGATAGCGCTCATCGGCTCGGAGAAGCAAGCGATAGACTCGGCCCTGCGCTCGATCTCGAAGGACCATCCATCGGTCCCCAAGCAGGCGGACATCTACTGGAACGCCCGCGGCGGCAGCCATACTGACGGCGGTGCCTTCGTCTTCAACCTGGAGAAGGATGGGAACGGAAGGAGATTGGTCTGCACAAATAAGTTCTCGGCACCGGTCCATCTACAAATGGCGTACGACCGACAGGGGGACCTTAGCTTGGCCGCCCCGCTCAAGACCGGGGGCGAGGACCCGCTCGTTTCGTCCGGTGACGGGGAAGAGATGTTCCGCCGGTTCATCTCCGCCCTGCCGTCCATGGACGCCACGTCGTTCCGCAACATGCTCCAGGCCGCCATGGCCAGAGCCTCGCGCGGGGACGACGATGTCAAGGCAGTGCTCGACCTCCTCACCTTGATGATCGATAGGCGCTATCCATGCGCCAAGCTCAGGCGCAGCCGCGTGATCGACAAGGCATTGGAGGCGGTGAACGGCATCAGCAGGGCATTGACGAGGGCGCCCGGTAATGGTTCCAGATACATGTTAGTGGACCAGCAGGACCGCGGGGGCTTGCCTGCGGTCCAGGATGCCGGACGCACACTGATGGTGGACTGCCGCGGGTTCCCCATGGAGGGTGAGGACGGCCCGTCCTTCGTCATACGGGACGCCTTTGAAAAAGGCTGGAGGCACGTCATCATGATCGATGCCCACGGCCAGCGCTTCTTCGGCTGCGGTCTCGGACAGAGCTCCCAGGGCATGAAGGTAGAAGCGTACGGTACGTCCGGTGACTATCTCGCCTCCGGTCTGGCCGGGGCAGAGGTAGTGGTCCATGGCAACGCCCAGGACCAGCTCGGGCAGATATTCGCCTCCGGGAAGCTGGTAGTGCATGGTGACGTAGGGCAGACGTTCATGTACGGGGCGAAAGGTGGCGAGGCCTATATCATGGGAAATGCAGCTGGTCGCCCTCTGATCAACGCCGTGGGCAAGCCACGCGTGGTCATCAACGGCACCTGCCTGGACTATCTGGCGGAATCGTTCATGGCCGGAGACCCGCTGAACGGCGGCGGCTTCGTCATCCTGAACGGCATCACCTTCGATGCTGATGGAAGACCGACGGAGCTGGCGGCCCCGTACCCGGGTAGCAACCTGTTCTCCCTGGCATCGGGCGGCGCGATATACGTGCGCGACCCTCATCGGAAGGTCACTGCGGACCAGCTCAACGGCGGACGTTTCGGGAAGATGACCGACAAGGACTGGGAGACCATACTGCCGTACCTACGGGAGAACGAGCGCCTGTTCGGTGTGCCGGTGGAAGGGTTCCTGCTCAACGTCGGTGGGAGGACCGCACCTTCGTGCAAGGTCTACCGGAAGATCGTGCCCCTGACCGCGAGAACGGTCGAGGATGAGCCGTTGGACGATGATATATGAAAGCGCAACCATCATGAGCCCCCAAGGCACTTCCTCCTAGGGGAGAGGACCTTGGGCGGACCTGATAACGCGGACGGGGGAGCTGATGGACCCATCTGGGACAGGCTCATCTTCGACCATATCGGTCCAACACAGGTCGTGGTGGAGATATTCTACGGCCTGATAATGGCCATGGCCCTGAGCAACACCTTGCGCTTGGCGTTGATCGGACAACCGGCGAACGAGGTGGCCTACGTCATCTCCATCGCCGTTTTAGGGTGCAATGCTGCCTGGGGGATCGCCGACGGTACCGTGAACGCCTTGGCCTCCCACTACCAGAACGTCTATTATTATCGCCTGGTAAAGAAGATCAAGGAGGGCAAGGACGATAGGGACACCAGGGAGCTGGCGGACAGGGTGCTGACCGAGGCGCTCGACGAGATACAGGTCGACGTACTGGACGATGATACCAAATGGCTGATGGGCGATGCCATCATCCAATCGGTCAAGAGGAAGGAGATAAGGCACCCGAAGGTCGGGAGGTCACATCTCATCGCCGGTCTTTGGTGCATACTGCTGAACATATTGGCCGCGCTCCCGTTCGTGCTGATATATCAGTTCATGACCATCATCGACACGAACATCGTGACGTTGATCGCCAACATCGTGGGCGCAGCGCTGCTGTTCGCCCTGGGCACCTTCCTGGACCGTCAGATGGGAAGAGGAAGGGCCAAGACCGGATGGATAATGGTCGGTCTGGGCATGCTCATGCTCCTCACGATAATCGTCCTCGGAGGATGATGCGTCTAGCGCAATCTTTTTGAGCTCAATAACGCAAGTATCATACGATGCCTATGCGAGCATACAACCTTCTGGTGACCTTTCACCATAACCAGAAAGGTCATGCCGAGCAAGAGGTCAGGGACCGCATGAAGGACCTGGGTGCCTACGTTGAGAAGCTAGAGCTCTGTGATACGGAAGGAGTGTTCCTGATACAGGTCGGTGGGGACGCCAAGGTCCTGGTATCGCAATTGAAGCGCATGTGCCATGAGGACCCCGGGCAGTTCCTGTACACCTATCATTGGGTGCCGATCGAGCGATGGGTCGTGTCTCAGATGAGCGACCTTCGTTCCGCGGTGACAGAGATAGGAAAGGGAATAGGTGACGGTGAGACGTGGATGATGCACCTTCACAAGCGGCATTTCGAAGAGCACCATGATGACATCATCGCCTATCTCACCGACCCGCTGAACAAAGGCCCGGTGAACATGAGCGACCCGGACCGCATCATAGCGGTGGAGATACTGGGAAAGAGCTCGGACATCTCCCTCCTGAACCGGTATGAGCTGTTGGACGTGAACAAGGTCAAACAGACCTTGGAAGCGGACAGACTTTAAGGGCATGCCCTCGGACCCTTAGCTCAGCGTAAGCTTCATCGAATTCTCCTCATTTATTACACGTTTGTTCTGTCCTTCTTTATGAATCGATACATTTGTATGTTCATCAGCGCGAACAGTAGCTGAAGGTCAAGGTGACCGTCGGGCGACTGATAAAATCGTATATTTGAGATAATTTAAAAATGGACCGCAATGTATAATAATAGGGAAAAAAACTCGGGATGCTCATGGTATCCCCTCAAGTAGAGAAACTGTTCAACGCATTGATGAAGGCCGGCGTCACCGCCGAGGACAAGGCCATCAGCGCCGAGAAGGCAACTGCCCTCTCCAAGCTGCCCAAGGCCCAGTGCATGAACGCCCTGCAGGAACTGAAGAAGGCTGGCGCGCTGAAGGAAAAGAAGAACAACAATGCGGTCTCATATTTCCTTGTGAAAACTTCACTGTGAACACCCTGGGGGATGCCAGGCATCCCTCGGGATGCCGGCGAAGGATGCTCGATGTTCTTTTCATTTAAATCGACCGCGCGTCGGCAACGTTCAGCGAAAGGATTATGACTTTATCCGCTATGCCAATGTTCGACATGGACGCGGTGGAGAGGTCGGCAAGGGAGGCCAAGGCGGCATCGTACCGTCTGCAGAGCCTATCGCAGGTGGTCAGGAACGAGGCACTCCAGGAGATCGCTTCTGCCTTGATGCAGGGCGCCGACGCTATCTTTAAAGCGAACGAAAAGGACCTGGCCGATGCGGAGAAGGCCGGTCTGGCGAAGCCGATGATTAAGCGTCTGCGCTACGACCGAAAGAAGATGGAGGAAACGGTCGAGTCGCTGCGTTCGCTCGTCGCTCAGGAGGACCCCATCGGCAAGGTCGTCTCCCGCACGGAGATGGACGAGGGCCTTGTTCTAGAGAGGGTCACTTGCCCGATAGGTGTCATCGGAGTGATATTCGAATCGCGCCCGGAGGCGTTGGTGCAGATCTCGGCCTTGTGCATTAAGTCCGGCAACGCCGTCATACTTAAGGGCGGGTCCGAGGCCATCCATACCAACGAGGCCTTGGCCAAGGTCATCGCCAAAACGATATCTGAGGTGGACGAGCGGTTCGAGGGAGCGGTGCAGCTTCTGTCGACCAGGGAGGAGATCAACGCCCTGCTATCGATGGACCAGTACGTCGACCTCATAATCCCCCGCGGCTCGAACCAGCTGGTCAGCTTCATCAAGTCGCACACCAAGATACCGGTGCTGGGGCATTCGGACGGCATCTGCCACACCTATGTGGACGAGAAGGCCGACCTGGAGATGGCCATGCGTGTGTGCTATGACGCCAAGGTGCAATATCCGGCGGTATGCAACGCCATGGAGACGCTGCTGGTGCATGAGAGCGTCGCTCTTGCGTTCTTACCGGCCATGGCCGACCTTTACAACAGGGCGGGGGTGGAGCTGCGCGGCGACGAAGGCTGCCGCTCCATAGTGGAGATGAAGGAGGCCACGGAAAAGGACTGGTCCGCGGAGTACAACGACCTCGTCCTCTCCATCAAGATAGTCTCCTCGATGGAGGAGGCGATCGAGCACATCAACCGCTATGGCTCGCATCACACCGACGCCATCATCACCTCGGACGAGAAGAGCGCCAGGCACTTCATGGACGAGGTCGACTCAGCGTCTGTCATGTGGAACTGCTCCACGCGCTTCGCTGACGGATATCGTTATGGTCTTGGTGCCGAGGTGGGGATAAGCACCAACAAGACGCATGCGCGCGGCCCTGTCGGCCTGGAAGGACTGACCATATACAAATACCGCCTCTCTGGCTCCGGACACGTCGTGGCCGATTATGCCGGGGGCGAGCGCAAGTTCACCCACAGGAAATTACTATGAGGGACATCAGCGCCACCAGGGTCGTCATCAAGATCGGCACGAACACCATCTGCGGCGAGGACGGCAAGGTCGATTCGGTCTACCTTGACAGCATCGCCAGGCAAGTTATCGAGCTGGACGGGCAGGGCGTTCAGTCGGTGATCGTCACCTCCGGCGCCATCGGTTCCGGCAGCAGCGAGCTCGGGCTCGACGGCATGCAGATGGACATGGCGCACAAGCAGGCCTGCGCCGCCGTCGGCCAGGCCGCCCTGATGCTGACATACAGGGAGGTCTTCGCCAGGTACGGCAAGTCCGTGGGGCAGTTGCTGCTGACGTACACCGCGTTCTCTGATAGGAAGGTCTACCTCAACCTGCGCAAGTCTATGGACGCGCTGTTCTCGTTAGGCGTGATCCCGATAATCAACGAGAACGACGTGATCTCCACGGACGAGATAGGCAACACCTTCGGAGATAACGATAAGTTGTCCGCGCTCGTCGCCAGCAAGGTAGATGCCGACCTATTGATCATGCTCACGGACGTTGATGGCCTTTACGACCGCAACCCGGAGACGGACAAGGACGCGCGCTTCATCGATACCGTTGACGAGATAACCAAGGACATCGAGCTGATGGGCGGCAGCGGCACGAGCGGGCGCTCAAAGGGCGGGATGAAATCGAAGATCAACGCCGCCCGCATAGCCATGGGCTCCGGCTGCAATGCGATCATAGCCAACGGCAAGGAGAACGACGTCATCCTGCGCGTTGTGCGCGGGGAGAAGATCGGCACGCTGTTCTCTGCCAACGCCCTTTACAACAACCGTGAGCGTTGGATCCTCTATGCCAGTCCGCGAGGGAAGATATCCGTGGACGCAGGAGCGGAGGATGCTCTGAAGAACGAGGGCAGCCTGCTCCCCTGCGGTATAACCGCCGTCGAGGGACGGTTCAAGGAGGGGGACGTCGTCCGCATCGGCACCTTCGCCAAGGGAGTGGTGAACTTCCCGTCAGGGGAGATAATGCAGCTGAAGGCCGCCTGCGAGAAGGAGAAGAAGCAGGGCAACGGCAAGGTGCACAGCGACAGCGTGGTCATCGACCATTACAACATGGTGTTCCACGAGTGATGTCGGCTTTCCAAGGACGCATCGGCGAGGAGTAAGCTTTTACCCCTACCTCATGCCATCAGATGATGCTGATGGAGGAGGGGTAGGGATCATATCACAAGCTTGTTCAATGGACCAACGAGATGGTGCATGGAAGAAAATAGCCGACCTCGCCGATATGGACTAATGCTCCGCCGACCTGAACGTGAGGTCGAAGCGCGTGCCGCCCCGGGGATCGTTGATTAAAGAGATGTTTCCCTCGTATCGCTCCATCGTCCGCTTCACCAGATAGAGCCCGAGCCCGGTGCCGCGTTTCGATCCGAAGGAGACGCCTTCCATGAATATTCGGTCGACATACTCGGACGGTATCCCCTTCCCGTCGTCCCATACCGATAGAACGGTACGCCCGTTGTGCCTGGCGATCTTGAACTCCATGCCGCTGGCCTGACCGTGCTTCTTGGCGTTGCTGACCAGGTTCTCGATCACCGCACGGAGCGCCGGGTCGGCCAGTACCTTGGCGTCGCCGTCCATCACATAGAGCATTTCCATGGACGGTAGCACCGTTTCCACGACCTCCTTCAAGCTGACCGGTGTCAGTTCGTTGTTGGATAGGAGGAAATGGTCCAGTTCGCGCATCTGGGTGATTATGACCTGCATGTGCTGCAGTGATGTCTGCGCCCGCTCCAGGTCCCTTGACTTTCCGCCGACCACGTAGAGGTCCAGGGAGGAGCTGATTATCAGCAGCTCGTTGGCGATGTCGTGGCGCAATATCTTGTTCGCCACGCTAAGAGATTGAGAGAGGTTCGTCAGCTGTGTACGGGACTCGTTCAGCTCCTTCATGTACTGTATGTTGGACAGCGCCATGTCCAATGCGTCGGGGATGGTGAACAGCAATGATAAGGAGGAATTGAGATCGTTCGGGTTCCTTACTCCGTCGGCCATGAGCACGCCGATCCGCTTCCCCTTGCTTTTGAGGGAGAGCACGAAGCCCTTCTTGGAGGGCAGAAGCTTGATGACCTGGTCCGGAAGCAGTCTGGCCTCTGTATGCCATTGATCACAGTTGCCCATGACCTTTCCCTCCCGGAGGTCCTCCGGGATGTAACAGATCTGTTCCGGATGATAGATGCTGGCGATCGTGTCCATCACGGCATGGATGGCCGATTCTCTATCCTCTGCCTTCTGCAGGGTACGGAGCAGGTCCAAGAAAATTGGATGATACGAACTGCCCTGATCGGTCATCAACATAAAACGAAAAAAATACAACGGTTCGATTATAAATTAGTTTCAGGTTGATTATTCATTATAAAATAAATGAACTACATTTTTCTCCAATACAATCGAGCGCCCTTCGAATTCCGCAATTCTTGTCGATCGTCCGCCTACGCTCGGCAACGTGCGATCGGACCGACATGAGCTATGACGGCGCGGTCCGGACGCTCATCTCATCATGTCGTTCAGCAGGTCGTGCACCAGCCAAACGTCGAGCGGGCCGACCAGACCGTCCTGCTTCTTCGGCCCTTCGGTGCCGAGGGGCAGCTTCTGACTGAGCGCCTTCGCCGGAAGGTCGGACCTGATGAGCGTGCGGGTCACCCCGCCGATCTGGTATTCCTCGAGATAGTAGTCTAGCATCTCGGGGTCGGGAACTATGGCGTCCCACGACCTCTGGCGCTTAGGCCGGATAAAACTCATGAGGATGCTCGAGGTCATGGAAGTAGCACACGGCAGTGCGTATTTTAACGTATCGTCCATCTTCACGAACGTGGTAGTTGGACCTTTACGGTGGAAGCTCAGATGGCTGGTTCACAACGCACCTGGGAACGGAACGCCGCGCTCTTGCTGGATATGTCAGGCAGATCGTCCTTGCTTATCCGCCGGACCATCGGTGGCCTTTCCGGATACAGGCGCGCGCATTCGCGCAATAGGTAGTCGTGTACCGCCCCTGACCTTCGAAGCGTGTCGTGGTCCCATTCTCCCACCGCCTCCAAGGCGCCGTCGCGGCCTCCGCGGTAGAATATCTCGGCCAGCATGGAGGTGGCTATGGTGTTGTCAGAAAGTATGGCCAGCTCCGCCTCCCGGAGGGCATGGACATTTCCGTTGAAAGAGACGGCCAGTCCGCCGCTGCGCCTCACCACTTGGAGCGCACGCGAATCTGTCACGCCATCGCCGACGTACATGCAGTCCTCCAACGGTACGCTGAGGCGCTTGCATATCTCCACGACGGACGTCGCCTTCTCGTCCGCCCCCACCGGATTCACCTGGGATGTGAGCTGATAGGACGACATGTCGGTGATCTCGGTACAGAATATCTCCTCCAGTCGCCTCACGATGAGCCGGTCGTCCGCGCTCAGGTCCCGTATGCTGCGGGCCGTTGCCGGCACGGTGATGAGAGGCATGTGGGCGATCTCCTGAGAAAGGTTTCGGAGGGTCTGCACCTCCCAATCGTCGATCTCGAGCATGTCCATGCTCAACCTGGTACAGAAGGCGTTCTCGAAGGGGAACCCGAGCTCATCGCATGCCGCCCCCACGTAATGCTCGTAGCTGGTGCTGACGACGAAGCTGGACATGAACTCCTGCACATAGCGCATGGTCTTCACCGCCCCGGGGACCATCTTCAGGTCCTTCTTGGAAAGCCTGAGCAGCTCCGAGTCGGTGGCCCCGTACGCCTTCAGGAAAGGAAGGATGAGCCTCAGCGTGTCTCCGGCCTTGACACCGTCCTTGCGGATCACGTTGGAGAGGACGTCCTCGTACCTGCTCAGCACCTGATAGAAACGTGCGCCGTTCTCGACCAGATGGGAAGTGACCTCGAACGCGTTATCGTTACAGGTTATTGGCCCCTGCAGGTCGGAGATGAATATCTTGCCCTCGAAAGGCATCGCTTCATCGATAAGGTCGAACTCCATTGCGTCACCTCGGTCATCTTACGGCGCAGCGATAATGAAAGGGGTCCATAATAAATAACGCCTTCCACACCCATCCTGATATGCGCTCATATATCAAAGACCACGCGGACCATGGGCGTGGTCGGCTCTATCTTCATCATATGATAGGTGATGGCCTTCACCTCTTTCTTCGGTTCGTGCCTCGAAGGGTCGAACGGTTCGCCCCAGGCACGGCATATGACCTTGTCGCCCTCGAACTTGACGGTGAACTTGGAGAGCAGCAGGTTGGAGACATCGAAGACGAAGAGCATCTCCGACAACATATTGTAGAGCATGGACTCGTGATCATGTCCTTCGACCATGATGTCGTGCTCCTGCAGATGCCTGACCTTACTGACATCGACCATCTGGTCCGTTAAGGCATAGGCGGCATTGGCGAAGCATTCTTCCAGTGTCCTACCGTACGCCTCGATCATCACGTCCGCGGTGTGTTCCAGGGTCCGGTATCTCATCGCTCCGTTATCCGCGACCAGCTATTTCTTTTTCTGCTCCAGACCATGCTTCTCACGTTTGATTATCGGGGGAGAATCGCTTTTATAATCATCACCATGGTTGCTTATATCGAATGGAGAGAAGAACGGGGACACGCCCTCTTAACATCCTGATCGTGGACGACGAACCGGGCATCCTTGAGGTGAGCAAGGAATACCTGGAATCGCAGTATGGTATGAGGGTGATCGCTCTTCAGAAGAGCATCGATGTGATGCAGGTGTTGAGCGAAGAGAGCTTCGATGCCATCGTATCCGATTATCAGATGCCGATCATGGATGGGCTTTCCCTGCTCAAGCAGGTCCGTTCGAAAAACATCGACATCGCCTTCATCCTCTTTACGGGAAAAGGAAGGGAGGAGGTGGCGATGGAGGCCCTGAACAATGGGGCGGACTTCTATGTCCAGAAGGGCGGGGACACCAAAGCCCAGTACTCCGACCTGGCCCATAAGATCTCGGTGGCCGTGGAAAGGTACGTCACCAGGAAGGAGATGACCCGCACGAACTCGCTGCTCCATTGCACGTTGGAGTCGATCCCGGATGGTGTGATCGTCATCGACAGGAATGGTAAAAAGGTGATCGTGGCCAATCGTGCGGAGCATGAGATCCTAGCAGCGCCGGACGGCTCCCTCATCGGCACTGACGCTGACCGATTGATCAAGTTGATCTCCCGGGACGGAACTGATCGTGAGATCGCGACCATGCTCCGAGAGAACATCATACCGACAGATGTCGAGATGCATAATTTCACCATCACCACTAAAAACAGGTCCTTCGAGGTGAGCACCTCCCCTTACATGGTGGACAACGTCATCCAGGGAGGCATATGGACCACTACGGACGTGACCGGGAGGATGGAGGCGGACCGGTATCTTAAGGAGAGCGAGCAGAAGCTGAGGAGGATCGTCTCCGCGGCGCCCGTATGCCTGGCCGTGGTCAAGGACCGCAGGTATGTCGAGATCAACGAGAGGCTGGAGAACCTGCTTGGATACAACAAGGGGGAGCTCATAGGCAATCATGTAAGGGTCTACTATGAGACACAGGACGAGTATGAACGGGCTGGTCGGGAGCTCTATTCGCCCGGGTCGATGAAGGACAGCATGGCCTCGACCAAGACCCGTTGGATAAAGAAGGACGGGACGTTGATCGACCTACTTCTTAGCGTCTCATACCTGGATGCCAATGATAAGGATGCAGGGTACATCGCTGTTGCCACCGACCTCACCGAACTGATGAGGGCAGAAGGTCAGCTCCAGGACCGATTGGAGTTCGAAAGCTTGCTGGCCAAGGTCTCCAGGCTGTTCACCCAGATAGACGTCGTTGACCTGAACGATGGGATATACAAGGCCCTGGCCATGATGGGAGAGCAGCGCGGGGCCGACCGTGCCTATCTGTTCGAGGAGAACAGTGAGACGAGGACCATGAGCAATACCGTCGAATGGACCGCAGACGGCATCGCCAGTACTAAAGCTGGACTTCAGAACGTACCGGTGGACAAATTCCCCTGGTGGCGGGAGGAGCTGCTCAAGCACGGACTGATATTCCTGCCGGACGTGGACGAGCTGCCGGCCGAGGTTGAGCGCAATGATCTGAGATCTCAGAACATCCAGAGCTTGGTCGTCAGCGCCATGTTCAACGGTAATGTTCTGAAAGGGTACGTCGGCTTCGATTATGTGAGGCGCAAGCGTCCCCATACCAAGGAGGACCTTGAGCTCCTGAGGTTCATAGGGGAGATCTTCTCCTATGCCATGGTCCGACGGGAGAAGGAGGTGAGCATACAAAAGGAGAGAGAACGGCTGAGGAACCTCCTGAACAGCTCACCCATAGCGGTCATCGTTTACGATCTGGTAGGGGACGATCTCGTGATGAGCTTCTCGAACGAGGTAAGCAAACAGCTGCTGTCCAAGGACATGGACGCCCTTGTGGGGAAGCCGGTGAAAGAGGTGCTGCCCAACATCTCGGACGATACCATCGACTCTTACATGAAGTGCCTGAGGGACGGTCTGCGAAGATATGATGAGAGAGATTACCATGACAAGGACGTCCATGCCCGTTTCCAGATATGGACCGTGCGCCTGAGCTCGGAGCGACTGGCCGTGTTCTTCCAGAACATCACCGATGTCGCGTTGCTGAACGAGCGGCTCACCCTGGCGAACAAGAAGCTCACCCTGTTCGGGAAGCTGACCAGGCACGACGTCGCCAATAAGATACTCGCTGTGCGAGCGAACCTTGACCTGCTGAAGCTGCGGCTGGACTCCCCGACCCTGATAAAGTATGTGAACGGCGCTGAGAAAGGTGCCTCGGACATCGCTGAGATCATGGACACCCTGAGGTACTATCTGGACATAGGAGTGGATAAGGTGTGCTGGGTCGACCTCGGCGATGCCATGGACGACGCGATACGTCTACTGGGGCATGACAGGTCCGCGTCCCCCCGTATCATGGTGAGCGAGGAGCTGATGAAGTATGAGGTTCGGTCGGACAAGCTCCTGCCTATCGTTCTGTTCAACCTCCTCAGCAACTCGATCAGACATGGCGGCAAGGTGAGCAGGATCGACCTTACCGTCGAACGTCATGGAGACGAGATACGACTAGTGATCGAGGACGATGGGCAAGGTGTTCCAGAGGAGATGCGCTTCACACTTTTCGATTTCGAGCTGGACGGCAGGCAAGGCCATGGGCTCAACTTCATCAAGGAGGCGCTCAACACCTCCGGGATGAACATCGAATATGTGGGCGACCCTGGGCATGGGGCCCGGTTCATCATCAAGGTTCCGAACGGGCAGTACCGGGAAAAGAAGGGGACGACGCTGGCCTCGTAAGAACCTAATCGTTATATGGGTGTTCGGCGTTCATAATGGGCGATGCGGCTCCTTATCATCGGCAGCGGGGCCATCGGTACCACGCTGGCCAAGACAATTCAAGAGATGGAAGAGTTCGATATCTTCTACATCACTGACAAGAACGAGGAACGGGCCAAGAAGATCGCCAAGGAGTGCAGTAAGGCAAAGTTCATTTCACCCACTGACGAGAGCATCAAGGCCCACCTGAAGAACGTGGACCTGGTGGTCGAGGCGGCCTCCCAAGAGGCGGTGCAGCGCTACGTGCCGATAATCCTCGGCATGGGAGTGGACGTACTGGTCATGAGCGTAGGAGCGTTCGCTGACGATGACGTCCGCGAGAGATGCTTCAACGTGGCCAAGCGGAAAGGTGGACGACTGTTCGTGCCATCTGGAGCGATATGCGGTACGGACGGGCTGAGCTCGGCATCTTCCGATGTCATTCACAGCGTGGAACTTGTCTCCACCAAGGGCCCCAAGAGCTTCCAGGACAACCCTTATCTGCGCTCCAAGGGCGTGGACGTCAACAAGCTCAAGGAGAAGACCGTTCTGTTCGAAGGGTCGGCCCGCGATGCCGTGGCCCACTTCCCCAAGAACGTCAATGTCTCCGCCACCATATCATTGATCGGCATCGGACTGGACAAGACCAAGGTCAAGCTGGTCTGCGACCCTTCCAGCGATTGCAACACCCACCGCCTGGAGGTAAAGGGAGAGTTCGGTCACATCGTGTGCGAGACGGACAACGTTCCTTTCCCGTCCAATCCGGCCACTAGCTATCTGGCCGCACTGTCTGCGATATCGGCCATAAGGCGCATTGCTGGCAACGTGTGGATAGGTATCTGAGGGCACTCCTAAATACGGCTTTCACATTGTCTTGTCCTTGATTCTGATGAAGGACCGGGTAAAGTGGATATTCTCCAACTGCCAGGACGATCTGGATGCTATTGTCATCGTGAACGGCGAGGAACCGCTGCTGGACGTGGCCTTCCCCTATGTCACCGGCACCAAGGCCGGGCTGTTCGAGGGATGCTTGGGCGTCATCACCCCGGACGGACGCTCCACGTTGATCTCCTCCGCCCTGGAGGAGACCTCTGCGCGCGGGGGCACGGCCGAGGTCGTCACCTACCGCAACAGCAAGGAGAGGGAAGATGTCACCTCCGACCTTATGAAAGGATTCCGCAAGATCGGCATCAACGGTCAGGGGATCACTTACGCCAACTACCTGAACGTCAGGAAGCTGGCCCCTAACGCAGAGACGGTCGACGTGAGCGTCGGCCTGGAATCGTCCCGTTACATAAAGGACAGCGAGGAAGTGGACAGGATACGGCGCTCCTGCCGCATCGCTTCCCGCGTGGCCGATGAGATATCCGGGATGCTGAAGGAAGGGATGACGGAATACCAGATGGCCGCTGAGATAGACTACCGCATGATGAGGACGGGGGCGTCCGGTTCGGCTTTCGCCACCAACGCGTCCTTCGGACCGAGCTCGGCCGAACCGCACCACGAGGCGGAGAACATCGTGCTCAAGCGGGGCGACACCGCGCTCTTCGATTTCGGCTGCAAGGTGGACGGGTACTGCTCGGACATCACCCGCACCTTCTTCTATGGAGAACTGAAGGACTGGCAGAAGAGGATGTACGAGGTGGTCGAACAGGCGCAGTTGGCGGCATTGGCGGTCATAGGCCCGGGCATGAACGGCAAGAACGTGGACGCCGCCGCCCGCCTGGTCATCGACGCCAGTGAGTTCAAGGGACTGTTGATCCATTCCACCGGCCATGGACTTGGGCTCTCGGTGCACGACGGCGGCAGGATGGCACCGAGCGTGGACCTCGTACTGAAGGAGGGCATGGTGATGACCGTGGAGCCGGGGGTCTACATACCAGGAAAGGGCGGGGTCCGCATCGAGGACGATGTGCTGATAACCAAGGACGGGTACGAGATGCTGACCGACGCCTCGAAGGAAATGAAGGTTGTCCAATGATCGATGAGCTGCAATTCGTCGTAGAGAGGATGAGGGCCGAGGGCGCGGACTTCTGTGATGCGCGCTACCAAGTGCTGACCGTGAACGGGGTGGCCGTCACGGACGGCTCCATCAGAAGGATATCCGAGGACCGCATGAGGGGCGCCTGCCTCAGAGCGAGGAAGAGGGGTTCCTGGGGCTATGCCACCACGGTGGACATATCCAAGGACGCCCTGCTGGAGTCGGCGGTGAAAGCGGTCCGCAACGCTTTGGCCGGGGATGCCGAGGGCAAGCGCATACCTGACACCGGGGACGTGAGAGCGGACGTAAAGGCCGACGTAAAGCTGCACCCGTCCAAGGTGGGCATGGACGAGAAGGTCCAGGCGATCCTGGACCTCGACAAGGCGCAGAAGGTGGACCCGCACATCGTCAACACCAACTCGATATTGCGGGAGGACGTGCGGCAGAACGTACTGGTCAACAGCTACGGAAGGCAGCTGAGCTGGGAAGAGGTGCGCACCACCATGTACGCGGAGGCGGTCGCCTCTGAGGCGGGCCGTACCGAGTTCTTCTACGACATCAACGAAGGACAGAAGGGTTATGAACTGGTCAAAGGCACGGACATCGAGGCCATGGGCAGGGAGGTCGGCAAGGAAGCGATAAAGATGCTCTCCGCCGTCAAGGCCCCCTCCGGCCTGGTGACATGCATAACCGACCCCAGCATATCCGGGCTTCTGGCCCATGAGGTCATGGGACACGCCTCCGAGGCCGATGAGATCGTAAAACGCCGTTCGTTCCTGACGGACATGGTGGGCAAGAAGGTCGGATCGCCGCTCATCACCATGGTGGACGACGGGACCATCGCTGGCGCCAGAGGTTCCGTTCCTTTCGATGACGAGGGTACGCCCTCGTCGCGTACGGTCATCATAAAGGACGGTGTGTACCAGGGGTACATGCAGTCCCTGGAGACGGCGGCGGAGATGGGAGTGAGACCGACTGGTAACGGTCGGGCCCAGAGCTACGACAGGAGGGTCTGGGTACGCATGACCAACACCTTCTTCGAAGCAGGGAAGGACAAGCTGGACGACATGATCGCCGACGTCAAGTACGGCGTTCT
>JAJRAK010000058.1 GCA_028682895.1 Methanomassiliicoccales archaeon
GCCACGTTTGAATTTATAGCGCGATAGATGCTATTTGCTCTACTGTGTCACCAGATGTCCACAGGATGATCAAGGTTCCAGAAGCTCCAGTACCGGCTTCAGTTATGGTAAAATAATCTCCAGTGGTAACTTTATCATCAGCTCCGACATCGTCAAAGGTTGCAGTGATGGTATTGGTAGTTCCATAAGTGCAAGATGCGCCATCGGCAAAGTCCACTGCATCTTCATCCGCTATCTTAAAGGACATTGTCCCAAAAGCGGTCGCAGGGGATATGCTTATAACAACATTGTTATTAGAATCGGTCTGAAGGGTGCAGGTCGGGCTTGAAGCAGTGTCGCCACCAGACATACCCATTACCATTACGTACAGAACAGCCGCCAGTACCACGGTGATGGCGACCATCAAAATGGTTGCGATGACCGGGGAAACTGCCTTGTTGTTCTTCTTCCACATTTTCTTCATCATATGATTCAGTCTCCTGGTAGGTTCCCCTACCATAAACCTGTTTATACTCTTGAGAATATATAATTATCTGCCTTGAACAAGGAAAAAATATTAAATATCGTTTTAAATAATGATAATTATATCAAAATAAACGATGCTTCGTAATTCTAATCATAATCAAACTTCAATCATTTCAACGTTACCATCTGATCGCTGACCAACATCAGCATCTCACGCAGCTCGGGCTTCATCTGCTCCTCGATGCTCAGAATGACGGGATATCCACCCCTTGACTTGACACTGGCCATGAGCACCTGCATGAACTCATAGAGCATGCGCACCTCGTTGTGCGCCGCCAGTGAGTTCACGGAATCGAGCACCACCATGAACTGCTCGCCCTTGTTCTTGCGCAACAGGTATTCCATCTTGAGCACGATGTACTCCAGCATTGTGGGGCTCTCTACGTATACGGTCCGGTCATCCCCACCGGTGTTCTCCATGGTGGCGAACGATATGCAATCAACGAAACGGACCTTCGCCGTGCTGATCTCCAGCGATTCCAGCGCTGACATTATCGTGGACGAGGGCACGTTCACGGAGATGTAGATGCACATCAGCTTCTTGGCATTGCAGAAGCGGTCTATGAGCGCAGTAAGAGTGTCGAAATAACCCTCGATGCCTAAGCTGAAGTTGACCGACACGGCCGGGCCAAGCTCTTCCAGTCTGTTCGTGATCTGCGGCGCGATATCTTCCATCTCACAGCCCCCTTAGCATCGGTGTTGTCAGCATGCCCTCGGACGTCATATCGACCACGTACTTGGCGCGGGAATGGGCCACGCCGGACATCTTGACCACTTCGAGCACGCGGAAGTTGTCTCCGCGCCGCACCTCGTTCCCCAATAGCATGATCCCGTCGGCCACCGTCTGTTCATGCCCGTTCATGACATCCCCCTCGGTGACAAGTATGGTGGTGCATTTGCTCTTGAACAGCTCTTTTGATAAGGTCAAAAGGAACGAGCTCGCCACCCAGCTGTCCATCTCCGCCATGAGCGGATTGGTCGAGTCGAGCACCAGGCGTTTTATCCCCTCTTTGTTCACTGCCGAGATGATGTCGTCGATTATTGCCGCCGATTCGGCGTGAGTGATCTTACCATCGTCCCTTTCCCCCGAGCCCATCTCATCGATGTGCTTGAGCGTTATCGTGCCTTTCTCGAAAAGTTTGGGGTCGGAATAGTCTAGCTGCGGAAGGAACGTCATCAGCTTGTCGACGCCGTGCATGGTCGAGATGTACATACCTTTCTGCCCGGCAAGTCCTCCCCGGATGAGAAATTCGATGGCCAGGAGCGTTTTCCCGGCACCGCAAGGGCCAGTGAGCGAGACCATTCCGCCCACAGGGAATCCCCCGCCGACTATCCGGTCAATGCAGTCGATGCCGGTGTTGAACCTTGTTCCAGGGGATGCGGCCATGTCCTGATGATGACCATCTGGGGATATATTATTTTTTAACGAAAAGATAAGTATCCTGGGAGTGATGAACGCTTATGCAACCGGTACTGCAGGTGGCATTGGACCTCATGCACCTCAAACGCGCCATCGAGATCGCTCGCGAAGCGATCGAGGGCGGTGCTGACTGGATAGAAGCTGGGACGCCGCTCATCAAGAGCGAAGGCGCAGAGTGCCTTCGCACTCTGAAGAAGGAGTTCCCGGGAAGGACGCTCGTCGCGGACATGAAGACCATGGACGTGGGGGCTTTCGAAGTTGAGATAGCCGCCAAGGCGGGAGCGAACATCGTGACCGTGCTCGGGCTTTCCGATGACGGAACGATATCCGAGTCTGTGCTGACAGCCAGGAAGTATGGCGCGGCCATCATGCTCGACCTCATCAACGTTCCCGACAAGGTCGCCTGCGCCAAGAGGGCGGAGGAGCTGGGAGTCTCATATGTCTGTCTGCACGTCGGGATCGACGAACAGATGAAAGGCGAGGGGTCTCCCCTGGACATCATCGCCGAGCTGTCCAAGGCTGTGAGCATCCCGGTTGCCGTGGCCGGTGGTATCACGTCCGAGACGGCGCCGAAGGTGATCGAGCACGGAGCGTCCATCGTCATCGTCGGCGGCGGGATAATCAAGACGAAGGACGTGCGGTCGGCCGCCAAGGCGGTCAAGGATGCCATGAAGAGCGGCAAGGGGCTGCCGAACGCCCTGGCCCGCAAGTACGGTCAGGACGAACTGTTCCAGGCATTTGGAAAGGTATCGACCTGCAACATCGCCGACGCGGCGCACAAGCGCGGTGTGATGGACAACGGCATCGTTCTCCGCAATGGGCACGGGGTCAAGGTAGTCGGCCGGGCAGTGACAGTGCAGACCACTAAGGGCGACTGGGCTAAGCCGGTGGAGGCCATCGACCACGCCAAGAAGGGCGATGTCATCGTCATAGATGCTGGCGGCAGCGAGATAGCCATCTGGGGCGAGCTGGCGGCCAACAGCGCGTTGGTGAAGGGCGTTGCGGGCGTCGTCATCGATGGGGCTGCGCGGGATATAGACGGCATCATCGATCTCAAGTTCCCCTGCTTCAGCAGACACGTCTCGCCTCATGCTGGCGAACCGAAAGGGTTCGGCGGCATCGGTCTGGAGATCGTCTGCGGTGGGCAGATGGTGCGCACTGGCGATTGGATCGTAGGGGACGAGAGCGGGGTGATCGTCATTCCGCAGGAGCATGCGGTCGAGGTGGCCAATCGGGCCGTGGACGTCTTCGAACGGGAGGAGCGTATCAGGGCGGAGATACAGCGCGGACGGACGCTGTCCAGCGTACAGGAGCTGGAAAAGTGGGAACAGATCAAATGATCTATCGGCCTTACCAATTTCTTCTCTTTTTCCCTTTCTGTTCCTTCGTTCATTGTAAACGCGTATTTGTAAGGTAAATACTATTCATTTGTTCGATTCAATAACTATTTATTATACAATTATCTATCTATGATGCAAATAGTTCGATAAACATCTATAGAAACTGATAAGGACGATACGTCTGCAACGAAAAATTGGTTTAGATCAGGATGATATATGATCTCACACGACCGGGGGAGGGGTGTGCTCTCCCTCGAAACCCCTTTTGATCTGTGCGTTTACAATACAAGGGTTTATATCGTTCGGGATGGACCTGGGAAAGCAGATGCGATTCCCACGGATCAACCTGCACAACCACACCATCTTTTCTGATGGCGACTTCACGGTCGAGGAGGTCGTTCGCTCTGCCCGCGATAGCGGGTTAACGCATGTGGCAATAACCGACCATTTCGAGACGGAGAAGCTCCCATCCCCCCTGCGGAAGGAGAACTTCGATCGATATCTGGACTGCATCCGGAGCGCCGGTGACAGCGTCGGCAACGGGATGAAGGTGCTTGCTGGGGTAGAGATAGACGCCAATCCGGAGCGGTGCGATCTGTACGAACTGCCGTTCGACATGCTGAACCGTCTGGACCTGGTCCTCTTCGAGTTCGTCGACGACCCGCTCAATGGCGGCGTACCACTGAACGAGCTGCGTTCACTGGTGAAGGAGCTGCGTGTGCCGTTCGGGTTCTGCCATTGGGACATGGACCGCATCTATCGCGACCGCGAACCTGAATGGCTGGCGGATAAGCTCGCAGAGATAGGGGCGTTCGTAGAGGTGCCAACGTCACAGCATTACGCCCGGCAGGGAAGGTTCCTGTACGAGCACTCGGAACGGTTCTACCGCGCTTTCGATGGAAAGGTGAAGGTGTCTATCGGCACCGACATGCATCATTCCCTGGACCAGGTAGGCAACATAGACCGCGGTCTTCGCTTCCTGCGGGACAACCGGCTCTGCGATCAGTTGCTCTTCAATGAGAAGTGATGAAAAGGGTAATAAAAGAGGTTTAGTACTGGCCCATGCTGTTGGCCATCTTCTTCAGCCGCTTGATCCTCTCGGCCATAGGCGGGTGTGTGCTGAAGATCGTCACCAGACCGCGCCCGCTGAAGGGGTTGACGATCCAAAGACTGGACGAGGCGGGGTTGCCGAACCTTATCGGGTCGCGCTTGTTCGCCACCTCTAACTTCTCCAACGCCCTAGCTAGGTACAACGGCCTGCCAATGAGCTTCGCTCCCTCGTAATCGGCCTTGTATTCCCTGTTTCGGGATATGGCCATCTGGACGATCATGGCGGCTAGGGGAGCGGTTATGGCCACCACTATACCGACTATGAGGCCTCCCTCGTTGTCCCGGTTGCTGAACAATGATCCATACAGTGCGAAGCGGGCGGCGAAGCTGATGGCACCGGCTATGGTGGCGGCCACGCTCATGATGAGTATGTCACGGTCCTTCACGTGGGCCATCTCATGCGCCAGGACGCCCAATAGCTCTTCGTCGTCCAGCATGCGCATTATGCCCTCGGTGGCGCACACGACCGCGTTCTTTGGGTTGCGGCCGGTGGCGAAGGCGTTCGGCGTTGACGTCGGCACGATCCCTACCTTCGGCATAGGGATCCCGTTCATGGACGATATCTGCCGCACCAGACGGTAGAGGCGCGGTGCCTCCACCTCATTCACCAGCTTGACCCGGTACGACCACATCACGATCTTGCTGGAGAAGAAGTAGGAGAACGCGTTGATCAATCCGGCGAGCACCAAGAACATGATGGTGCCTAGCATCCAATTACCGATGAAGAACGTGCCCACCAGCCAACCGATGGCCATGAACAGGCCGAGCATGAAGGCGAAGAGGGCGAATGTCCTGATGGTTGCACCCATTTTAATTGCACCTGCCGCCATTCATGAAGGCGGATTTATTTAAGGTTTGTTAAATGTTCTATAAAAGCGTATCTTGGAAAGCTCTCGTTCCAGCTTATATAGCGGAGGTAGCAATCCTTAATAGCCCGCAGGTCCTCCACTGGAATCGGTAAACATGAGAGCTGTGGTCACTGGCGCGGCTGGGTTCATCGGCAGCACGCTCACCGACCTTCTTCTGAAGGAAGGGCATGCGGTCGTGGGCGTAGACAACTTTGACGATTACTATTCGGGCAAGATGCGGTTCCTCTCAAGGCATCTGGACAACAAAGCGTTCAAGCTGATGGAGATCGACATCAACGATATCGACTCGTTGCGCCAGAGCTTCGAGGACGCCGACGTCGTCTTCCATCTGGCCGCCCAGGCCGGAGTGCGCATCTCGGTAAAGGACCCGATGAGATCGCACCACGCCAACACCACCGGCACGCTGAACGTCCTCCTTGCGGCAC
>JAJRAK010000059.1 GCA_028682895.1 Methanomassiliicoccales archaeon
GAGTCCGAGAGGATCAAGCAGCAGGACCAGCCTTGCTGCTTCTTTGGTGCTATGATCGACCAGATGAACAAAGAGGGTTAATTCCCTCTCTTAGCTCTATTTCATATTCTTACCAATACGACCCACGTGACCAGTGGCACAATCAGATAAGAAAAAGAAAGGCCATTCGGTTGTATCCGATCATTGAACAGCACAATGGCATAGGGGACATCTCGCCGACCGTCTGCAATTCAGCTAAGAAATGTCATGCCCGGGACCGGTACGGATCAAAAGCCATGCAAGACCGATCACGACATCTTTATTTGATGCAATAGAACCCAGCTTGCAGATACGAATACCAGAACGGTTCAACGACCTTGAATCCAGTGCGGCGTAGGAGGCTCAGATGCTCCTCGATGGTGATAGGAAAGTAATCCCTATCGAACCTGGCGAGTTGTTGCTCTATCTCTGCTGGTGCTCTTCCGTTCTCCAGCTGGAATCGTCCTAAGCTCTTCTTTCCGATCTCGATGCCGTATGCGGTCAATGGCCGAACGTTCTCGAAAGTGACGAAGGCCCCATCGCTGTTCAGGAGGTCAAAACAGACCTTCACCGCTCTCTCCCGCTGGTCCCGCGACAGGTAATGATGGCACTGGACCGCTGTTATCACGTCCGGTCGCTCATCGATCTCTGTGATCAATCCTTGCGTGCTCACCGGACCAATGAACCTTACACGTTCCACGTTAACGAACTTCATCCGGGCCTGGTCCAGCATGGTCTCTGAAGGGTCTGCGAGCATGAATCGGGTATTGGGAAAGTACCGCAGGGCGTTCCATATCATAGTACCGGTACCACACCCAGTGTCCAGCCACACATCAGGTTCTTCCTTCAACGACCGCACAAGATCTATGGTCTCCGTGTGCATCGAATCGTAATAAGGTATCGTCCTTCTGACCTGGGCATCATAATCGGTGGGCAGATGGGGCGTATAATTATTCTGCGTGGGCATGAGGATGGCAAATGGTTCGGATATGAGTTAAAGAATTGTCGGTCCGAATTTCCACGTCCTCTATCGATATCATAGTGCCGCTGCCGTTGACCATTCTATAATAAATAGATGACATATTTCGCGCTATGAGGTTCCTCGTCGAGACCTATGGATGCACCATGAACCAGGGGGAGTCAGCTGAGCTAGCTACATTCCTCAGGGGCATCGGGCACGAGCAGGTGAACGAGGAGGAAAAAGCTGATGTGGCGATGATCAACACATGCGCGGTCATCGCCCCGACGGAAAGGAAGATACTCCGCCGATTGAGGCAGTTGCATGACGATGGTAAGAAGCTCATAATCATCGGTTGCATGGCCTCGGTGAACGGCAATCAGCTGCGAAAGGACTTCCCTGGCGCACTGGTCTGCGCCACGGCCGATTATCCCGGGCTACCATCCATCTTGGCGAGCGAGTTCGGTAGGGTGACCGTTCCGATGCTCGAGGACGTCACGGTACCGTTCATATTGCCCATCGCTCAAGGATGCAACGGGTGCTGCACATACTGCATGACCAAGTTGGCCAGAGGGGACCTGCAAAGCTATCCTATAGAACATCTGGTGGATGGATCCAGAAAGGCACTGTCGCGCGGTTCCAAGGAGATACTGGTCACAGCCCAGGACACCGCTGCCTACGGGATGGACGGAGACAAGCGTCTTCCCGATCTGATCCATGCATTGACCACCCTGCCAGGCGATTTCCGTATCCGGATCGGGATGATGAACCCCGACAACCTGAAGGAGATGATCGATGATCTCATCACCGCCTACCAGCATCCCAAGGTCTACAAGTTCCTACACCTGCCAGTGCAGAGCGGGAGCGACAGGGTCGTCCGGGATATGGGGAGGGCATACACGGTCGAGGAATATCTGGAACTGGTCCGCAGGATGAGGAAGGCCGTCCCGGAGCTCACGTTGTCCACGGACGTCATCACCGGGTTCCCCGGAGAGACGGCAGAGGACCACCGTTCCACGGTCCAGCTGATCGAACGGCTTCGTCCCAACATAGTCAATGTCACAAGGTTCTCTGCCAGGCCGGGAACGGTGGCGGACACGATGAAGGGTCAGGTCGTCGGATGGCGTTCCAAGGAGCGCTCCCGGGAGCTTACGGCGTTGCGCTTCCGCATCTCCGCCGAGATCAACACGGCCAAGGTCGGCCGGACGTATTCCGTCCTCATCGACGAGATGGGAAAGGGAAAGAGCGTCATGGCCCGGACGGACGATTATCTGCCGGTGGTCATCAGTGGCGAGCATGAGCTTTGGCAAAGGGTAACGGTGCGCATCATCGATTCAGCGCCCACGCATCTGTATGGGGAGATCGCAAGGGACATGGAAAATTAAATATGGGATAGCGCATCGAGGTCTCCTAGAGCCCCGTAGTGTAGTGGTCAATCATGCTGGCCTTTGGAGCCGGTGACTCCAGTTCGAATCTGGACGGGGCTACCATCTTCTATCTCATCATTCTCAAGGCCGCATCAATCAAAGGGGTTTTATTCACCCTGGAGCATTGACCGAGCATGGAAGTGAGCTGTCTCCTGGAATTGGACATGGGTAGCGAGGAGCGTGCTGGGAACGTGAACCGCTCCCTTGAGCTGGACAACGGCGAGCACGCCCGCTCTTGGGTCGATGGTCCAGTTCTTAAGGTGGAATGCAGCTCGAAGACCATGATGTCCCTGCTGCATACCATCGAGGACCTCATGGCCTGCCTGAAGGTGGCCGATGAGATCACCGACATCGAAGAGGGTTAGACGCCTTCCCTCACCTTGACAGCGATCCCTTTTTTAAAGCAAAGCATCTCCTCACGGGTGAGCTGGGCGCGGCCCACGGCCACCAGCTGGTCGTTCTTGTCCACGACCATCACCTCGTCATGAAGGCGCATCTCCGGGTCGGCGTCGATGACGAACGAGCAGAACACGTTCTTGCCCTGTTTATTGAACTCCACCGCATCGTCCTGCACCACCACCCGGAGGCGGGGGAACGGCAATCCTCTCTGCAATCTCCGGGCACCCGGCGGACGCAATGTGAAGAAACCATCCTCGGCCCTCAGAGAGATGACATGCTCTCCATCCACCAGCACATTGCGTATGCGGTCAACGTTCTTCGATTTGACCAATGAGACGTCCCCTTCGAAAAGTGCGGCAGCCGCCCCTTTGCCGAACTGGTAGTCCGCCACGGCCCGTATGCGGGCCATGTCGATGTCGAAGCTGCCCTTTCCCTGGGAGAACATCTTGAGCACCTCCAGGGTCTCCTCGCCGTCCCACATCACTCCCATCTTGTAGGTATGACGGTGGGCCAGGTCCTCCATCAGACGGTTCGTCCTCTCCACAGTCTGCTGGTCCTTTTCCTTTGGAAATAATGATTGGGATATGGGATAGATCTCATCCAGCTCGATCGGCACCGGTCCGAAGGGCGATACTACATGGAAATGCGCATCGCTTATCTCCAGCACCGAGCCCATGACCGGCATCAGATTGCGGGAGTATGGCTTCTCCACCTCATCGAACGTCACGCCCACCTCGGTGCTCGGATGGACATACCGCTCCTCCATTCGTCTCTGGTACCTCAAGAACGCAGGCCGGTTCAACGTCTCGGCACTGGTGTAGAACAGTGCGTGCTCCCGGCTCAGCGGCTCATAGTGCTCCAGGAACTCCTGGTGCTTGCCCAGCGCCCTCAGTGCGTCGACGAGGGCTGGATGCGAGCGGCAGCGCCTTTCCACCAGCTCCCAGAGGTCACCTTCCAGTATCGCTCTTTTTACCCTCTCCAGCTCCATCTTCGATACCCAGAGGTTGTGCCTTGCGATCAGCTCCGTCCGCTGCTTGTCAGGCATCTTTCGTATCTCCTCCAGGTCATGGCCGATGCAGGCCGGGCAATGGCATTCCAGTGAGCGCATGTCCGCCAAACGGAACGTCCCCTCGAGGAACATGAACCGGTCGTCCCGGGCGAACTTGGCGTAGGAGGCGGAATCGAACATGTCACAGCCGAGCAGCACCGCCAGGGCGAACAGCATGGGATGTCCAGCACCAAAAAGGTGCACCGGCCGATCAGCTCGCAATCCTTTCTTGGCGGCGACGATCACGTCCACCAGCTCTGCGAAACGATACGTCTCCATCAGAGGGACGACGCCTCCGACGGGGTTCACGTCCACGCCCATCTCTGACAGACGTCGAGCGCAATATTCGCGGAGGTCTGGATATACGGACCCTTGGACCACACCGGCCAGCAGCATCTCGCCCTTCAGGGAGGCCGCCTCCTCTGTCCTAGCAAGGGTGACCTCTATGGACTCCGCGGTGCGCTCTTTGGTCCAGTCCGGCTCGGCGAATATGTCCAGCACGGTGCCGATGTCAGAACCGATGTCTCGTTGGAACTCCACGATCTCTTTGTTGACAAGGTCCACCTCGCCATACATGTGCGATTGGAACGTCCCGGAATCCGTCATGATCACCCCGGGGAAATCGAGCATCTCGTGCAATCCCTTGGTCAAGGCGATCTCTTTGATCTTCGGGTCGTTTCGTATGATATATGAATTAGTGATGAGGGCTCGGAAGCCGAACACGTCGTAAAGCTCCCTCGGTTTGATGGTGACCAACCTGGGATTGATGACCGGAAGGAGGCAAGGTGTTTCCAGCTCTCCTCTTCGGGTATGCAGACGGCATATGCGCGCCAGGCCGTCCCTGCGAATCAGCTCTAACATGAACGCCTCATTTCCTCTCGTTGTATAAAAGGAATAGGAGATGTCAAAAGGGATATATCCCCGGCAGGGAATGGCAGGACGTTGATGCTATGGACACTTTGGTCATGAGCTGCCCTCTCTGTGAGATATTGATATCGGTCAAGGTGGAGGACTGCGCCGCCGGTCAGGAGTTCCCTTGTCCAATATGCGGGAAGACCATCTGCTTCAAGTATACCCCCGAAGAGCTGGGGAAGATGATCGAACTAGCTGAGACGAACCACGAGCGCGCTTTAAGAAGGTCGTTCCCTCTGACCTTCAAGGATTTCTGAGGTCATTGTCATGGATTTCGATTACAAGATGGTCATAGTGGTGAGGAAGGACCTGAAACTGTCCGCGGGGAAGATGGCCGCCCAGGTGGCCCATGCTGCTGTGAACTGCGCCCTCAGCTGCAAGAAGAGGAAGCCGGCCCATTTCGAAGGATGGTATTCTGAAGGACAGAAGAAAGTGGTGGTGAAGGTGCAGGACCTCACCGAGCTTTATCAGATCAAGCAGGCAGCTGAGGACTCCGGTCTAGTGACATCGCTGATCATCGACGCAGGGATGACCGAGCTTCCCCCGAACACCACGACATGCCTGGGCATAGGCCCGGCCCCCAGCACCGAGGTGGACCGGGTCACCGGGCACCTGGGGCTGATGTGAGTGAAGGGGCAGGCTCGAATATTGGGCATAGACGACGGTCCGTTCGTAAAAGATGACGACACCGTACCATTGGTCGGTGTGCTCATATGCCCTCCCTCGTACGTCGAGGGCGTGATGGTCTCCTCCTGTCATGTCGACGGTGAGGATGCGAACTCCGCCGTCATTGATATGGTGCGGGGGTCCCGTTTCTCCGAACAGGTGCGGGCGGTAATGATCGACGGGGCGGCCTTCGGTGGGTTCAATGTGGTGGACGTTCCCGCTCTTAGTAAGGCGCTTGCGCTCCCGGTCATAACAGTGTCCCGCGACCTTCCCGACCTCCGTTCCATCGCTTCCGCCCTGAAGGCGCACTTCCCCGATTGGGACCGGAGATTGGATATCATCTCCTCCGTGCAGGTCCGATCGGTGGGGTTGCCACAGGGCATCGTTCACATCGCCTCTGCCGGGATCGACGAGGCCGAGGCCGACCGTGTAGTAAAAGGGTGTGTCGTCAGAGGATGCCTTCCCGAACCTATACGTTTGGCGCATCTCATGGCCACCGCCCTCGTTCGCGGGGAGTCGAAAGGGAAAGCATAGCTGAACGATGCAGGCCATCATTTGCATCCTTGATGTATCTACTAAATGCGATGGGTTGGTTTTTACGATGGCGAAGAACCGGTTGCGGGGATACGGAACTAATTTACTCACCCCGGTCTCATGCACATGTTGCTATCGATGCAGAAGAGCGAGGCTCATCGATATCTTCTGCGATGACGATCCGATGGGGCGCGGTCTCATCAAGACACAATGATCATGGAAGGGCCCGGGCAGTCTTACTGTCTAGAGACGTGATATAGATAAAATAATGAGGTCGGGGGTATTGGTCCCTCGAACGATCCCAGGGAAGAACACTGATGAGATGTTGTAGCAAATCGGTCGCTGGCAATTCCTCACGGTTGACAGTTAGGACGACCAAGGCCGACTGGCAAGCGTCCTTCGAAATGCCTCTGCAGACTCTCGAATGTCATACTTCAACTGAGTAAATTTCATTGACCCGCTGTCAGCTCCCATCATATCCAGTATGCACAAGGGTCCATTCAACAATCCCATATTCTTATATACGAAATCAGTAATAGAGGGACGCTCCTGAATTTGAGGTGACATATTTGGCAAGAGGATTATTTACTGCCAGAAAGCTGAGGGATGATCGGCAGAAGTCTCGGTGGAGCGACAGGTCTTACAAGAGAAGGCTGTTGAAGCTCAAAGAAAAATCTGATCCGCTCGAGGGCGCAGCCCAGGCTAAGGGCATCGTCCTGGAAAAGGTCGGAATCGAGGCAAAACAGCCCAACTCCGCCATCAGAAAGTGCATAAAGGTTCAATTGATAAAGAACGGCCGCCAGATTACCGCTTTCGCGGTTGGTGACGGGGCCATCAACTTCATTGACGAGCACGACGAAGTACTGGTGGAAGGTATCGGAGGTAGGATGGGTCGTTCCTACGGAGATATCCCCGGCGTAAGGTACAAGGTCATACAAGTGAACAACGTCTCCCTGAACGAGCTCGTCAGGGGAAGGAAAGAAAAGCCGGTCAGGTGATCCTGTGGAAGAAAGCAGTTTCAAGTTTGACAACATACTACTTTTCGGTAAGTACTCAAGCGGCGAGGTCGTCGTGAAGGACGGGGGATTGGCAAAGTACATCAATTTGACTCCCACCGCCGTTCCGCATAGCGCAGCCCGACACGCCAACAAGTGGTTCGGTAAGTCTAAGGTCAATATCGTTGAGCGCCTGATCAACAACATGATGAGGACCGAGGTCTTCACCGGCAAGAAGCTCAAGGCATACAACGTTACCAAGAAGGCCTTCGATATCATCGAGCAGCGCACCAAGAAGAACCCTATACAGGTTCTGGTCGAGGCTCTTGAGAACGCAGCCCCTCGGGAGGAGATCACCCGCTTGCAGTTCGGAGGAATATCCGTACCGAAGGCAGTGGACGTAGCTCCCTCGCGCCGGTTGGACATCGCTCTGCGCAACATCTCTAAGGGGACAATCAACGCCTCCTTTAAGAACACCAAGCCCATCGAGCAGTGCCTGGCAGAAGAGCTCATCTTGGCCTCCAAGGGCGATATGAACAGCTTCTCAGTGGCTAAGAAGGAAGAGATCGAAAGGGTAGCCTCATCGGCACGTTAATCAGGTGGGTAACATGGGCAGAAAAGAGGACAATATCCATAAGTCTCAGGAGATCATGAAGACCCCTGAGTTCATCAGGAACATCGGTACCGCCGCGCATATCGACCACGGTAAGACCACCCTGAGCGACAACCTTATCGCCGGGGCTGGTATGATGTCGGAGAACCTCGCTGGCAAACAGTTGATGCTAGACTTCGACGAGCAGGAGCAGGCCCGTGGGATCACTATAAACGCGGCCAACGCCTCGATGGTGCACACATACCACGGCCATGATTATCTGATCAACCTGATCGATACTCCCGGCCACGTCGACTTCGGCGGGGACGTCACCAGGGCCATGAGGGCCCTGGACGGTTGCATCATTCTCGTCTGCGCGGTCGAGGGGATAATGCCCCAGACCGAGACCGTCATCCGTCAGGCTCTCAAGGAGAGGGTCAGGCCAGTCCTGTTCATCAACAAGGTTGACCGCCTGGTCAACGAGCTGAAGGTCACCGAGCAGGAGATGACCCAGCGTTTTGTCCAGATAATAACCGAGGTCAACAAGAGGATCGTGGCCAATCTGCCCGAGGACCTGAGGAAGAAATGGCAGGTCAAGGTCGAGGACGGAAGCGTCGCATTCGGTTCCGCCTACAACAACTGGGCCATATCCGCTCCCTACATGAAGAAGAGCGGCATATCCTTCAAGGACGTCTACAACTACTGTAAGACGGAGGACCAGAAGACCCTGGCCAAGAAGTCACCTGTGCACGAAGTCCTTCTGGACATGGTGATCACCCACGTCCCGAACCCGTTGGATGCGCAGAAGGTCCGTATCCCGGTCATCTGGAAGGGCGATCTGGATTCTGAGGTCGGCAAGGCCATGATGACCTGCGACCGCCAAGGCCCAACCACATTCATGTGCACCAAGATCATCATCGACCCCCACGCAGGTGAGGTCGCCATCGGAAGGCTGTTCTCCGGAAAGGTCATCCGCGGACAGGAGATGCACATATTGGGGATGCCCAACCCGAACCGTGTTCAGACCGTCGCCATGTGCGTCGGTGCCGACCGTATCGCTGTCGACGAGGTCGAAGCCGGGAACATCGTGGCGCTATCTGGACTGAAGGATGCCATATCCGGCGCTACCTGCAGCTCCCAGAAGGACATGGAACCGTTCGAGAAGATCTCCCACTACACTGAGCCCGTGGTGACCGTGGCCATCGAGGCCAAGCACATGAAGGACCTGCCTAAGCTGGTCGAAGTGCTGAGGACCGTTGGAAAGGCCGACCCGTCCATCCAGGTGCAGATCAACCAGGAGACTGGCGAGAACCTCCTGTCCGGTATGGGCGAGCTCCACTTGGAGATCACCAACTACCGCATCGTGAACGATTACAAGGTCGAGATCAAATCATCCGCACCTATCGTAGTCTACCGCGAGTGCGTCAAAGGCAGGGGCGGTCCGTTCGAAGGGAAATCGCCCAACAAGCACAACAAGTTCTACATGATCGTTGAGCCACTTGAGCAGGCCATTGTGGACGCCATAAAGGCCGGCGACATCAAGACCGAGGGGAAGATAAAGGACCCCAAGGCATTGGCCAAGCAGCTCTCCGAAATGGGAATGGACAAGGAAGAGGCAAAGGGCATCGTCGCTTTCAAGAACAACAATGTCTTGATCGACATGACCAAAGGTATCCAGAACTTGCACGAGACCATGGAGCTCTGCAAGCAGGCGTTCGATGAGGCCATGGACGGAGGTCCGCTGGCCAGCGAGCGCGTTGCTGGTGTCAAGGTAAAGCTAGTTGATGCAAAATTGCACGAGGACTCCATCCACCGCGGCCCTGGCCAGGTAATACCTGCCACCCGCGCCGGTATCTATGGTGCTATGTGCCAAGCCGAAAGGGTGCTCTTGGAGCCCATGCAGAAGGTCTACATCAACTGTCCCCAGGACATGATGGGCGACGTCACCCGAGAGTTGCAGGGTCGCCGCTCCACCATAGAGGACATCCACCAGGACCACGACGCCACGGTCATCACGTCCAAGGCGCCCGTGGCGGAGATGTTCGGGTTCGCCAGCGCCATCCGTGGTGCGACACAGGGACGCGCCTTGTGGTCCACCGAGAACTCCGGCTTCGTTATGCTACCGAGGGAAATTCAAGAGAAGGTCGTCGGCGACATAAGGAAGAGGAAGGGACTGAACCCACAGCCGTATGACGCGGGATATTACTCCGGCTGAACTTGAAAAACCGTTATATAGAATGAATAATATCGAGAGGCAACCAACTCATAATATTTAAAGAAAAAATTGGAGGGAAAACAAATGGCAGATAAACCTCACATGAATCTGGTGTTCATAGGTCACGTCGATCACGGAAAGTCCACTACCGTCGGTAGGGTCCTATTGGAGGTCGGAGCGATCGACCCCTACGTCATCGAGAAGTTCAAGAAGCAGGCAGAGGAGAAGGGGAAGGCAACCTTCGAGTTCGCATGGGTCATGGACAACTTGAAGGAAGAGAGGGAGCGCGGTGTGACCATCGACGTTTCCCACAAGCGGTTCGACACCGACAAGTACTACTTTACCGTCATTGACGCACCCGGACACAGGGACTTCGTCAAGAACATGATCACTGGTACTAGCCAGGCCGACGCCGCTGTCGTCGTCTGCTCTGCCATTGAGGGCCCCCAGGCCCAGACCAAGGAGCACGTCTTCCTGGCCAAGACCTTGGGTGTCAAGCAGATCATCATAGCCATCAACAAGATGGACGCCACCAAGCCGGCCTACGATGAGGCTCAGTTCAACAAGACCAAGGAAGCGATGGGTCAGCTGCTGAAATCCGTGGGATTCAAGCTGGAAGAGGTTCCAATGGTCCCGATCAGCGCCTACAAGGGCGACAACATCAAGGTCAGGAGCGCCAACACCCCGTGGTACAAGGGCGACACCTTAATCGAGACCCTGAACAAGCTGAAGGTTCCCGCATCCACCGAAGGCCTGGCCCTGCGCCTGCCTATCCAGGATGTCTACACCATCACCGGCATCGGGACCGTCCCGGTCGGACGCGTCGAGACCGGAATACTGAAGCCGGACATGAAGATCATATTCATGCCCTCCAACAAGATTGGTGAAGTGAAGAGCATCGAGATGCACCATGAGGTGCTGCCCTCTGCAAAGCCTGGCGACAACGTCGGCTTCAACGTCAGGGGCATCGCCAAGAACGATGTGCACAGGGGAGATGTGGCCGGACCGGTCGACAACCCACCCATGGTGGCCAAGACCTTCGTGGCCCAGATCGTGGTCCTGAACCACCCTACCGCCATCCCGGTCGGATACACTCCGGTGTTCCACTGCCACACCGCCCAGGTCGCATGCACATTCATCGAGCTGCAGAAGAAGCTGGACCCCAAGACCGGACAGGTCAAGGAGGAGAACCCCGCTTTCCTGAAGACCGGTGACATCGCTATCGTCAAGGTAATGCCTACCAAGCCCTTCGTCGTGGAGAAGGCCAAGGACTTCCCCCAGTTGGGAAGGTTCGCCATCCGCGACATGGGTCAGACCGTGGCCGCTGGTGTATGCATCGATGTCGAACGGAAGGAGATGTAAACCCCTTTCACCCTTTTCATTTTTTGGGGATTGACACATGGCACAGAGAGCAAGGATATCATTGAGCGGCACCGACCCGGAGAAGGTGGACAGTGTTTGCACTCAGATCAAGCAGATCTCCACCCGCACTGGTGTGGCCATCCGCGGGCCGATCCCGCTGCCCACCAAGAGATTGCAGGTGCCCTGCCGTAAGAGCCCGGACGGAGAAGGCTCCGAGACCTGGGACCGGTGGGAGATGCGCATTCACAAGCGCCTCATCGACCTGGATGCGGACGAGAGGGCACTGAGGCAATTGATGAGGATCCAAGTCCCTGACGGGGTCAACATCGAAATTGTTCTCAGGTCGTAAACAAATCCTTTACCCAATATCTTATCATTTTTTATTGATTTTAATACAATTCATAATAGTAAAGTATCTACAACTCGGTCGTTCTAGGAAAAATATTCAGGATAATATTTTTTGTTCGAATCGGTTAACTCCAGGCATTTATCGAACGAAACGAATCACCAAGTATGTCTACCACAATTTTCTCAGAGTAAAACCTGGATACTAATGTAAGACACATGATCGATGATCGATTCCGGCTTCCTTACTACTTTTTATCATCATCTGCAATGCGAGAACAATTATGGGATCATCAGCGATCCGAAATTTCTTCACTTGTTCACGATTTTGAAAATTTACACAGGATACAACCATTATCGATGCTATACTACATATGATATAGTGAACAGACTCTAGTAATATATTGAAGAGAAGGATAATTTTTGCAATATCCGATCTTCAAGGTAGTAACAAATGTACGGAGAAGTCAAAAAAGATATTGGAACTGGGATAGAGAACATCCAAAAAGGTGTCAAGCACAGCGCTAGCGAAGTAAAGCACGGGGCTAAAAGTCTCGGCAAGTCCATCGATAAGGAGTTGCGAAGCGGTGCTAGCGACGTCAAGCAAGGCGCCAAGGACCTGGGCAAGTCCATCGATAAGGATGTTCAGAGCATCAAAGCCAAGATCAAGGAAAAGTAAACAATTTGTTGATTGGGTGGGTGAACACTCACTCAACCCAGTCTTTTCTCATTTCTATCTCAATATGTAGCTATTCATAACCATCCCAAGACAAACGCTCACAAAAAAGTAAGTCATCCTCCGTGACGATTTAGGTCAAAGGATACTGCATTGTCAATCTTGAACGGTGTGGGGAGATACCCGTTCTTTTAATGCCCAACGGTTTGAAGGAAGAGTTATGATTAAGAACGATGACAGATATGGCAATTGTTAAGGTTAATTTTCATCATGTCGTTTAAAAGAATTCTCTTAGTCAAACCCTCTGGACGGCATGGCCTTTCCTATGCATTCGACCTAATCCCTACCGGGCTTGAATATATTGCAGCCATGGTGGAGGACATTGTTGACGAGGTCACAATCCTGGATCTGGCGATGGAAGATGGGCCGTACCAAAAGGTGATCAAACATTATCTGGCCGCGTTGAATCCAGACCTCGTTGGCATAACGATGTCGGCTACCGACCATAGCGAAGGTCTGGAGATCGCTCGACTGGCTAAGGACAAAGGGGCAATGACCGTATTAGGGGGATATCATCCAACAGCTATCCCAAATGAGCTTTTATCACATCCTCAGGTGGACATGATAGTCCGTGGGGAGGGCGACCTGACATTCAAAGAGCTCGTCTTTAACGGGGGGCCAAAAGATGTGCGCGGGATCTCATACAAGGGCGCGAACGAAGAAACGATCCATAACCCCGATCGAGATTTCATCGAAGATCTGGATAGCTTGCCTTTTCCCGCTCGACACCTTAGAAAATATATCTATGGAACAAAATTGCTGCCAGATCGAGATTACGACACCTTGATAGACAAGTACGAACACCAATCCTCCTAGGAGCATTCCAAGCATGGCTGCACCCATTGTCGCATTTCCGCCAGTAAGAACCTTCGCCGCAAGCCACAATGGTATCGATAGTATGATCCAACCGATCAGCAGGACCACTATCATTATTATTAACTCGATTAAGTCCA
>JAJRAK010000009.1 GCA_028682895.1 Methanomassiliicoccales archaeon
GCAGGTGGCCGTGGGCGGCGGAGGCGACGTCGGCGAAGCATTGGTCACGTCCGGCGTGGACCGCATAATCTTCACCGGGCAGGCGGACGTCGGTCGCAGGATCATGTCATTGGCATCCCAAAGGCTAACACCGGTGACACTGGAGCTAGGGGGAAAGGACCCGCTCATCGTGTTCCAGGACGCCGATCTGAGAAGGGCGGCCAGGGGCGCCTGCTGGCAATCCTTCGTGAACGCCGGGCAGACCTGCGCCGCGGTCAAGCGCATATACGTGCACAGCTCGGTGCTGGATGAGTTCACATCCCTCATGTTGAGGAACGTGGCGGACCTGAAGCAGGGGTACGACCTCAGCGACCCGAGCATAGGCGTCGGCTCCCTGATATCCGAGGGGGCGGTAAAGGACATGGAAGCCCAGGTGGCCAAGGCCGTGGAGCAGGGGGCGACGGTGCTCGCCGGCGGGAAAAGGCCGAACGGACTAAAGGGACATTTCTTCCAGCCAACGGTGCTCGGGAACGTCAGACAGGACATGGACATAGTCAAGGAGGAGACCTTCGGACCGATAGTCGCCATGCTCCCGTTCGATAGCGACGAGGACGCCGTGCGCATGGCCAATGACAGCCCCTACGCCTTGGCGGGAAGCGTCTGGACCAGCGACATCGAGAAGGGCAAGAGGATCGCTGCCTCACTCCGTTCAGGGACCATCACCATCAACAACGTGCCGTACACGTACGGTCTGGGCGCCACGCCTTGGGGCGGCCGGGGAGAGAGCGGTTTCGGCCGCACCCACGGTGACATAGGATTCGAAGAGTTAATCGAAAGGCAGCACGTGCACATCGACCATGGCAAGTTCTCCTCGGAGATATGGTGGCATCCGTACGACCAGGAAGGCATGGACGCCATGCGCGACTTCACCGGGCTGGCGTTCAGCGGGGAGAAGGACCGCCTTATCCAAAGGTTACTGGACGCCCGCCGCCTTATGAAGCGCTGAGGCGGGAAACCGTAAAATAGGGATGCGCACCTGATGGGTGACCAGGGGGGCCGGGACTGAAGAGCAGAGGATGGAACCGGAGGGCCAAATGGTATTTCGGGATGACCGTGGCGCTCATCCTCATCGCCTGGTCCTACACCTGGTTCAGTAAAGAGGTGCCGCTGCACCATTTCTTAGTGATACCGTTCGCCTTCGTCACCCTCGGCATGGCCATCAAGTACGGTGACCAGGTGTTCGACCTGAACATCGGCAGCAAGAGGATGGCAACGGTGCTCTCCATCCCTATCGGGGCGCTGATGGGCATCCTGATCTATCTGGACGAAGGTTCAGCGACCATATTCATAGGGCTGCTGCTGGCATTGCTGATAGCATCAAAGTATGACAATTTGGCGTTCCGCATGGGCTTCATCGTCGCCGGGGCCATCACCATCGTGACGGTGCTGAGCGGGAACCCGTTCGACGGGATCGGCGTGGTCGCGGTCATGGTGGCCGCCTTCGCCGACGAGGTGCTGAGCGATAGGGGGGACCGTATGAACGACGGGTTGAGGTCCCGCATGCTGAAGGAAAGGCTGGTGCTCAAGGCAATGGTGCTCCTCCTTTGCGCGACCTCCATACTTTCCACCTACCTGTATTTCATAGCGTTCCTGGGGTTCGACACCGGTTATTCGTTCGTGGAGCAGATAAGCTTGTCAGGGGGGATCGGTCGTAGAAAACTTTGACGTAATCGTCATTGGGGCCGGACCTGCTGGTGCCGCTGCGGCCTTCTTCCTTTCCGACCTCAGCGAGGGGAAGTTGAACGTACTGTCACTGGAGAAGCTCGACAGCAACTTCGACCGTTACCATCGCATGTGCGGGGAGGCGATGAGCAAGAAGGCTTTCGATGAACTTGCCCCGCTGGCACCGGAGGCGGTGACGTTCAACATCAAGCGTGCCGTGGAGCATTGGCCTGGCAATATCGTGATAAGAACAGAGACGCCCGGCTACGTCCTGGACCGCCCCGCGTTCATACGCAGCGTGCTGGACAGGGCGAAGAAGGAAGGATGTCATCTCGAGAAAGGGGCGGCCACCTCCATCGTAAAGGACGGGAACGGTTACCTGGTCCGCACCAAGGACGGCTGGGAGATCAGGTCCAAATGGATCGTCGGCGCTGATGGCTGGAACTCATTGGTGCGCCGTACCTTCTTCGAGGGAGCGCCGCGGATGCTATGGACGGAGCAGTACGTGACAGGTGTCCAGACGGAGAAGGACGTCATGTCCTTCTATTACGATCAGAAATATCTCGGAGGGTACCGCTGGGTGTTCCCCCATCCTAAAGGGAGCAGGGTAGGATTCACCAAGGGAACGGACATGGTCCCGGAGGCGCTGGAGAGGCACGTGCGTCCGATCCCGTACGATTACCATTCCTTCGTGAAGGGCGGCGCGTGCCTGGTGGGAGACTCCGCTGGACAGGCGAACCCGATCACGTTCGGCGGTATCCGCCAAGGGATGGTGGCGGCGAAGATGATGGCCAGCTCTCTGGTGAATGGCGGTCTTGACGATTATGAAAGGAAGTGGCGCCGCTCCAAGCGCGCCTCGACCTCATATGTGAAAGCGTTCGATGCACTAAAGCTCATGGACAATGACGCCCTGGAGCGATCGATGGGCCCGTTCCGCAGCGGATACGGACGAAGGACGATGCTCCGGGCGATGCTGTCCGGAAAGGAGACAAGAAAGCTGTACCAGGCATATGCCCTGGCGGCAGAATGGGGATGGTAAGATGGACTGTGAAGTATTGGTCGTTGGTGCAGGGCCGGCCGGAAGCGGCGCCGCCCGTTCCTCGGCGTCCCAAGGCGCCAGGACCCTCATGGTGGACAAGAAGAAGGAGATCGGTACTCCGGTGCAATGCGGCGAGGTGATCGGACTGGAGCTGGTGAAGCGCGCCGGTATCCGTATACCTCCGCAAGCTATCGTGGCCAAGCATTCCTTCACCCGGTTCGTGCTGGGGCGGGAGGTCATCGTTGACAATCACGAGCCGTACTGGCGCAGCGTGACCGTCGAACGGAAGATATTCGATAAGCACCTGGCGATGAGGGCGGCCATGGCCGGCGCCTCCGTCCAGGCGGACACCAGACTGATCTCCGCCAAGGTGGAGAACGGTAGCGTTGTCAGCTGCGTGCTGAACCACCGCGGCGAGGAGATCGAGATATCCCCGAAGGCCATCGTGGCCGCCGATGGGGTGCATTCGACCATGTCCAAGGTCATGGGGGCGGACTTCTTCGCCCCGATGGACGTGGCCAGGGGCGTAGAGTTCGAGCTGGTGGCAAAAAAGGAGCTGCCCGAATGCATGCAGATATTCATCGAGGAGGAGATCGGGCTCGGGTACGGTTGGATCATTCCCAAGGGAAGGCGGAGGGCGAACGTGGGCATAGGGCTCGTGGGAGTGAACGCCTCTCGCCGCACCTTCCTGGAGGATTGGATCGCCGGGCATCCGGTCGTATCACGGTACTTCGATGCCGATAAGGTCCTGGAGGTCAAGATAGGCGACGCCCCCGTGCCCGGTTTCATCGGCGGTCCGGTCAGGGGCAACGTGCTCTTCAGCGGCGATGCCGCTGGACAGACGCTGGCGTTCGTCGGTGAAGGGATATTGCCCTCATATATATGCGGGGGATTGGCGGGCAAGCATGCCGCCATCATGGCCAAGGGCGGAACGCAGAAGTACGAGGAGGACCTGGTGGACCAGATGGGCGACCAGCTGATGATGGGAGCTGTGCTCAGGGACGCCCTGGTGGACATGTGGGCTCCAGGGGCGCTCGACCCGCGGGTCCGTTCCCTGCTCTCCGGAGCGGTCATGAACGAGCTTGTGGACCCGGACGAACTAGCTAGTATGACATCGGCCATGGAGCATGGTCCGTTGCAGGCCTTCAAGGAGTTGGCCAGAGGAAGCGGGAAGGACATCAGGGCACGACGCTGCTGAACCCCTCCACACGGTCCTCCGTCACCAATAATTATTTAAGCCGAACCACAATAAGGCCGAATACTCATAACGCTCAAAAGGTGTTTGGAATGGTTGAATTTAAAGCCGTTGTTAATGATATGAAGACCGGCAAGTCTTACAATGTCCCAGTGACGGGACACCACGCCAACTCCCTCATCGGGAAGAAGATAGGCGACACCATAGACGGTATATTCGTCGGGCTGCCTGGTTACAAGCTATCGATCACTGGCGGAAGCGACAAGGACGGCTTCTGCATGAGGAAGGACCTACCTGGACCGCGCCGGAAACAGCTGTTGCTGACCGTGAGCACCGGGATGTACACCACCGAGAGTGGACTTAGGAAGAGGAAGGCGATTCGCGGCAACACCGTCGCCACCGACACCGTCCAGATTAACATGAAGATCGTTGCTCAGGGGCCGAAGCCCGTTGAGGAACTGATCGTCAAGAAAGAGGAGAAGAAATAATGAAGGTGTCCCGCCAGCCTGAGGTCAACATCGGGATGATCGGCCACGTGGACCATGGAAAGACCACGCTGACCAAAGCACTATCCGGTGACTGGACCGACAGACACTCCGAGGAGATAAAAAGAGGGATCTCCATCAGGCTGGGGTACGCGGACGTGGCCTTCTACAAGTGCAAGAGCTGTTCTGAGGACACCTATTCCAACAGCAACAAGTGCAAGGTGTGCGGCGGGGATGCCGAGTTCGTTCGTTCCGTCTCCTTCGTCGACGCCCCTGGGCACGAGACGCTCATGGCCACGATGCTTTCCGGCGCCGCCATGATGGACGGCGCACTTTTGCTCGTCGCCGCCAATGAGGAATGCCCTCAGCCCCAGACCAAGGAGCATCTGATGGCGCTCTCCATAATCGGTGTCGAGAACATCATCATCGTTCAGAACAAGATCGACATTGTCACGCGCGAGGAGGCGCTGGCGAACTATGAGCAGATCAAGAAGTTCGTCAAGGGCACCATCGCTGAGAACGCGCCGATAATACCGGTGTCCGCGCATCACGACGTGAACATCGACAAGCTCATCACAGCCATCCAGGATCACATTCCCACTCACAAGCACGATGACAAGAAGCCGGCCAAGCTCTTCGTGGCCCGCTCCTTCGACATCAACCAGCCAGGCATATCGTTCGACGATCTGCACGGCGGCGTACTCGGCGGCACCTTGATGCAAGGCAAGCTGGCGATCGGGGACGAGATCGAGATATCCCCCGGCAGAAAGGTCGAGCTTCCCGGCGGCAAGTTCCAATGGGAGACCATCACGACCACCATCGAGTCGCTGCACACCGGCGGCGGCCCGGTCAACAAGATCAAGCCAGGCGGCCTCGTCGCCATAGGCACCAAGCTGGACCCGTCGATGACCAAGTCCGACGGGCTAACCGGACGCGTCGTGGGCAAGCCCGGAACGCTTCCTCAAGTACATTTCAAGTTCAAGATGAAGACCCACCTGCTGGAGCGCGTGGTGGGCACGAGCGATGACCTCGTGGTCGAGAACATCAAGACCAATGAGCCTCTCATGCTCAGCATCGGGACGGCGACGACGGTCGGCCTGGTCACCAGCGCCCGCGGCGATTCGTCCGAGGTGGCATTGAAGATCCCGGTCTGCGCCGAAGA
>JAJRAK010000060.1 GCA_028682895.1 Methanomassiliicoccales archaeon
GTTCGCCCAGGAGGTCTCACTGACCAAGCTGAAGGATGGTGGTCTCATATGCATCGTCAGGGACATGACCGAGAAGGCGCAGGCCGAGGAGGCGTTGCGCCAGAAGACGGCGATGTTGGAGGCGCAGTCGACCGTGTCCATAGATGGCATGATCGTCGTGGACGCGAACATGCGCCGCATCTATGCCAATGAACGGGTCGCCGAGCTGTTCGATGCGCCCAGGGAGATAATGGACGATGAGGATGACTTACCCCTTCTCCATCATGTCGCCCGCCTGACCAGGGACCCGGACGAGTTCATGGAAAGGGTGCTCCACTATTACGGCCACATCGACATGGTGGGGCGCGAGGAGATCGAACTGAGGAGCGGCATGGTGCTCGACAGGTATACCGCACCTGTGCTGGGCAAGGACGGCAAGTACTATGGCAGGACCTGGATGTTCCGTGACGTCACCGAGCGCCGGAGGGACGAGCGGGCCTTGCACGAGGCCAACCGCAAGCTGAACCTCCTTTCCAGCATAACCAGGCATGATATCAACAATCAGCTGCTGGTGCTCTCGTCCAACCTCACGTTGCTCGAATATAAGGACCTCCAAGGACAGGCCGGATCCTACCTGAACAGGGCGATGAAGGCAGCGGAGCGCATCTCCAACATGATCCAGTTCACCAGGGAGTACCAGGACATCGGCGTTCGCGCGCCGGTATGGCACAACATCCGCTCGCTGGTGGACAGGGCGATGAGCGACGTGCGCGTAGAAGGGGTGAGGATAGTGAACGACGTGCCCAAGGGCGTGGAGGTGTTCGCCGACCCGCTCATATCCAAGGTCTTCCACAATCTAATGCAGAACGCCACGCTGCATGGCGGTGACGTGACCACGGTGCGCTTCTCGTTGGAGGATGTGGACGGTGTGTTCATGGTGGTCTGCCAGGACGATGGCGTCGGCATCTCTCCGGAGATGAAGGACAAGCTCTTCACCAAGGGCGTCGGGACGGGCCATGGGTTCGGGCTCTTCCTGTGCCGCGAGATCCTGGCCATCACCCGCATAGCCATCACCGAGGAGGGACAAACAGGCGGAGGCGCCAGGTTCGTCCTTACGATGCCGGTGGATGGTATCAGGGAGGATCGGGCCTGACGTATATTGGTCCGAGGAATTTTTCAGATGGACCGGGGTCGATGAAAAGCCCTTATTGAACAGGCGGTTGCCGCCAATGCCCCCGGGGTATGGTCACCTCGAAGCGGGCGCCGACACCTGGCCCGCCATTCTCCACGATGGTGATATTGGTTATCGCCAGTATCTCTCTGGCCAGGAACAGTCCGAGCCCGGTGTTCTGTCCGAAACCCAGTTCGAATATCATTTCCTTCTGATCGGCGGGAACTCCCTTGCCGTCATCCTGGAACACGATCATCAGGTCACCGTCCCTCACCGTGTCGGATATCTTCAGGCTCTTGGCACCGGAATGCCGCAGCACATTGTCTATGAGGTTGTAGAACACCTTTTCCATCATTGGATCGGCCAGCACCTCGGACGGGCGCACATCGACCGTCACCTTGAGGTCGCGCAGCTCTGCCTGGTTGATGACCGAGCGCAATATCTTGAGCGTGTCGTTCCATACCGGTTCCTGAGTGCCCAGCTTCTGGTATGTACCGGTGAACTTGATCTGCCTCTCGATGGTATCGATGGCCTTCTGCTGCTTCTCCAGGTAGAGACGGGGGACTTGATCCTTCACCATCTCCGCCAGCAGGTGCCGGTAACCGGACAGTACGCTGGCCTGGTTGAGGATGTCGTGCCTGGTTATGCTCGATAGCAGATTGAGCTGCCTGTTGGTCTTTTCCAGCGCCCTGTCGTTCCGCACTCGTTCGGTGATGTCCCTGGACACGCCCCGGTACCCGGTCCAGGCACCATCGCCGTCGAGGATGGGCTGGGCGTTGACCTCGTATATCACCTTCCGTCCGCTCTTGGCCCGCATCGTGATGATGCCCTTCTGAGGTGGAATGGGACTGCCGGCCTCCTTCACACGTGACGCGGCACCATCCAGGCATTCCGCGTCGATCAGGTCGAAGAGAGAGGTCCGATACAGTTCGTCCAGTCCGTACCCCAACTGGGAGACGGCCGCCTGGTTGCTGAACGTGAGCATGAAGTCATGGTCCGTCTGCCATATCCAGTCGTTGCTGTTCTCCACCAGGTCGCGGTACCTCCTCTCGCTCTCCTTGAGATCGGTATCGTTCTGTTCCAATCGCCCCATCATACCGTTGAGGGAGACGGCCAGCTCATCGATCTCGTCGACGTTCTTCGATCTTTGCACCCGGGCGGAGAGGTCGCCTGATTCACCGATGCGGCGCATCTCCTTGTTAAGGGTGGACACCGGCCGCACCACGTTCCGGTTCAGGAAGAAGAGGAGGACGACGCCGATGGCGACCAGCACGATGACGAGAAAGATGTTGGTGATACTGAAGTTGTTCATGCCGTTGTGGTAGATCAAACGGTCGTCGCTGATCTTGAGCACCATGAGCACACTACCATCATCGCTGCGCAACGGGCAGTACATGGCTATTTCGTCATCGCCGAGCACGGAGTAGTAACGGCCGGTCCCGTTGAACGAGGGGGCTGCCATTGCCTCTACAACATCAGTAGGGAGATCGCCCGAGGTGTTCAAGGCGGTCAGATCGACGTTCGCCAGGCCGGCGATGGTCTCTATCTCGGTATCGTCGATGAACCGGCCGATGACGGTGTACCCCGTGCTCGGCCCCGTACCGTTGTCGGTAAGTATGGAAGATGATGTCAGGAGCGCCACCTGGCCGCCCACACTGGCGAAGAGCTGGTGGTCGTCCGTCTCGTTGGTGAAGGTGATGATGCTCGAAGTATCGTTCACGTACTCGAGCAGCTCCGGCGTTATTGGGACTATCTCCTGTGTGTCAAAGCTGTAATTGACGCCTTCCACAAAGGTACCGTTCAGGTCATAGACCAGGATGAAGTTGAGGTTCATGAAGTCGAGCGTTCCGGCGAAGTACATGCTTGCAATGAACGTCCCGTTCGGCGCCATCATATAATCGCGGAACAGCGTCCAATAGGCGACGTCCTCGGACTCCCCGATCTGGACCTCCTGTTCACGCTGCAGCAGGGACTCGACCCGGTCCATGTCGAACGATATCGCCAGTTCCTCGGAGTCCTTCATGCTGTCGGACACCGTATCGTAGATGATCGTGTTCATGAACAAAGCTAGCACTACTAGCGTCACGGCGATCAGGATGAAGGTCCGGGGGAACAATCTCAAGGCGAGCTCCGCCCCGAGATGAACATCGTAGCTGCCATCAGATACTGTCTGCGAGAAGGTTCATCAAATAAAAGCTCTCGCTTCAAAAAATAAAAAAAATGTCGATCATAAAAATGATCGGGGAAATGGTTTCTGGCCACATCACTCGGTCGGCTCTCCGTCGTACTCTTCCGGTTCCCGTATGGCATCGCCCTTGGTGTGCCTGACGGTCTTGTCGATGTGCTCGGGCGGAGAGTATATGGTGTAGAGCTTGAGGTCCTTCTTGGTCGAGGTGTTCTTTACGTTGTGCCTTGCGCCGGACGGAACGACCACTCCGCTCCCGTCCTTTACCTTGTGCTCGACCCCGTCGATGATGACCACGCCCTCGCCCTCCTCGAAACGGAAGAACTGGTCGACGGTGTCATGGACCTCATCGCCGATGTCCTCGCTCGGCCTGATGCACATCAGGACCAGCTGGCTGAACTTGCCGGTGTAGAGCACCCGGCGGAAGTCATTGTTCTTTAATGTCTCCTTCTCCAGATCTGCGGTAAATCCCTTCTTGGTCTTCTTCATACTATCACTCGTTCGGTAATGGACTAGGAAAGATTTTTTTATTTCTGATTTTGTTTATTTATTAGTATTGATTCTATAAATAATTGTTTAAATACTAAAAATTTAAAAAAATGAAGAAAATATTATTTGCGGCCCTCATCGGTTAAGGCCTTTAAGACCATATATGCACCGATACCGACTATTGCCCCTAACGCGAAGTCGCCCCAGTTTAACTTCGACCGGTCATTGGCATGGTAACAGACGACAGGCTTTGTTGCACCCGCTCTTGCCAACGAGATCTGCTCAATATCTTTCTTATCGAGCCTTATTTGTTTTTGTCCATTTCGCATGATTTCGTTGGACATCCGTTCACCTCCACATTTTGTTCACTTGATGGTCCGTGTATCTATTCATATCTATTAGAACTTTCAACGCTTCGTTCTCCTTTTAGTCATCTTTTTCATCGCTTTTGTTTTTAACTGATCTACACTGTTGGAGAATTCCTCGGGAAGGTCCTTCCTGATCTGTTCCCAGAACATATCGTTGGATATTGCCATAACGATAAGTGCATACAGACCCTGATTGATTGGTATCTGTTCATGAGTAGCTAGCAATATATCGTTGATGTTCGGGATTTGTTTATTGATAGCTTCAAAAGCGTCCATCAGGTCCTTCGCCCGCAATCCTTCTTCATTGAACTTATTGATCAGAACACTGTTTAGAACCTCATCCCCAGGAATGCTGGGTATGTAATGATCGAGGATGAACTGCAACACGTCCATATCAAAATGATTGTTTGAACCCTCTGAAATTATATGTGACTCTGCTATGGGAATGGATGGTAGAGATCCGATGTATTCCTCACGCTCCTCCCTCATATTATCGAAAAGTTCGTCCGCGATTTCAAGGAGCGCGCTTAGACGACAGGAACTTCGCCTCAACTTTGGAGGCACGTCCTCGAATTGCTTATAACCGAACTTGTGCTCGATATCAGCCCATCCGTGCATGAGGATGGTCCGGACTTGGATCTCGGCCTTTATATCACCAAGTCCCCTATATTTTAATCCCTGTAACCAGCTATCCCGCAATGTCACGATATAGTGGTCGGAGCGATACCCAAACCGATCTGGCTCCATCATGTCCGTCTTGTTTTCTATACTAATCACATTAAACTCACTTTTTATGATGTCAGATACCTTAGCCAGATCTGATATGAAGAAGCAGATTATACGAAGACCGCATATGTCTTCGGTATCATTGAACGGATCGTTATAGCCCTTAAAATTTATTTTATTGAAAAAAGAGTCGAAATCCTTTATCCTTCCGGTGATATCTAGGAAATCAATGTTCTTCCCAGTAAGGAGAGAATGGAGGTCTTCTTTGATAGCGTCGAGCAGCCTATTGTAATCAGGTAAGACCTTATCGTATTCCAGTTTTAAGTTGGTCTTATTGAAATGAGTCGGTTCGACCGTATTATTTCCTCTCTTGATATATGTCTAAAGATGTTTATATTATAAATATTGTACGATTTTAATTAGCCTACAATCGTGTCCATGATCGTCCATGTAGTTGAGTAATGATGTCATACGAGCCCCTCGTGAGAGTGTAATAATTGGTCCACCGGACATCGATATTTCAGATAACTGTCTGTCATTTGATGACCGCACCGGAAATCGAACAGGTCACAACTGATGGATGGGCAGGTCACCCGACCTTCTTGAAATTACCTACGTCATCATACACGAACCCCTGGAAGCTCACCTCGCGGTCCGTTCTCTTGCGCACCTCGCCCATTATGCTCTGATAGACCGCCGAGGCCATGTCGCGGGAGTACTTGGAAACGGGGAAGTGGACCACCAGAGTGCCGATGCTGCTGGCCACATCGAAATAATCGTCGAAATATCGGGCCTGCCCGGCGGTGGACTCGGACTCTATGAACTCAAGGCGGGTGAGCTCACCGTTGCTGAACACCTGCAGGGCGCACCTCAGCCCGGAATCGTCCATGGCCAATCTCGTTTCGGCGTCCGGGGTCTCTTTCATAATATGCTCCGTCCGCTTCTTGGCCGCCATCTCGAGGAAGACCTTGGTCTGCTGTCGCATGCTGATAGATTGTCCTTTTCAGCGCATCATGCTTTGCATTCCGTCGAACCGGAATATTGGGAGGCGCTCGTCCTGGGCGGGGTATCGCTGGCGATGCTCAACGGTCTTGGAAAAAGATGCGTTCGATGGACGGTCCGCCCGCTTCCTGCGGGCGATATGAGGGTGAAGATGGGCCCCTGATGCTGAAGCTCGGATGAAATGTATTTTAACCGAAATGCACCAATGATGTCCAAAGAGGTCTTGGCATATGGTCACAGATGATCTGTCCGTCGAACCGATGACCGGCATTGACAGGTTCAGGATCATGGCCGATGTTGCCCCGGTCATGATCTGGATGGCGGGGCTGGACAAGCTATGCAATTTCTTCAACAGGCCGTGGTTGGAGTTCACCGGACGGACCATGGAACAGGAGACGGGGAACGGATGGACAGAGGGCGTTCATAAGGACGATTTCGACCAGTGCCTTAAGACCTATGTCACCTCGTTCGATGAGAGAAGGCCGTTCAGGATGGAGTACAGGCTCAGGAGGCACGACGGTGAGTACCGTTGGCTCCTAGATACCGGGCGACCGATCCTGACCGACGATGGTCATTTCCTCGGATACATCGGTTCGTGCATCGATATCTCGGACCTCAAGGCCGCGGAGGAACGGAACAAGCGGATCCAGGAACAGTTGTTCCAGACGCAGAAGATGGAGGCCATCGGGGACATGGCCGCAGGCATATCCCACGACCTGAAGAACCTGTTGACCATCATCCAGGGGAACGCGGACCTTCTCAACATGAAGTTGGGCGAGGACGATAAGCTACGCAAGTATGCAGACAACATCAATTCGGCCTCGGTCCGCGCATCCGATATGGTCA
>JAJRAK010000010.1 GCA_028682895.1 Methanomassiliicoccales archaeon
TATACGGACCACGGTCACTGCGGTGTGCTGCTTGACGGATACGTGGACAACGATCCGACCCTGGACCTGTATTGCCGAACGGCCGTGAGCCAGGCGGACGCAGGCGCGGACATGGTGGCGCCCAGCGGCATGATGGACGGCCAGGTGGCAGCGATACGGGACGCGCTGGACCGGGAACGGCACAGCAACGTGGGTATCTTGGCATATTCGGCTAAGTTCGCCTCCAGCTTCTACGGGCCTTTCCGAGATATGGTGGGCAGCGCCCCGTCCAAGGGCGACAGACGTTCTCATCAGATGGACCCGGCCAACGGACGCCAGGCGCTCCTGGAGATGCATCTGGACGCGGACGAGGGAGCGGACGTGCTCATGGTGAAGCCGGCCATGCCGTACCTTGACGTGATAAAGGAGGCCAGACAGCGCTTCGATCTTCCCCTTTGTGCATACCAGGTGAGCGGGGAGTACGCCATGATAAAGGCATGCCAGGAGAAGGGTTCGCTTGACGGTGAGAGGGCGATGATGGAATCGTTGCTATGCATACGCCGGGCCGGGGCGGACATGATAATCACATACTTTGCCAAGGAAGCGGCCGAGCTGTTGAGGTGCGAGAATGTCCACTGAACGCTCGTCAGCCCTATATCAAAGGGCGGTCCATCTGATGCCTGGCGGGGTCTCCAGTCCGGTGAGGGCGGTCAAGCCGTATCCCCTGTACATGAAGAGGGGGGAGGGCAGTCACATTTTCGACGAGGACGGGAACGGATATTTGGACATGGTCCTGGGATTCGGTCCGCTCATCCTCGGCCATTCCCATCCCGATGTGGTGAGGGCACTGCAGGAGCAGCTCCTCCAGGGAACGCTGTTCGGAGCCCCGTGCGAGAAGGAGGTACTGCTGGCGGAGAAGGTGCGCTCGCACGTCCCGAGCATGGAGATGCTCCGTTTCGTGAACAGCGGCACTGAGGCCACCATGCACGCCGTGCGCCTGGCGCGCGGATACACAGGCAGACGGAAGATCATCAAGGTGGACGGCGGCTTCCACGGTGCGCACGATTCGGTTCTGGTGAGGTCCGGGTCCGGGGCGCTGACACATGGATCGCCGGACTCCCTGGGCGTGACGCAGGAGGTGGCCAGGAACACGCTGGGCGTGAACTTCAACGACATGTACTCGATGAGGAACGCCTTCCGGGCGAACAAGGGGGACATTGCCGCGGTCATCATTGAACCGATGCTCGGCAACGTCGGTCCGGTGCCACCGCTGCCAGGATATCTGCAGGAGGTCAGGGAGCTTACCGAGAGGCATGCCTCGCTCCTCATCTTTGACGAGGTCATCACCGGCTTCCGCCTGCACATGGGCGGCGCCCAGGCACTCTTCGGCGTCCGTCCAGACATTACCGTCCTGGGCAAGGTGCTCGGGGGCGGCATGCCTATCGGCGCCTTCGGCGGACGGAAGGATATCATGTCCATGGTGTCGCCGCTCGGACGGGTGTACCAGGCCGGTACGTTCAGTGGCAACCCCATGAGCCTGACGGCTGGTCTGGCCACGCTCGGGGTGCTGGAAAGGGAAGGTCTGGAAGGATTGGACTCGAACGGCGAGTATGTACGCGAGAGGCTAACAGCCATCATCAGCGAGATGGGCATGGAGGCAGTGGTCCAAGGGCTGGGCTCGACGTTCCAGCTGTTCTTCCGCTCCGGTGAGGTGAAGGATTCGGCCGATGCCTTGGCCAGCGACCGCGGACGGTATATGGAACTGTACCGCCGTATGCTCGCCGACGGTCATTGCCTTCCGCCATCCCCCTATGAGACATGCTTCCTGTCCACGGCGCACTCCCGCCCGGACATCGATGGCGTGCTCGATGCATTCCGGCACAACCTGGAGGGACTGCCATGATCATCGGCAGCAGAGGCAGTCGATTGGCAATGACCCAGGTGGACATCGCCATGGAGGCGTTACGTCCGTTCCTTCCTGGTATCGATATCAAGGTCAGGGTCGTCAGCACTGGGGGGGACAGGGATAAGTGCACACCACTGCAGGACATGGGCGGGTACGGTGTGTTCACCAAGGAGCTGGACCAGAGACTGCTCTCGGGAGAGATAGACCTGGCCATCAACTCGCTCAAGGACATGCCTTCCGTGGTGACGCCGGGCACCAAGCTGGTGGCCGTCCTTCCTCGGGGACCGGTGCATGACGTCCTCATATCCAGAACGCCCTTCGAAACGCTCGCGCCCGGGGCCAAGGTAGGTACGTCCAGTGTGCGCCGGAAGGCCTTGGTGAGGTACTTGAGGCCGGACCTGAAGGTGTCCGAGCTCCGGGGCAACGTGACCACCCGCATAGGGAAGTGGAGACGGGGCGAGTATGATGCCATAGTGCTGGCGGCCGCCGGGCTGGAAAGGATCGGCGAGCATGCACCGGCCATCGTCCTGGACCCGGACGTCTGGGTGCCTCCGGCGGGGCAAGGTGCCATCGCTCTGGTGTGCAGGGAGAACGAACCTTTGGCGGAAAGATTGTCCGAGGTGGACCATGAGCCTACGAGAATGTGCGTGGACATGGAGCGCGGGATAATGGCCGGGCTGGGGGCGAACTGCCAGGTTCCCTTGGGAGTTCTGGCCAGGCCGATAGGCATGAAGGTCCAGTTGCAATGCCTTCTGCTGGACGGTGAAGGGTCGCAGGCCCGCCGATGGCGGTCCGAACTACCTTTGCACTATGAACTGAATGATGTCAGGACGGTCGTTGATGCTCTCAAAAAGGAATGGAGAGGACTGCTATGACATCGGGGAAGGTCTGGCTGGTAGGTGCCGGTCCCGGGGACATCGGTCTGATGACCGTGCGCGGGTTGGCGTTGATCGGGGAGGCGGACGTCGTTGTATACGACTCGCTAGCTAGCAAGGAGCTGCTGGAGAAGGTCAGACCGGGCACCGAGCTCATCAATGTCGGTAAGCGCGGCGGGATGCACAAAGCGGAGCAGGACGAGATAAACGAGATACTGTTCCAGCAAGCCACGTCTGGCAAGGTCGTCGTGCGCCTGAAGGGAGGCGACCCGTTCCTCTTCGGCCGTGGCGGGGAGGAAGCATTGTACCTCAGGGCGAGGGGGATCGATGTAGGCGTGGTCCCCGGTGTTAGCTCGAGCCTGGCCGTGCCGGAGCTTGCAGGCATCCCGGTGACGCACAGGAACGTCTCCTCCGGCGTGACCATCATGACAGGGCATCAGATGGAAGGTGGTTCCTTGAACTGGGTGTCGCTAGCACGTTCCGGCAGCACCCTGGTGATATTGATGGGCATGTCGAACCTGGAGATGAACATGTATCACCTGATGGAAGGAGGGATGCCATCTGGAACGCCGGTGGCGGTGGTCCAGGAAGGTAGCACGCCGAGGCAGAAGGTCCTGGTCACCTGCGTGGAGCATGCCTACGAGGATTGCCGGAAGAACGGGATCTCGGCACCGGCCATAATCGTCGTGGGGGATGTCGTTTCGCTGCGGGAATCGCTCGGTGATCTGAGATGAGCCTATTGCTCATCGTGCGTCCCAGGGACCGCTGGCATGAGTCCACCGAACTGGTGAGGTCGTTCGGGCATGAGGCGATCTGCGCTGAGGTTGTGCAGGTGAAGTACGTGCGACCTGCGGGCATGGACAGGCTAAAAAAGGACATCGTTGACGGCATGATCGCCGCTCTTGTCTTCGCCAGCGTCACCGCCGTGAAAGCGGTAGATGCTTTGGAACCAGGGTTGATCCATTCGATACCGAAGACCGTAGATGTCATCGCCATCGGACCGCCGACGGCCAAGGCATTGAACAAGGCGGGCATTATGGAGGTTAAAATGCCGGATGAGTATACCTCGCAAGGATTGGTCCGGCTCCTGTCATCGGGAAAGGGAGAGGTGGCAATGCTGCGCTCCGGGCAGGGGAACGACGTCATGAGCAAAGGCCTGGAAGGAAAGCGCCCTTTGCGCGAACTGGTGGTCTATGACCTGCAAGAGACGGATTGGAGCTCTGCCGATGCTGCTCTAGAACGCCTTCGACTGGGAGATGTGAAGGCCGTTCTTCATACCAGCTCCATGTCAGTACGCCTTATGGTCGAGCGTTCAAGGATCTTGTACCCGGACGATTGGAGATCGTGCTGGACCGGCATCAACGCTGCCATAGGACCGCCGACCAGGGATACGCTTGCTGAACTAGGGATTGTGGTCCAAGTAATGCCGCCGAACGCCACGTTCAGAGATCTGGTCGGATCGGTCTCCGTACATATCACCGGTCTCTGATCAGGCTTTTTTCATCTGATATTTTTAATCGTTCCTTCTGGAAGCCCCCCTCAATGCCCATGAGAACAATCAATTAAATATGATATAAACATACCTTTCATAAAAAAGTGTTACGGAGCTTTTGAGAGACCGGAGCTGTGCACCTGTGGAATCTGAAGTAGAGACCGAAGTAAAACCCAAGACCGCTCTGCAGGTCAACTATCGGAAGAGCATCGTCAAGAAGTTGCTCTTCATCACATTCTGCCTGGTCGTCGTCATAATCGTGGCCGGATATTCTGCCACAATTGGATCGTACTACATCTCGGTGGAGGATGTTTACGGCATCATATGGCACAGGATCACCGGGATGGGGTCCGTAGATCCAACTGCGTACTACATTGTGACCGAGCTGCGCCTACCGAGGATCGCAGGCGCGATAGTTTGCGGCTTTGGACTGGCCGTCTGCGGCGCGGCCATGCAGAGCATGATGAAGAACCCGCTGGCGGACCCGTACACCATGGGCATCTCCTCCGGCGCCGGGCTGGGAGCGGCCTTGGCCATCATCCTCGGCTTCGAGCTTTGGGCCGGCGCGGGCATCGTGGTCAATGCCTTCATCTTCGCCATCATCCCGGCCATGGTCATCCTGGTGATGAGCCAGGTCAGAAGGGCGACGCCGACGATGATGATACTCTGCGGCATTTCTCTGATGTACGTCTTCGGGGCCATAACCTCCCTGCTGATGCTCATCGCCACTCCCGACGACCTTTCCGCCGTCTACACATGGTCGGTCGGTACGATGAGCAAGGTGTCCTGGGATAACCTTCCGATAATGGTCGCCGTGGTCACGGCCGGTTCGCTCTACCTTCAGTACCTCGCCAATCAGCTGAACATAATGAGCATCGGCGACGAAAGCGCCAAGTGCCTGGGCGTGAACGTGGAGCGGAAGAGGCTGGTATGCCTGATGGTGATCACACTCGTGGCCGCCTCGATAGTCAGCTTCACCGGCATAATCGGTTTCGTGGGCCTAGTATGCCCTCATATCGTGCGCATGGCCATCGGTTCTGACAACAAGTTCCTCATCCCCGGTTCGGCCATTTTCGGTTCGACCATGCTGATCGTTGCCGATATGATAGCCAGGACCATCGTCGCCCCTACGATCCTGCCCGTCGGTGTGATCACCGCCTGCATCGGTGGTCCGCTGTTCATGTATCTTATCCTGAAGAGCAAGAAGGAGGTGTGGTAGATGTTGATGAACGTAGAGGAGATCTCGTTCAACTATGGAACGACAGAGATTCTGAGGAACGTGAAGTTCGACCTTAACGAACCGAACCTGACCTGCATCATCGGTCCGAACGGGGTGGGGAAGACCACTTTGGCCCGTTGCGTGAACAGGTTGCTGCGTCCCAAATGCGGTAAGGTGATGCTTTCCGGAGTGGACACCAAGGACATGACATTGCGGGAGCTGGCCATCCATATGGGCTATGTTCCGAACGTCTCAGGCGACACTTTCCCGATGAGCGTGGTGGACACCGTCCTCATGGGAAGGCATCCGAGAGGGGGCTGGACCCCTTCCGACAGGGACCTACAGATCGTCGAGGACACCATCAAGATCATGGGGCTGGAGGAGTACGCCATGCGCGACTTCAACGAACTGAGCGCAGGGCAGCATCAGAAAGTGATGATAGCCAGGGGCCTGGCGCAGGAGCCGGAGGTGCTGATACTCGATGAGCCGACGTCCAACCTGGACGTCCGGCATCAGATAGAGGTCATGGAGCTGCTCCGTGAACTGTCGCGGGAGAAGAAGATACTGGTCCTCATGGTCTGTCATGACCTCAACATCACCGCCAGATACGCTGACCGGATCATAATGATGTCCGATGGTGGGGTGTTCTCGGACGGGACGGCCAAGGAGGTCATGACCGAAGAGAACATCATGAAGGTCTACGGGGTCCGGACCAAGGTCATCGAGGTGGAAGGAAGGCCCCATGTGATCCTTCTATCGACCGTCATTAAATGATTATTATTTTTTATGATAATATAATGGAGAGGTTAAGATGAACAAGAAGATGTTAGCGATATCCGTGGTGGCGGTTTTGGTCATCGCGGGATTGGGCGCCTGGTTCGTTTATTTCGGCCAGGAGAGCGATTCAGATGGGGATGATGGTACCGACAACGGTTCCCGCGTCGGTACTGAGCTGGTGAACGAGACGTTCCCGAGCGATGCTTCACGCCTTTGGGTGTATGGCAACGCGGACGAGGACGATCACATCGATGATGATGACGTGGAGTTCCTGGAGGACATCATTGACGGCGACGAGACCGCCACTGTCCTTGCCGACGCCAACTGCGATGGCGAGATAGACGACGATGACGTGGACTATGTCGAGGACATCATCGAGGGCAAGGAGATGAAGGTCTACTACGTGGACAACTACGATCAGATCGCCGTCGTGAACTGGCCTGTCGACACGATAGCCACTGGGTACTGCAGCGGCGCCCAGGCGGTGGAGGTCGCTGGGGCGACCGATAAGATCGCCATCGCCGACAACTACATCACGCAGTACTATACCGCGTTCAATTCGTCGTACGCCTCACTGCCTAGCTACGGTGAGCCTGACGAGCCCGACTACGAAGCGCTCATAGCCGCTGGTATCGATGTCTATCTCATCGGTTACTTCAACAGCGGAACGGACGACCTGCTGGAGGAGAACCTGAACCCTGCGGGCATAGATGTCATGTTCCTTACCTGCTGCGACCAGTCCGGCGTGAACCAGCCGAACGAGGACATGGACCGCACAATGCTGATGATCGCCTACCTGATTCAGGGGGACATGGACAAGGCCTACGACTATCTGACGTGGCATGACTCGATCCTAGCCAATGTCACCGCCGCGGCCGCGACCATATCCGATGCGGACCAGAAGACCTTTCTGATGTCCAGGACCTCCCCCAACGACAAGACCTCGGACATCACCATCACCGGCTACAACAACATCAACAACATCCACGCCGAGATCGCCGGTGTCTATAGCATAGGCATGCACGATTCCGGTCTGACCAACATGTACCAGACCATCTCGGTCGAGTACATCATCGGGTTGGACGCGGACTATTACTGCGACAACACCCACGCGGGATTCCGTTATGGAGGAGGTGCCAATTCCTCTGCCAGGCTGGCCACGTTCCTGCAGCAGGACCATACCCGGTTCGAGGGCACCACCTACGATCCTGAGCTCATCGCCATGGCCAGGGAGGCCGGTAACGGACCGATGTACGTCCTGGAGATAGTGTTCTATCAGGACGTCATGTACCCGGAGCTCGATAACGGACTGAGCAGCTATGAGGTGCTCTTCGA
>JAJRAK010000061.1 GCA_028682895.1 Methanomassiliicoccales archaeon
ACCCAATCGTAGTTCGGATTGAGGGTTGTAACTCACCCTCATGAAGCTGGATTCCGTAGTAATCGCTTGTCAACATCAAGCGGTGAATATGCCCCTGCTCCTTGCACACACCGCCCGTCAAACCACCCGAGTTGGGTTTCAGTAAGGATATCTCATTTTGGGGTCTTCGAACTGAGATTCAGCAAGGAGGGTTAAGTCGTAACAAGGTATCTGTAGGGGAACCTGCAGATGGATCACCTCCTACGCAAGGGGAAACACTGTGAAGCTACATGGCATTACGTGTGTTTCCCCCACCAATTCCGGCAGGGTTACCAGGCACTAAAAACAACATCGAGCGTCAACCATTCCTTATTTTAATTATTATGAATCTTCTGATTGGCTTTTATATACTTTACATTCGAATCTTTAAATGTGAACGACTTTGGGCCCCTGGCCGACTTTCTTCGCAAGAACGAGGGACGGATCATCGAGAGGTACTATAAGTTCGTTTGGGACCGGAGGTTCTATTCTAACACCATGCTCCTGGAAGGCGCGTGGAAGATGGCGATATCCAGCGTTAATAAGATCGCTATCGAGATGGCCGAAAATGGTGAGATCACATCAGGAGGGCATCTGAGCAATGAGAAAGCTTTCGATCCCCTAGTCGAGTTCGGCGTGAAACAGGCAAAGTTGCACCGTTCGTCTGGAATCGCTCCGCCCATGTTCTTGGGGCTCTTCAACCAATCTCATCGCGCGTTCATAGAATGTATCGCCGAGAGCTTCGAGGGCCTGGAAAAGGAAATGTATCTCCAGTTCATCGACAGGATGTTCGAGTCCATCGGAATGGGATTGATATCGGAATGGACATCAGAGAACGATGATCCGCATGCGAAAGACCTGATGGAGAGGAATCGCCTCTTGATCAACGAGAAGAACCGCATCCTCACCATCTTCGAGAATTTGCCCGAGGGTGTCATCATCCTTGATGTTGACGGTTCACCGTCGTTCGTCAATAATACATATTCAACCTTGTTCCTCCCGGGCAAGGTGCCCGGAGAGACCTATTACGAACCGGAAAAGAAGGTCCCGCTCCCATCGTGGCTGACCGAACACATCACAGATATGCTTTCTGGTAGGGAGAGCCAGCGGTTATTCGAGATGGAACTGGACACTGCCAAAGGGTTGAAGAAGTTCGATGTGCAGATAACTACGATATTGAACACCAACGAAGAGTTCTGCGGGTTCATCGTCCTCTACAATGATATCACCGAAAGACAGCGCATGTTCAACGAGCTGAAGCTAGCAGATGAGAAGATACGCCTTCTAGGTGACATCACCAGGCATGACATACTGAACATCCTGACCGTCCTTAATGGCAACGTGCAATTACTGGAGCTCAAGGCCACGGACCCCGCGTTGGCTAAATATCTCAAGGCCATCGGAGATTCCTCCAAGGACATCCAACGTTTATTGGAATCTGCCAAGAGCTATCAGAAGCTCGGGTCGCAGCAGCCATTGTGGTTAAGACTGCGCGAAACGGCCAGCCTGGGAGTGTCCAGCGCCGGACTGGGCGATGTCAAGGTGCATAACGAAGTTGACGAGAGCATCGAGATATTCTCCGATCCCATGCTGGACCGGGCATTCGGCAATCTCGCATACAACGTGCTGAAACATGCGCCGAACGCTAAGAACATCTGGATAAGGGTCGAGCCTTCCACCAAGGATTCCATCGACGTGGTGTTCGAGGACGACGGCCCTGGCATTCCTATGGAGAGGAAGGAGAACATCTTTACCGACAAGCATAAAGGTCAGACCAAGCACGGGCTCCATTTCGTGCAGCGCCTTCTGCAATTGACCGGTATGTCCATCCGGGAGAACGGACAGTATGGAAAGGGAGGACGTTTCGTCATCCACGTGCCAAAGCACGACCACCGTTCGATCCCATCGAAGCAAGCACAAGAGAAATAATAAAATATCTTTGTTGGCTATGGACCATTCCCGTGAAGGTATGAAATATATTTTTGTCACGGGCGGAGTCATTTCTGGGTTGGGAAAGGGAATAACCGCGTCCTCCATCGGCCGGTTGCTGAAGTCGCGGGGAATCAAGGTCACCTCGATAAAGATCGACCCCTATCTGAACGTGGACGCGGGGACGATGAACCCTTTCGAGCATGGTGAGGTCTATGTCCTGGACGACGGAGGCGAGGTGGACCTCGACCTGGGTAACTATGAAAGGTTCCTTGACATCAGTTTGACCAGCGCCCATAACATCACCACGGGAAAAGTGTACAAGTCGGTCATCGAGAAGGAGCGCACCGGCGAGTATCTGGGCAAGACCGTGCAGATCATCCCCCATATCACCAACGAGATCAAGGCCCAGATCGTCAACGTGGCCGAGGCCACTGGTGCCGACGTTTGCATAGTGGAGCTGGGCGGTACGGTCGGTGACATCGAGTCCATGCCATTCCTGGAAGCTGTGAGACAGATGAACACCGAGCTCGGAAAGGGCCGGACCTGTCTTTTCATCCACACCACCTTGGTGCCGGTCATGGGCACCGTCGGGGAGCAGAAGACCAAACCGACGCAGCACTCGGTGAAGGAGCTCAGGGCAATAGGTATCCAGCCGGACATCCTCGTGGCGCGATGCAAGGACCCGCTGGAAGAATCCATCAAACACAAGATATCACTGTTCTGCGACGTCCCCATGGAAGCGGTGATAAGCTGTCCGGACGCCCGGTCCATATATGATGTGCCGATGGTCCTGGAAGCCCAAGGCATCGCCGATTTCATCATCGAGCGCCTCGGTCTACAAGAGAAGGGGCGAGACCTGGAGGAGTGGAAGGACTTCGCCGGACGCATCAACGAGCAGGAGAGGACCGTTCGCATCGCCTGCGTGGGCAAGTATACGAACCTTGCCGATTCCTACATATCGCACTTCGAGGCGTTCCATCATGCCGGAGCTGAGGCGGGAGCCAAGGTCCAGCTGGTCTTTGTAGACTCGGAGGTCGTGCAGCAATATGGCGTTACCGAAGAACTGCTGAACGCTGATGGCATACTGATCCCCGGCGGCTTCGGTACCCGGGGCATAGAGGGTAAGATAATGACGGCCAGGTTCGCCCGTGAGAACCACATCCCATTCCTCGGGGTCTGCCTAGGATTCCAGATAGCCACGATCGAGTTCGCCCGGAACATACTGGGGATGGAGAATGCCAATAGCACCGAGTTCGACCCGGACACGCCATTCCCGGTGGTCGACCTGCTTCCGGAACAGAAGATGGTGAAGAAGATGGGCGCCACCATGAGGCTGGGGGCACAGCCCGTCGTAGTAGAGGAGGGCTCCATCGCCAACCAGCTGTACGGAAAGGCGCTCATAATGGAAAGGCATCGGCATCGGTTCGAGGTCAATCCCAAGCATATAGAGGAGC
>JAJRAK010000011.1 GCA_028682895.1 Methanomassiliicoccales archaeon
ACGCCCCGCTGAGCGACATAAACATCGGCGCGGCCAACCCCAAGCTCTGCCAGGCGTCGTTGGGCGAGGTGCTGGAATGCATGGAGATGGCGCACCGCATGGGCATTGACCTGGTGACGGTTCACCCCGGCTTCATATCCCCGCTGACCCGGCTGGACCGGAGGGTCGCCATGGACGCTACGATAACCTCCCTGAAGACGATCGACTCTAAGAGGAAGGAGCTCGGGGTCCGTGTGGCCTTGGAGAACATGCCCCGCATGCCGCAGTCCATGGCCACCGACCCCCAGGAGCTGTGCCATTTCCTGGAAGGTACTGAGCTGGACGTCTGTTTCGACCTGGGCCATGCGAACACGGTCGGCAACATATCCGATTTTCTGACGATCAAGGACCGTTTCATCAACATGCACGTGCACGACAACCTGGCCGATCAGGACCGGCACATGGTCATCGGCGACGGCAACATCGATTTCGGCAGGTGGCTGAAGGCCTTCCGGCCCTACAACGGTAATTATGTCATAGAGGCAAGGGAGCTGAGCGATTCCCTGCGCTCGCGCGACAGGTTGAAGGCGATACTGTCATCGATGGACTAGTTCGATTCCTTGCCGCATTTCGAGCACTGGAACTTGCCATCGCGATAGCTCGCCTCCGTGCTCCCGCAGTCCTTGCAGACGAAGCCGAACGTAGGGTTGGTCGGGGCGGCCGGGGACGACGGCGCCGGCTGGTACGGCGTGGACGACAACGGCTGGTAGTACGCCGCTATGGAACGCTTGCTCTGCCATCTCCATATCCGGCGATCGCTGAACAGTTCCACCGAGCGCACACCATAGTACACAAGGTACAGCAGCCCGACGATCTCGGCCACCAGTAGGAAGATTCCCAGCGCCAGGTCGGTCGTGTCGGACGGCCAAAGCTCCAGGGGGAACGACAGGTAGTCGATGAGGAAGTGCAGCATGATGCTGGCGTAGACGCCGTACTTGAGGAAGAGATATCCAAGTGCCAGACCGGCCACGAAGGTCGGGAATATCTTGTAGAGGTCCCAGCTGAACACGTGCGCCAGTGCGAAGATCGCTGCAGAGAACACCAGGAAGACCTTCTCCCTTGTACCGAACTGGAACCCACCGCCGATCACGTAACGATAGGCGGGCCTTTTTGAATCCCTCTTCAGCCAGTAGACCGCGGCCAGGGGGAGTCCTATGAGGAGAATGCGGCATATGACCTCCTCCCACACGGACGCTCTCAACAGACTGTAGAGCGACTCCCAAAGCTCCGAAGAACCGCCTCCGCCGGTGGACGCATCCCCGCCCATCAGGGCGATGATGGCGTAGTAGGCGGTATTCATGGTCAGTATGGCCATGAACAGTGTGACCATCATGTAGGCCGAGGAATGCTCCTTGGGCCGGAACCTCAGCTCATCGATGAGCTTCTTGCGGCTACGTTCCAGCATTACCAAGTAAGAGAAGAAGACGGCCACTATGAACAAGAAATATATGGCTACGAACGAGGCACCAGGCAGTACGACGAACTTGATCAGCCAGGGCAGGGCGACATATAGTGATGTGGCCTTGTCCCAGGCCTCCGGGATGACCAGTCCGGACCCCCATATCATTATCCCCACGTTTATCGCGAGGAGAGCGAGCGTAAGAAGCGTCATTACGGCCCCGATTCCGCGTATGATCTCCCTGGCGGTCTGCAGACTGCTCTTCTGGACCATCGGGCTCGGTGGGGGGGCATAATAGTCGTACTGACTCCGGGTCTGATCCGGTCGAGCGATCGCCAGCCCGCATCTAGGGCACCACGAGGCCCCGCTCGGTAGCTCCGCGGCGCAGCGCGGGCACCTCGCCCTCTCACCATCCATGCACCCTTCACACAACCGTCGCTATTTTTAATTGTCGATGAAAATCCGCGGTCCGTACGCCCTATGGTTATTATATGCCCAAGGCATAAAACAGGCCAGCATGAAATATGAATAAGGCAAACCTTTATAATTTTACCAAATGTTGCGTACATATCAAAACGGAGGCAACCGCAATGGATGACGATGCGCCGGGAAAGAAAGTGGATTTTATTACAATGAGTTCTGAGAAGATACCCTTCGGTCGCAATAACTTCATCGAGGTAGCGCGCAAGAAGGCCATTACCGAGGATGGGGAGAACGAGTTCATATCCCTGTCACGTGGCTACTATCTGCCCGACGGTACTGAACGGTTCAAGAAGTCCGTGACCATACCGGACGAGAAGGCCATCAAGGACTTCGTGATCGAAAAGATACGCACGATGTGAGCTCAGCTCACCGTCCCTTTTCCAGCAGCAGCTCCAGGTAGGAGCGCCGCTCATTTCCTTCAAGTCCCAGTGCAAGCTTCGAACGCATTATCTCCGCTCTTCCCGCTTCCAGGTCCTCGCCGACATACTCCAGCTCGATATAGCCGTCCAGGCCGTCCACCCGGTCAAGGCAAACTTCCAGGTTGCCGTAGGAATAGACAGTACGATGCTTGGCCACTCTGAGCACCGGGGAGAAGCCGAGGCGGGCCAGTATGGCCGACATACGTGAAAGGTCCTCGATATCCAGCTCGATCTCCTCTCGCATCTTCGTGTCCTTATCGAGCTTCGGGCCCTTGTACGTGATGCGACAGTGATCGTTCTCCCGGCGAAGCCGAAGCGCCTCGTCCGTCTGGCCGAAATCGCGCAAGGGACTGCCGAAATAAACGTCCTCCTGCTCCAGCTCCTCGACGTGCTTGGCGCCCAATCCTCGTAGTCGCGATTCCAACGCCGTCATGTCGGCGCAGGGGACCTTGATCTCCAGCTCGATCATCATCGTACCATTCCCGGATGCAATATATAAATTCCTGGAACCGAATGAAGTATGGATAACATGGAAGGGAACGAACTTGGCCTTCTCCAGGTCTACACGGGAGGGGGCAAGGGGAAGACGACCGCGGCTCTCGGCCTGGTCATGCGGGCCTGGGGGCACGACCTCCGCGTATGCGTGATTCAGTTCCTGAAGAAAGGAGAGGACTACGGCGAGGTGCACGCCTTGAGGTCCATGGGCATCGATGTGTACCAGTTCGGTTCAGGAAGGCTGATAATCAAAGACCGTCACGATCAGCAGGACGAGGACTGCGCTCGCCGAGCGTTGAAATTCTCCAATGACGCCTTGACATCGGGAGAATACGACCTTGTGGTCCTGGACGAGATCAACGTGGCATTGTATTTCGGGCTAATATCTTGCCAGGAGGTGCTGAGTGCGCTGAAAGGCAGGGAAAAGCACGTAGAGGTCGTTTGTACCGGACGCAATGCGCCGCCAGAGCTCAAGGCAGAGGCTGACCTCGTGACGGTCATGGAACCGGAAAAGCATCCATATGACAATGGGCTGGAAGCTCGAAAAGGTATAGAATTCTAATGCCAGTAAAATTATTCTTATAGCGTTGAACACATCTGGACAATAATTAAATATGCGTGCATCGCATTGTAATCTTTTAGGAGCGATAGCTATCCTATTTCACATGGGGGTAAAAACATGCGATTCGATAAGCAGCTAAGGAGATGCCGCCGGGCAGTTTCCGAGATTATAGGCAACCTGCTGATCCTGGCCATCACCGTCACGTTGTTCTCCAGCGTCATGTTCTACGTAATGAATATGCCCTCGCCGGAAGAGGACACGTATGCTGATATGAACTACGAGATATCGGACCTATTGTCCGATAACTCCAGATGGGTGAACATCACGCACAAGGGCGGGCAGACCCTGATCAACTCCTCCACTGACATTTACATCTATGAGTATGACAGCGTATTATCCGCGTACAATGCTTTCGCCGTTTACATCTCCAACTCCACGCCCAGTATTGGCGAGGAATGGACTCCCGGGGAGACCTGGTGCTATTGTTTGACCGACATAGACGAGAACACCCCCATCAGCATCATAATCGTCGACACCTCGACCGGTGACGCCGTCTGGGATGCTGACCTCGTCGGCGGACAAGTGACCACCACTTATGCTCCCATAATCGGTAACCGTGGGACCACCCCCTCCACGATTGTCGCTGGTAGTACTTTCATAATATACGCTACAGTGAGCGATCCCAATGACGACCTGGACGAGAACAGCGTCTATGTCAACGCCACCTCTGCCGGTCTTGACTGGGTCCATCTGACCGACAGCAACAACGATGGTGTTTACACCAGCGGTTCATTGACCGGTACGCTGGCCATGGACGGCAAGGTCGTGCTGATCAACGCTACGGACGATGAAGGTAAGACGACCAAGACCCAGATGACGTTGTCCGCGGAACAGGCGGGCGGCAGCGGCGGAAATACCACCGAGTACTACGGGCCGTTCAACGATTACTTGGGCTATTTTGTCAATGGCACATATCCTCCAAATGCTAGTGGTGGAGAGAGCGATGATGGTGGTACTACATTCTATTACATCAGGAACTCCGATGATGAAATTACTCGGGAATTCGAAGCTGGTGAGTCGTATTATATCGAAATTTATAGTAACGTATTGACCAACCTGGCCCGGGAAAATGCATTTTATATCTACAACCCATCAACAGGTGCAGCGATGTCTGAATCGCAAACGAGCGATGCTTTCTCCTATGGAGGCATCTACGCCACCTTTTATAGATATTATATCAATCTGACGGCGCCTTCACTGACATTGATATATCCTTTAGAAATTTGTCTTAAAGATAATACTGGTACGGTAGTTGATATCTATGATAGCATCTCAGTATCAGGAGCAATATACCCAATAATAAAAACCTATAAGCTAGTTGGAACAGCCCTAGAGGAAACGACATCTTTCAACCACACCGACGTGATTTATGTCAAAATATTCACCAAGGATGTTGACTCATCGATCACCGCTGTGACGATGAACTCACTTGAGATTAACTCCTACACAGGTAAATACATAATAAAACAAAGTATGCCGACCGCTAATACATATACGTCATCAAGTGACGATGCAACTCTCGCTGAAAACTCCCCGATAACTCAAATATATAAAACTTTAAAAAGTTCCCTGACCCCAACTCGACAATATGACTGGGTAACTACAAACACCGTATACACAATCCAAGTTGATTTGCTCGATGCAAATCAAGGGTGGTGGCTTTCAGGGACTAATTCATATACCCTGCTAATACCCGTATTCACCGATTCTGGCAGTTCCGGTCTAAATACCGGTGAGACATATTACAAGCTATCCTATCAATTAAATGTGACCGCGCCTCAGGAGATGACCGATATCGTTGCCAGCATCGGTACTGGTGATTTCACTTGGAGTGCATCGGGTGCGGAATGGGAGGGCAACTCTCTGGTCTGGTATGAGAACGGTGCAACGTCTGATCAGTGGCTCAGTACTACGATAGACACATCGACCTATGATGGCCCAACCGCGACTGAAATTGCTGACATAGACAACGATGGAATAAACGATGTCGTGGTCGGGTTCCAAGACAGTGGCGTATCCATCGCCTGGTATAGGAATGAGGAATCAGATGGAAGCGAATGGTCCTCTACCCCGATATTGATATGCAAGGCATTTGATGCATATGATTATGGCAGTGACGGTGTAGCCGATTATGCTACGACAACCCAACAAGCCACTGAAAGTAATTCGGCTGCCCCAAATGTCTATTATACAGGAAGTACAAGCACGGGTCTGATAAATGAGGACGCCTCTCTTTATGTAAAAGGAAGTGCAGTAAGGTCGGTTACCATTCTTTTTGCGACAATAAGCGTTACGTACACGATAAACGGCTATTATGTCACAAGCTATGATGGCACCAATTATTATTGCCAAAACGAGATTTGTGTAGACATAGAAACTGGGGATTTCGATGGCGATGGTGATTTGGACATTGCAGCATCCTTTGCTCATGCAGTCGTCTACTCATCGACCGCAGATCCGAATCTGGCGGATTCATCCACATGTTATGGAATGTTCTTCAATCGTGGAATATATGTCTTCTGGAACGACGGAAACTGGACCAAGACACAATTGGAGGATACTAACCTTTATGACAACTCCGCAACAAATTTTGCTGCTCTGAGCCTAGCTGTCGGCGACCTCAACGATGATGGATATGACGACATCGTAGCAGCATACGAAGATGGAACTACCGGTATCTGGCTCAATCAATATCCGACCGTAATTGGAATTTCCTCCGATCCAGAGACCGCCTCCTTCGGGACCGGGTCAAAAGTAGCGGAAACGGAAGTTCCAGTGGTCTCAGGGATATCTGATATCTATGCAGGTCACAATAGCGCTTCTGATTGCTCGGTCGCCCCTTCGGTAGCAATTGCCGATGTTGATCTCAATGGTTATCCAGATATCATCCGGAGCAGTACTACATCAAGCGTTGTTACGGTCATCAGGACAATGTATTCAAGCGGGACGCCGTCTCCAGAATCTCCAATTGCTGAATCTGGAAATGGTACAATAACCAATGATTGCGGATACCTCGAATACGCTGAAGGTAGTTGTGAGACACTCACAGAAGTATACTTGGAGACCGATAACGTCACTAGCGTTCCTAGCTCTATCTATTCTAGTTTATTCCTAACACCGTATGATGACAACACTACTACCGAGCAAGATCAAAATGAATTGGTATACTATGATGGCGATCAATATGTCGTTTTATCACAAGAAACGATGTGCATAGGAAGTTTCTCGTTGGATAGTACGTATGAATCATATCCTGTCGCCAAGGTTGTGCTAACAGTAAATTATACTGCCGATAGTTCTTACTCAGGCACAAACCATATTCAGTACTCGATAGACGGTGTTACATGGTATGAAACGGATATTCTACCAACAGCTTCATCAGTCGAAAACACATCCTTTGACCTATATCTTGCGGGCATCGATACCTGGGATGAATTGGAGTCATTGAGAGTGTTATTCTATAATGATGGTACTGGCACGATCAGCTTTGATTTTGTAAACATGGAGGTCAGGTATGCTGAGAGTCGATATCTAGAATGGACGTATGAGATAAGCAACGAAAAGACGAAGATCAGCCATCTACTGACCATGACGGCCAGCTTGACAGAAACAAGCGAGCGTTTCGATGTCTATTACTCCACCGATGGTGATAACTGGTATCTTGCATTCTCATTTTACAGCACAACAGAGGTGACAAATCAGACATTGCTCCCTCATACAACAAACTCTGTATACTACATCAAGGTCGTGACCGTAGATTCGACCACCAGTGATACGACCAACAGCTCTATCGTGATCGATCAACTAATAATAACTCATGATTCGCCTGTTGTAGAATGGTCTGATGATGATGTGGTATCAACCAGTTTCACCTTAGCTAGCGGTGAGTTTATTTCTGCCCTGGCCGTGGGGGATATTACTACTAGTCTTACAGCTTCGGATCGCTATCCAGATATTATCGTCGGCACGACCCTCGTCGGATCGAGCAGTACTACACAGACATTGATGGTAGCTGTTAATACCGGGAGTGGCACGACCTTCAATACAGGGACGATTACAATATCCACATCCGAACTGGCCGCTGAAGTGGGTTCAAACAACGCTCTCTATAATGTCTATGGAATCGCTCTGGGCGACTTTAATGGCGATGGATATACGGACATCGCTTTGGTCATCGGTTATGCTCCAGGGGCTTCTGGCGGAACGGCGGCGTCTCTATGGATATATTATAATTATTACCCCGAGCTAGGCCAATGGGACGAACAAGTATTGAATATGTTAGCGACCGGAGACTCAATAATCTCCATATCAACTGGCAGTATCAACATCTCTCTACTTTATCCGATATTCGGAGTGGTGGGGATGGTTACCGTTGGCGGAGTGATAAATAAGGTGGAACGCAAGCGCAAGAAGTAGCGGTGGCCAAGTGTACGACGTGGCCATCTCCGGTGGGGGCCCTGTGGGCTCCTATTGCGCCTATCGTTGCGCCCAGGCCGGGCTATCGACCGTGCTGGTGGAGCGCCAGGTCCCTCCCTGGACCAAGACCTGCGCCGGAGGCGTGCTCATGCGCGCTGCCAACAGGATCGATTTCCCGCTGCCAGAGCGATTGATCGAAAGGGAGGTCCGCGGGTTCCATGTAATCGGGTCAGACTTCCGGGAACGGTTCAGATTCGACCGCTGCCTCACCTACACTGTTGACAGGACGAACCTCGATGGGTTCCTGCTCGAGAAGGCGGAGAAGGCAGGGACGGAGGTGATCACCGGCACCCCAGTAAAAAGGATGTCCGAGAACGATGGCGTGGACCTGGAGATGCCCTCGGGCACGATAAGGGCCAAGTGCGCAGTGATCGCGGAGGGTGCCAGCAGCCGGAATGCCGACCGTCTCTTCGGGCCGCCCCCTCCACGCTGGGCGGCTATGGGCATGCGCTCGATATTGCCAACAGAGCAGGACCCCGGAGACGAGATTGAGGTCTTCCTGCTGGATACGCCCACCAAGGGCATCAGAAGATATCCCATGTTCCCCCTCATGGGTTGGATGTTTCCCTGCAAGGGGAGGGGCAATTTCGGCATCGGGGGGCACGGCTACTCGAAGGCGGAGCTAATGGGCGGTCTGGACAAGGTCATCGCAGACAGCTCCGTACGCGCAATCGGAAAGGCAACACCATCAGCGCACCCTATACCGATCCTTCCGCGCGATCGCCTGGCCACATCACGGGTCATGCTGATAGGCGATACTGCCGGCATGGTGAGCCCTCTGAGCGGGGAGGGGCTGTCCCATGGGCTCGCCAGCTCGATATTGGCCAGCGACGCTGTCATCGCGTTCATAAAAAATGGGGATGCCGGCGCCATAAATAGATACGAGAGGATGGCAAAGGACTCCGTGGTCCGGGACATCAAGGCGGCCGCAGTGATATCTCCCGTGCTGCACTGGTTACTGGGCGTGGTGGACACGGGCGAGTTCTTCCGTACTGTGAGGAAGGAGGGGCCGTACGTCGACTCCTGGACCAAAATGGCGCTGGGAGAGGAAAGCTGGAGAAAGCTCTTCATGATGACCATCCCCCGATTCCATCGCCTTCTCTTCGCTTCCTTGCCTAAATGATCGAGAGGAAGCGCAAGGCGGCATACATCAGTCCCAGCAGCGCCACGGACATTACCATCCTGGACGACCTCTTCCTGTAGAGCAGCAAGGCGGCCACAGTTCCAAGAACAGGGAACACGACCATGTCCACAGTCTCCGGGAACACGATTAAAGGGGTGAGGGCGGCCAGGAATACAAGCACCGATGCGACCCCGGTCCCTCTTTCCAAACCGAATGCGGTATAGATGGTCCTCACTCCCCCGACAGAATCCTCTTCGTAGCCATCGATATCGGTTATTATCGACCCTATAACCAGGCCGATGAACATGAATAGCCCTATCATCAGGGAGTCGAGGGAAAGTATGGCCACAACGGTTTTTCCGGTAAGGTAGGGAATCATCTCCGAACCGACGTAACCGACCTCGGCGTAGGGCGTCATCGCCCCATACAAGAAGGCTAGGAATGTTCCCGCGCCCATGAGCAGCGGGCTCAGGAGGGCGTTCTTGAAGCGAACGGGCGGGAAGGAATAGATGAACGCCAGCCCCAGAATGCCGACCATGATGATGAACTGCTGAACGCTCAGTAACAGGGAGACGGCCAGCGCGGTCGCGGCCAGCACAATCGACGCCTCCCGCAGCACCTTAGGTGATAGAAGGCCGGATGCTAGCACCCGCCCCCTTTTCTCGGGCGAATCCCATCGCCTGTCGCTCAGATCGTTCCAGATCACACTAGCCTGCCAGGCCAGGACCGCAGACGTGACCGTCGGCAGTATGTAGGCGAAGTTGACCCAGAACGGTTCTTCCAGTATCCTCTCGACCACGTTGGCGTCCACGCTCTGCCAGGCGAATGCCATGCCCGCCAGCACGATAGCGGCGAAGAAAGCGGTCTGGTAAGGCCGCAACGCACCCAGCTCATGCCAGAACCGCTTTTGCAGAGCGATGTAGCTGAGCACTAGGACCAACGCAGCACAGGCCAGATAATAGAATGCGAAGATGAAAAGGTGGAACTGTTCGTACTTGGTACTGTCGAAGTTCGGGAATACGGGAGCGCCACCGTCCGAACCGACCGGAAGGTACATGCCAGGCGTCCCCAGCATGAGCATGGATATGAATGTAAAGAACGCCATCCCGCCAATGCGCAATGCGAGCAACCCTCTTCCCTGGATGTCCTCCAGCTCGTCCCGTCGTCTCCAGAACACATAAGCGAACAGGGCGAACAGCACAACGACCACTTCGATGCCCTGGCCCAGATGGAACTCATCGCCTCCGAAGGTGAAGAACGCGCTAAGGAAATCCGTCCAGGAGAAGTAGGCGTAGTTTGTGTCCTGACCGCAGATGAATCGGTCGATCCAGGGTGGAAGAAGGAGTACCCAGTAGTAGCAATTGGTATAGTTCATGCACTTCCTGAGGTCGGTGCCGGAGAACACCTTGAGTATGAGGACCAGTCCGATGTACGTCAGCACGAAGAACGCCATATGATGCGCTATGCTGAATATCCAGGGGTGCGAAGTGGTTACAAAGGCCTCATCCAGGAGGAAATACTCGGACATGTCCCGGGCTAAGGCTATGAGCAGCACGTAGCCGAACGTCATCCAGAGGTTCAGCCGGTCCTTCTCCAGCCAATCGGCCAGGGCATCGACCTTGCGCGAGAAACGCTCTGGGAACGGGTCGTATTCCCCCTCCATGACGACCAAAGAATATTGTGGCTATTAATGCCTACCGTCCGATGCCAGAGCCACAAACCCACGCGGACTATCCGTCTTGCTCAGGCACAAGGGCCTCAAGCTCGCGGAAAACGCCCTCTGAACGCTCCAGCTCGATGAAAGCAAGGACCAATGGGCGGCCGACCGACATATCCGCCAAGGTCTTGGCCATATGCTCCTCCCGCTCGATGTTCAGGGTCATGATCCCCCGGCCTCCGTTCACCTTCTTGTCATAGTCAAGAACGAACGCCTCGGCACTGTCCAGGTTGAATTTCTTCTTGGCCACGCGATGGCTGAAGAAACCTTCCTTGATCAGTTCGATACCACCGATTAGCTCGCAATATCTATCAGAGAACAGGTCCTCATTCATATCGATCGGCACGAATGGAATGTCCATCTCGGTGCAGACCTTGAGAGCCTCGGTGTAGCAAGGAGGAGGCAATTGGACCTCTCCGAACTGCTCCAGCCCTTGCTTGTACACATCTTCGAAGTCCCCGAGCTCTATCTCGTCGCCTTCATAGGAACGCAGCCCTTCGACCTCTTCCCTGGCCATGGACACGGCCACGGCGGACGGGCGCTGCTCGGTGATGGCCTCGCGCACCTTGGCGGCCTCGCTCACCAGTCCCTTGATGACCGGCATCAGGAGGACCTTGGTACCGTTTATCTCAATCTCTCGCATCAACTTCGCTCCGGGCGTTCACCATCTTGCGCAGGCGCTCGGTCTCATGTATCTTCTTTAGCTCGTCCCTGCCGATCAGCGCCGTGCCTTCGATGCTATGCCTCGTGCGTAATCGTTCGATGAATATAACCGATTCCTTTCCGGTGATGCGTGACAGGTCCGCGACCATCTTCGCCTTGTCGGCCAATTTGGTCTCGTCCTGTCCCAGGCCAGTTAAGATCAGTAGGTCCCTGTCCACGGTGAGCGCCTCGAACGGGCACTTCTCCGTTGGTTTCACTAACAGCCCCATCTCCGTGAGCATGGTGTAGATGTTCCGGCTGAAGTCATCATATTTCGACACGTCCAGTGCTTTACCTTCCTGGGCCGGGGGCTTGAACGCCAGCGGGTCCACGGGCACCACTATCTGCTTGCCCAGGAACTCCTCCAGCCTCAGAGCGGCATCGATCATGGCGCCCATTCCGGCCTCGTACATCTGGATGGTCCTTCTGGACACACCGGCGACCTCCGCCAGAGTACCCAGGCTGACGCCCCTCTCCTCACGGATCTGATGCAGCAGGTCGCTGTCCAAACGGACGTAAAGGCCGCCAGGGGCGGCAAAGATGAAGGGCGGCTCGTCCTCCATTAAAAGGTCCTTTATCGTGGAAAGGGCCACGATCGGTATGTCGAAGCGTGAATAGACGATGCCCTGCTCCAGGTCGCCGGAGCCGGACCGCTCCCCGATAAGCATGATCGAGCCTCCAAGCGCTTCTGCCAGGACCTTGAGGTCCTCGGCGTTCTCCTTGGAGAAGGCGTCGATGTTGGTGAGCACTTTGATGAGGAGAAGGCTCTGGTCGCGACGTGCGGCGATGTCAAAGGCTATGCTCCTCACCTTGATGGGCAAGGATGCCCTGAACCCAGAGCTGAGAAGTACCTCTCTCACCGACCGTATCAGCTCATCGCGCTGCATACACAGTAATGCGCTACAGCTTCTATATAATCGTTCTTAAGTATTTTAGGGGGCCAGCCCTCCTCATGCCACGGCGATCTTGGTCCCCCGGGGCACGTCAGGCATCTTGTCCATGTTCACTGTGAGGACCCCGTTCCGGTATTCGGCCACGGCACTGTCCGCCCGCACCTCGCAGGGAAGTTCCAGGCGCTTGCAGAACCTCTTCCGTTCCGTATCGACCGAAATGTTCAGCTCCCTGCCCTCGGAACGGAGGTCGATCTCCTCCTTCTCCACGCCGGGCAGCTCCACGACCACCCTCACTCTGTCCGCCTCTTCCACGATGTCGGTCAGAGGCTCTCTGCAACCGGGATCTGGAAGGCTGCCGTTCCTGGGGACGTTTCCGAACTCCTGGACCACTGGACGGCCGTCAGGACCGGCACGCATTGACAACCCGTAGACGAACTGGTCATCGCCAGTGGCGTTCATGGCCGCCTCTATCAAACGGTCCATCCGTTCACGTATTACATCGAACTCATCGTCGAAGGAACGGAACATGTCGTCCCAATCGCTGTCGCGTCCGCTTCCCATATCATCACCTCACGTACTCGAAGTCCTTGGCTATCTTCTGGAACTTGCTCAGCTCCTGAAGGGAGATGGGGCGGTGCTTGTCCACCGCCTCCATCACGTTCTTCATGCTCACCTTCGTCCCTTTCATCAGCTCGCGGTCCTCGCCCTTGCCTGCGGCCACGGCCTCCCGTATGGAGGACATCACCGCCTCGTTGGCTATGGCCGCCAGGTCAGCGCCTGTGCATCCATCGGTCTTGTTCGCCACCTCGTTCAGGTCCACATCGTCGGCCAGTGGCTTGTGGTTGAAGTGCACGCCGAGTATGGCCTTCCTGGTCTCCAGGTCGGGCGTGCCCACCTGTATCAGGCGGTCGAACCTTCCCGGGCGCAACAGGGCCGGATCGATCATGTCCGGGCGATTGGTGGCGGCGATGACCACGACGTTGTGCAGCGATTCCAGTCCATCAAGTTCCGTCAGCAGCTGGGATATCACACGCTCTGTGACATGGGAATCGGAGTCCCCGCCGCGCGTCGGCGCGATGGAGTCGATCTCGTCCATGAATATGATGCATGGAGCGGCCTGCCTCGCCTTGCGGAACGTCTCCCGCACCGCCTTCTCGCTCTCCCCGACCCATTTGCTCAGGAACTCCGGTCCCTTGATGCTTATGAAGTTGCTCTCCGATTCCGTGGCGACCGCCTTGGCCAGCATCGTCTTGCCGGTGCCGGGCGGGCCGTAGAGCAGCACTCCCTTGGGCGGTTCGGCGTTCATGTGCTCGAACAGCTCGGCGTACTTCAAGGGCCATTCCACCGCCTCCTTCAGCTCTGCCTTCACATCTTCCAGCCCTCCGATGTCGTCCCAATGGAGGTTGGGCGACTCGATGAGCACCTCGCGCATGCTGGAAGGGGACATCTCCCTCAGGGCGGCGAAGTAATCGTCCTTCGTCACCTCGATGCGGTTCAGCACCTCGGCCGGAATGCTCTCCGCCTCCATGTCCAGGTCCGGCAGGATGCGGCGCAGCGAATGCATCGCCGCCTCCTTGCACAGAGCGGCCAGGTCGGCACCGGCATAACCGTGGGTCAGGTCGGCCAGGCGGTCCAGGTTCACGTCGTCGGACAGGGGCATGCCCCGGGTGTGGATCTGCAGTATGTCCAGGCGTCCGTTGCGGTTCGGTATGTTGATCTCTATCTCCCTATCGAACCGTCCAGGACGGCGCAGCGCTGGGTCCAGGGCGTTAGGCCTGTTCGTGGCGCCGATCACCACCACCTTTCCACGGGCTTCCAGCCCGTCCATGAGGGCCAGCAGCTGAGCTACTATCCTCCTCTCCATCTCCCCGGACACCTCGTCCCGCTTTGGGGCGATGGAGTCGATCTCGTCGATGAAGATGATGGAGGGGGCGTTCTCCTCGGCCTGCTTGAATATCTCGCGCAGACGCTCCTCGCTCTCGCCGTAGAACTTGCTCATGATCTCCGGTCCGCCGATGGACACGAAGTTGGCACTGGTCTCACCCGCCACCGCTTTCGCCAGCAGCGTCTTTCCAGTACCTGGGGGGCCATGGAGCAGCACGCCCTTCGGCGCTTCGACGCCCAGGCGCTCAAAGAGCTCGGGATGGCGCAGCGGCAGCTCGATCATCTCACGGACCTTCCGCACCTCATCGCCCAACCCTCCGATGTCCTCGTAGGTGACCCTCGGTATGCCCGTTGCGGCCTCCTTGGTCGGCTTCTCGCTTATCTTGATGTCCGTGTCGTGGGTCTGCAGGACAGCGTCCGCGCTCGGATGGTATGACATCACTACCAGGTCTATGCGCCTGCCCATGATGTTCAGCTCCACGACATCACCGCGCGTGAATACCCTTCCCTCCATTATCTGGCCCAGATATTCCTCCCCACCGGTTATGCGCAGCTCTTCCGTTGGGGCGAAGGATATCTTCTGTGCCGGTTTCACCTGCACCTTGCGCAACGATATCTTCTCATCGATGCTGGTCTGGGCGTTCCTACGGGTCGTTCCGTCTATGCGGACCACGCCCCGGTTGGCATCCTCATTGTATCCAGGCCAGACAAGGGCCACGGTCTTCTTCTTGCCCTCCACCTGTACAACGTCACCGGCAGCGAGGCCCATGGCCTCCATGACCGCCGGGTCCACTCTAGCTATGCCTCTGCCCGCATCCTTGGCCTTTGCCTCTGCGACCTTCAATACCTTGTCAGATGTGCTCATTTACTTCACTCGTTGAATGATCGGGTGGAGCTTTACTCCACCTGGATCTTGTTCTTCACTTCGACCGGCACCACCTTGGGCAGGATTATCTCCAACACTCCGTTCTCCATCCTGGCCTTGATCGCATCGTGGTCGATGTTCTTCGGCAGCATGACCTGGCGATGGAAGCGCATGCTCCCTCTCTCCTTGGTCAGATATCCATCCTCCTCATGCTCCGAGCTCTGCTCTCTGAAGGCGGATATCTTCAGCAGGTCCCCGTCCATCTCGATGGACACGTTCTCCTTGGTCATGCCCGGCATCTCTGCCTGGACCAGATAGCGGTCCTTCTCGTCCTTCATGTCGACCATGGGCATCCTGAAGTTCTCTCCCGTCGGCAACGTGGCCTCGAAGGGGTTGGTCGCGCAGCATGCACCAGAGAAAAAGCGCTCCATATCCCCTAACATCGAGATCGGGGCCCACGTCTCGCATCTGGGCACCATGCTCATCGTCCCGTCCTTGTATCCGAACATCTGTTCACCTCTACATATCAACTAGGAGTTGTAAACTACTAGTGATATACACTACTGTTTGCCCTTCTATATATATTTTACTTGAGCACCCTCTTTATCTCCTGCTCTACCTTGCTCACAGCCTTGTTGATCTGGCGCTGGACATCCTCCATCTCCTTCTTGATCCCAGGAGCACCATTCCTCAGGTCCTCCTCCAATCTCAGCAATGCTTGCTCCGCTTCCTTCCCACCCTTCCTGGCGTTCTCGGTCGCATCCTTCAGGGCGTCCCGCCCCAACCTGTCCATGTCCTGTGCCGCAGCACGCATGGCCTTCTCCAGATCGGAACCGATCCGCCTCATCTCTTGCAGATACCTTTCCAGCTCTCTATCCTCAGGACCCATCTTCATCTCCCTCCAACTGGGCAATGATCCTCTCCACAACATCATCGCGCAAGCCCAAGCCCTTGGCCAGGGCGCGCCCCTCGATATCGGGGTGCTTGATATACTCATAGACGACCTTGCGCGCGCCATAGTCCTCATAATCGGACTCTACGATGTGCCCGACCTCCTCCAAGAGCGATTCCTTGTC
>JAJRAK010000062.1 GCA_028682895.1 Methanomassiliicoccales archaeon
ACCCCCCCCCCAAACTATTCTCCTCCAAAGGATAGTTGTATTCACCTTGCATATCTGTCGGGCCTCTTTTTCTCTCACTCACTTTATCTATCGACCCTCCCATTCCCGTTGCGTGTACTCTCCCATGCGCTTAGGCGCGATGGCCACTCTGGGCGATCACAAGGTGATCTCAGCGCTCCCGGTCGATTTCATAGAGCTGCTGGTCCTCCCCAGGGACGACATGGAGAAATTGTCCATGTTCTGCGATGGCTTCGATGGGGAGCTGATACTGCACGCCCCGGAAGAGCTCCCGGACGGCCGCTTTCTGGACCTGGCATCCCCGGACGAGACCGTTCGTACGGACAGCGTGCGCCGCATCAGGGACGTGGCCAAGGCCGGGCGGGAGACGGCCCGCCCAGTGGTCGTGCATCCCGGCGGCGTCACCGATGTCCCCTTGGACGACATTACACAACTGGTGACGAACCTGCGCTCATCGCTGGACCTGCTCCCAGACTATCTTTGGCTGGAGAACATGCCCCGGCACTATCATTACAAGGGGATGCTCAAGCGCTCGAACCTCATGCGCACCCCGTCGGAATTGAAGGAGGTCGAGGACCTGGTCGCCGGCTTCACTGTGGACGTATCGCATGCCTATCTAGGAGTGGATGGGGACGGCAACGCCAACGTCATGGACATGTTCAAGGAGCTGGGAGAGGCGGTCAGGCACGTGCACCTTTCCGACGCCAGACGACCGGACGTAGAGGGCGTGATGATCGGTGACGGCGAGCTGAGGATGGACTTCCTTCCCTATCTCCGCGGACTGCCTGTGCTTTTGGAGATATGGGGAGGGCACCTTGAGAACGGGGCGGGGTTCAGAGAGGCTTTGCGTCGCATGCGTGGAGAAAGGTCCATCCAGTAAAACATTCGTTCTCCATGAAACCGATAACTTGAAAAAGAGGTATCGAGATAATAGGCGCTACCAGGGTGCTTGGATTGGATTTCGAAGACTTCGCCAAGGCTCGCTCGATGCTTTTTCCAAGGCAGGTTCTTGCGGGCCATGACGTCATAGGGACCGTGCCGGACTCGTGCCGTACCTTCGGCCTCAGCGGTACTGCCCTCATCGTCACTGGTGATAAGACCATGAAGGTGGCCGGGAACATCATCCGCGATGGATTGGTGGAGAACGGCTACGAGGTCTGCATAATAAATGTCGGTGAGGCCACCAACGACAACCTGGCGAAGGTGGAGAATGCGGCGAAGGAATGCCATGCCGATTTCCTATTAGGTGTCGGGGGCGGGTCCAAGATAGACCTGGCCAAGATGGCGGCCATGAACCTTCAGAAAGAGTTTCTCTCCATACCGACCTCAGCGTCCCATGATGGCATCGCCTCTGGACGCGCCAGCATCAAGGGCGACAATGGCCCGATATCACATGATGCCAAAGTGCCTCTGGCGGTCATAGCCGACACTGGCATAATCGCTAAATCACCATACAGATTATTGGCCGCAGGGTGCGCCGACGTCATCAGCAACGCCACCGCCCTGATGGACTGGGAGTTCGCTCGGCGCCTGCGCAGCGAGACCTTCTCCCGTTCAGCCTACGCGTTGGCCAGCTATACCGCGCAGACGATCATCGATAACGCGGACCTAATCCGGCCCAACCTGGAGGAGAGCGTGTGGATATGCATACGCCCCATAATCATCTCCGGAATAAGCATGAGCGTGGCCGGATCGTCGCGACCCACCTCGGGCAGCGAGCATATGTTCTCGCATGCCCTGGACCTCATCGCACCTGGGAAGGCGCTGCATGGGGAGCAGTGCGGGGTCGGCTGCATAATGATGATGTACCTTCATGGAGGCGATTGGATGCGCATCCGGGAGGCGTTGATGAAGATAGGTGCCCCCACCTCGGCCAAGGAACTGGGGGTCACCAAGGAGCAGGTGATTGAGGCGCTGGTGACCGCTCATCGGATCCGCAAGGACCGCTTCACCATACTGGGCATGGGGCTCACCAGGGAAGCGGCGGAGCGCATCGCCACCATCACCAGGGTCATCTAATAGAAAGGAGGCTCGTCGGATATGATCACTGTGATAGGGGAGAGGCAGGCCAAGATAGGTGGCCAGTTCATCTACTTAGGTCCGTTGACGGAATGCAAGGAGTGCAAGCTAAAGGGGGTGTGCTTCAACCTGGACGCCGGGGCTCTGTACCGCATCGTCGAGGTGCGTGACGTGAAGCATGAATGCGGAGTGCATGAGGAAGGCGTCCGCGTCATCAAGGCAGAGAAGGAGATGATGAAAGGGGCGGTGCAGAAGAAGGGGGCCCTGGAGGGCACGACCGTCACCCGCGAGGTCATCAAATGCGACCACCTGGGATGCGAGCACTACCGCATATGCCACCCGTTGGGCGTGGACAAGGGGCACAAGGCCCGCATCAAGAAGATAGTCGGCGACATGGATTGCTCCGAGGGCAAGAAGCTGGTACAGGTCGTCTTCGAATGAGGACGTCCTACCCGCTTGCAGGATGTACTATTAATAAAAAGGCCTGATGCCGCGGGCGAACGCCCATCGATGACCGACCCGGCGTCGGACCGCCCGCTTTTTTCCGGGTGCTGATATCCGGTCAGTAATCATTTTATTATACATACTGAACTTTTTATATGATGGAAGTTCCCCTCCGGCTTCTTTTGGTAGATGATGAACCTGCCTTACTGGAGGTCATAAAGGATTTCCTGGAGATGATGGGGGCTTTTGATGTCACCATGTCAACTTGCGCAACTGAGGCCCTGGCCCTTCTGAGGGAGCGCAAGTTCGACGCAGTGGTGTCCGATTACCAGATGCCGATCATGGATGGGCTTGCCTTCCTCAACGAAGTGCGAAAGGACATGCCCAACCTCCCTTTCATCCTGTTCACGGGGAAAGGGAGGGAGGATGTCGTCATAGAGGCCTTGAACAAGGGGGCCGACTTCTATCTGCAGAAGGGAGGAGACCTTCATAGCCAGTTCACAGAGCTGATACATATGGTCAAGATGGCCGTGCAGAGCCGTACCGCCATCAACGATCTAAAGGCCAGCGAGGAGAGGTACCATTCCTTCGTCCACAACATGAAGGGCATAGTCTATCGATACAGGATAGATACCGGGCGGATCGACATATTCGACGGGGAGGTGGAGGCCTACATCGGGTATTCATCGCAGGACGTCATCGATGGCAAGGTCCCCTGGCCTTCCATCATATTCCCGGAGGAGCGCATCAAGGTCCTGGAAGGGCATGATGCCATGATCAAGGGGGATGGGGGTCCTATCCAGCTCAAGTATCATATGAGGAGCAGGGACGGCAGTGTCCGTTTTGTCGCCGATGTAGGGTATTGCATATTCGACGGCGAAAGGCCGGTCTATGTGATGGGTGGAATAATCGACATCACTGAGAAGGAGGCACTGGAACAGGCATTGGACGAGAGCGAGTCCAGATGGAAGTTCGCTCTGGAAGGAGCTAGGGAAGGAGTGTGGGACTGGGACCTGCCGTCGAACATCATCTATTACTCCTCCCGATGGAAATCCATGCTCGGTTATGACGACAGCGACATCGCACCTGCACCTGACGAGTGGAGGAACCGGGTATATCCTGACGACCTCGGTCATGTGGAAAGTACGATGCACAAGTTCTTCGATGGCGAGGTCGACTTCTATGAGACGGAGCACCGGCTCCTATGCAAGGACGGGTCCTACAAATGGATATTGGCCCGGGGCATGGTGATGACAAGGGACGATGAAGGGAAGCCTGTCAGGGTCATAGGCACGCACACGGACATAGACCAGCTGAAGAGCAACGAACAGATGTTAAAGGCCCAGATGGCGGAGATCATGACCAAGGGAATGGCCTTGCAGGACAGCGAGGAGACGTTCCGTTCCTTCATCGACGAGTCATACGATGCCATCGTGCTCATCGATGAGATAGGGGATGTGATCGAGTGGAACGAGGCTCAGGCTAAGATCACTGGCATAGAGCGCGGGAACGCCGTAGGGAAACGGTACTATGATCTCATCATCCCTCTGATACCCCCGGATCATCGTACCTCGGATATCATCGACTCCGTGAGATCGAAGATAGAGACCTTCCTTCAGACCGGGGATTCCGAATACTTTGATAAGCTCTATGAGACGGAGATCGTCAAAGAGGACGGAGGGAGGTTCGTCCTGCAGCAGGTCATATTCCCGATACGCATCAAGAACGGATATCGGATCGGATTGATATCCAGAGATATTTCCGATATCGTCACCATCAATCGGGAGCTGCAGCAGTCCCACAACCTGTTCAGGACCGTCATCGACAGCTCCCATGATGCCTTTTTCATCCATGACACCGACGGCCGGGTCATCGATGTCAACACCAAGCTGTTGGAGATGTATCATATCACCCGAGAGAAGGCCTTGACCCTCACCATACGCGACTTCTCCGATGAGAGGGAGTTCGACGCGCAGGCCGAGACGAGGATATGGGACAAGGTCATGGCCGGACAGTCGTTCATCTTTCCATGGAAGGCCAAGAGGCCTACCGAGGGCACCCTTTTCGACGTGGAGGTCTACCTGACCAAGGTCGTCTCCGGCGACAGGACGCTCATATTGGCCACGACCAGGGACGTCACCGAGCAGAAGAAGGCCGAGAGGGCTCTTAAGGAAGCTGAGGAGAAGTATCGGCATCTGGTTCAGAACAGCCACGACGTCATCTATACCATCACCCCGGACGGTATGATGACCTACGTCTCCCCCAGCTGGACGACGATGCTCGGTTACGATGTCACGGAATACCTCGGAGGAACCTTCAAGAAGGTCATCCATAAGGACGACCTGGAGCTGTGCGATGGCTTCCTGCGCAGGACGGTCGAGACCGGGGTCCGGCAGCCGGCCATCGAATATCGCGTCGTCCATAAGGACGGCTCCATCCGCTGGCACAGGAGCAACCTCATCCCCTCCTTCGATGAGAACGGTAAGCTCGCCACGCTGTTCGGCAGCGCAGTGGACATTACGGAATACAAGCTGGCGATGGGATCGTTGGCCTTGGCGAACCGCAAACTGAACCTTTTATCCTCGATCACAAGGCATGACATACTCAATCAGATAATGGCGGTCCAGGGCAATATCGAGCTAGCGAAGATGAGGGACCGGAACGAGGGTGCGACCGCATTTCTGGACAAGATTGGCAAATCCGTTTCCGCCATACAGAGGCATATCGAGTTCACACGTGATTACGAGCAGCTTGGTGTCAGAGAGCTCACCTGGCTCAGATTGAGGCAGATCGTTCGGAACGTTGCCGACGATCACATCGACATCATTTGCGAGTGCGACAATATCTCGATCTATGCCGACCCGATGATCGAGACCGTCTTCCAGAACCTGATGGACAACACGCGGCGTCATGCCGAAGGAGCGACCGTTGTGACCGTTCGCTGTACTCGTGTGGGGAATGACCTGAAGCTCACATGGGAGGATGATGGATGTGGCATTCCGAAGGACCAGAAGGAACTGATATTCGAACGCGGTTACGGCAAGAACACAGGTCTGGGCCTTTTCCTCTCCCGCGAGATACTGGGGATCACGGGCATAACCATCGTTGAGAACGGGGTGCCTGGGAAGGGGGCGAGGTTCGAGATGCTCGTCCCCGAGGGATGCCATCGAACGGATCGATGATCGCCCTCTCCTTACCTTTTAAGCATTGGTCAGGCGATGCCCTGAGAGCTTACCATGCACAAGATGGACCCGGGAAGGTCGTTGAAGCTCGAGGAGTTCATGGACGGTATCGGATACCATTTCAAGAGGGTCGAGCTGCTCGACGAGGCCCTCACCCATTGTTCCATAAAGGGCGAGATACCGGACGCCCGGGACTATGAGCGCCTGGAGTTCCTGGGCGATACGGTGCTCGGATACATCGTCACCAAGCGCCTTGTCGAAAGGGATAGGGAAGCGAGCGAGAGCGACCTCTCCGACAAACGCATCGATCTGGTAAAGAACGAGTTCCTGAACGAGACAGGGGACAGGCTGGGCATCCTCGACTATGTGATAATAGGAAATTCCGTCAAAACAAATGCCCAGGAACCCAAGAAGATGGCCGCTGACGCCGTTGAAGCGGTGATCGGCGCCATCTTCGTGGACAGGGGCGAGCGCTATGCCCAGGCTTTCATCGAACGGTTCATCATAGAGAAGGAGGACCTCAGAAGAACCTTTCCCCGGTCATCCTCTCGTACATCTCGATATAGAGCCTGGATACCTTTTCTACGACGTCATTAGGCAATGCAGGTATGTCCGGTTCCGGCCTGTGCTCCTTCCTCGCCTTGTACAGTGCCTCGTGGTACCCGGTCTCGCGATAGTGCTGGCGCACCATCTCCTTGCTAAGTTCCAGACAGTTGCCTTTCTCATACTCGGCCGCGTCCCACCAGCGGTCCTCGTCCAGCGTTCCGAACGTGTCGACTATCATCAACCGGCGTTTCTCGTCGTAGGCGAACTCCTTCTTGCCGTCCACATGGATCAGACCGGCCTTCGCCGCACGCTCGCCGATGAGCGCGTCTATCTTGGCGATGGTGCTGATGACCTCCTGATACTCATTTTCAGTCAGTCCGGAGATGCGCAATGCCTCCTCCTTGTCCAGGTTCCGGTCCGTCTCCTCCAGCTTGGTGGTGGCTTCGAAGAAGTCCTGCGGCAGCTTCTCGCCGTACTTCAGCTGGTGGCCTTTCGGGAAGCCCAGTTGCTCCACCTTAATCTTCCCCTCCTTGACGCGATCGTTGAGCGAACCGGCGTTGTAATGGCGGCAGATGAGCTCCAGCGGGATGAGGTAGTTGATGGTCTTGTGGTTCAGCTTGGAATAGTCAGGTATGACGTCCACGCGCTTGACCAGCATGCGGTCCTTCCCGCTGAGCTTGATGAAATCGGAGCGTATCCCATGCTCGGCCAGCAACTTGAACCAAAAGGCGGAGGTTCGGCACAGCACCTCTCCCTTGTACGGGATCTCCGTCGGGATGATCTTATCGAAGACGGAGATGTTGTTGGTGAACTGGAACTCGAACGTCTCGTCGTCGACCTCGAAGACCTTCTTGACCTTGCCAACGCGATATAGCTTCATCGCTTGAGCTGATGGCGAAAGAGCGAATAAACCTTACTAGAACTCCGAGCCCACGTGCACTTCCAAGCCCTTGTTGGTGATCGAGTAGGGCGTTATCTTGCGGGAATGCTCGGTACGCCTCATCTTGATGATGCGCAGCGACAACATCAGCTCGTTCCGTTCCAACCGCTCCAGGTAGCGTAAGGATATCACTCCGTCCGCCACATACTCGATGAGGCCGTCGCGGGAGGCGAAGGGGTTGTCGTCCTTGACCTCGGCCGTCAATATCAGGGTGGCGCCGGTCCTCTTGATCATCTGGGAGAGATTGAAGAGATTGCTGCGCCTGTCATGGTCGTTGTCGAAGAGCATGTTGAGCAGAGAGACCGAGTCCACGACGATGCGCGAGGCACCGAACTTCTTGATGAACTCAGGCAGCTCGCTCTTGATCCTCTGGATGGTGACCTTGGCGTCGGTCGGTTCCAGCTTCACTATCTCCAGTTGCTTGGCGTCCAGCTTCCCGCGTAGGTCCCAACCGTGAGCCTCGGCGTCGGCAAGTATGGATTCCTTGTCCTCCTCCAATGAGATGTAGACGCCTTTCTCCCCTTCCGAAAGGCCTTGATTGAGGAACTGCAGGCCGAAGGTGGTCTTACCAGTACCGAAGGAGCCCATGACCACGACGGTCGACCCTTTAGGGATACCTCCGAAAAGCATCTCGTCCAGCCCTTCCAAACCTGTCTTGACCTTCTCCATCCCCGTCATGATACCCTCTCCGTGTCGATAACGACCAGGCCAGCTGACGCTGTCACGACCGTGGCGAACCTGGCTATCCTCTCCTTATCCAGGTGAGGCAATATGCTGATGAACTTCTCCACGTACATGTACCGTTGGCGGCGTGACGATTGAACGAACTTGGACCATTCGAAGACCAATGCGCCGTCCACCGAGTCCATGATGAGCTTCTCCTTCCTCGGGTCCACGATGTCCTTGGTGAGCAGGAGATAGATCACGCCCTTCCAACGCTTGGCCATGCGCTGCATTCCACGCATCACGGCCACCAGCTCCATCTCCTCGATCTGGTTGTTCACGACCAGGTCAGTGAGCGAATCGATGATGACAAGGCTGTCGCTGGCATTGGAGTCCAGGTAATCCACCAATGCCTCCAAGGTGTTCTGCTCCCCGTCGTCGGAGAAGAGCCCGCTGGACGCCTCACCGGTCCAGCTGCGCGGGACCAGTGTGTTGCGGAAGTACTGTTTTGAGAAGTCTTTAAAAAGGACGTTCCTTTCGAACGCACCATAGAAGTCAGGGTTGAACGAGGCCTTTATCTCCTGCAGGATGTCCTCCTGAGAGCGAGAGAAGGTGACGTAGCATATCTTCTTCGGCAAAACCCTTTGCCCGACCCTGTGCCCCAAGTAGTAATCTGATGATGAAGGGTTCTCCTTGACCAGTGAGAGCTTGGACGCGGACGTCAGCGCGTACTCCTGCTGCCCTGCGCCCAGGTCGCCCATGAGTAGGATCACGGAACCGGCTGGGATACCTCCCTTGATGATGCTGTCAAAATCGGCGACGCCGCTGGGTATCCTTTTCACTGAACCATCCATTCACGCACCCTACCTGGCATGGATTAGAATATGACCATATAGTTCTATCGCAGGCTGGGTTGTCTGGCTTGTATCCCAGGAACATGAATTTGAGCGGATCGATGCGCCGAACTGTCAGAAAGAGAGGCTTTACGAATTTGTTTTTTTACATTCAATATTGATTGCATATCCAATTGAGAATCGTTCATATTTAGTATTTATATGCAGTATGAAAATTGTATTATCAGATTTTCAACAGATCGACCTCGAATCCCGAGTTAAAAAATGGATCACATGTTGAGGTCGATATAGCAGGTGGGGGGCATGCCATCCTTTTTAAGGAAAAAAGGGACAGATGGTGCAATTTTTACAGACCGTACGTGATATACCATATGGGTCTGATATCTCCATCATCAAATTGTTTTTATGTCAATTCTCGCCGATATTTCGGTATATTATTTTCATTATTTATTTTAATCTTATGTTCATCTGAAGTATTACTGGCCTTGCTCTGGGATTACGTCTATAGTTTGAGCCTGCTCATTGGTTTGCTGCCCTGGGTCGCATACCTTTGCTATGATGTGTGGTATCTGGGAAGGAAAAGGGCTTTGCATTATGTCGAATCTGGTCGCATATACAAACCGAGACGAGGCATCTTCTCATAGGATCCTCCCCCCTGGAGAGATGGGAGGAGTGGAGAAACGCGATCGGACCTCAAGTATGGATAAATCGTCCTTATCATTCGTTCCCATGATATAAGTCTCCGGGAGGTCGTTTGAGGTTCAATCTCCACATTGGAGCATCATGAAAGTATCCCCTCTAACGCGGCCGCAAGGCCCCCCTTCCCATCTTCCAAACCTCATCCTTGAGATGGTTCTCGTAATTCTATTCCTACTAACTGGAGGCCGAGCAGGACGGCGTCACGTTCCCATCGAAATTGAAGGATATAAGAAGCCGGTAGAGAGTCTCGTCCCCCGGCTCGATGTCCAATCCGCCCACGGGACCTAAGAGCGCCTTTAGGGAATTGCCCTGGTCCGCGAAGGACAGTTGCCTCCAGGTGGAGCTGACGGTGTCATAGTAATATGCATCCACATCGTCCGCGGAGATGTTGCTGCGGTCGAGGGAGAAGTATACGCGAACGTTCTCGTCCTCGTCCAAGGCGATCAGCCTGACGCCGATGTCATAGAACACACCTTGCACGACCTGATGGACCAGTGGGTCATGCTCGACCGTGCCGCCTAGACCGTTGGTCTGGATGGCCTCCAGAGCGACGCTGAACGTCGGTTGTTCGGGCACTACGCGGTCGTGCACTATGCCCGCAGCGATGAAGGCAGTACCGATCATCACGACCAGTATGATCACGTTGATGATGACCGTCCCTAGTGTCCCTGTTAGCTTCATGATGCATCTCGATCCCTTTCAGGACCTCGGATCGCGAGGAATAGAGGGAACATCAAAATATTATTTCCGCTGATTTATAATCTTGCCTAGGGAGCGCTCATCCTATTCAGGTAGAGGGGATGATACCGGGGGAACGAACCGCATTGCGAGCGTTCGTCGCAAATAACGATTGGATGCTGGTCCTTGTCCATGGTCTTGACATCAAACCGAGCGCAGGATCAGCCTCAAGACCTCTTCCGCGGTCTTTGACCTGACGCTCTCCCGGTCACCGGGAAAATGGTGCTCAGATACCTTTACACCGCTCCCCGTGGCCAGGGCGATATAGACCATCCCAACAGGCTTGGTGGGCGTCGCTCCGGCAGGTCCAGCGATACCGGTCGTGGAGACGCCGATGTCCGCCTCCAACGCGCTTCGAGCGCCTCGCGCCATCTCCGAAGCGCATTCCGCGCTGACCGCCCCGAATCGTTCGAGCGTGGCCGGGGATACGCCAAGGAGCTTGACCTTGGAACCATTGCTATATGCTACAACGCCGCCCTTGAGCACCCCGGAGCATCCTGGCACATCGGTCAGCATATCGCAGACCCGTCCGCCTGTGCAAGATTCGGCCAATGCTATGCTCAACCTTTTTTCGCGCAGCAGCTGAACGACCTCAGTCCCCAACATCCCCTTCCCCCTGGGCGGTGAGGTCCTGCAGGCGCCTCACACCGTCGATGGAATCGATGACCTCAGCCACGGCCGATGGCACGAACTTGCGCCACTCGTCACCGGACGCCATACGCTTGCGTATCTCCGTTCCGGAATATTGCGAGCGGTTGAACATAGGGGAGGCGGATACGTCGTACCCGGCCTCGGAGAAGAGCCTGCGAGTCAGCGGGTTATTGGTATAGACGCGCTGGAACGGGGGCACCATCGAACGCACATGCGATACCCATACGCCATACTGGTTGATGTCCACGATGGGCACCAGGAAGAAGTCCTTGATGCCGTCGGCGCGCAGCGCCCTGGATATCATCAGATGCCGTTCTCCGGCGGTGAAAGGGTTCTCGAACGTATGGGATATCTGGGCGCTGCCGATGCCGATTATCAGCTCATCGCATTCCTTGGCGATCTTGCGCACGACCTCCAGATGCCCGAGGTGGAACGGCTGGAACCGCCCGATCAGAAGGCAGTCCACGCTGTCAGGTTCTTTCATCTTGCTCGGCCATCCTATTGTACCGATAAAATGATTGCCATAAAATAAAGAAAAGAGTAGGTTTGAAAGGGTTTCACTGCGTGACAGGCTTCGGTCCGATAGGCTTCAGAACGCTGCCCATCTCCTTCAAAGCGGCAAGCTTCGTCAATAGCCCATCCTTCTTGCTGCCGTTTATCAAGGCGTGCGTCAGGACCTCGCGCATGTTGCTGACCGGTATGATCTCGATCTTACCGATGTAGCGCTCCTCCAGTACGATATCGAACTGGTTGGCCTTGGGTATCAGCACCTTCAGTATCCCGGACTCGGCCGCGGCCTCGATCTTGGCAGTGACGCCGCCTACGGGCAGCACCTGCCCCCTGACGCTCAGAGAGCCGGTCATGGCCACGGTCTGATCGATAGGTGCGTCCTCGAGGGCGGATATGACGGCCGTCGCTATGGATATAGAGGCGGAGTCGCCCTCCACGCCATCGTACGTCCCGATGAACTGCACGTGCACGTCGTGGTTGCTGATGTCCTCGCCAGTGTACTTCTTGATGAGGGCGGAGACGTTCTGCACCGCTTCCTTGGCGATCTCTCCCAGCTTGCCGGTGGCGATTATCTGGCCGCCGTTCTTGGTCTGGGCCGGGGTGACCTCAGCGACTATCGGAAGGACTATCCCGGAAAGCTCGGACATGCTGGAGCCGGAGTTCATCGCGGCCAGTCCGTTCACGATACCGACGGCGCCGCCCTCGGTGGAGAAGGACTTGTACTGCTTGCTGGACTGTATGTAGCGGTCCACGATCTGCTGTTCCAGCGACCGGGCCACCTTCTTGGCCTTTAGGACATGCTCCTGGGTAACGACCGGTGCCCCAAGCTCCCTTGCCACATCGCCGGATACACGTATCAGTCCGCCCAGCTCCCTGAGCCGTAGGGTCAGCTGTCCACGCCTTCCAGCGCGCCTCTGCGCCTCCTTTATTATCTCGGCGACCGCCTTCTTATCGAAGTGGGGGATCTTCTTGTCCTTGGCCACTTCCTGAGCGACGAAGCGCACCAGCTTAGTGCGGTTCTCAGGCGTGTCGTCCATGGTGGAGCGCATGTACACCTCATATCCGTAGCCGCGGACGCGGGAACGGAGAGCGGGGTGCATGCCCTGCATAGCATCCATGTTGCCTGCGCATACCAGTATGAAGTCGCACGGCACCGGCTCCGACTTGACCATGGCGCCACTGCTCCTCTCGCTCTGGCCGGTGATGCTGAACTTGCCCTCCTGCAATGCGGTCAGGAGCGACTGCTGGGACTCCATCCTCAGCATGTTTATCTCGTCTACGAACAGCACTCCCTTGGACGCCTTGTGTATGGCTCCGACCTCCAGGCGCTCGTGGGCCGGGGTCTCCAGGCCTCCGCTCTGGAACGGGTCGTGCTTGACGTCTCCCAGCAGCGCACCTGCGTGTGCCCCGGTGGCGTCGATGAATGGTATTGTCGTTCCTTCGGTGTGAGTGATCAGCAGCTTGGGGATCAGATAGTTCTCGCCACGCTGGCCGACATACCTGGTAGCGAAGAATATCATCGCTGCGGCCATGATGCCGAACAGTAGGATCATGGGATCGTCCATGCCGCTCTGTATGAACAGAACTATGCTCAGGATGACGACCATCATGACGATGGCCGTTACCAGAGAGGTCTTCTGGGACTTGCGTGCCATCGCCTCTTTCTTTTGGGCGGCGACGATCTCCTTGCCCTTTCCCGACGGAACGGTGCGTATCCTCGGCTCGTTGGGATCGTCTGCGTTGTGATAGGCGATGACGTCCTGCAGGTCCTCCTTGGGGAGGTACTCCGTCATCGACTTGGCCAGCATGGACTTGCCAGTACCTGGTTCGCCGATGAGCATGACGTGCCGCTTCTGCTCGGCTGCCTTCCGTACGACATCTACCGCTGATTCCTGACCGATTACCTGATCTGAAAGCTTCTCAGGTATCTTGATGTCAGCGGTGGTGGTGAATTCCTGGGTCTCTATCCAGGTTTCCACGTCGGGTTGCTTCGCAACCTCTTCGTTTTTTTCTTCTACCATGTTTCACCAGACTCTCAAATTCAACCCATGCAAGCGCTGCTAAATAAAGATATTCCTTTTAATCAGCGTCCTTAACATTTAGCCAGTCGTTCTTGCCTATTAATAGAGAACTAGTGGAGCTTCTAGGTATTAAAACATACCATATCAGGAGGGACCGACCGTATAAATGACGTCGAGGAGGGGACCCGGCCCCTAGATTGTTGGTATTATCACTGATAATAATTTTTAGCCATCGACATTTTTCTTTATATTATCAGTGATATGTATTTATATCTATCACCTTATAGTGATAATGTTAGGTATGATAGACCCGTCCGTAATAGAAGAGATCAGAACCACCCTAGGTATGGATAAGCATTGCCAGATAGTTCAGAATGATACACCTCATGACAATAGACCTGATATCGTTCTGAAGGGATCGGGAACTACTGTTTTTGTTGACATCAAGACCAGAGCGTCGGTCGACGCGATATCCAGGTTGGCCTTGATCTCAAGATTGGCCAGGGATGCAGAGGGCGAAGTGAAGATCGCACTGGCTGTTAAGAGCATCAGTGATGACCTATTAGGCTTGGCAGAGTCGGCAGGGATCCGTGTGATCATGCTATCGAGGGGCGCTTGCATCGACCTGATCGAAAAAAAGGTCTCGCGCGATCGGTTGAAGATAACTACCGATAAGTCATGGCGGATAATATCGAGATTGCTCCAGGAACGGCCGACCTCGGTCCGCAGCGTTGCTATGGCAGAAGAAGTGTCCTATGGCTGGGCACATGCGGTCATCCAATATCTCATAGAAAAGGGCATTGCGGAAAGGAATGGCAATCGGGTCGATTTGGTGAACATGGACCAATTGATCAACGGAATTTCTTGGGAAAGGCCGTTTAAAAAATTGATCGTAAAGGATATACGAACGGACATCGACGATGTGTTCAATGGTGCAAGGGAGATAGGGAGGACCTTCGCCGGTCCGTTAGACGAACATGCGTTCACTGGCCATATGGCTGGATCTCTCTACACTGGACAGGCGATCAGGTTCGATCGATTGCAGATCTATCTGCCTGAGAACGCCATAAGGTCCTTCGAAGATATCTATGCGACGAAGGATGGTTCGGGGGTGACGATCCAGGTATTGATCCCAGATAGGGAGGTCTGGATGAAGGCCAGGACCGTTGACGGGATCAAGATAGTCTCTCCCGCACAGACGCTGTTGGACCTTGCCAGTATGGGATACGGGGCGACCGAACTGACCAGGGCGATGGTGAAAAGCTTTGCCGATCTATGAGGCGGCCTCGGTCATCGATGCATCGATGGAGGAGCTTAGGTACTTGGCAAGAATGACGGCTAAATACGAAGATCTGACCAAACCTCGAACGGTCCTCATCGGTGGATGGTCCGTCCATTCCTACAATCCATGGTATGGTTCGATAGATATCGATCTGATAACAGACTCGAATGGGAAGAAGCGCATAGTGGACCGCCTAGTTCATGAGAGGGGATTTAATCATTTTCGGGGACCTGATGATCGTAGAGGCATATCTAAGACCGTCGTCCAAAATCGTAAAATAATCATCGATTTCGGTGTAAGGGATAGACCTGACCCTTTCGAGGGGAGAAGCGAATCGATGGACTATCGTATCCTGGATGGTAGGACCGTCCTAAGGGACATCGACAACGGAACGCCGTTCCCGGTCCCGGACAGGACGCTTCTCCTGGTCCTCAAGCTCAAGGCGGCCTGGGATAGGAGATACAGGTTGGAACACGGTTCATCGCATGACCTGGAATGGGAAAAAGGGAAGCTGCTCAAGGACGGTGGTGACATATTGGCACTACTTGACCCGAAACATGGTGGTCATGATGTTCGCTTGGACCTCCTGGGTTCATCATTGGACCGATGGCCATTTTTACTGACACCGTTAGAGAACGTGCTTAATGATACGGAGACCATCGCGATCTATGGAAGGATGAGCGTCGAAATGGTCGCTGACATCAGGGAGAGCCTGATCTCATCGATAGAGCGGAATTGAAGAGCACCTTCACTTGTGGAACGCCCCTCTGGAACGTCTAGCATTGGAAATTGTATTAACCTCGGGGGGCATGACCTATCCTGAAAATGACCGACTGGAAGAGCGAGCTGCCGCACGGGGTCGTCGAGATACTGGAGGAGGATGGCATAACCGCCCTCTACCCCCCGCAGGAGAAGGCCGTCCCCCATGCGCTGGCAGGAAAGAACCTCGTTCTGGCCGTACCGACGGCCTCGGGCAAATCACTGGTCGCCTATCTGGCCGCGGTGAAGAGGGTGTTGCACGAAGGCGGGAAGGTCCTTTATATCGTTCCGCTGAGGGCCTTGGCTTCAGAGAAGTTCGACGAGCTGAAGCGCTTCGAGCGGCTGGGGATCAGGGTCGGCATGTCCATAGGCGATTATGACGAGGCGGACAAGGGCATCGACCAGCTGGACATTCTGGTCGCCACCTCGGAGAAGGCCGATGCCATCATGCGCCACCGCTCCGACTGGATCAGCGCCATATCATTGGTCGTCGCGGACGAGGTCCACCTCATGAACGACCCGGACCGCGGGCCGACCTTGGAGATCACGCTCACGAAGTTGCGCATGCTCAACCCGCAGGTGCAGGTCATCGCGCTCTCGGCCACGGTCGGCAACTCCAAGGAGATGGCCAAATGGCTGAACGCAGAGCATGTGGCCAGCGAGTGGCGCCCGGTCAAGCTGAAGGAGGGCGTCCTGCTGGAGAACACCATTAACTTCACGGACAACAGCAAGCGCCAGATCAAGCCCTTGGGGGATGTTGTCTGGTCCCTGGTGAAGGACACCATGGACGAGGGCGGGCAGGCGCTGGTCTTCGTGAACACACGCAAGTCCACCGAGACGCTGGCCGTGCGCTTTTCCAAATCGAACAAGAACAGGGGAGACCCCAAGGAGAACGAGGAGCTGGAAGAGGCCTTCCGGGACGAGCAGACGTCCATCGGTGCCACTCTGAAGGACTGTATGAAGCACGGCATGGCCTTCCATAATGCTGCATTGACAAACGAGCAGCGCCGGACGGTCGAGCGGTTCTTTAAGGCGGGCAAGATCAAATGCATCGTGGCCACGCCGACGCTGGCCGCCGGGATAAACCTGCCTGCGAGGCGAGTGATCGTCCGTGATGTGACCAGGTTCGAGGGCGGCGGGAACGTGCCCATCTCGGTCATGGAGGTGAAACAGATGTGCGGCCGTGCCGGACGCCCCCGCTATGACCCGTACGGCGAGGCAGTGCTGCTTGCCAGCACCGTTGACCATAGCCACGCCCTGTTCGAGAACTACCTCCTAGGTGAGCCGGAGGACGTGGTGTCCAAGGTCGGCAACGAGCACATCCTGCGCGGGCACGTCCTGGCGCTCATTTCCTCGGAGACGGCCAGGACACGGAAGGACGTGATCGATTTCTTGCGCCGCACGTTCTTCTGTCATCAGCGCGGAGAGGAGGGGATAGAGGAGGCGGTGGAGAACATCGTGCAGTACCTTTTCAAGGAAGGGATGCTGCGCTGTCCTGGCACCGAACTCCTGGCCGAGGAGAAGGAGGCGGACATCCGTGCTACCTTCTTCGGAAAACGCGTCTCGGACCTTTACATCGACCCAGTATCTGCCGTCAAACTGAGGGACGCGCTGCTCTCATATACCCCTGGAAAAAAGGACCTGGGCTTCCTGCACTCCGTTTGCGCCACCCCGGACATGATGAACCTGTTCCTGAAGCGGGACGATGCGGAGATACTGCCCGAGGTGCTCCTGGACCGCAAGGAGGAATTGCTCCTGCCGGTGCCGGAGGACGATTCCCCCGACCTCGAATACTTCCTGCAGGAGCTCAAGACCTCGCTGGTGCTGGACGCCTGGATCGAGGAGAAGGACGAGGAGGAGCTGCTGCGTTCGTTCGGCATCGGACCGGGCGACCTGCACAACAAGGTGGACGTGGGGGATTGGCTGCTGTACTCGATGCGTGAGCTGAGCAACATCTACAACAAGGACTGCTATCCCGCGCTGACCAAGCTCATGACCCGTATGCGATACGGCGTGAAGGACGAGCTCCTGGACCTGGTGGAGCTGAAGGGCGTCGGCCGTGTTCGTGCCCGTTCGCTCTTCAAGAAGGGGTACGGGTCGCGTGAGCTGCTCAAGGCGGCCGCAGTATACGATATCGCCAAGGTCGTGGGCATCGGCGACCTGCTGGCACAGCGAATAAAAGAGCAGGTGGACCCGGAGTTCCGGCCCGAGACGAAGAGACGGAGAGAGCCAACTGCGGAGAGAAATGAGGAAGAGACGAAAGCGCCCTCAGCCCCACGTGGCCAGACCAAGCTGTTCGATTTTTATGACTAGCGGAAGTATTCCATAAGGCCCTTTGCCTCCTCTGTCCGGGGGGTGGCGAGGACCTCTTTGGCCGTGCCCTCCTCGACGATCCTGCCCTGATGCATTATGTAGACACGGTCACAGACGCACCTCGCCAGGTCCATATCGTGAGTGATGAGCAGCATTCCCCTACGGTCCCGCAGCGACAGGAGCATGTTCATTATATTGGCCTGCACGGACAGGTCCAGCATCGAGGTCGGTTCGTCCAGTATCAAATAGCTTGGATCGCTCGCCAGGCAGCGCATTATCGATACCCTCTGCAGTTCCCCGCCACTGACCATGGACGGCCTCCGCTGCAGTATGTCCGGGGGCAGACCGAGATCTTTGAACATGCATGCGTAATCGCATTCCTTCCCGTGATGGCGGTACGCTTCGTCCAACGACCAGCGGACGCTATGCTTGGGGTTCATGGATGTAGAGGGGTCTTGGAAGATCATCTGGACTTCCCCCCGCATGGTCCGGAAGCGCCTTTCCGGCATGACAGTGACGTCCACTCCGTCCATCATCACCCGGCCCTCGTCCGGCTTAGTGAGTTTCATCATCACCTTGGCCAGGGTGGTCTTTCCGCAACCGGATTCTCCGAGAAGACCGACCACTTCGCCGGGGCCAAGGCTGATGCTGACCGAGTCCAGTGCCTTGAATCTCTTGGAGAAGGAGCCGCTCCGATAGGTCTTGCTCACACCCTCAACGGTCAGCATGACAGCACCTCACCTTCCATCCATTTCCGTCCAGGGGGATGTCTCCGGAGCATGCCGCATCGTTCGAGCAGCAGCGGTCCCGGAAGCAGCAGCCTTCTCCGCTGGTCCGTTCCCCTATACAGCCAGGGATAGGGACCATGCCTTTGTTGGGATGAGCGGCGCATAGCCCTTTTGTATAAGGATGACGCGGATGGTCCAGCACATCGTTGGCCGGTCCTATCTCCACGATGCGGCCGCCATACATTATGGCCACGTCCTCGCAGGATCGGGCGGCCTTGAGGTCGTGAGTGATCATCAGCAAGGCAGACCTTTCCCGGACAGTGGATATTACGTCCAGGACCAGCTTCCTCGACCGGCCGTCCAAACCCTTGGTAGGTTCGTCGGCGATGAGCAAGCGCGGATGCACGGCTGTGCACATGGCGATCATAGCCCGCTGGGACATGCCCCCGGAAAGGCGGTGCGCATAGGACCGAAGGACGCTCGGGTCCAGACCGCACCTTCCCAAATATCCTTCAGCGATCTGGGGCGCCTCTTCCTTGGGTACCCCGCACTTGCGCAAGAACTCGATCATCTGGTCACCTATCCTCATTATCGGGTCCCAGGCGGACCAGGCGTTCTGTGGCAGAAGGCAGATGTCCTTACCACGCAGTGCGACCATCCGCCTGCGCTCGGCCTTCATGAGGTCCTCCCCATCGAACAACATCTCCCCTCTGGCGGTGCCATTGTCCTCCAGCATGCCCAGGATCGCCGACGCCAGCACGGACTTACCGGAGCCAGACTCGCCTACGATGGCCAGGGAACTGCCCTCATCAAGGTCGAGGTCCAGGCCGTTCACCGCCCTGATTACGCTCTTCCCGGAGACGAAGGAGACATCGAGGCCGCGAACGCTGAGCAATGTCAATCCAACAACACCCCCTTGTCCCTCTCCACGTTGGAGATCATCATGAACGCCAGTATCATCAGTCCGATGAGCAGCCCGGGCACGATGTACCACCACCAGAGGTCCATGGCCAGCCCGCCGCGGGTGAAGGCCTTGTTGATGATCCCACCCCAGCTCTGATTGGACGGGTCGCTAAGCCCCAGGAAGCTGAGGGATGCCTCGGCAAGCATGCCGGTGCCTACTGCCAAGGAGAACTTGACCGAGATGATCTCCCAGGCGTTGGGGATGATATGCTTGGTTATGATGTAGAGGTCCCTCTTGCCCAGCGACCTCACGTATAGAACGAAGTTCGAGTCCTTCAGCTCCATGACCCGAGGGTGCAGGACCCTGGCGGTGGAGCACCAGCCCAACGACGCTATCGCCGCCGATATAACCCAGATGTTCGGTTCGATGTACGCCACCAGGACGATGGTGAACGGCAGCGCGGGCACCAGCAGGGCGGTGTCGGTCAGTCCGAGAAGGAGCTGCTCCGCCCATCCGCGATAGTATCCGGCAAGGACGCCGATGGTCACGCCTATCGTCAAAGCGATGCAGGCAGAAAGCAGGCCCACCCCCAGCGATATCCTTGTCGCGTATACCACCTCGGAGAAGATGTCATTCCCCAGATCGTTCGTTCCCAGGATGTGCTCCCAGGACGGGTCCCGGAACGCCCCCATCCTTGCTTCCGGATCGTATGGGGCAAGGGCCTCGGCGAAAAGGGAGATCGCCAGGAAGACCGCCAGTATCGCCAACCCAACGTATCTCATAGGGTTCGCCTTGACGCGTACGATCATTTTGGATGATGAGGATCTGAGGTCCATCAACGACCACCTCCGTCCGCCACCCTGGGGTCGATGAGACCATATAATATCTCAGCGGCCATGTTGGCCGCCAATACCACAAAGCAGATGACGATGAAGCATCCCTGCATCAGCGGATAGTCGTTGGACATGATGGCATCGTAGAGCAACGAACCCATGCCCTCGATGGAGAACACTATCTCCAATATGAGCGAGCCGGAGATTATGCCCCCGACGCTCATGGCGAACATGCTGACCCATTGCGTGAGGACGTTCCGCCGGACGTGCTTCGACTTGATCACCCGCTCTGGGATGCCATGCGCCCGCTCGGCGGTGATGAAGTACTCGTCCTTGATCTGGACGACGGAGTTCCTGAGCACCAGGTAATATGACGCCGCCACCATGCACGAGAGGACGATGATCGGCAACGCCAGATGGTACATCACGTCCAGGACGAACGGTGTTCCGTCATCGCCGGAATAGAAATGCCCGAGAGGGAATATGTCCAGGTGATAGCTGAACACAGTGAGCATCAGCATGGAGGACAGGAACGCGGGCATGGCGTGCACCGTCACCATGAAGGACGTCACCGCCTTGTCGGTCCTTCCGCCCTTCCTCATGCCTACGAAAGTCGCCAGATACAGCGCTGATACCGAACCAATGATGATGGCAGGCAGCATGAGGCAGGCGGAGATGCTCGCCCTGCTGAGTATCAGTTTGGACACCGGAGCACCCATGCTTATCGAGTATCCCAGGTCCTGGGTGAATATCGATGATAGGTATATCAGATACTGGTCCAGAACGCTCTTGTCCAGGCCGTACTGGGCCGTCAGATCGTCCACCGTGGCCTGGTCCACCCAGGCCACATCGTCCCCAAGTATGTTACTGATAGGGTCCCCGGGCATCATCCTCGGGATGGCGAAGTTGACCGTGAGTATCAGGAGCGTTATGATGCTATACCTAAGTATTTTGGCGATGATGTAGCGTTTGTCCATGTTCACACCGCGGTCACCGAGGGGCGTGCCAATGCAGGGCGGCTATCTTCTTGTGGACGGTGAACTCGAACATCCTGTCGGCCGATGTGTGTTCGTCGATGACCTCCTTAAGCACCTTGGAACGGGACTCGTCCATGTTCATCAGCAGAGAGAAGTATTCCATATACCTCTTCAGCGCCTCCTCGGCCGGGGATTCGATGCGTGAGCAAATCGTGGTGACATCCATGTCCCATTCCCTCCCAAGGGCGCTCAGCATCCTGGTGGCGTAGGTGAGTGAGAGTCCGGCACCATCGAAGACATCACCAGTGACCCGCGTCAGGGCCATATGTGGGAAGTATGGTTCTGTCCCATCGTGCATGGCCACGATGCAGCAGTCACGTTTCGAGCAGGCCTCCATGCGGAGCATCGATCGGAGATTGTACACCGCTGGACAGAATGAGGAGAATACGAGGTCGTACCTGCGCGATGGTACGAATCGCTCCCAGTCATCGTTGACCATGAACATGTTGTCCGACCCATTTGTCTTGCGAGACAAGGTCTCGATCATTTCCGGGGAACGTTCCAACGCGGTGAGAGTGGACACGACCTTGGCCATGGGCAAGCTGAAAAGTCCGGTCCCGCTCCCGATGTCGAGGACATCATCGCTGCAACGGACCGTTCCAGCTTCTTGCAACCGTCGGAGCAGTTCGTTGTAGCCGTAGGATATGTCCTCGGAGTGCTCATCGTAGTTACGAGATGCCCTGTTCCAGTATTCGCGCTGTCTTTCCTCCGGAACGGAATATCTCTGCATGGGGGTATCCGCCAGCGCCTTGGCCCATGCCCTGTCGAGGTCCTCTGCCAGCTCGTTCATGTCATCCGCCTTTTTAAATGGAAAAAGGGAAGGTGGGGCATTCGCCCCTTTGTTCAGCCTAGGCGTATGCCAGATTGAAGTACGTGTCCTCGCACAATATCCCCCAATATGGATTGGTGACGAAACCGGTGAGGCGGTCGTTGTAGGGCTGCAGATAGTACGTCCAGTACAACGATATCATCGATGCTTCCTCGGCATAGTACTCCTGTATCTCAGCGGTCAGGGCTGCCCTCTCATCAGCGTCGGTCGTGGAGAGCAGGTCATTGACGAGTTCCAGATACACCGGGTCGGTGATGTTGCAGAACTTGTTCCTCTGAGTGTACGTAGTCCCGTACCCTGCGTACATTGCCAATCCTGCGGGGGTCATGATGAAGGTCAGTATGTCGTAGTCCCGGGTGGTCTTAAAGGCCGCGGTGAACTGTGCTGACGAGAGCACGGACACTTCAACGCCCAGACCGATTTCCTCCAGGTACTCCTCTACCAGCTCCCAGGCACGTATCGAGTCCTCCTGCTCAGAGCGTATGATGACCTTCAGGTTGATCTCTTCTCCGTTCAGCTCCCTCACGCCGTCGGAGTTGGTATCCACTATGCCAGCTGCATCGAGCAACGCTTCAGCTTTGGTCATGTTGTACTCCAGCTCATCGGTGTCGATGTAGCCGATGTTCCCCGGGGAGATGACCCCCTCGTTGGCCATCGTTCCAGAGACCAACGCTATGAGCTCGATGACCTCAGCATAATCGATGGCATAACGGACGGCCTCCCGGATGGTCTTATTGGCCCCCAGGTCGGAGTCGTAGTTGAAGAACAGGGTCGTCGGTAGTCCGGTGTAGTTGACCGTCAGAACATTGATGTTTCCATTCTGAAGGATCTTTCCGAGATAGCTATCGTCCATGCCCTGGGAGACATAATTATATATGGTGTCGATTTCACCGTCGAGCAACGCCATCATCATGGCGTTGGTGGTGGAGTAGAGCATCACCGTGACGTTCTTCAGGCTCGGGACCCCTCCCCAGTAGTTCTCGTTGACGGTCCAAGTAAGTGTTCCTGCCAGGCTGTTAAAACCGGTAAGGATGTATGGACCAGTACCGATGGAAGCGTCCAGCTCGTCATAGTTAGTATAGTCAACGGGGTCCGTGGTGCTCAATGGACCGACCTTCTCGATGTATATGTGGCTGGGTTGCTGGACCATGTTTATGCCTACATACAGGAAGTTCGCATTCGCGGTGGTGAGTATGACCTTGACCGTGTAATCATCTATCTTGACGACATCTGAGAAGTCCGCATATGTCGATGACCCCCTCGCATCGTTCATCTGATAGGTGAACACGACATCATCGGCGGTAAATGCCTCACCGTCAGACCAAGTCACATTTTCCCTCAGATAGAACGTCCATTCGGTATAGTCATCATTGCATTCCCAGCTAGTTGCGAGCACACCTATGTAATCCCCGTTGGTATCCACGGAAACCAATGCTTGCTGAGAGAGGAGCATTTTAAATTCGCTGTACCGCCCATCGCCCAGGCTTGTGCTGGTTATGGAGACCGTGGTTCCGATGGTCAACATATCGACTGATTTGACCAGCGGGGTCGCGGTCGTTTCTGCTGCGGGAGAAGCACCAACGGAGTTAACGGCGACAACGGAAATATCATATGCGATATCGTCCAGATCTGATATCTCATAGGTGAACACGATACCGGCATTGATGGTCGTGACGTTGCTCGAACCGTTCTCGACATAGCTGACCAGATAATATAGCACTGCCGATCCACCGTTGTCTGACGGAGCGATCCATGTGAGAGTGACCGTTCCCTGCCCTACCGAGGTGGTGAGTTCCTGTGGCACCGTTGGCACGGTCACCGGGTCCGCCGATGGTGTTGCAGTAACCGCTGTGCTCATTTCCCCTACGCCGGCTTCGCTGACGGCGGCAACTATGTATGTGTATGTTATTCCGTTCGTGACATCACTGTCAACATAAGTTGACACAACGTTGGTCTCGATTATGATCTCTGCCCCTCCAGTTCTAGTGCGATAGATGTTGTATCCTGTTATCTCATCGCTTCCTTCGTTATCGGGGGAGGTCCAGGTCAATGTCACCTGACCGTCCCCTCTGGTCGCTTCAAGGTTCGTCGGCGCTCCTGGTACGCTTGACGCGGAGGTCAGGTCGAGAACGACGACAGAACTGATTATTATCATGATAACCACAACGACGGCGGCCACGCTTATCAGCATTTTCTTTTCCACAATAATCCCCCTTGACCTTCTTGAAAAAGGTCGGATGAGAGTAAATGAGCTGGTGATATTTTAGTGTTACTTTTTATCAAATAATAACACGACATGATTTCGGAAATCATCTCTACGTTGAACGCTCATTTCATTATGAGCTCAATCTGCGATATGGACGGACTGCAGACCTTAGACAGGAACATGATCGCATGATATGAATCAGAGCAGGATGGATGAGAAAATACCTACGACGATCAGTATCTGGGTAACGAGCACCACCATGACGTTCTTCTTCAGTCCGCTGGCGAAGACGCTGGTGCTCTCCGTCCAATGCAGCGCTGAACTGGCCGCTTGATATGCCAGCGGGACGGTCAGCAGCCCGAGCGCGGAGAGCGCGGGTATGGTCCCGAGAACGGCGAAGACCAGCAGCATGAGATATACCGCAGCGTTCAGCAGGGTGTATATCCACGCGGCCTTGCTCAGGCCGAAGCGGAGGACGATGTTCCTGCGCCCTCCGTTGCGGTCCGCCTCGGTGTCAGGGAATTCGTTCAGCAAGAGAAGGTTGAACGTCAGGAGACCCGCTGCCGTCGCGAGGACTAGGCATCCTGATGATATCCCGCCGGTCTGCACCATGTACGCGCCTAGCACCGGAAGGAAGCCGAGACCGAGGCCAGCCGCGACCTCTCCGAGCATCCTGCGGGCGAAGATGTGTGTGTATAGAAGGGCGAACGTCATGCCCAGAGCTAGGAGCGGCAGCAATATCAGACCTGCCACCCAGACCACCCATAGTCCGAGGGCGAGCGCTATCGTCGCGCAGCTCAGTGAAACGGCGAGCACGTCCTTAGGCCTGACGAAACCGGCCTGTATCATGCCGGTGCCACCGTTGAAGACCGAGCGGTGTCTTTGGTTGTGGTCGATGCCGGTGCTGTCGTCCTTGTACTCGTTCAGGGTGTTGACGGTGATATGAAGGAGCACCAGCACAGCTGTGAAGGCGGCGAACGTCAGAGGATCGAACGATCCCTCACTGTAAGCTAAGACGCCCCCGACCAGGGATAGCACCAGGGGAAGCAGAAGGAACGGGACACGGACCTCGATGAGCCAATGCTTCAACGACATCGATAGGTCAATCGAGAGGTGTTCTATGAATCTTTCTCGATTTACTTCGATCTTTCAATATCGGTCAGCGATCTAAGCTTGGACTCCGCGGTGTCGGTCCTTTGGGAAATGAGCAAGGCCGCGAACTCTTTGATCATACCTTTCTCATCGCCATCATCCCCTAATGAAAGCGCGTGGAGGTATCTCTCCCGGTCCCGGCCAAGAAAGACCATTCGCGGATATTTGTTCATTATCAGCATGAGGTTGAACACCTCGCGACCTACTCTGCCATTGCCATCGGTGAAGGGATGTACGCATTCGAACCTGTGATGGAAGCGGACGGCTGCTATGAACGGGCTCATACCCTCGTCCATCGAACGATAGTACTCATCGATCGCTTCGTGCAGTTCATCCTCGATCATGACGGAGGGGCAGAGCGATCCTTCCCTTCCGACGATGACGATGTCATCGACCCTTCGGAGCTCGCCCGAGCCCATGTCGATGTTGCTCATGACAAGGGAATGGAACCTCTTTATCACTTCGATGGTGATCTTTCCCTTGTGTGAGTCCCTGAGGCGCTTCACAAGCCTGAAGTTCTGCACCTCGTTGATCTCACGCAACGGCTTATCTGGGACCATGCCCTCCTTGAGCAGGAGATGCGTCTGCCTCAAGGTCAAGGTGTTCCCTTCGATGGCCGTCGTCCCTCCGACGTATTGATGTTCGAGCTGTTCTTCGTAGAGGGCGACCTCGTCGACGCTCAGCAGCTCCTGGCATGCCAGATAGAGGAAACGGAACCTCTCGATGGAACCGATGACCTCCAGTCCCTCAGAAGGATCGAAAGGATAGGAGATATATCTCCTGGCGCTCACCTCGGCCTTCTTCTTGATCGCCCTCATCTCGATGTCGAACCTGCTAGCTCGGATAAATTGCTCGAGCTCGCTGGTGGAGGGTTCGCTCGTCCCGATGTACTTCGTCACCTTGGACTTGGCCTTCCCGATCCTAAGGTCCTTGGCCAAATAGAAGTGGACCTGACCTTTCCGGTCCACCCGTTCCAGCCTGATATTTCCCTTGCTCATTACAATTCTTCTATGTAATGGCAATTATTTGAAATATATTTTTATTGCCATTACACGCAATAATAATATCGAGGAACGTCAGAAGTCCGTGATCGCCCTGGTGACGAAGAACGTGCCTTCCCTGAAGTAGAAGGAGAAGTAGCTGCTGGAGTGGTCGGTCTCGCGCATCTTGACCACGCGAAGGCGCCTCTGCACCTCGATCTCGCCCACCTCGACCGTCTTCAGGTGTATGATGCCGTCGGCCAGGAAATCTGTGTCGCCCGAACCGTAGTACTGGAACTGACCTACAGGCATCTCCGCGATCATGAAGGTGGTCACTTCCGTTGAGCGCAGCCATTCGAACAGCCGGAATATCTCCTCCCGGGGCTCCTCGAACTTGGCTATGAGCTCCAAGGCACCGAGCGAGTCGATGACCAGGATATCGTAGTTCATGCGCTTCTTGCTCTCCTCCACGGCGAAACGGAAGGTATCGAACCAACCACCGCTCTGCGCCTGAAGGCGTATCTCTCCCAGGTCCAGCACCTCGACCAGGTTCTTGGTGTCGCCGGGCATTCGCAGGTATTCCATCTGCCGCATGAGGGAGGGCTTGTTCTGTTCCAACGATATGTACAGACCGCAGACACCGTCACGCACGGCGTTCATGTGAAGGATATAGTAGGCCAGGGACGATTTCATCGTTCCTGCGGCACCGGAGACCAGGATGATGTTGCCCTTCGGTATCCCACCAGAAAGGTTCTCGTCCAAGCCGTTGACGAAGGTCTTTACCCGGGCGCGCTCCACATCTCTCCCTTATGGGGGTAAGGCCCATCTGAACATATAATGGTTGTCTGGAAAGCGCCGTTAACCCTATTTTTTGAATCATAATAAAAAAATTAAATGGAAAGGGGAGGAGCGACCAGAGAAGCTCCTCGCTTTGTTCCAGCATCATTCTTCCTCCTCTTTCTAGTCCTCCTTCTTCGCTTTCCTCTTGCGCAGGATGAGGAAGACTATGCTGAAGACCACCAGGGATGGCAGGAAGAAGGCGACGATAAGTATGAGGTTGGTCTTTCCTTCTCCCCCTATCTCGATGTCGCCAAGCTGGACGTACCCGCCGGCCTCGACGTTCACGTCGAAGGTCATGGGCTCGTATCCTTCGATCTCCACTGTCAGCGTGTAGTTGCCGATGGGCACGTTGCTGAAGGAGAAGCTCCCGTTAGCATCGGACACGGCGGTCATCCCGTTGCTCAGCGTCAGGTTGGCGTTGGCCAGGACGTTTCCTTCATTGTCCCTGAGGACACCGCTGATGTCCCCTACCTCAGGGGTGCTGAACGTCCAGCTGGCCTGGAACACGTTCCCAGCGAGGTCGGTGCCGGTGACGGTCACCTCATATTCGCCATTATAATCGAGGGCCACGGGCGTGAACATGACCGTGTTGCCATCCCAGGAGATCGTTCCAGTGACGCCATCGATCACGATGCTCGTGGCGTCGTGGTCCATGTTCTCGGAGAACTCCACTACTATCGTGGCGTTCAGCGGGACGTCATCACCCGCCGGGGACAGCTCTGCGGTCGGCACAACGGTGTCTATGGACACGACAACGGTCTGGTTGGCCTCGTTGCCGACCAGGTCGGTCGCCCTGATGGCGATGCTGTGCGTGCCGTCAGCGAGGACTGCAATAAGGTCGCCGATAGCTCCTACCTCTATCCAGTTACCGCCATCGATGCTCATCCAGCATCCATCGATGCCGCTGATGGCATCGGAGGCGTTCCATTTGACCAGCACCGACGACGCGTTCAGCAATGCCCCGTCATCGGGCATCGGGATGCTGATGATAGGAGCGGTGTTGTCATCGACCACGGCGATCGTGAAGTTCTGATACGACGTCAGCAGCCCGTTGACGCTGAACGCGGCGATGCTGATGTGGTATGTGCCTGCGGCCATGGTGCCTGAGACGGTACCGTCGATCAACGTCAGGAAGGGAGCGTCAGTATCCATCGAGTAGACGGCGCTCTCGTTCGCCTCCAGGACATATTCGTAGTCAAGGGTGGCGAAGAAAGGTCCTTCCGGAGCATCGCTGACGACCGTCGGGGCCCATGATTCTCCGATGACGAAGCTGACGTTCTGATATCCGGTCAGCAGACCCTCGACGCTGTAGGCGGTGATGTTGATCCAGTAAGTTCCGGCCTGTGCAGCGTTCGGCGTACCGACATACGCGGTCCCGTTCCAGGTCAGGAACGGGGCGTTGGTACCGTTCGCGGTGATGCTCACGGTCTCGTTGAACGTCGGGGCGTACTCGTAGCCCACCGTCTCCTGTCCATCGACCGGTTCGTTCTCGAAGCTCGGGGCCCAGGACTCGCCTATGGTGAAGCTGATGTTCTGGTATACCTTCTGGAGCCCCTCGAGGCTCATGGCAGTGATGTTGATCCAGTAGGTACCGGCATCGCTCTGTCCGGGCGTTCCTTCGTAGGAACCGAGCAATATCCTGCCCCTCTCGCCATCGAAGTACCAGGTCAGGAACGGGGCGTTGGTGCTGTACGCCGTGATCATCGCGGTCTCGTTGAAAGATGGGTCGTACAGATAGAGCACTGTCTCCTGGCCGTTGGCCGGGGTGCTGTTGAAGCTCGGGGCCCAGGAATCGTACACCGTGAATGTGCCGTTCAGGTATGACGGGAGCTTACCGTTGACGCTCACCACACTTATATTAATCCAGTATACACCGGAATCGGAGGTGGTGATGTTCCCGACGTACGCGTTGCCGTTCCAGGTCAGGAACGGGGCGTTGGTACCGTTCGCGGTGATGCTCACGGTCTCATTGAACGTCGGGGCGTACTCATAGTACAACGTTTCCGTGCTGTTGCCCGGTGCGTTGGTGAAGTCGGCGGCCCATGAATCACCTATGACGAACGAGTCGTTCTGATAGGACGTCAGCTTTCCCAGGACGCTCCTGGCGGTGATGTTCACCCAGTAGGTTCCGGCATCGGAGATGCCCGGTGTGCCCACGTACGCGGTGCCATTCCAGGAAAGGAACGGAGCGTTGGTGCCGAGGGCGGTGAACGTCACCGTCTCGTTGAACTCAGGTGCGTATGTGTAGTCGACCGTCTCCTGGCCATCGGCCGCATGACCGTCGAACGATGGTCCCCATGATTCGCCGATGACGATGGTCCTGTTGCTGTAGCCCAGCAGCTTACCTGCGGTGCTCACGGCAGATACGTTCACCCAATAGGTTCCAGCGTCACCGGTTCCGGGGGTTCCGCTGTAATAGTAGTAGGTGTAACTACTGGTCCTGGAACCGACGTGCCATGCGAGGAAATCCGCGTTCGTTCTGAAGGATATGGAACCTACGGTCTCGTTGAACGTCGGTTCATAATAGAAGTTCACAGTCTCCTGGCCGTTGCCAGGGGAGTTGTTTATAGTCGGTGCCCAGGAATCCCGGATGGTGATCGTGGTGTTGCGGTACGCTGTCAACTTGCCGTTCACGCTCGTGGCGGTGATGTTGATCCAGTATGTGCCCGCATCGGACGTTCCGGGGGTCCCCGTGTACTTGGTGCCGTCCCAGAAAAGGAACGCGGCGTTGGTCGTGGCGTTAATGCTAACGGTCTCGTTGAACGAGGGTGTGTACGCATAGGTCACCGTCTCCTGGCCGTTGCCAGGGGAGTTGTAGATCGTCGGTGCCCAAGAATCATCGATCACGAACGTCAGGTTCTGATACGATGACAGCAACCCAGTGACGCTCGTGGCCGTTGTGTTGATCCAATATGTCCCAGACTGGGTGGCGTTCGGGGTGCCTACGTACGCTGTACCGTTCCATGTCAGGAACGGGGCGTTGGTACCATTGGCGGCGATCGTCACCGTCTCATTGAACGTCGGCTCGTAAATATAATCGACCGTTTCCTGGCCGTCGTCCGGTGTGCTGCCGAACGAGGGTGCCCAGGTATCGTTGATGGTGAACGTCCTGTTCACGTATGTCGTCAACGTTCCTGTCGCGCTCTCCACGGTGATGTTCAACCAGTACGTCCCGGCCTCGGTGGAGTTCGGTGTACCGCGGAAGTAATAGGTGGTCGTGGTGCCCTTCACCACATTGCTGGTGAGGAACAGGGCGTTGGTGTCGTAGGTGTTCACGCGGGCGGTCTCGTTGAACGTCACGGTGTACGAGTAGTAGACCGTCTCCTGGCCATTGCCCGGGGCGTTCGTGACCGTCGGTGCCCAGGCGTTCAGGACGGTGAAGGACGAGTTCTGCGTCGTATACTGCGCACCGTCAACGCTCCTCACCGTGATGTTGATCCAGTATGTACCTGCCTGCGTGATGCTCGGTGTGCCCACGTATGCCGTGCCGTTCCATTCTAGGAACGGGGCGTCGGTGGAATAGGCAGTGAAGGTCACGGTCTCGTTGAGCTCTGGTTCGTATGAGTATTCGTATGTCTCCCGCCCGTCCATCGGTTCGTCCTCGAACTGTGCGGCCCAGGATTCGTTCACCGTGAAGGTCTCGTTCTGGACCGTGGTGGGACCGCCAGTATAGATCGAAGCGGTTATGTTGATCCAATAGGTACCGGCCTGATCTACACCAGGAGTACCTTCATAGGACTGAGAGGTGGAGTTCCATACGAGGAACGGAGCGTCGGTGCTGTACGCAGTTATGGTCGCGGTCTCATTGAATGTAGGAGCGTACGAATACGCGGTCATCTCCTGGCCGTCCGCCGGTTGGCTGGTGAATTCCGGCCCCCAGTTTATGGACGCGGGCATGCTGGCATACCTGATGTAATCGGTGCTGTAATCGTTGTACAATACATGCAGACTGTTGCCAGGACCGACGGCGATGGGGGTGGGGGGATGGATGGAACCGCTGTCGATGGTGCTCAGGGTCCAACCGCTGCCGGCGTTCTCGGCGAACTCGATATCGCTGTTGGTGCTGTCTCGGTATGTGACGTAGAGCACGTCCCCAGATCCGATGGCCAGGGAACAGTCCCCTCCCACGTTGCCGTCGCTGGCCACGACGCTCGTCACCCAGGAACCGGTGACGTTGGTGGCATACTTCAAGTTCTGGTTGCCAGTGGAACTATCGTAATAAGCGATGTGGACATCGTCATTAGAATCGAGGGCCAGGCTGCAACTTGTCCCAGTGTTGACGGTACTTTCGATCGACGTGACGGACATGGAGCCTCCGGCGTTGGTGGCATAGCAGAGATAGTAGCCCGAGTTCTGATAGGCGATGTGGACCTTTCCGTTCGAGTCGACGTCTATGGAGGTATCGGCATATTGGTCGTTGCACATATCGATGGAATTTCTCAACCAGGAGCCGCTGACGTTGGTGACGCAATGCAGCGAATAGCTGTTCATGTTAACGTAGCTTATATACACCTTGTCATTGGAGTCGAGGGCTATGGATGTGCAGTATCCCGTGTCTGTGCCGCTGTCGACGATGGTCATGGTCCAGGACGTGCCGGATGATGATCGGTAGGCGTACTTCAGGTCGCCGTTGGTGTCGTCATGATAGCTGATATGGATACCGCCGTCAGAGTCGATAGCTATGTCGCAATATGCGCCGCAGTCGCCCGTGTCGTCCACGATAGAGGTCGTCCAGGACCCGCCGGAATTGTTCGCATAACACAGTTTCGGATTCTTATAGTCATAATAGGCCACGTGCGAGACCCCGTTGGAATCGACCGCGATGGAATAGCAACATCCGTCATTGCCCACCTTGGCCGCGTCGGAGATGGTCCATACGTCGGCCGCGCTCACCGGTGAGACGAGCTGTAGAGACAGGAAGGCGATCGATAGTAACACTAGTGCTTGTATCAGGTGATTTGACCTGAATGAGCTCCCCCACGAAATATGCATACCTCTAAATTAAAAAAAGATATATTAAAAGAAAAGTGACAATTATCAAAAATGATACGATTATGATAGAAGGATGCCATCTGTTCGATGCTACCTTTGCGTTCACCCTCGGGATTATCGAAAATGTAAAGAAGTAAAATGGTTTTCTGGGGCTCAGCCGCCGATGGCCTTGCGCACCGCATCGGCCGTTGCAGGCGTCTTCAGCACCTGTCCGCAGTTGGCGATGACCGTGTCCGGGTCCTTCAGGACGTGGCCGGTGCAGACGCAGACGATGCGTTCCTTCCGGCTGATCTTGCCCTCGTCCAGCAGTTTCTTCACTCCGGCGAGCGAGGCGGCCGAGGCCGGTTCGCAACCGACGCCCTCCTTCCTGCCGAAGAGGAACTGGGCCTCGATTATCTCACGGTCGGACACGGCGGTCATCACGCCGCCAGTGTCGTAGACTGCCTTCAGCGCCTTCCTGCCCGAGGCGGGGTTGCCGATGCGTATGGCCGTTGCCACCGTCTCCGGGTTCTCCACCGCCTTGAAGTCCTCCTGCCCATGGGCGAAGGAGTTCACCAGCGGGGCGCTGCCTCCAGCCTGCACTCCAGTGAGCATCGGCAGCTCGTCTATCCAGCCCAGGGACTGCCACTCCTTGAGCGCTTTGTACGCCGCCCATATATTGGCGGCGTTGCCTACGGGGTAGACTATGCGGTCGGGGAGCTTGAAGTCCATCTGGTCCAGTATCTCGAACGCCAACGTCTTCTGCCCTTCCGGACGGAAGGGATTTACTGAGTTCAACATGTACAGGTCGCCGCTGTGCGACAGCTCGCGCACCACGCGCAGCGCATCGTCGAAGTTGCCGTCTACGGTGACGACCTTGGCCCCGAAGAACATGGCCTGAGCTAGCTTTCCCAGCGCCACCTTTCCTGAAGGGAGGAGCACCACGCACTTCAGTCCAGCCTTGGCGGCGTACGCTGCCAACGAGGCGGACGTGTTCCCGGTGGAGGCGCAGCCGACGACCTTACATCCTAGCTCGACAGCTCTGCTCACGCCGACGGTCATGCCGCGGTCCTTGAAGGAGCCGGTGGGGTTCGCCCCTTCGAACTTTACCTGAAGCTCACGCACGTTGTATTCATCGGCCAGCTTGTCACAGTCATATAGAGGCGTGCCGCCCTCCTGCAGCGTGACCGGGTCGGAGTTGATGGGGAGGAAATGAGAATAGCGCCATACGCCCAACGGTCGTGACCGCAGGTCCTCCGGCTTGGTTCCTTCCAGATGGGAAAGGTCCATCTCGATGGTGAGCGAACCGTTGCATCGGGGACATGCGTCAAGATAGTTGTCCGTGATCTCGTTCCCGCATTCCCAGCATTTCACCTTGTACGTCATTTGTTCACCACTCTGCAGCCCTCGCCCCAGCTGGTGACCCAGCAGAAGCATTCGACGCCATGGCCTTCGTAGAACCTCTGCACCGCGGCGGCGATATCGACGCCGTTGACCTTGTCGGTGTCATAGAACGCGGCGATGCACGGCCCTGAACCTCCAAGGAAGGAGGCTATGGCGCCAGCGTTCATCGCCGCCCTCTCGGCCTCCTTCAGATGCGGCACGAGCGGGGCCCTTGCTGGCTCGATAATTATATCGTTGATACTGCGGGCTATAAGGCCCATATCGCCCCGGACCATGCCGACTGCCAACGAGGAGGCGTGACCTATCTGATGGATGACATCATGGATCGGGACCGACTTTGGCACCTTCTTTCGCGCATCACGGGTGGAGACGGCGAACTCAGGGAGCGTTGCAACGATGCCCAGGTTCCTTGGCGGGTCGATGCGGATGACATCCATCGGCTCATATGATCGGATGATGGTGAAGCCGCCCATGAGCGCCGGTCCGGCATTGTCCGCGTGCCTGCTCCCGGAGGACGCCTCCTCACCATAGGAGGCTGCGAGTATCAGGGAGTTCATGTCCAACGGCCTGTCCAGCAGCTGGTTCGCGGCATAGGCACCACCGGCGGCGGAGGCTCCGGACGAGCCCATTCCAGACGCGGGCCTGATACCCTTGTTGATCTTCATCGTTATACCGAAATCGACCTTGGCCATCCTCAATACTTGAGAGGCGGCCACGGCCGCGGTGTTCTTGGTATTGTCCAGCGTGACGGCATAGGATCCCATGCCGGATACGGACTCGACGTGGACGCCCGGTTCGCTGGTCTTACGGACCTCGATCGTGTCGTACGGCTCGTTCAGGGCTATACCGAAAACATCGAAGCCCGGCCCTACGTTGGCAATACTGGAAGGCGACCTGACGGTCGCACGGTCTAATGACATGTGAACGTTCCTCCTGTTCTGGTTATGCCCTCATGCCCCGTCATGGTTAAATCTTTTTCCAACATTGAATCGTCTGGCCAAGCGGTCAGGGACACGATTTCAGAGCAGATCGATTCCCTCAACTGCCAGGAAGAAAACGCTTATAGAATTCGTTTTTTCGATTCATTTAGCGAATGCTCTCGGGAGGCGCGTCCTTGACCGCCTCGATCTTCACAGTCCTTGATTCACAAAGGACCAGTTCGGACCTCCTTAGCGGATGCTGTCCGGGATGGGATGCACTGGGACAACAGGGCGGCGCCGGCGTCGAATTCGGCCGCGCGGACGTGCTAATCGTGCGCGATAGGACGGTCATTGTGAGGATAGATATCATAGAGGGGGGCGGGAACGCGTCTGAGGGCTCCGCAGAGGCTACGGAGGGCTGCCTGAACTACGAGTGCAAGGAAGCGCAGGATCCGAGGGAGAGAGGGCCTTACGAGGTAGCGAAGGGGTGCGTCAGATTATCTCCCATACGTGGATAATGTATCCCAACTCGACATACACTTGATAGGAATGCATTCCAGATGTCAACGGTGTGATCTTTATCGATGCTGTTGTGTTTTGATCGACCACGTAGTCACCCGTGTCCCCCCGATATGCATTGAGATAAGCGCACTGGACTTCAAGATTCATGTACGAACATATGCCACCTTTACTCATCTGCAATACCAACCCATCACTCAAGGTGACGTTTTGATCCGGATATGTCGTGATGGTAGTGGTCTCACCATAAGTGAGATTGTATACCGTGCTATCGGCGGTCACGGCGTTTCTATCACAGTATTCGCTTTCGAGCACTGCATCAGTAAATGAATATCCGTCCGCGCTATAGGTTCCTACTGTGTAATATGCGATCTCGATGCTCTCGTTTGTGATGCCGTAATATTTTCCAGTGATGAATCCTGTGACCCCAAAATACGACAGTGACCCATCGCTGGAATTAATCAAATTACTGACATCACCAGTTGACAATGATATGGCCGTCGAACCGTAGATCGAGTATCTGCATTGTTCCATATTGTTTAGATATGTGGATATTTCAACCTGGGTTGAACCGTTCAGAGTATTAGCGATGACCAGGGGGCCAACCGGCAGGACAACATCCGTATTGTTGAGCAGGACGAAAGTGAGTTCAACCTCATCGTTTCCATCAAATGAGATGTTCTGTTGCTGGCACCATGTTGTTGAAGACCAAACGGCGCAGCCGACCTTCCCAGTTGTTGGATAGTCGTCATGATTTATTATTGCAGAAAAACGGCCTTCGCCGTCTGCGGTAAGCCTTGCTTCAAAATCAAAGGATTGATCTGATGCACCGATCTCTGAGAAACCGACCTCTGCATAAGGCACGGAATTACCCTCAATATCCTCAACGATCCCATTGACCAGTATGATCGTATCATCGTCGTTATTTGTGTCTAATTTAAGCATAGCGATCATTAGAATGAATGCGATTATCAATGCAACGATTGTAACAATATTGCTCTTTTTCATTCGATTCCCCCTGGCCTACATCGGATTTTCTACATCTGGACTCATCGACTCTCTATTGCGACTTGATTCTGTACTGGGTTTAATTTATAAAAATAAAGAGGGGGCTTGAAGCTCCGTGAAGAATCAACTGGTATTGACATATTCGTAGAATAGATATGTCAATGTGCTCAAGTTGATGTTTCATCTCCCCGTATGGCGCCCCGCTCGCTATTGGGACATTAAGATTATTTCATCAGTTCAGATGGCACCTGAACCAATGAAAAAGAATAGTACGTGGTAATAACGCGCTTTGTACCCCGCTTATCATCACGGACTCTGAATGAGATGAGAATTGATGCCTGTACTACGAATGCAAGGACGCACGGGATCCGAGGGATAGAGGGCCGTACGAGATCGCAAAAGGGTGCGTGACGCTGCGGATCATATCGAAGAGCGAAATGAACGATTAATATTAGCCTAATCATTAATTAAATTATCCTCATAATTATCGGGCATTTACGGAAATAGCGGCATACTGGTGAATATCGTATCAATTGAAGATGCATGGAAAAATGCACAATGTTCTTTTTTATAGCGTTGGGACTTTAAATGTATCAAGTGAGTGGAATGCGTTGCCATAATTGCGGAACGGATAACCCAGACGATGAAACGTTCTGTGCTGTATGCGGGTTCAGGATAATCGAGCGAGGCTTCAGGGAATGGACGTGTTGGAGGAACCTCTCCCTGGAAGAGAAGAGGATCGCGAAGATGTGCATCGCTGCGTGCGGCGTCCTGCTGATCGCGGTGCTGATGGCATTGACGGTGCTCATATAGGTTCTAGGAACGATGAAATGGACGATATGTGGGTAAAAAATGTGCTTCGATTCAATAGATGATCTGAGAACGCGTGGTTTTATCGGATTCGCACCGATTGGACAGCTGATGGAAAAGAATGGGACATCCATCATCGACGATGGGAAAGGCGTGTATATGGTGCTCTATACCGGGAAAGAGCGCCCGGAGTTCCTTGAGGTCGGCACTGGCGGCCATTTCAAGGAAAGGGATCCCAACGTACCGATACACGCCCTCGGATCCACCTGGGTCGATGGCGCGATGGTCGTCTACATCGGAAAAACTGGAAGCTCGTTGAAAGGAAGGATCCGAGCGTACATGAGGTTCGGACAAGGGAAACGGGTATCGCATTGGGGTGGCCGTTACATCTGGCAGATGGTGGGCAGTCGAGAGCTCCTCGTATGCTGGAGGCCGATACCTGGAAGCACGGATCCACGATCAGTGGAAGCCAGCCTACTGAAAGAGTTCGAAAAGCAGTATGGCAAGCTACCGTTCGCGAACCCCGTTCATTGAATTAAATTGACTGTGGTCTGAAAAGATATCATACTATCTGGTTCAATCTACTTTCACCGACCTCCCGCCTTCCCGTTCTTATAGCGCCGGGTGCAACGGTGCCTTCCAAAGGTGAGGGAACATGATGGAAGACATCAAGCTGGAGAAGTTCGCAGAATGGCTTTACGACCGATACAGCGAGAAGCTCTCGTGCGGGTACGGGCCGGAGGGCTGTTTCATCCTCGCGGATATGGCGGACATCTTGAGGTGCAGGAAATGGCAGTTCTCACTGAACGGGCGGGGTTAGTGGGAGTGGTTGTAAATGAATTTTTATCTTTTTCCAAGGGTTATCATGAGTGAATGTGTGCATTCGATGGATTCTTTTGCCTTAACGATGAAGTTGATCTCTCCGCTTTCGGAAATAGTAAAATTGAATTTCATTGCAGCTGCTTTCAATGTATAATCTGGTATCGCTGTGCGGGCCTTTTCGATGACAGCCTTAATGTACTGGACTGAATCGGCAACATCGTGAGTCGTTATTATCCTTCCCTTTTTTGGCACGGGTATGAACTCGATATCGATCTCGGTGGATTTAGAAGCTCCACCGGTTATGGCGACACAGATAGCTGGTATAGATATACCGGCGCTTACGGACGTGGTAACCTTGAGTGAGACGCCCACGGCCATGATACTAAACGTTTCATCTTCGTTTACGAGGTTTATTAAGTCCTCGATCTTTGAAAAAACCTTATCGATCGGTATTTCCTTCACGGGTTTCATAGCTTTGGACATCTTATTCACCTCACGATTTCACTCATTCGATAATCGCACTCTTTTCAGAATGGGGGATGGGATGCCTGTGCTACACGTTTTCCCCCACCGATAAATCGTTATCTAATCAGATAATCAAGTTTTGCACAAAGCGGATTAATTGACTGGAGAATGCAATATGAAACAATGACCACGATGCAAAATTTGATGCTGAGTCTCTACAATGATAATCGGGGATAGAAGTGGGGAAGAGCAGGAAGTACATATTGCCATCCGCGCTCAAAGGGAGGTGTGAGTTAAAAGCCGGAATCATCGTAATGACGATCATTTGAGCTGACCTTTTTTCAGTCGTAAGCAAAGTATCGTTGAATGAATGCGGCAAGTACCGCATCGGATCGGTAGATGGGGGATGGCCAGTCCCCTGCTTTTCAGGAGGACGTGATCGATCGACCATCCCCGGGATTGGGGAGTTGATAAAATGCCAGAGAATGAAAGGTATAGACCTTCTTGGGACCCGGACGGCGTGGTCGCTGAGTTCATAAAATTGACACCGTCTGCCAGGAAGGTAATGAACAGGGATAGTATAATGTGCAATTTGATGAAAGTGGTATATGACAGCCTGCCATATTTTTCAGGAGCAATATCCTCGGGTTTTACACCAGGATCTGTAACGGTCATCGATGATGGACTCGACGAGCGATTGCCTCAAGATGCTAACCACCCACCACTGGTTATTATAAGTTCAGGCCATGGTTTCAGCGCCGTTCTTATCCCTAATCAAGAGAAAAAGGACCTGTTAGAGAAAGCCTTGGCACTGGGGTGCTCATGGGCGAAGTATGACCCAATTTTTAACACTGGTGGTACTATTACAGATCGGGTCATTTCCGTTGATCGGCCATCACCTAGCAGGCAGAGAAGCAAGAGCGCGGGCATTCCGAAGAAGGGGCAAAGGAAGACCGCAAGCATGCGAAAGATGACACGTTAAGCCCGACTATATCGATGGGAGTAAAGGTCTATCTGATAAAATACTGTTATAGTAGTGCTGTTGCTAAACAATGTAGCGATTCTTCGATGCCATCTTAGAAAGCCAATTAGTCCAGGACCAGTAAAAGATTTTTCAGGTCCACACCTTTTTATTACGATTGTTCGGTCCTTGAATGGCGATGTTTTTATCTCCCTGATAATGATGACCGGAGCATGTCTTTGCGTTGCGCCGGAGCGTTGCTGGGAAAGAAGGACGTCAACGACCTTCTGAAGCTGGCCCCCTCGCTCGATGAGGAGGTGGTGCTCATGGACGCGGATGTGGTGTGCGGCGTCGATCATATAGGGTCCGCGGTATCTCATGCCCGGCGGGCCTTCGAAAGGAAGAGCAACGCGGCCAACACCTTGGGGATGGAGGTCATCCTTTACGCCTCAGGCGAAAGGCAGATATCCAAGGCCAAGAAGAAGATGGGACTGCATCAGGGCACCAAGCATATTGCTGTCATCGTACTGTCCCCTGAGGACGCTGAGGTCGACGATGTTCTGAAAAGGCTCGGCCTCGACAGGGACGACAGCCTGCTGGAATGCACGCCAGAAAAGGGCAAGGCCTTCGGCCTAGGCGATCCGGAGATAGCGGCGATCGGTGCCGAAAGGATGCAGGAACTGGTGCTGGAGAAGGTAGCGTTCGTGGAGCTGCTGAAGCACTAGCCACGCAAATGCTTAATTGCATTGTATCGTTTACTCTGTTTAACCGAGGAAGTTCCAGTTGCCCGGTGACTTCGTAAAGCAGCTTCAACTGGCCAAGCAATTAGAGCAGAAGGCCAAAGAAGCTGCTCGGGGACGCGAGACGGCGGAAGAGAGGATCCAGGAAGCCACAGCCTTACTTGAAAAGCTGAAGGGCATGAACGCTTCCGCCGCCGAGACAGAGAAACTTTTAACCCTGGCATCCCAGAACTATTCCGAGAAGGATTACAAGGAGGCGCTGGCCTATGCGGTCAAGAGCATAGACGCTTCCGCTCGGGCCCGCAAGGACCGCATGCGTGACATTTTGTTAGAGGCCGGCGACCTTCTGAAAAGGGTGGCCGACCTGGGCCAGCCGGACGCGGAGACGCTCAAGGCCATAAAGAAGGCCTCCGAGGCGGTGGACGACGGGGACCTTGATCGGGCCCACGAACTGAGCAAGGAGGCCTGGACCATGGCGGAGAGGAACGCCAACCGCGTGGTGTCCGACGCGTTCGGCCTTGCACAGTCGTCATTGCTCTTCGCCGAACGCTTGGAGCTGAAGGTCGACAAGCAGAAGGTGTCGCTGCGAAGCTGCCGCGAGGCGCTGGAGTCCGGCAACGTCACCAAGAGCGTGGAACTTATCAAGTCACTGCTTGGAACGCTGAAAGGAATAGCTTTGGACCATTTCGTCGAACGTACCTCGAAGATCGACGCTCTTCTCTCTTTGAACAAAAGGTTCCCCTTCCCCGTCGATGTGCCCCTCGCCAATCTGGCCAAGGCTCGGGAGCATATGGGCCATTCCAAGATGGAGGAGGCCTTTGCCCTGCTGGACAGCGCAGAGGGCACGTTCTCGCGGTCCCTGGCCAATGCCCTGGAGGTCAAGCTCAAGGACATCCATGAGAGGACGGAGATGGCCGCCTCCCACGGGAAGAAGGTGGAGCTGGACGACGTAGAGGGGCGGACGCGGCACCTGGAGAGGGAACAGAAATATTCCGATGCCATCGCTGCCGTCGAGCAAGCGGTCAAGAAGGTCCGTTCGGCCGAAAGGGACATCCTGATCCATAAGATGGCCGAGATCCAGCCGCGCCTGAAGCTGGCGAACGCCGTTAAAAAGAACATCGCCCCCGCGGTGCAGAAGCTGGAGGAGGCCAGGAAGGCCCTCAAGGAGGACCGCTTCAACGATGCTCTCAAGAGCACGGAGGAGGCGTCCGAGCTGGTGGAGGAGCGACTGGTCGGATACGACGAGGTGGAGCAGGCGTTCCTGGTGGCGCAGGACCTGCGGTCCCGCTGCGTCGATCTTGGACTGAACGCCAACGAGGGCATCAAGTCCATGAGCTCGGCCAAGCGCCTGATGCTACAGGGAGATTTCCACGAGGCCGCGGAGACGCTGAGGCAGTCCCAAGGCTCGTTCAAACTGTCATTGGAGAACCATTTCGCCACCGAGATAATGCGCCTGGAGATGCGCTCGGCCACGGCCATGCGGCTGGGAGCCGACGTATCGGAGGAGAGCACACAGCTGGACAACCTCACGGCCAAGGTAAGGAGGGGGGAGTTCGAGCTGGTGCACGGCTCGATGGTCACCATCACAAGTTCGATAGAGGAGAAGCTGGCCGCGGTCACCGGTGAGAACATCAGAAGGGCGGAGTCGGTGCTCTCGCACTACGTTGCCAGCCCGGAGGCCGATAGGGCCAAGGCATCATTGGCCGAGGCCAAGGACTCTTTGCAGAAGAAGGAGTACCTGGCGGCGCACGAGAAGGCCAAGGCCGCCATCATGGAGCTGCAGGCGGAGAGGCGCAAGAACCTGGACCGGTCCATGTCCGACGGGCATGTGCTGCTGGACATGGCCAAGGACCTGGGGGCGGAGAGCGTCACCCTGCGCGACCGCATGCTGAGGGCCGAAGAGCTCAAGACCTTGGGCCGTCTGGACGACGCTTCGTTGCTCGCTGAGGAGGTCATCTCCTACGGACGGAACATCGTTGCCTCGGAGATAGACCACCAGCTGACGGAACTGATGCAGAAGATATCCTTAGCGCGCAAGGACGGCGTGGAGGTCGGTCAGGCGGAGAACGCCACCGAACAGGCCTCGAGCGCATTGCGCAAGAACGATCTCACGTCCGCCTACGAGCTCACCTTGAACGCAAGGGACCTTCTGAAGGATGGGATCGCCCTCCACCATGGGCTGAAGGAACGCCTGGAAGAGAAGATGGCGATGCTGGAGGAGGCCAAGCGCTCCAACGTCGTGGTGGCGGAGGCGGAGATGGCGACCGGGCATGCCACGGTCCTGCTCCGTTCGGGACGCTACGTCGAGGCCAGGCAGGAGCTGGAGAAGGCCGAGGCAGCTCTGCGCCGGGACGCCTCCCCGTTCATATTGGAATCGAAGCTGAAACGGATGGACGAGATGGCGCATCTGCGCGACCGCATGGGGTTCAAGGACAGCGTCGACTCGCTGAGGAAGATGGAGTCCCTGGACCCGGCGGACCTGGACCGTGCCCTGGAGACCCTGGACAAGCTGAAGGAGCAGTGGGAGAAGGAGATGTCCTCCGCCCTGATGAACGAGATGGTCTCTTGCCAGAAGGAGGTCGACAAGGCCACCGCCTCCGGCCATTCAGTAGGTCATGTACAGCAGATACTGGCCCGGGGAAAGGCGTCACTGAACGAAGGGAGGCTGGCCGATGCCGTGCGCGCCGTGGAGCTGGTGCGCGGGGAGCTGGACCAGTCCCTGCAGGCCGACCGCAAGCTGAACGACACCTTGGCCCTGGCCGAGGACTCGATCGAGCAGCTGAAGGAAGCAAAGATAGAGGTCGACGATGCCATGGTGCTGCTGGAGCAGTCCAGGGCCATGAGGCGCAACGGGAACCCGACGGCGGCCGCGGACCTCACCGACCGGGCGCTGGAAAGGTGCAACGCCTTGGCCAGGACCAAGGTCACCGCGCTGATGAGCCTGGGAAGCGCCCCCATCCGAGAGATGATGGGCTGGGAGGACATGCATGCCGGGCGCAAGCTCAGCGACGACATAGAGGATGCGCTGGGCAAGAGGCGCTACAGGCATGCGTTCCTTTTGTCCAGATCGTTCCGTGATGAGCTGGAACGGGTCCTGCAGGACAGGGCCCAGGCCGAGGACCAGATGCGCCGTTTCGAATCAACCATGAACGAGGAGGCCAAGGCCGGCATCCGGTCGGACCAGATGATCAAGGTCCGGGACAGCGCCCGGGTCATGATGAAGCAGGGGCGCTTCGTGCAGGCCATGGGCGCCATGAACGCGGCCAAGGGCGAGCACAAGGCGCTGACAGACATGTACGAATCGCGCTTGGCGGAGTACAACGCCCAGCGCGAGGCCCTGAACTCCCTGGAGGTGCTCGATCCCCGCAAGGACAATATCGAGAGCTTGCTGGACCAGTGCTTCTCCGCCCTGCGCACCATGCAGTTCGAGCCTGCCTCGCTGTACCTGCGCCGGGCACGGAACTCGCTCAACGAGTTCATGATCTTGCGCACTAACGAACTGTTCTGGGAGTTCGGACCGCTGCATGACCTGATCAAGAGGCTCAAGCTGGAGAATAGGTTCGGGGCAGAGATATCCGAGGTCGATAGGATATCTGTCGACAAGGTGGAGCCGCGCGACCTGAACCAGATATCACGGAGCGTCGACATGGTGCGCGCAGGCCTGAACGACATTTTCCAGGAGAAGCGGGAGGAGGCCCGACGCATCATCGAGAAGGCGTCCCGTTCCGACCAGCAGACGGGGCGCGCCTGGGAGATATATTCCGATGCGTCCGCGCAGGCCAACCGGGGCGACCTCTGGGAGGCGTTCAGCTCACTGGAGCAGTCGGTGAAGGCCATCGGCCAGAAGGCCGGCGAGACGCCCGAGCAGCTGCAGAAGATGCTCTCCGAGCTGCTTGAGAACGCGAACCGCTACCGCATCGAGCTGCCGGTGACGCAGAGAGCTTACGCCGAAGCGCTGGAGCTGCAGGACGCCGGCAAGGACCCGATGGACCAATTGAAGAGGGCGAAGGAGTCGTCCCTGCGCGAGGTGCGCGGGACGTATCCGAGGATCATCGCCTCCACCGAGCTGTCCGGGGAAGCGATAGAGGGACGGCCTATTGACGTCATCATCACCCTGCGCAACGACGGGGTTCATTCGGCCCGGAACGTGAAGGCCTTCGTCTTCGGGGACGTCGAGGTGAAGGGGATGATGGACGTCGGCGAGCTCAAGGCCAACGCCACTGCGGAGGGACGCGTGACCGTGGTGCCGATGAAGGCCGGACTGCTATCGCTGGGACTGTCGGTCAAATGCCGGCCGGTGCTCACGGAAGAGGACGTTCTTTTCGACAACCGCTTCGACATAGACGTGAAATGATCATCGCGCCCATGATACAACGGCACGCCGATGTTCTAAATTTTTAAAAAGGAAAGCATCCCCGGCGCTCCGGGGATGTAGGAAAAAGGCCAGGAAGGGGTTTTACTTCTTCATGCGGAAGTACATCAGGACTATCGCCGCTATGGCCACCAGGACGACGACGCCCAGAGCCGCGTACGCTATGAACGATCCGTCATCGGAGGCGTCATCGATGTCGTCCTCGGTCAGTTCCAATGACATCTCGACGGTGCCCATGTCCTCCGTCCTGTTGTCCACCACGGTCACGTTCTGGTTCAAGGTGGAATAGTTCACCTTGGCGAAGGTGACGACGTACGTGCCGGCGGTGACGTTGGAGAAGGAGAAGCGG
>JAJRAK010000012.1 GCA_028682895.1 Methanomassiliicoccales archaeon
CTTCGCCGTCGTAGCTGAAGAGGTCAAGAACCTGGCCGAGGACTCCCGAGAAGCAGCGGAGCGCATAGCCAAGCTGATCAAGGAGGTCCAGTCGGAGACCGCGAACGCGGTATCCTCGATGCAGCATGGCACCAAGTCCACCGCCGAAGGCACTGCTATCGTGGAGGCCGCGGGCAAGGCCTTCGGCGATATCGCTATAATAACCGTATCCACTGCCAATGAGGTGACGGCGATCGCCACCGATATGATCTCAGCGCAACAGGGGATCGAGAAGGCGGCCAAATCGGTCGACGGAATAGCGTCCATAGCCGAAGAGTCCGCTTCCGCCGCCGAGGAATCGGCGTCATCAACGGAAGAGCTCACGGCAAGCATGGAGGACATGGCCGCCAGGGCGCAGTCCCTGTCGGAGATGGCGTTGAACCTGCAAGCCACATCGGCCAAGTTCAGGATAACCGAGGAATCGGCACATGTAGAGGCCCCGGCGAGACCGGTGGCCAAGAAGCCGACTCCAGCACAGCCAAAGAGGCCCGAGGTCAAGGGAACTGGAAAAGTGCCAGCTAAAGTGCAGGAGTCCCTCAGCAAGAGAGGTATCAAAACGAATTAAGGGCCTGCAAAGGCCCTGAACAAGTAAAAAAAACAATGGAGTGATGAAATTGAGCGAAGGTAAATCATTAGTAGCCAACCCCGGCCCCCTAGGACTGCTAGGATTCGCGTTGACGACGATAATGCTCAACCTGCACAACGCGGACATAATCAGTCTGAACGCTACGATATTGGCACTAGGGATATTCTATGGTGGAATAGCACAGATCATAGTGGGTGCGATGGAGTACAAGAACGGCAACACGTTCGGGACCATCGCCTTCACCTCGTACGGTGCGTTCTGGATATCCCTGGTCGCCATCTGGACCCTGCCCAAGATGGGTCTGGCGACCGCGGCCGACTCGATGTCGATGGCCTGGTTCCTAGGACTGTGGGGACTGTTCACGCTGTTCCTGTTCATAGGGACGCTGAAGATGAACACGGCCCTCCAGTTCGTGTTCGGGTCACTGACACTGCTGTTCATGCTGCTGGCCATCGGAGATGCTACGGAAATTGCCGAGGTCAAGATCGTGGCCGGTTACGTGGGAATAATATGCGGACTGGCCGCCATGTATACCGGAATGGCACAGGTGCTGAACGAGGTCTACGGCAAGGTAGTCTTCCCATTGAACCTGAAGAACTGAGGCAGACTCGCCCCTACGCCCCATCCGATACCGGGACCAATCCCGTGCAGGATGGGACTAAAACATCTTTCAGTAGCGGGCCCACCGGTCCCTATCTTTCTATCCACCGCTCAACCTGACCACCGTGGTCGCACCGAAGCTCTTGGTGCATTGCTTGTTGTTAGTGCGATGCATGTCCAAGCGGAACCTTCCGATGCTCCGATGCCATCGACCGGTCGGGACCACCTGGGCGTATGATATTCTCAGGTACTGCCCGAGGCACCACAGGGCATTATCATCGCTCACGTCGTTGCTCACCTCTCCGGTGGCCTCGAGGCGGCAGATGGACCGGACCAGGAAATCCTCCAGCGTGTTGCCGGTCTCTCCTCGGTACGGTCCGTTCTTCAGCGCCGAGATGTATTCGTTGGGGGAGAGGCCGGCCTCCAACCGCTCCCTTCCTCCCGTGATGGTCACCTGACCGGGCTTGGACATGAAAGGGATGCTCTCCGTCAATCCTATCGACCAGCCAGGGAAGGCGCAGATGCTCTCATCGTCGATCGCCTCGCCCTTCGTCATCCCTTGATGGTCGTCCGAGAGCTCCTTGGGGAAGTAGACGAGATCGCCTGCCTCGAAAGCATGTCGCAACGTGTCCCAGACCCATACCTGCTTCTCGGAATTGACCCGCACCGGGACCAGTGCGTCCGTGGAAGAGCTCCTTGTCTGAAAGATGCCCCCTTCCGCCGAGCGCTTCAGCACGGTCGCCCTCAATCGACCGATCAGAGCGGGCAAGGGCATGGCCATTGGCGTCAGTTCCAGGCGGTCGAACCCCTGGGCGTGCTTCTCACGCACCAGTTCATCGTTGCACCTGAACAGCTCCTCCACCTGTTCCAAGGCGGGGAGGGGGAACTCCCTGCCGTCGCCCCCGATCGTTCCAAGACGTTCCGGACCGCAAAGGGGCGTAACGATCCCGGACGCGCGCAGCATGGCTGCCCGATCGGCATATTCCTCCCGCAACGGGATGACGGTCCTATCCCTCTTCGACGGGGTCATGTCATCATACAGATGTCATCTCTTCCTCATCAGCAATACGCTCAGCGCCAGCATCGCCATCGCGAAGACCGCAAGTATCAGCACGTCCAGCCACACCTCGCCCAGCCCCCATCCCCTGACCATGGTGGAGCGCGCCGCGTCGATGGCATATGTGAGCGGTAGAAAGTACGATACCGGCCTGAGCAGCGCCGGCACGGCCTGTATGGGCCAGAAGACGCCCGACAACAATATCGACGGGAACAATATCAGCGGGATGAACTGGATGGCCTGGAACTCGTTCTTGGCGTTGGCGGACAAGAGAAAACCGAGACCTTGCATTCCCACTCCGAGCAGGAAGATGATCAAAAGCACGAGCAGCAGCGACCCTTCCACCTGGATGTCGAAAAGCAAAAGGGCGGTCGCCAGTACCACGATCGATTGCACCAGCCCGACCAGCCCGAAGGCCGTGGCATATCCGAGCACTATCTCTCCCTCCGTCACCGGGGTGGCGAGAAGCCTGGCCAACGTTCCGGTCGTCCGCTCATGTATGAAAGAGATGATGGACAGCATGAACGTGACCATCATCACGGCCAGCGATATCACGCCTGGCGCGAACGTATCGATGAACGACATGCCGTCCCCGTAGACCATCTCTCCCTGCACCTGTATCGGCGGCACGAAACCGATGTCCTCCGTGAGCGCGTCCGACACGGCGCCCTGCACGGACGCGGTGACGGCCTGGACGATGTTTGTGTTGCTGCCGTCGAGCATCAGGTCTATGGAGGATGTCTCGCCGCCGAGGGTGACCACGTACGCCATGATGTCGGAGGTGAAGTTCTCTGGGAATATGATACAGGCCCAGGCGTCCCCATCCTCCACCTTCTCCCTGCCATAGGAGGCCGGGTCGGAGACATTGCTGGTGGAGGTGACGATCTCCACTATGTCGAGCGTTTCGTCCTCCTGCAGCTGGGCGATGATGAGGTCGGAAAGAGAGGAGTTGCCCACCCCCTGGTCCAAGTTGACGATGTACACCTCCACGTCCTTCACCTCACCGCCGAACGTGAAGCCGAATATGGCGATCATGAAGACCGGCATGAGCACAAGGAACCCAGCTGTCCGCCGATCGTGCCGCAGCGAACGAAGCACCTTCTTGGTGATGGCGAGCGTCCGGCGCACGTTCATCGCCCGCACCTCCTGATGAAGGCGAGGAACGCATCCTCCAGATTGCTTTGTCCAGTTTCCTGGAGAAGCTCCCCCGGCGCCCCCTCGGCTATGAGGCGTCCTTTGTGCATCATTCCCACGACGTCGCAGCGGCAGGCCTCGTCCATGTAATGCGTCGTGAGCACTACGGTCCTGCCCTCCTTCTTCAGCATGTTGAAATGGTCCCAGAATCCGGCGCGCAGCTCCGGGTCCACACCCACGGTCGGCTCATCCAGGAACATCAGCTGAGGGTCGTTCACCATGGCGCAGGCCAGGGACGCCCGGTGCTGCATCCCGCCGCTAAGGTGCCCGACCAGGTCGTCCTTCCGTTCCGAGAGCCCGACGACCTTCAGCACCTCCTCCTCCCGCGAGCGCATCAGCTCCGGTCCGAGACCGTATAGCTCGGAGAAAAACTGGACGTTCTCGCTCACGGTGAGGTCAGCATAGAGCGCCGTCTCCTGGGGCATATAGCTGACCTTGAGCCCCAGGCCCTTGATGGGGATGACGTGACCGAGCATCTCCGCCGTGCCTCTGGTCGGCCTCACCAGCCCCATCAGCATCTTGATGGTGGTGGTCTTCCCGGAACCGTTCGGACCTATAAGTCCGTAAATGCAGCCGGAAGGTATGGAGAGGTCAAGGTCCTGGACGGCCTTGATCGTACCGTACTCCTTGCACAGACCTTTTACCGCCACCGCCGGCCCGAGCTCATCCATCGGTCCCACCCCTGATCCCGACACCGTTCACGAAGACGTCCGCCAGCCCGCGCAGTATACGGTCCTCCTCATCCTCTGGGACGTTCCCCGGACCTAGCAAGTAGTTGAAGAGATAGTACGACTGGACCATTCCGATCCAGGCCCTGGCCGCCGTTCTAGGGTCCACCGCCCTCATCGCACCCCTCTGGACCAGGCTCTCGAGATGCTCGGCCAGGAAACCGATGGCGTTGCCGAGGACCCCGCCCCCCATGCGTTCCCTGGTGTCCGCATGCCTCCATACCTCCCCGACCAGCATCATGAACAGATGACGATTCTGCTTCAGCACGTCAAGCACTCGATGGGCGTTCATGACGAGCAGCTCCTCCAGGGGCAGATCGTTTTCGAAATCGACGACCGCCATGATGTCGTTCAACGGCATCCTGTCCTTGATGACCTCTTTGAACAGGGCTTCCTTGCTCCCAAAGGAGCGGAACACGGTGACCTCGTTCACACCGGCACGCTGGGCGATGTCCTTGGTGGTCGTCGTGCCATACCCTTTCTCGGCGAACAGTTCGAACGCCGATGAGAGGATCCGCTCCTTGGCCGTCCCCGTCTTTACGCTCGGTAACGTTCCGCTCATCTTCATCACAGTAATGCAAGTAATTACTTGCTTACATATACTTTTTCATCGAGCACCAGAAAACACAGGGCTGGTGGAGACCTTCCCTAAATCGGGAATTATGACGTTCAGATGAAGAAAGCTTAATAATACCTGTTCAGATGACAAAGTCCAAATGGAATATGTCGAGTATATCCATAGGTTCGAGCTGTCGACCGCTCGTTATATTCCGAGCAATGACAACTGGACGCCATCTGACAATGCTGTCTACAGCCCTTCTGACTATTTCCGTATGGAATGCGAGCAGAGGGACGAACTGCGCTTCAAGGCGGTCCGATACCAACTGAACCGCCATTACCAGGGTAACAAGACCTACCGTACATATTGTCAGGAGAGCGGCTTCTCCCCCGACTCACTGCGGTCCGTGGAGGACCTCGAGAGGGTCCCGGTGGTCTCCTCCGATTTCTTCAAGACCTATCCATGCGGGCGCGACTTCGCACTGTGGCTCGCCAATCTCTATACCGGTGAGCTTCCCCGGGTCCATATCAAAAGCAAGGAACCGACGCATGATGAGGTGATAGAATCGTTCAACTCCGCCGGTATGGCCGTTGCATACAGCAGCGGGACCAGCGGCAGGCACACCTTCATGCCGCGCGATATGAAGAGCTTCTTTGCCAACGAGTATTCGCTGGCCAAGGGTGCCGTTTCCATGTTCTTCCCCCGATGGGACCCCAAGATGCGCGGATTCCTTTTAATGCCCAACCCGTTCAAGACCAACCTGTTCGCCGGGCGCCTGGGGACGGTATTCTACGACATAATGAAGGACGTCGAGGTGGCGTTGGACCGCGAGGTGAACACCGAAACGGTCCGCCAATCCATGACCCAGGGCGACGGCATCAAGGACAAGCTGACCAAGTACGTCGTGAGCATGAGCCATCAGAGGTCGGTGGACAAGATCATCTCCTGGATAGACAAACGCTCCAAGGACAAGGAGAAGATCGCTCTGGTGGGCGTCCCGTTCTTGCTGTTCTCCGTGCTCAACGAACTGAAGGAGAGGGGAAAGTCCTACAAGCTGGGCGATCAGGCGGTCGTGCTCACCGGCGGAGGCTGGAAGATGCACGAGGACCAGCGCATACCCGAGGCACAGTTCCGAAAGGACATCGATGAGGTCCTTGGCATCTCCCCGGAGGCCTGCCTGGACCTATATGGAATGGTAGAGGGCAACGGCTGGATGATGCAATGTCCGGAAGGACATCACCTTCACATCCCGACCAGCTACATCCACCCGATGGTGCTGGACGAGAAGAATCAGAACGTAGGGTTCGGCAAGCACGGACGCTTCGCCTTCCTGGACGGCTCCCAAGGCAGCTACCCCGGTTTCATCGTGACCAACGACAAGGTGCGCATGCTCGACCACTGCCCTTATTGCGACCGCCCCGGCCCAGTGCTGGAACCGGGCATCTCCAGGATGGCCGGGCAGGAGACCCGCGGCTGCGGCGAGGAAGTGCGCAAGATGATGGTCTCGGACGCCGGGGGACAGTAATTGCTATCGCCCAGACAGCTCAAGGACCGCGAGTACATAATGCCGGCGCCTTTCGTGCGACTGATGGCAAAGGGCATCATCGGCGTTCTGAAGGTCGGCACCTTCCATCTCCCCTCGATGCTGCGCATGAGGAAGATATCCGAGGGTGAGGAGCGCTATGTTCGGCCGGCGAGGCACTATGAGCTGCCGGAGTACAAGGAGGGCATGAGGACCGTCCGTTCGGACGAGAAGTACCTCCGGCCCACCCTGTTCTGCGATCCCAACGATCCATTGATAATCGCCATGGCCCACGAGCTTGGCGCCTTCCAGGTGCCAGACCGCGTCTTCGCGGAGAGGGCGCATCACCTTGTGAAGGAACTGATGTTCGTGGAGGAGATGCCCATTGACGACGCCGCCACCACGCTTCGGCGCGGCACCGGCGCATGCTTCCATCTGGCCAGCGTCCTTATCGCTCTCTGCCGCTGCGCCGGGATAAAGGCCAGGTACAAGCTGTTCGCCATGAGCATGATATCCAGCTGGTACGACAGCACCATGGGCGCAGACTTCCTGATGAAGAAGTGGTACGACATCCTGGGATACTTCGTGCTGGAGGCGGAGGTGGAGATGCTGATAGACGGGGAGTGGGTGAACGGCGTTGTCGGCGCCGATGCCGCCTGGCAGGCATCCACCGGTCTGCAGGTCAGCAGGCTCGGCGAGACCTCCCTGGGCGACTGGTTCGAGGCCGTCCCGGGCAGCTACATGATAATGGAATCGCTGCCCCTGGGACTGGCGACGCTGTACGCCACGCTGGTGAGCACTGTCCCCGGCTCCTTCGAGAGGGTCAACGTCAGTCTCGAGAAGCAGAGGAAGAACGGCTGGCGAATAATAGAGGAGGCCGGCGGGCTGGAAGCCTATGACGCCCTAAAGCGGGTCGATAAGGTCCAGATGCCCAAGGTCGAGCTGGAGCAAAAGGGCAGCATAACCTTCGATTGAACCCCTCCGTTCATGTTTTATCTTGGCGACGCTGATACGGGCGAACATGGGTCTGCTTGACGCGTTCAAAGGCAAGACAGTGACCGCCTCGGAACTGCGAGGCAACGTCATCAAGGCCATGGACGTGCTGGTGCAGATGCATCAGGCCCTGGCGTCCATGCCCGCCCCGCTGAGCGAGGCGGCCATCGTTTCTTACATCCAAAGGGTGGGAGAGCACCCGGAGGAGACCATGGCCCGCCTGGTCAAGGTGGAACGGGGACTTCTGCAAGGGGATATTACCGACATCCCGCGCCACGAGCTCACCGAACTCCGTGAGGTGATGCATCGGCTGAAGGTCCATCTGCTCCGAAGCTACAGCGAGTCCAGGCGGCTGCCGCAGGGGGCACAGGGAAGGAGGGTGGTCCAGCAGGTGGCCAAGGAGCGCAACACCATCCTCACCGATCTCATCAAGACGCTGGACCGCGCCCTGCGTTGAACTTTTGATACTCATCTCGATGCCCGTAAATACCCCTAATGAACATGAGAAATCATGGAGGGGCATAACGATCTTCCCATCGAAGGCGGCCACGTCATGTCCAGGTATGGTCTTCAGGGGGTGTTCTTCTCCCTGTTCTTCACCGTGCTGACCTACTGTTTCCCCTCGGTCGCCAACGTCCTATTGAACGCATCGGGCCACGCTGAAGGTCTCATCTTGAGCATCATCGGGTTCGTCGGCATGCTCATCGCCTTGGGCCTGATCAATACCTACTTGACGGAATCGATATGGAACATCGAGATGAACGATAGCGGTCATGCATTGCACGGACTGGTGCTGTTCATATTGCTGTTCGTGTCCAGCTTCCCGCAGCTGATCGCATACCACATGTTCCCCGGTCCCCTGACGTTCCTGGTGATGTTCGTGATCTACCTTCCGATACATGGGTATCTAGCATTGAGCGTGGCGTCAGTGTTCGTCCCTTACCGCGACGAGAACGTCTGGTTCGAACCTAGGACGAACTACTAGCGTTAGTTCCCAAAGTATCATAAGCAAAATGACAATCCATGAGATGATATCATGCGCTTCATCTACTTCGTGGGCACCGCCGGCAGCGGCAAGAGCTCGCTCATATATGCCTTCAAGGAATGGCTTACGCTCCAGGGCCTGGACTCCGTGACCATCAACCTGGACCCCGGTGTGGAGAACATGCCCTACGAGGCGGACGTCGATATTCGCGACTGGGTACGCGTCAGCGACGTCATGGAGGAATACGGTCTAGGTCCCAACGGGGCGCAGATCGTGGCCGCGGACCTCATGGCGGTCAACGCCAAGGACCTTGCGGAATCGATAGAGAAGTTCCGCACCAACTACGTGCTCGTGGACACTCCTGGACAGATAGAGCTGTTCGCCTTCAGGCAGAGCAGCGAGGTGATCATGGACGAGCTGGGGAAGGAGGACGCCTGCCTGATTTTCCTGGCCGACCCTAATCTGTGCAGGTCGCCGTCCGGCTTCGTCTCCTCGGTGATGCTCGCGGCCACCGTCCACTTCCGTTTCTCCGTGCCATTCTTCACCGTGCTCTCCAAGTCCGATACGCTCAAGGAGGAGGACCTGGACAGGATAATCGGTTGGTCGGAGTCGTCCGATGCTCTGAACGGGGCCATCTCCGAAACGATCGATTCGCGCTCCCTGCTCAGCGCCGAGCTGTTCAAGGCGCTGGAATCCATCGGGGCCTACAAGACGCTGGTGCCAGCGTCGGCCATGGAGCCTTCTGGCATGGAGGACATATACAACGCCATACAGCAGTTCTTCGAGGGCGGCGAGGACCTGGCGAACGATTGATTTTTTATCCTCATAGGGCGATGTGAACCGCATGAAGAGGAAGTGGGTCCCGACCTGTCCCGATTGCGGGTCGTCCAACATCATCTTCGAGGCCGGGATGGTCACAGGCCAGAAGTATCATTGCCTCAACTGTGGCTACGTCGGTGCTGTCGCTCTCGAAGTTGAAATAGAAACTGAATAAAGGGTTTTCAGGCGAACATCACGCCGGACTCGGTGACCTTCGAGACATCGTTCTCCAGCACCTTGATTATGGCCCGCTCGAAATCGGACATCGTGATGACATCGCGGTTGTCGCGGATGGCGAACATGCCCGCCTCCGTGCAGATGGACTTGATGTCCGCGCCGGTGGCCAGTTCTGTCTTGGTGGCCAGCGTTTCTAGGTGCAGGCTCGCGTCGACGCTCATGCGGCTGGTGTGGATTCGGAATATCTGCAGCCTGGCCTCGTAGTTCGGGATAGGCACCTCGATGATACGATCGAAGCGTCCAGGCCGCAGCAGCGCATCGTCCAGTATGTCAGGGCGGTTGGTGGCGCCGATTATCTTGATGTTGTCCAGCGGGTTGAAGCCGTCCAGCTCCGCGAGCAATTGCATCAGTGTGCGCTGAACCTCGCGGTCGCCTGACGTAGCGACGTCCAAACGCTTGGCGCCGACCGAGTCCAACTCGTCGATGAATATTATGCTCGGCGCCTTTTCCCGGGCAAGCTCGAACAGCTCGCGCACCAGGCGGGCACCCTCGCCGATGTACTTCTGCACCAGCTCCGAGCCGACGAAGCGTATGAACGTGGCGTTGGTGTTATTAGCGACGGCCTTGGCGACGAGCGTCTTGCCGGTCCCTGGCGGTCCTACGAGCAGGACGCCCTTGGGGGGCTCGATGCCGACGCGCTTGTAGAGCTCCGGTCGTAGCAGCGGGTCCTCCACGGCCTCGCGCACCTCCAGTATCTGCTCGTCCAGGCCTCCTATCATCGCGTATGTGATGGTAGGCTTCTCTATGATCTCGGCCCCGGTGACGATGGGGTCCAGTGATTGAGGCAGTACGGACATGACGGCGAGCGTCTGCTTGTTCAGGGCGACACGGGCACCGACGATAAGGTCCTCCTGCGGAACGTACTCTGAAGTGGAAACTATGAAATCAGGGCCGGTAGAGCTCTTGACGATGACGCGGCCGTCTATGAGCATGTCCTTGATGCTTCCGATTATTAACGGAGGGGACTTGAGCCGCTCCAGCTCGGAGCGCATGCGCTTGATCTCCTTCTGAAGTCGGAAGAGCTCGCTCTCGACATACCTCTTTTCGCCTTCCACCCTCCTGACCTCTTCCAGGAGCTCGGTGTTCTGGCGCTCTAAAAGCTCCAGCTTTTCGACGATCTCATTGGAGATGGATTGGTCCAGCTCTTCGTCCAACAATCGTGCACCTTCAGGTGTTGATTAAATCGTCCTCTATATTAGCGTTTGCCACATCGTCATTGAAATGATAACGATATTAGGACCGTGACCTGACCTGGGTGCAAAAGAAAAAAAGGGCCCCTTCAAGGCAATGAAGGGGCCTTGGGGATTCAGTCTTTTATCTCGATCAGCTTGGGAGGGCAGTATCCAGGCTGGCAGATGTCGGCCTCCATGCGCTTGGGATACAGCACCTTGGCGAAGACCGCCACGGCCAGCAAAGCTCCGATTATCTCCATGATCATGAAGATGAAGCCGCTCAGCGGGGCGATACCGCATATGGCATAGGTGAACATCCTGGCGAACGTGACCGCGGGGTTGGCGAACATGGTGCTGGCCGTCGACACAAGCATTCCGCCGACCACGAAGGCGATGGACAGCCCGGTAGCATTGCTCTTACCTCTGACGCATCCATATATCACGCCGACGAGTATGAACGTCCCGATGACCTCGGCGAAGTACTCGCTGACGGTCATGGAATTCTCGGAGATGGTCAAGAGCGTCGAGTTGGTGTCCCAGAACATCAGATGGGTCGTGACGACCCCCATGAAAGCTCCGAGGAACTGCGCTCCGATGTAGTACGGCGCATCCCCCTTCCGCATCTCGCCCGTCCGGGAAAGTGCGATCGTCACTGCCGGATTGAAATGGGCACCGGATATAGGAGCAAGGCATTCGATGAGAGCGAACAGTACCAAGGCCACGGCCATGGCGTTGATGAACACGGCGAGGGCGACGTTCCCTCCCAGGACATCGATCGGCAGGATGGTTGACGCGATGGCGGCGATCACTAGGAACATGGTGCCGATGAGCTCGGCCACGAACTTCTGTCTCAGGGTCTTCATTTGAATGCCTGTTGCCCGAATACATTTTCTTTGTATATATTTGATTTCATTCTCAATTAATGAAGTATTAAATCCAAGAAAGCTATAACTCAGGAACATGGCGATGCATGTGGCTGCTATGAAGGTCCGTATGGTCATCATCGGTGGGTTCCTGGGCTCTGGGAAGACCACCTTGATCACGAAACTGGCGAAGGAGCTGAAGGTATCCGACGTGAACGTCGGTCTGGTCATGAACGATCAGGCGGACGCGTTGGTGGACACACAATACTCCCAGGCCCTCGGTCTGTGTTCCGGCGAAGTTTCCGGCGGATGCTTCTGCTGCCGCTTCCCCGACTTCATGAAGAACACCGAGAAGCTGATCGACTCATCGAAGCCTCAGATGATCATCGCCGAGCCGGTAGGCAGCTGCACGGACCTGTTGGCCACGGTCATCAATCCTCTGAAGACGATATACAATGAGAAGTTCGAGGTCTCCCCGCTCATGATCATGGTCGACACGGCCCGGGTCCTGGCGGAAGGATTCGACATTGGAACGTTGAGCGGATACCTGCGCCATCACCAGCTGGACGAAGCCGAGGTCGTGGTGCTATCGAAGTCCGACCTGGTCACCATCGCCGACATGGAGAAGGTCAGGTCCGTGGTCCTGGGGATCAATCCCCACGTCAGGGTCATCATCTATTCTGCCATCACCGACGAGGGGTTCGCCGAGGTACTAGCTGTCATCAAGGGAAAGGAGGTCAGCTCCCGCAAGCCCAAGGACATCGATTACGATATCTACGCCAAGGCGGAGGCTGAGCTCGGCTGGTACAATTCCACCATGACGATGGAACTGCCGAAGCGCACGGACGCCTTCGATCTAGGGAAAAGGCTGCTCGAAGCTCTCGCTAAAAAATACCCGGTCGAGGACATCGCCCATGCCAAGATAATGCTCACATCGGAAAAGGGCGCCATGAAGATGTCCTGCGTGCAGGGGCGTGTGAACATGGACCTGGCCAAGGGATCTCGGTACATGGAAGGAAAAGCACGCCTCACGGTCAACGCCCGTATCGTCTCGTCCCCGGACGACTTGAAGGAGAATGTGAGGTCAGCGCTCCGTGACGTACTGAAGAAGGGCGAGCTGGACTTCGAAACGGAGGAGTGCTTCGCCCCCTCCCCACCGAAGCCCTATCACCGGATGAGGGACTGAGCCTCTGCTCATGTTTAAAATATCCTTGCTCCATTAAGCAAAGCGAGAGGGAACAAGATGATATGCGAGATGTGCGGCAAGGAAATGGCGAACCTGCTGCCGGTCAGGATCGAGGGCACGGTCCTGAGCGTCTGTAGGGACTGCGCCCGTTTCGGCGACGGCGTCAAGGCCGGGGGCAAGCAGGGGACCACAACCTCGGAACCGTCGGTCATCCAGGCCCGTCTGGACAACCGCGAGAGGAGGATGAAGTCCCGCGACGTGTACGAAACTGGCGAGGAGAGCATCGAGCTGGCCGAGGACTTCTCCAAGAGGATAAAGGAAGCGAGGGAGAAGCTCGGCTGGAAGCAGGAGGAGCTGGCGGCCAAGATGAACGAGCGGGTCAGCATCGTGCACAAGCTGGAGAGCGGAGGCATGCATCCTGACGATGCTCTGATCAAGAAGGTCGAACGGACCCTGGACATCAAGATCATGGAGAAGGTCATGGTCGTCAAGGGCGAGAAGGCCTCCAGCGGAAAGGTCCTGACGCTCGAGGACTGTATCAAAAAGAAGAAGTGAGCTGGAACGGGGGGCCGGTCCCCCTTCTTTCTTTTTTTATCATTTGCTCGGAGCAAAGCATTTTGTCGGACCTGCTCGTTGGCGGGCACATGGAGTGCGCGGTGCATTTCCGGACGACCAATGAGGATGGCTCGGTCCGGGAGCAGGGTGGCAAGGCGATGGTAGGCGATGAGCTGGCGCTGCGCGGGAATGATGGAAGCAAGATCAACAGACCTTTCGAGGAGATGAAGAGGATATCCGACCTCGAGGGGGAGATCACGATCGACCTTCTGGACGGCGATACCTTACAGATCACGAACGCCGGTCCGAAGCACGACGAGCTGAGACGGGCGCTGATGAAGGGCCGCAACGCTGTGATGTGGAAGGACCGTCTCATCGACGAGAGGAAGGTCCTGTCGACGTTCCGTTGCTCGTACGAGCTGAAGGCCGGTCCCTCGGTACTGAAAGGTACCGGAGATGTCATGCTCTACGACCGTTCGCTCATATTCTCTCCTGACGACGGGTCGCTCTTCCGGGTCTGGCTTGTGAAGATAAAGAAGATAGAGAGGACCCAGGACCGCCTGCTATTGCATCACCGTCTCGGGTCGTTCGAGCTGTTCGACATCAGCTTGGGGCTGGACGCCCTGGCCGATGCGGTCCAGCGGACGTACGCCGCGCTGCGGAAGGAGACGGAGGCGCTGGTCCAGGAGATATATCCTCAGATATCGTCTGGAGCATCGGTGAAGGCCGCAGAGGTCCTGATGGACGGTCGAGCGGCCCTCAAGAACGAGATAACGATCATCGATCCGCGCTTCTGGACGGTGCTTGAGAACCGATTGACGACATCGGAGCTAGGGTCAAAGTTCAAGTTCCTGTCCGCGACCACCAAAGGGCTTGGTCGCGTAGGTGTGATGAAGGACGGAAGGACGGGAAAGGTCGGCCTTTGGTTCCTGGTGCCGATGAGGCTGACCGATCCCGGGGACATCAAGGTGATAGCGTTCGATTCCCAGGACGAGGAGCGGGGACAGGCCACGTTGCTGTTCTCGTTCGATAGCATGGCTGAGTTCCTCGGGCACGATAATGAAACTGCGGTCATCGAAGCGCTAGCAGAGTCGCTACGGTCCTCCGGCTTCCGCAGGGAGATAATCAGTCTGTCCGAATACGACCTGAGCATGCCGGAGAACTCCCGGTATCAAAAGGCGATAAACGCCATGCCCGAACTGGCCGCGCTACGCGACGCATATATCGGAAAAGCGGACCACGACGATATGTGGGCAAGCTCGGTGCGCAAGGTCATCAACGAGTTGGAAGAGAACGAAGATTGATGCCAGGAGGACCGGCGTTCACTTGTTCAATATCTCTTCCTTCACATCCAGGATGTACTTGTGGACGTCCACACCGACGTCCTTTCCGATGAGCAGCGCTGCCACCTCGGCGTCCACGGACAGCTTCTCCACCACCTTGTTAATGCGGGCGACGACCTCGCGCTTGTTCCAGCCGGACTTGGCAGCGATATCATCTATAAGAACGGAGAACACCGGCAAAGGAGCGGCGTCGGCCTTGCCGGTCTTTGACGGCTCGGAAACGGTGGGGGCGGAAGCGCCGTCGCCAAGTTCTTTGAGAAGGTCCCTGGTAGGCTTGTAGTTCAGCGGTACCTCCACTGTCTTATGGTCGAAGGTCGGTTTCACGTAGCCGTCGGCCATCTCCAGCAACCCTTTCTTTAATGCAGCCTCTAGTATGCGCTGGGCCTCCCTCGCCTCTATCCTTCCGGCGCCAGTGGGGTCGGACCATTTCAGCTCAAAGAACAGGGCGTTGATGAACTCCCTCTCGGAAAGCATCTTCTTGCCCTTGCGGTTGAAAACCACGGCCACGGTCCTTTGAAGCTCGCTCATCTGATCGCTCCACTAATCGCTTCCGGTCATATAATCTTGCTCAAGGTATGATTGGATGAACACCATCTTCCTTTGTATGGGATTGAAACAAGGTTCGTCTTATTCGATACTCGATACTATGAAATACGCCTCCGCTGTTCCCTTGCCAGTATAAGCCTCTCATGGTAAGTCATTTTTTTATGTGGGTAAGAGGGGTTCTTACAACATTCTTATATAGAAGAACAAACATTCCAAGGCCCACTATCTCATAGTGAGGCATCGAATCGTTCGATGTTAGAAGGAGGTTAGTCGCATGGCAATGGGAAACCAACCGATATTCATACTCAAAGAAGGTTCCAAGCGCGAGAAGGGCAAGGACGCCCAGTATAACAACATCATGGCCGCCAGGGCCATCGCTGACGCAGTCAGAAGCACCCTGGGCCCCCGCGGGATGGACAAGATGCTGGTCGACTCCATGGGCGACGTCGTCATCACCAATGACGGTGTCACCATCTTGAAGGAGATCGACGTAGAGCACCCCGCAGCCAAGATGCTCGTCGAGGTCGCCAAGACCCAGGACGAGGAGTGCGGCGACGGGACCACCACCGCTGTCATCCTGACCGGTGAGCTGCTGAAGAAGTCCATCGACCTGATAGACGCCAACGTCCACCCGACCATCATCACCGCCGGGTACAGGATGGCATGCGCTAAGGCCATGGCCGTTCTGGACAGCGTATCCGTCAAGGTCGAGCCCAAGGACCGCGACACCCTCATGAAGATCGCCAAGACCGCCATGATGAGCAAGTCCATCTCCGGTTCCAAGGACCTGATGGCCAAGGTCGCCGTCGACTCCGTGATCAATGTCGCAGAGAAGGTCAACGGCAAGTGGGTCGTGGACATGGACAACATCCAGGTCACCAAGAAGCACGGCGGCTCCATGGACGACACCCAGCTCATACAGGGTATCATCGTTGACAAGGAACCTGTCCACCCCGGCATGCCCAAGACCATCAACAAGGCCAAGATCGCCTTGCTGGACGTGGCCTTGGAGATCAAGAAGACCGAGATCGACGCCAAGATCGAGATAACCGACCCATCCCAGATGCACGCCTTCCTCGACGAGGAGGAGCGCATGCTGAGGGAGATGGTCGCCAAGATAAAGGCCGCAGGCGCCAACGTCGTCTTCTGCCAGAAGGGCATCGACGACCTGATCCAGCACTTCCTTGCTAAGGAGAACATCTATGCTGGCCGCCGCGTGAAGAAGGGCGACATGGAGAAGCTGTCCAAGGCAACTGGCGCCACCATCGTGTCCAAGATCGCCGAGCTGACCGCTGAAGATCTGGGCAAGGCCGATCTGGTCGATGTCCGCAAGATACAGGACGAGGAAATGACCTTCGTCACTGGCTGCAAGAACCCGAAGGCAATATCCATCCTGATCAGGGGCGGTACCGACCACGTAGTGGCCGAGATCGAGCGCTCCCTGGATGACGCCATGAGCGTCGTTGCCGTCGCCATCGAGGACGGTTCGATGCTGACCGGCGGCGGTTCGACCGCTGTCGAGGTCGCCCTGCGCCTGCGCGAGTACTCCTCCTCCGTCGGAGGACGCGAGCAGATCGCCATAGACGCCTTCGCCTCTGCGCTGGAGGTAATCCCCACCGCTCTGTCCGAGAACGCCGGACTGGACCCCATCGACATACTCATCGAGATGAGGAAGTCCCACAAGGCGGGCAAGAAGCACGCCGGTATCAACGTCTTCACAGGGCAGGTCGAGGACATGCTCGCCAACGATGTCGTTGAGCCCTTCCGTGTCGGAAAGCAGGCGATCAACTCCGCCACTGATGCAGCGGTCATGATCCTGAGGATCGATGATGTCATCGCTTCCAAGGGCACCCCCGGCGGCATGAGCCACGGAGACATGGCCGGCAAAGAAGGCCTGGGCGACGTTGATTAAACCCAAAAGGAGGGGGAGACCCCTCCCATCGATAACTTTTTCAATTCTCAAATGAAGCTAACGGGTGGACCCTCGATGGAAGACAGCTCCAGGGATAAGCGGCCCCCGCAGGCGGGGGAGGCTCAGGAAGAGCCGCTCATGACGAGCGAGGAAGTGGACGGTCTTATGTCCAGGTATAAAGAGGCCAAGGAAGAAGCGGAGAAGAACCTGGAGATGGCCAAGAGGATCCAGGCAGATTTCGACAATTATAAGAAACGTGCCCAGCGCGATAAGGATGAACAGGTGAAGGCGGCCAACGACAAGCTGCTCTTCGAGATGCTGGGCTTCCTGGATGATTTCGAGCGCGCCCTTGCTTCAAAGAGCACGCCGGAAGAGTTCAGACAGGGCGTGGCCTCGGTCCACGCCAACTTACGATCAATGATACAGTCAAAGGGACTGGTAGAAACGCCTTGCGAGACATTCGACCCGGCGCTGCACGAGGCGCTGTGCGTGGGAGAGGGCGAGGACGGCAAGGTCTTGGAAGTGTACCAGAAAGGGTACTGCCTTGGACCAAGGGTTATTAGGTACGCCAAGGTCAAAGTAGGTAAGAGTTCGGATAGAGGTGAATCAAATGGCTAAAGTCATCGGGATCGATTTGGGTACCAGCAACTCGGCCGCCGCCGTAATGGAGGGCGGAAGGCCGACGATAATACCAAGCGCGGAGGGAACCAGCATCGGCGGGAAGGCGTTCCCCTCGTACGTAGCCTTCACGAAGGACAACCAGCTTCTGGTAGGAGAGCCGGCCAGGCGCCAGGCGGTAACGAACCCGGAGGGGACCATCGCCGCCATAAAGCGCAAGATGGGGACGGACTACAAGGTCAACATCATGGGGAAGGAGTACTCCCCGCAGCAGATCTCCGCGTTCATACTGCAGAAGATCAAGAGGGACGCGGAAGCCTACCTTAACGAGGAAGTGACCAAGGCGGTCATCACCGTCCCGGCCTACTTCAACGACAACCAGAGGCAGGCGACGAAGGACGCGGGCGCCATCGCCGGACTGGAGGTAATAAGGATTATCAACGAACCGACGTCCGCAGCGCTGGCGTTCGGCCTGGACAAGGCGGGGACGTCGCAGAAGGTCATGGTTTTCGACCTGGGCGGCGGAACACTCGATGTCACCATCATGGACTTCAGCGAAGGAGTGTTCGAAGTGGTCTCGACCAGCGGGGACACCCAGCTGGGCGGCACGGACATGGATGAGCTGCTAATCAAATTCGCCGTCAACAACTTCAGGAAGGAGAGCGGGGTGGACCTCACCGCCGACAAGATGGCCATGTGGAGGGTGCGCGAGGCTTGCGAAAAAGCAAAGATCGAGCTGTCCACCACCATGTCGACGGAGATCAACCTGCCGTTCATCGCCTCCGACACCGACGGGCCGAAGCACTTGGCCTTCAACCTCACCCGCGCAAAGCTGGAGGAGCTGGTCGAGCCGGTCATCTCCCGCTGCCGCGGTCCGGTCGACCGGGCAATAAAGGACTCGGGCCTCTCCGTGGACAAGATCGACGCCGTCATCCTCGTGGGCGGGCCGACGCGCATGCCGGTCATCCAGAAGTTCATGGAAGGACTGGTAGGAAAGAAGATACAGCGTGGGGTCGACCCGATGGAGTGCGTCGCCATGGGCGCAGCGGTGCAGGCGGCCGTGCTGTCCGGGGAGGTCAAGGACGTCCTCCTGCTGGACGTGACGCCGCTCTCCCTGGGCATCGAGACGCTCGGAGGCATCGCCACCAAGCTCATCGACAGGAACACGACGATCCCGACCAGGAAGTCCCAGATATTCTCAACGGCCGCAGACGGGCAGACCAGCGTGGAGATCCACGTCACCCAGGGCGAGAGGCCCATGGCCAAGGACAACACCTCTCTGGGCAGCTTCATGCTGTCCGGTATCCCGCCATCGCCGCGCGGCGTGCCTCAGATCGAGGTGGCGTTCAACATCGATGCTAACGGCATCGTGAACGTCAGCGCCAAGGACCTGGGCACTGGAAAGGAGGCAAAGATCACCATATCCGCCTCCACCAAGCTCTCCAACGACGAGATCGATAAGATGGTCAAGCAGGCCGAGCAGTTCGCCGAGGACGACAAGAAGAACAAGGAGAAGGTCGAGATGATCAACCAGGCCGACCAGCTGGTCTACGCCACCGAGAAGGCATTGACCGAACTTGGCGATCAGGCGACCAACGAGGAGAGGACGAAGATCGAGTCCATCTCCAACGACCTCAAGGAGGAGATCAAGAAGGGCGACGCCGCTTCGATAAAGACGAAGATGGAGGCGCTCCAGAAGGAGTTCTACGCCATCTCCGCCCGCGTCTATCAGAACGTCGCGCAGAAGCAGCAGCAGGCCGGCGCCCAGTCCCAACCGCAGCAGGACGAGTCTCCTAAGGACGACGGCGTGGTGGACGCCGACTACAAGATAGTCGATGAGAAGTAGGCGAACTCATGGCCGAGAAGCGCGACTACTACGAGGTCCTAGGGGTGGACCGCAAGGCAGGCGAGGAAGATATAAAGAAGGCATACCGGCAGCTCGCCCGCCAGTACCACCCCGACGTCACCAAGGAGGACCCCAAGGTGGCCGAGGAGCGCTTCAAGGAGATATCGGAAGCGTACGAAGTGCTGATGGACAAGCCGAAGCGCGACCTGTACGACAAGTACGGGCACGCCGGCGTCAACAGCCAGTTCCAGGGCGGAGGGTTCAACTGGAACGACTTCACCCACCAGGGCGACGTACGCGACATATTCGGTGACTCGGGCTTCGGCGGCAACATCTTCGACATGTTCTTCGGCGGCGGGCGTTCCCGGGGACCGCACCAGGGACAATCGCTCCGCTACGATCTGGAGATGACGCTGGAGGAGGCGGCCGAGGGCGTGAAGAAGGAACTGACGCTGCCGTTGACGGTCAAATGCGACGCCTGCGGCGGCACCGGTTCCAAGAGCCGCAAGGAAGGATCGTGCGCCCAGTGCGGCGGAAAAGGTCAGGTTCAGCGCGTCGAGCGCCGTGGCTACTCCCAGTTCGTCTCCGTCGGTGCATGCCCCAAGTGCGGCGGCACCGGGAAGGACATCAAGGACCCGTGCCCGGAGTGCGACGGTGGCTGGACGCGCAAGCGCCAGAAGATCTCACTGGACATACCGAAGGGCGTGGACAGCGGCATGCGGCTGCGCGTGGCCGGTGCCGGAGAACCATCACCTGACGGAGGACCGCCGGGAGACCTCTTCGTGGTCATCAACGTGCAGGAGCACAAGGTGTTCCAGAGGGACGGGGCGGACCTCTACATGGTGCAGGAGATAAGCTTCCCCGAGGCCGCCTTGGGCGCAACGGTCGAAGTGCCGACGCTGGACAAGGGGAAGGCGGAGCTGAGCATCCCCGCCGGCACCCAGCCCGGAGAGACCATACGCATGAAGGACCTGGGCATAACGCGCATGGACGGCCATGGCCGCGGGCATCAGTACGTGCGCATCAAGCTCGTAGTTCCTAAGAAGCTCACCACCGAACAGAAGGAGATCTTGCGCAAGTTCAGCGGCGGAGAGGGAAATCTGAAGAAGGGGCTGTTCAGCAAGGGCAAGGGCTGAGCCCCCTTTTTTTATTTTTAATAAAATACCAGCAGGTAGAACAGCACCAGGTGCAGCACCACGAACAACGGAACAAGGAGGAAGAGCGCCTTCCTGGTCTTGTGGTGGAACGCCCTCATTCCGATCAAAGCGCCGAACGGTCCTAAGAGGGCAACGATGAGCAAAGATCTCTCGGAGATGCGTCCCCCGCCTGTCCTGGCCCGATGCTTGTCGAAAGCGTACATGACCATGGCCACCAGGTTCACGAGGACGTACGCTCCAACGATCATCATGGTGACATCGTTCCATTCCATGCTCTCGGGAATGGAACGGTGGGTTATTGTTTTTACCGAAGCTCCGATCAATGATCGTGCTATGCGGTCAACAGACCGGTGACGCAGAATGCTCGAGCGAAGGACCCACTTTGGTTCCCGACCTTCACTGAAAAAGGTATGACCGCATCAGGTACGGGAACTTCCTGGTCCACGGCCAAGGTGATCATGCCCGATGCCGTCGATCAGCGAGACAAAATGGAGAGGGCATGCTATTCTATGGCATCGAAAATAATTATCAACACCTCGGCCATGACTAAGGCCGAGAATGGCCATCAGATTACCTTCCTTCGAGTCGGCCCGCGGCTTCGATCACCGGGTCTGGACGCTCTTCGTGGGGCGCATCATATCCTCCCTGGGCTACTCGATAGTCATGCCGTTCCTGTCCATCTACCTGAACACCCAGATGGGGGTGTCCATGACCATGGTGGGAGTGGTCCTGCTCATGTCGGCGATAGTCGGCGCCCTGGGACAGATAGTCGGCGGGGAGCTCGCCGACATAGTCGGGCGAAAGAAGATAATGGTCGTGGCCATGGCCGCCCGCTGCCTGATGTTCCTGATGCTGGCGTATGTCATAGCCGGCGGTTCCGATCTCATCGTCATCACCGTGATGGTCTGCCTGAGCAGCCTGGCAGGGTCCTTCTTCGAGCCGGCGTCCAGCGCCCTCATCGCTGACGTGGTGGAACCGAAGAAGAGGCTGGAAGCGTACGGACTGTTGCGCATAGGCGGCAACTTCGGCTGGGCATTAGGGCCGCTCCTGGGCGGGGTACTGGCCATGATATCCTACCCGTTCCTGTTCCTCATCAGCGCCCTGGCCACCGGTATGGTATCGGTCATGGTGATGGTATTCATCCAGGAGAGCATCAGCGCCGGCTCAAAAAGAGAAGGGTTCTCGCTCAAGGACATGGGGCGCCTGGGCAAGGACCATCGCTTCCTGGCGTTCTCGTTCATCTCAATATTCCTGTTCATGATGTTCGGGCAGATGTCGTCCACCTACGCGGTGTTCTCCACGGACATCGTCGGCATCACCAGCGCCGAGATAGGGTACATCTATGCATTGAACGGCGCCATGGTGGTGGCGCTGCAGTTCCCCATCACCCGGGCCATCAGCCACCACCGTACGACCCATGTCATGGCATACGGCTCGCTGCTCTACGCGTTAGGTTACGGCATCGTCGGTCTGACACTGGCCGTAGGCTTGGGATGGGACCTATTGTGGTTCTCCCCCGGGTTCCTGTATCTGGCCATGTGCATGTTCATCGTGACCACGGGAGAGATGGTGGTATCACCGTCATCAACAGCGCTGGTAGCAAAGATGTCCCCGGAGAAGGAGAGGGGAAGGTACCAGGGCATGTACGGGCTGGTGAGCAACTTCGGATTCTCCGCCGGACCGTTCTTCGGCGGCCTGCTCTACGACCATTACATAGATGATCCGGTGCTCATGTGGATCGGCATAGCGTGCTTCGCCATAATCGCCGCTATAGGCTTCGCCGCCCTGGGCAGGTCATTGCCTGAGAGCACCGACCGCGTGGACCAGGACTGAGGTCAAAAGGGAAGGTACTCGATGGTGCGCCTATCTCCGTCGATGCGCGCCATCATCCCCATACCCGCCCGGCCGTCCAGAACAGCGAAGAACGCCGTTATGCCGCTGTTCCGGACCAGGCGCAGCATCTCCGCCTCCATGATGGCCTCGGCGATGCCGTTCTCGTCCGTCACTTTGTTAAAGCTGTAAAGATAGACCAGCGTCCTCTCCCGGGCCCCGGACGCTTTCAGCATATCGACCGCCTCCATGGTGCCGTTCCGCGACAGGTTCATGCACAATGCCATGACCGAGCTTTCTTTCCTGTTCGAACAGGCATGCACGCACTGGAACGGTGACCCTTCTGCGGCACTTACATCGTGCGAATGGTCATGGTCGATCAGCAAGGCGAGATACCTGGCCAGATGCGTTTCTGCCAATTCAGGCAGTTCATCCCGCAGAAAGTCCCGGCATACCGTCTCGCAGCTTTCGTTCACCGGTCCGCCTATCGCCTTTCCGTGCACGCGTTCCCATCGCAGCTGCGTTTATTTCATCGTTGCGACGCACGGCAGGCAAACATTAAGTCCAATGGCGTCAAGTAGGGCCATCAGATGAACGTAGTGGCAGTGATCACCGAGGACTTTCGTTTCTTCTACGGGGCGGTGCGCGCACTGAAGGAGAAGGGGCAGCCGTTCATATCACTGGGCTTCGATGACCCGCAGCCCCTGAACGTTTCCTTGGTTCTTACCACCGAGGCGGAGCGCAGCCGGCTGCGGAACCGCAAGGTCATCGCCAGCGATGACCCGGAGAAGGCGGTGAAGGCAGCGCTGGTGCTCATGCAGGGCACCTCGTACAATCGCGTCATCGTAGGCGTGGACCCCGGTCCCAGGCCCGGCCTGGCCGTTCTAGGCGACGGGAGGGTGATCATAGCGGACACTTTGCTCTCCCCGGAGGACGTCGGTCCGGCAGTGAAGGACGTGCTCTCGCTCGTGCGAAGCAACGAGCTGCTGCTGCGCGTCGGTCACGGCGACCCGACGAACCGCGACAGGGTGCTGAACACGCTCTGGAACGTCACCAGGAACATCGAGATCGTGGACGAGACGTCGACGACGCGCAGGGCGGGAACGGACGCAGATTCGGCGGTCACCATAGCCCGCACCCGCGGCGAGCTGCTCCCGTTCAGACCGAAGGTGGAACCGACGGAGGGCGAGGTGCGGGAGGTGCAGAGGCAGAGCCGCATCGGAAGCAAGGGCGCGGTGACGATATCCACGGCGCTGGCCAGGAAAGTGGCCAGGGGCGCCATGGGATTAGAAGAGGCGATAGAAGAGCAGAAGGGAAAGGAAAAGGGATGAAAGGGCGGCCGGAGGCCGCTTTATTATTCTTTACAGGGACACTCGAGAGAAAGCCGGCACCCTGGCCAGCACCATGCCCTGTATCTTCACCGGTTCCAGGCGGACGGCCATCTTGAGCGCCTCCTGCAACTTCCAGTCATGCTCGGCGTAGATGGTGAAGATGGTCTCGCCCTTGTCCACCTTGTTCCCGGTCTTCTTGTTCAGGACGAGCCCGGCGCCCTTGTCCTTCGGTGAACCGGCGGTGCGCGCCACGCGGACCAATGCCTTGTTCAGTATCTGCCCGACGTACCCGCTCTGGTTAGCTATAACGTCCACGCTGTGCTGGCCCACCTTGATGTCGGCGGAGGTGATGTCCGGCTTCCCGCCCTGGGCGGCCACGATCTCCTGGAACTTCTTTAGCGCTTTGCCGCTCTCCAGTATCTGCCTGGCCTTCTCGACGCCCTGGTACTCCCCGCCCATCTCGAAGAGCATGCCGCAGATGCTCAGGGTCTTCTCTATGACGCTGTTCGGGGTCTTGGCACCCTCCATGATGCGGATGGCCTCGATGGACTCCAGGGCCGGTCCGATGGCGCGTCCCAAAGGTTGCCCGCCATAGGTGATGGCGCATTCCACCTTGATGTCCAGTTGCTCACCGAGCTGAATGAAGTCCCTGGCGTAGGTCTTGGCCTCGTCCATGGTGAGGACCTTCGTGCCCTCCCCCATGGGTATGTCGATGACCAGGAAATTGGCGCCTACCGCTTTCTTCTTGGCCATGACCGACGCTAGAAGTTGGGCGTGCGGGTCGATGCCCAGCGGATATTCGGCCTTGATGATCAGGTCATCTGCCGGGGCCAGGTTCAAGGACCCTCCCCAGGCCAGGACCCCACCCACCTTCTCGGTGATGGTCTTCAGCTCTGTGGGCGTCAGCGCCACGTTGGCGAACGTCTCCACAATATCGGACGTGCCGGCGGCGCTGCTGATGGCCCGGGACGAGGTCTTGGGCATCTTGCATCCGGCCGCGGCCATTATCGGAACGACCAGCAGGGTGATCTTGTTCCCCGGGCAACCGCCGATGCTGTGATGGTCGTATATCGGTCCGTTGCTGAACGTCATCACCTCTCCGCCGGCCACCATCGCTTTGGTCAGGTCGACCGTCTCCCTGAGGTTCATCCCCCGGATGTACAGGGAGGTGACATAGGCGGACAGCTCGATGTTGGACAGCGCCCGGGAGGATATGTCGGCGATCAGGGTGTTGATCTCCTCGGTGGTCAGCTCCATCCCGTTCATCTTCTTCTTGATGAACTCCACGGACTCGGGCTTGCTGGCGGCGGTGATGTCCACCAGCTCGCCATCCTCGCTGCCTATGGTCTTCAAGGTGGCGCCCAACAGCCCTATCTCACCCTTCTGGATGATCGTGTCGCTGGTGGTGACGATGGCCACGGTGGTGACGCCCTCATGGGAGACCTTGACACGGTCCTTCTCACGAAGTCCAAGCTCGGCGCAGTCGAAGTCATGCATCAGGACGGACACGTCTCCGGTGTCCACGTCTATGTATCTTGCCTTGAGCTTCATGCGGATCCCCACTTCTGCAATGCCTGGGCCAGCTCCTTGTGGTCCTTGGCGTACACGTCAAGCTCGATGCCAGCCGCGGCCGCGTCCACCGCCTGGGACATGGCCTTGGCCCCGCCGCGCACACCGCCCGGGTGCCCGGACACGCCGCCGCCGGCCTGCATCTGCAGGTCCAGCCCGGCCAGGTCCACCAGCTTCTTTATCATTCCCGGATGCACGCCACCGGAGGCCACCGGCATCACCCGTTTGTACGGTAAGTTCTTCGTCAAGCAGATGTCCTTGTTGGCCAGGTCCTCCTCGGCCGAGCCCTTCATCTTTCCCACGCCGAACGTTCCGACATGCAGCGCATCGCCGCCGACCATCCTGGCCAATGTGGCGAAGACGTTCATGCTGATACCGTGCTCCGGGTTCCTGGTCATCGCGCCGTGCATGGTGCGGTGCACATGGATCGGAAGTTTGATGGACGGGTCCTCGGCCAGCACCTGTATGGCGCCGAACCCGCAGGTGAGCACGTCCACCATCAGCTCGGTCGCCCCGTGGTCCTGGGCCATCTCGGCCACCTCCAGGACCTGGTGCCCGTTGGTGCTGACGTTGATGGCATGCATCATCACATGACCGGTCTCGCTCTTGACGCGGTCGATGGCGTCGGCGATCGCCTCCGTCCTGTCGATGAGCGGGCAGAACTTCTGGTTGCTGAGCGTCTCATCGTCCTTTCCGTTGGTCAGCCCGCCCATGCCCGCCTCGTACACGTATTCGGCCGTCTCCTTCGGGGTAAGTCCGATCTTGGGCTTTACGATGGTGCCGACCAATGGCTTGGTCGGGCGTTTCAGCATGGAGCGCATTCCGTCGATGCCATACTTCGGCCCCTTGAACTCACGAAGCATGCTCTTCGGGAAGACGACCTCCTCCAAGCGCACTGCCTGCAGTGCATCCAGACCGAACAGGTTGCCGGCGATGATGCTCAATATCTGCGGAACGCCGCCGATATCAAGGCTGAAGTCCTCCACCGGGAAGGCGATGGTGGCGACGTTGCCGTCAATGGCCGTGACCTTGCCGCTCCTCTTGAGGAAGTTGTCCTCGTTGAGCGTCGAGAGCTTGGTCCATGTCCCGGTGGACTGCTCCGTGGCTATGGCCGCTGCGGCGGTGGTCATCTTCATGTCGGTAGTGACCTTGTACTTGCATATGACGTGCGAGTCCACGTCGATCCTCTCGTTCAGATGTAGGTATCTTTCCTCGTATTCCATGTTATCAATCCTCGTAGAAGATGAACTCCTGTCCCAGTTCCTTGATTATGATGTTGTAGGCGGCGTAAGGCGGTATGACGCCTATCTCCGTTACGATGGAGTCGATGTACTCCGGCGGCGTGGCGTCAAAGACCGGGTTGAAGACCTTGACCTGCGGGGGGACCTCCCCTAGCTTGACAATCTCGGTCGAATCCCTCTCCTCGATCTTCACCAGTTCGCCGTATATCGTCCTGGGGGAGAACTTGAAGGTCTCGGCGCAGACTGTGAACGGTACGCGCGCTTCGTGGGCCGCCAACGCAACCTGCGATGTCCCGATCTTGTTGATGAGCGCCCCATTGGAGGCGATGGTGTCCGCTCCCACGAACACCTTGTCCATGTCCTTCATGATGAAACGAACGGCCGAATCGATTATGATCGTCACAGGTATGCCCAGCTCGGCCAGGTCGTTGGCGGTGAGAACCCCTTGGCGCCATGGGCGCGACTCGGTGGCGAAGACCTCGAAGCGCTTGCCCTGCGCCCAGGCCTCGGCCATTACGGCTATGGCCGCCTTGCTGTTGCAGTGCGTGACGACCTTGTCCCCGTCCTGGATGCGGTTCGCTCCGAGCCTGCCGATGGTCTTCAGGGCGCTCTTTGAGCGGTTGATGAACCGGTCGGCGTTCTCGCTCACCTTCGTCCGGTACTCTTCGGCCGTGCTCACCTTCGAAGTGTCCTTGAAGACATACTGCACCCCGTTCCAAAGGGAGATGGCAGTGGGACGGGACGCCAATAGCACATCCCTGCTCTTCTCCATCCGGGAACGAAGTTCCTTCAGGTCGTCCCCCGAATATGATTCCGCCTCTTCCTTCAGCGCCTGCGCCGCGCGCCTGGCGATCTCCGCCGCTCCCCTTATCTCCATGCTGCGGATACGTTCCGCCACATCCTCGGCCGACATCGCGTGAGTATTCGTGCTCCTATAAGATAAACGTTGCCTGTCCAGACTAATATTCTGGTCCGTCGGGGCACGCTTCCGAGGCTCATTCCTTCCTTTCGCTGAAGTACTCGAGCAGTATGTTGCGATGTGCCCTTCTCAACGTTTCTCTCATGGTGCTCTCCGATATGCCGCACTCATCTGACAACTGCTTGACGCTGACCTTGCTGGGGTAATCGTAATACCCTTTGTCCAAGGCCAGTCTCACCAGGTCCCTCTGTCTTCTGGTGGTCAGCGGCACCTCGTTGTAGCTGGTAAGCCGCTTGAGATCTATGAGCATCCCGGACTCCTTCAGCCGCTTTATGAGCTCCGGTATGGAACCGTCCTTTCCAGCCAGCACCTTGAACTCGACCTTTCCGTCGCCCTCGGCCTTGGCCTGCTCCAAAAAGCATCCGGCCGAGAGGATCCAGCGGATGATCTTGCACTCCTTGAGGCCGACCGTTCCGATCACCGCACCATCGTAGGAGTCCACGTCCACGGTGAGTATGCCAGGGTTCCGTAGGAGGTCATCGATGAGCTCATCCTTGTCCACGTTCGAGACATGGATGAGGGCCTGGCCACTATCGTTCTTCCACGGTATGCAGTCATGGATGGTCACCGTGGTAAGGTACTTCGAGGCGATATCGTTCAACCACATCGTCAGGTTGGTTATCTCGAAGGTGACCTCCATCATGGCCCAGCATAATCTCATTTGAAGGATACTTACCTATCGCTCCACGGGGACCGGTCTCGACACGCCCCTCATTGATAGCAATGTTCTCGGAACGGTCCTCGAAATTCATCCATTTATCATGACCAAGATGATCTGGTCCTAAGCAATGTTCTATCTCGGACACAAGAAAGCGGGACATCCATGATTGCCCGAGGGCGCATTGCATAATCGCCATGAGACCCAAGATCGCCATACTTGCCTGCGACGCCTTAAGGAAGGAGATAGACACCATCACCTCAGATGACAAATGGGTCGTGTCCAAGGAATACCTCGAGTTCGGCCTCCATCTCACCCCACCCGAGCTCAGGGACGTCATCTTGGACAAGCTGTCGCAGCTCGAAGGAAAGGTCGACGCGGTCTTCCTCGGTTACGGGATATGCCAAGCGCTGAAGGACGTACCGAGCATGGCAAAGGTACCCTTGGCCATGATAGAGACCGAGGATTGCATAGCCGCCCTGCTGACCCCCGATCGATATCATGATGAGAAGGACAACAACGGCATAACATGGTTCTACCCAGCGGGATGGGCGGAGTATGGGATGCAAGGCATAACCCAGCTGTTCCACCTCGATTCAGTGGACGACGAGAGGTACCCTCCCGAGTTCTTCCTTGATCTGTTGTTCGACGGTTTCAAGCGATGCCTGTTCATCGATACCGGGATGGACGGTTCGGAAAGATGTTATTCGAACTCCGAGCTTCTCGCTTCGAAGCTAGGGCTCAGGCACGAGAGCACGAACGGCACCCTGGACCTGATAAGGGAGGCATGGGAGAGGACGAGGACGATAGCACAACAGAAGGCCGAGGCCGCCGGTACGATGATGTCCTCCAATGAAGTTCGTCCGACCGATTCCATTAAGGCCGATACCATCGATGGATGATGCAAAATGGACCGAACGGCGTATCTGGATAACAGTGCCACCACTCCCATGGACCCCCGGGTCCTCAGGGAGATGGAACCGTTCTTCGGGAGCGTTTACGGCAATCCCTCCAGCATCCATTCGGCTGGCCGTCGCGCGGCCGAGGCGGTGGAGGCGGCAAGAAAAAAGGTGGCCAAGGCCATGAACGCTCGTCCGAGCGAGGTGATCTTCACATCGGGAGGGACCGAGTCCGATAACATCGCCATACAAGGTGTCGCCTCTGCAAATCGTTCCCATGGCGACCATATAATAACCAGTTGCATCGAGCATCATGCAGTGCTGCATATATGTCATCATTTGGAAGAGACCGGGTTCAAGATAACGTACCTTCCAGTTGACAAGGAAGGTCTCGTCTCCCCGGACGCCGTAAGGAAGGCCATGACGCCCGACACCATACTGGTGAGCATAATGGCCGCTAACAGCGAGATCGGGACGGTCCAGCCGATCAGGGAGATAGGCGCCATCGCCCATTCGGGGGGAGCGCTCTTCCATACCGATGCCGTCCAGGCCATGTTGAAGATGCCGATCGATGTCGATCGCGACAACATAGACCTGCTATCCCTCTCAGCTCATAAGATGCACGGCCCGAAGGGAGTCGGTGCCCTGTTCGTTAAAAAAAGCACCAAGATCTCACCGATCACCTACGGCGGGGGGCAGGAGTTCGGATTGCGTCCTTCGACCGAGAACGTGGCCGGCATCGTTGGAATGGGGGCGGCGGTGGAGATCGGCATGCTCTCCATGGACCAGGACATCGAGAGGATGACCGTTTTAAGGGACCGAACGATCGAAGGCGTCATATCTTCGGTGCCAGGCGTCCATCTCAGCGGCTCCAGGGATCACCGATTATGCAATAACGTACACCTTCGCTTCGACGGACTGGACGGAAAGGACCTCGTGATCATGCTCGACCGCAAAGGCATCGCCGTCTCCACCGGGACCGCCTGCTCGAGCCGCAGCGTCGCCCCGTCCCACGTCGTGGCCGCACTAGGCGTCGACGCCCAAGGGTGCCGCAGCTCGTTGCGCATCACCCTTGGCCGGAACAACAGCCAGGACGAGGTCGATCATCTCCTTGAGGTATTGCCACAGGTCGTTGCGGAGCTCAGGTCAGCGGAGGCCACCTTGTATGGATAAGAACATCGCGGAAGGTCTGATGAACAGCACGATATGCCTAGGATCGCAAGCACCAGAATTCCGCGTACCAGGGGTCTCCGGCTCTCTGACAGCTCTGAGCGACTTGATCTCGACCGGACCGGTCCTCCTGATATTCTATCCGGCCGATTTTGGGTGGATATGCCGGGGCGAGGTGATGGAGTTCCAGGAACGGATGGCCGATTTCCAAGGCATCGGAGTACAACTGGTCGGCATCAGCACGGACTCCGTGATGTCCCATGGCCTATGGAGCGAGCAGCTGCACATCAGCTACCCGCTCCTGAGCGACAGGGACGGTACCTTGTCAGCCTCGTACGGCGTCATGGACCTGGACCTGAGCTCGTTCAACCAAGGAAGGTGCAAACGGGCGTTGTTCCTGGTCGACAGGGAGGCGATCGTGAGGTTCATATGGATCACCGAGGACCAATGGCAGAATCCCGATGCCGACCGGGTCCTCGCTCATTGCGCACGTTCCCTTCAATGCTCCCGTTCCACTGCGACAAAGGACCTGCGGATCGTCGAAGGGCTGCAACGGTACGAGGTCGAACAGTTCGAGACCGCTCCATGACGATGTTCCCACGCATCAGGCGTCCAACCTCTTCCTCAGTGCGTCCCACGGCAGCGCGTTCAGCACGTTCTCCGGCGAGACCCAGCCCCGCTTGGCCGTGGCCACGCCATATAACATCTGGTCCAGTTGCCGTACGTTGTGCGCGTCGGTGTTTATGCACAACATGACGCCCCTCTCCCGGGCCATTGCGCAGTGGACATCGTTCAGGTCCAGGCGCTCCGGGAACGAGTTCACCTCCAAGGCGACGTCGCTGTCCTTGGCGGCCTGCATGACCTTGTCCATGTCGAACTGGTACCCTTCCCTTTCACCGATGATGCGTCCGGTCGGATGGGCCAGTATGTCCACGTCCTCGTTCGATATGGCGTTGAGCAACCGTTGCGTCATCTCCTCGGGCGACATCTTGAAACGGCTGTGCACGGCGGCGATGACCACATCCAGGTCCTGCAGCACCTCCTTCGGGTAATCAAGGCCGCCCTCGCCGTCGATCTCCACCTCGGCACCGATGAGAAGATGCAGCTGCGGGTACCTTTCACCGACCTGCCTCACCCTGTCCATGTTCTCCAGCAGCCTCTCCACGCTAAGGCCGTTGCCCACCGTCAGCGAGACGCTGTGGTCTGTGATGGCCAGGTACTCGTAGCCGCGCTCCACCGCGCCCTGCGCCATGACCTCTATGCTATCGACGCCGTCGCTGGCCTCGGTATGAACGTGCAGATCGCCGCAGATGTCCGATAGCGTCAGCAGCCGGGGCACCTTGCCCTGTCTGGCCAGAGCGATCTCGCCGCGGTCCTCCCGCATCTCCGGGGGCATCCACTGCATCTGCAGTATCTCATAGACGCCCTCCTCCGTCTCGCCGGCCAACCTGGCGCCGTCCTCCTCTCGGTATACCCCGTACTCGTTCACCTTGAAGCCCATGCTGTTGGCCAGAGAACGTAACGCCACGTTATGCTCCTTGGAACCGGTGAAGTACTGCAGCGCGGCCCCGAAGCTCTGCGGGGCCACCACGCGCATGTCGACCTGCACACCGTCCGATAGCCGTATCGAGGTCTTGGTCGGTCCTCTGAGAAGCACCTCGGTGACCTGTGGATAGGAGACGAAAGCATCCATCGCCCTCTCGGCATCGGCGCTCCCGACCAGGATGTCTATGTCGCCGATGGTCTCCTTCATCCGCCTCAGGCTGCCTCCCAGGCTGACGAGGTCGAAGCCGTGCTCGACCATGTGCGTCTCCAGCGCCTTTCCTCTGGGATACGCTCGTCCGAGGAGCATCCTTCCCTGTCTGGACTCAAGGTACTTGATGCCCTTCAGTATGTTCTCCTCCGTCCTATCCCCAAAACCTTTCAGCGCCCTTATCTGATGGCGTTCCGCCGCCAGGCGCAGGTCCTGCAGATTGGTTATCCTGAGCTCCTTGTAAAGCCGCCCGGCGGTCTTCGGACCGACGTCGGGCACCTGCATGACCTGTAAGAGACCGGCCGGGAATTCGTTGCGCAGATCGCTGAGGTACTGGAGCTCGCCGGTGCGGAGGAACTCCACCACCTTGTCATGTATCGCCTTGCCTATGCCAGGGACGGTGGACAAGTGCCCACGAAGGTAGAGGTCCCTGACATCCTCGGTCAGAGCGGATATCTCCTTTGAGGCGCGACGGTAGGCGCGCACCTGAAAGAACGTATCGTCCTTCAGTTCCAATAGGTCGGCCACCTCGTCGAGGACGGCCGCCACCCTGGCGTTGTCCTCCAACTTACCGCTCCTTGCGGCAGACCCAGCGGCATTCCTTGTCGCCAGCGGTCATCTTGTGCGTCTGGCACCATCCATATTCGGGATTGATCACTTCGCAGAAACCATCGACGAAGCGGCCGAACAGGGCGCAAAGCTCGGGGGGCTGGTCGGAGAAGGGGCATTTCTTGGCCACCTTCACCACGGAGATATCGCTCTTCTCCACTATCTCCCCGCGCACTCCCAGGGCACCCTCCCACAGGTCGATAAGGGATGAGATGGCTATGCCATCGCGCTCGACTATCTCGTGCTCCTCCAAAGCACGCACGGCGGCCTTCTTACCGCCCTGGCGCATGATCGGCCCCATTATCTCCAGGGTCTTCTCCGGTCCATACGTCTTGACCATCTCCTTGATGGAAGATATCAGGAACTGATGCAGCACCTTCTTGATCGCATCGGAGTTGTTGCTCATCACCACCGCCTTTACGACGGTGCACCACCAGATGGTGATGGCCTCCTTGGCCATGCTCTCCATGTCCTCGCTGCTCAATCCTTGATCTTCGTTCTGCAAGTCATATCCCCCTGTAATGCTATTGACCAGGGGATTTGTAATCATTTCCCCTGTGCCTGATCCTGTAAGTTCGTGCAAGAGGGCAAGGTCCATCGTACTGCTCATTTCGAGGACCGATCGGCGAACGTCTGTGCCACTGACGACGATCGGTTCGAGCGCGTCACCTCGATGCCAGATACTGGTCCACGGGCAGGGTGGCGGCGTCCATGCTCGACTTCGGCGATCTGGCGGCACGGTCCGATCGGACGGTCTCGATCTGTGAGCGATTGGCAATCATAATATATTCGTCAGAGAAATAGAAAACGCCGAGTGGAACGCCGTGGAAGTAAACCATACTGTGTACATCGGCGGCAAGCCGACAATGAACTATGTGCTGGCCGTGGCGACGCAATTCAAGGACGGTACGCCAACTGTGATGATCAAGGCCCGAGGCCGGTCCATCAGTAAGGCGGTGGACGTGGCTCTGATAGTGCAGGACCGTTTTGTGGAGAACACCAAGGTGCAAGGCATCGGCATCGTCACCGAGGAGCTGACCGACGAGGGCGGCCAGCCTACCAAGGTATCATCCATCGAGATAATCATAGGGAAGGTCTAGGACATCTCGTTGACGAACAGGTTCAGCTCGGTCTCCAGCATGCCCTTCGGTTCGTATGGCAATAACAACAACGATTGCGCCTGGTAAACATCGTCCTTAAGCTTCTGTGCGATCTTGAGGAACGACCTGAAGTCAGTGTTCGTCACTATGAACGTCATCCCGTCCAGTAAAATGACGGTCGACCTGCCTTTGTTCTTGTTGAGGAAGTTGCGTATGGTGCTCTGCATCTTGGCCGTCTCGGTGGGCTGTAAGTATTCATCGCGCTCCTGATCTCCACCCATCGGATCAGCTTTCGTCAGCCAGACGATTGTGCATTCCTTGCCCACTACCTTGCGCACGTCCTTGGGCGAGGTGCGGGAGATGCACAGGCCTTCCCACCCTTCCTTCAACAGGTCGCGGAAGGCCTCCATGGCCTCCCGGTTGTTCTCTCCCTTGAGCAGGACGGTCTTTCCCGGCCCGGCCTCGGTGCGCGGTCCGGCGTCGATCTCCTCTTTCTCGGACAGATCGACGCCCAGCTCCCGCTCTATCTGCTTCTTGCGCAGGACCAGCTTCTTGGAGATGCCGTTCTTCTGGTTCTTGGCCAGCAATTGGATCTCCGTGCTGTTGTAGCTCTTCCGGCAGGTGTTGCCGATCAGCTCGTCGATGGCCTCCCTCATGCCATCCTCATAGCCTTTCAGGTAACCGTCGGCGTATTCCTTGCTCAATCCATCCCTCACCACTATATGATCGGCAGCGGTGAAATATCTATCTAAGCGTAGAGGCGCAAATGATTTTATGGACGGGGGAGGAATGAGGGGTATGCGTCGTAAGCTTCGCTTCCGTGGCATAAAGAAGACCCCCAAGAACCTGGAGAAGGAACTTTTGGCCAACTCCAAGCGATTGGCGGACGACCCGTCATTGGTGATCCCCCGCTGCCTGGAGGAGGTAAAGAAACCTCCGTTCGCCAAGCTAGAGAAGCGGCTGAACAAGGTATTGAGGCACAAGGACGACCCGGAGAAGCTCATCAAGCTCGCCGGTAAAGGGGACCAGCTGGTGCGCGCCTACGCCGCGGCCATATCCCTTTCGGCGTCAGGAACGCTGCCATATCTTACGACGGCAGAGCTGCCCATGGGCGTGATATCCTTCGCCCTGCGGGGAAAGGTGGAGAAGGAGAAGCTCATCGGACTGCAGCACTTCGGCGACCCGGACCTGAGGCTGCTGGCCTACTGGGACATGGCCCGCGAGGAGGGCATGCACGTCTATTCCACCGAGAAGAACCTTTTCTGCTCCATCTCTAGGCCCATAGCTCCGGATGAATATGTCAGCGAGATGCTGGCCACCATGCCGTATAAGGTGACGAACGGTTCCTGCGGTCATGAGGGCAGGCCGGCCGTGCTCTTGCGCTGGGTATCGGCCAACAAGGAGATCAGGGTGTGCGCGGAATGCGCCGGCGAGGTGAACACCGCGCACTATCTCATGTCGCGCGTGGCCGCGGACGACCCGCTGGACGACATCGAGGTGACGGTGGACCATGCTTACTCCGGCGACGCTCCGGAGTGCAAGGGCGATTTCAGCACGCCTCAATCCCTGATCGAGAGCTATCTGCAGGGTGACCTAGGTGACGCCGGGCTCATATCCGCACACATAAAGGAAAAGGGCGACTGGATGCGATCGCGCGGCCAGGTGTACGTCCTTGGGAGCGAATGCTATGGCAAGAACGGCGACGCCTTCCTCTCCGCTCTGAAGGGGAGCGATCTGGAGAGGACCGCCCTGAGGGCCGTCATAGCCAAGGGCGCGCCCATAGTATCTGACCAGAACCAGGCGGGCAAGGTCATCAGCGAGATATGGGGCACGTACGAGCTGGAGATGCTGGTGGCGGTCTCGGACGAGGACACGGCCTCCAATGTGATGAAGATGAAGGAGCTGACACCCGGTCAGATGCTGGCCGAGGCCAACAGGCTCATTCAGGAGCGCCATGTGCTGCGCGCCCTGCCGAACTTCGTCCCGTTAGGCACTCTCGGCCAGTTGGCCGATTCCCTGGCCCGGGCGCACAAGGTCGGAGGCACGCCGGCAATGCTCCGTCTTATCGAGAAGGCGGACAAGCAGCATCTCAGCCGGGCGGTGTGCTATGCATTCCTGGAGGCCATAGGTGAGGGGCAGTCGCGCAAATGGCAGTTCAGCAACGAGGAGCGCGATTACGGCGTGCATCTCAGCACCCACGCCCGGGTGATGGTGTCGTCCAGCGGGGACGAGTACGCTCAGGCGCTATCGTCGCTGCTCACCGACAGCGGTTCTGGAGAGTCTGCGGTCAAAGCACCCTGACGTCCACGACCATGTGGGATATGGATGGTGCGTAGGCCTTCACTTCCTTCACCCCGAGCACCTCGAACGGACGACCGCCGCTCCCTTTCCTGATGTTATCTATCAGTCCATCGGGGATGCGGTCGATGGAGCAGGTGTCCTGATAGTGAATAATGCCCCCCGATCTTACAAGGCTGAAGGCTTTAGGCAGGAACTGCCAGGTGATGTTTACATAACCCATCACCACCCGGTCTGCGAACCCTTCTCCGGGAAGGTCGCGGTTGTCCCCATGGAAGACCTCGACCACGTCCGTCACGCCGTTCAGCTCGGCGTTCTCCTTCAGATATCCCACTGACACAGGGTTGATCTCGCAGGCGATGACCTTTCTCGCCCTCGCCTTCACCGCCAAAGGCATGGTGAAGTACCCGATGCCGGCGAACATGTCCACCACCGTCTCCCCGCGGCAGTCCAGCGAGGCCATGCGCCTCTTCTCGTCGAAGTTGCCGGAGGAGAACATCACCTTGGCCGGGTCCAGACGGTAGCGGATGCCAGATTCCAGATGCGTCGTCTCCGTCTCTTCTCCGAAAAGAAGCTCAACGTCCGGGAGCCTTTCCGTCCCGTGGATGATGCCCTTCTCCAAAAGGACGGCCCCGGCCCTCAGCACTTGGGCGTACGCTTCGGCGATCGAGCGCCGGTAAGGCATCAGTTCCTTGGGCAGCCTGATGACCAGCACATGACCGAGCCTCTCGTACTTCTCAGGCAGCAACGCCTTCAGTTCCTCGGGCATATCGACGATCTCAGCGATCCTTTCCTGGGGCGGACGGTGACGGTCCTGCGGTTCTAGCTCCGCCTCCACCACGGGGTACTGGGGAAAGGGGTTCTCCCCCTTCAGAGGGAGCAGCACCATGCCCCCTTCCGTGCCCGGTCTCCAGTTCAGGTCCATACGGCGCATGCGATTCAATCGGTCCTTCACGTCGTCCGCCTGAAGGCGCGGTACGGCTATGACCTTCATCTCACCGCCTCATCAGACGAAGGATGAGCATCGGTGACAGCGTCAGTATGGACGGGGCCGACCTGAGGAGCGGTCTGGCGATGGCGGTCGGAAAATCGATGTCCCCGGTGGCCAGCACCTTCTTGGCCTTCTCGGTATCGAACTTCCGTCCGGCCTTGTCCAGGTCGGCGTCCGTCATCTTCACGAAGACGCGCCTTACCCGGTACGAATTGCGCAGCTCGCTGCCGAACTCCCTCTTCCAGGCATTCTCATAACTGGAAAGGTGCTGTTCGGTCAGGTCGTTCTTATTGAACGCCTCCTTGAACGTCTCGGCCGCCATCCTGCCGGCGGTCATCCCGGTGTAGAGCCCGCCCCCGCTGATCGGCTTGGCCATTCCGGCGGCGTCGCCGGCCAACAGCGTCCGTTCGGCGTGCGTCCTCTCCACATGGCCCAACGGGATGATCCCCGAATAGGTCCTCACCTTCTCCATCCCCGACCATCCCTGTCCCTCCAGGAAGGCGCTCAGGTAGCGCTGCGGGGTGCCTTCTCCGTTGGCGACGCAGAGACCGACCCTGGTCACGTCCCCGCAAGGTATCGCCCAGGCGAAGAACCCCGGGGCGACGTTGCGACCCAGATGAACATGCACCTTGCGCTGGTCGTCCAATTTGAAGCGGATGTCCACCTCGATACCACGGACCAGGTCCCTGGCCTGTGCCAAACCTAATTGTCTGGACACCCCGGAACGATAACCGTCCGCGGCCAGAAGGGCCTCGCTCCGGACCTCCTCCTCCCCGATCGTTCCTATGATATGCTTACCATCACGGCGAACTGAAACACACTTCTTGCCCAGGATCACCTCTGCCCCGGCCTTCTGGGCCAAAGAGGCGCAGCGTCGGTCGAACTCGCCGCGGTCGACGACGACGGCCTTCTCCCCGTCACCGTTCAGCTCCAGTATACGTCCGTTGGGAAAATGGACGTAGGCCCCGTCCACGCGGTTGAGCACCGCGTCCTGCGCAGAGACCATCTCCACCACCCGGGGCGTGACAAGGCCCGCGCACTGGACCGGCTCCCCGACACGGGGATGCTCCTCCACCACCTTGACATCCAGTTCAGGGGCCATGATGGAGGCGGCATAGCATCCGACCGGGCCGCCGCCCACGACCAGCACGTCGCAGCGCATCGGGATTCGAAGTGGGGCGGCCTATATCAAACTTTTCGGTCGGCCGAATAAAAAAGGAATGGCGTTGGAAATGGATGGAATGTAAAAAGTGGCCTGACGCCTATCGTTAATTTAGGAGAAAAACGGAGGCGATCAGACCATGAGATACGTAGGACTGGACGTCCATAAAGAATTTTGCCAAGC
>JAJRAK010000013.1 GCA_028682895.1 Methanomassiliicoccales archaeon
AGGTCCTTTGGCCCCAGGTCGAGCGCCTTGTCGAAGGACACCACCGCCTCCTCATGGCGCGTGAGCTTCGCCAGCACCTGTCCGCGGCGGGCGTGCACGAACTTACCTTCCTTGTCCAATGCCAGCGCCTGGTCGTAGCAGGCCAATGCCTCCTCGTACCTCTCCAGCCATTCCAGGGCGATGCCCTTGCTTATCCAGACGTTCTTGTCCTTCGCGTCGAGCGAGAGCGCCTGGTCGTAGCAGACGATGGCCTCCTCGAAGCGTCGGAGGCTCTCCAGGCACAGCCCCTTCTGATAGATGATCTTCTTTTCTTGGGGGGCGAGCGAGATGGCCTTATCGTACGCCTTCACCGCCTCATCGAAGCGCTTTAACAGGAAGAGGGAATCGCCCTCTATGCGCCAGAACACCAGCTGGTCCGGGTCGTGCAAAGCGCCCTGTGCTGCCCTGGCTAGCGCCTCCTCGTGCTTACCCAGCGTGAACAGTGCTATGGATATCCGCTTGGATACCTCGACGTCATTGGGGTCCTGCATCAGGACGTCGCTGTATATGATCACGGCCTCCTCCTTTCTCCCCAGGCGGTCCAATGCCACCGCCTTGTCGAAGAGCGCCGGTTTATCGTGAGGCATTATGCGCAGAAGGCGGTCGCTGTACTCGACCACGTCCTTGTCCTTCTCAGTGCGCTTATAGCATTCCCTGAGCAGCTCCAGCAGCACCGGGTCATCGGGCCATATCTTGACGCCGCGCTCCATGACCTTGACCGCCTCCGGTATCTTTCCCAAGGCGATATGCGCCTGCCCCAGGTCCTGAAAGACCGGAAGATGTTCCACCTTGATCTCCATCTGCGCCTCACAAAGGGCGACCACCTCGGCGAACTTCTTCTGCTTTTTCAGGATGGCCCGGCGGCGGTCGAGCATGTCCATGTTATTCGGGAAGATCTCTTGAGAGCCGAGCAATGACCTCAGTGCCTCGTCCTCAGCTCCTAGCGAGATCAAGGTGTCGGCCACGAAGATATGGGCGGCCGGATCGTTCTTGATCGTTTCCAACAGTACCTTGGCGATGTTCGTGAACCCGTCCTTGTTCTTCATGGCTGCGAAGGCGCGGCACTGACCATACAGCGCGCCCACATCGTCCGGGTCCACCTCATGCAATCGTTCATAGGAGCGTTGGCTCTCATCGAAGCGCCCCATCTCGAACAGCAAGGAAGCGACCTCGGACCAGCCGGTGGGGTCCTGAGGAGAGACGCGCAGCAAACGCTTGTAGTGGTCCAGCGCCACGGCCGGGTCACCTTTCTTACGGACCCGCCTAGCCATCATCAGGTTGGCCATGGCGTTGTCCTTGTCACGCGCCAGCACCTCACCTAGCAGGTCGGCAGCCTCGTCCTCCCGCCCCAGCTTCTCAAATGCCTCCACCGTGATCATGGTGAGGGTCGGGTCCCGGGGTGCCAACTTTAACGCGCCCTCCAGTTCATAAAGCGCAGATTCCGCCCGGTCCTGGTGGATGAGCGCGGACGCCTTCCGTCCCATCCATAAGGGCTTGTCATCTGTCACTTGCAGTATCAGGTCGTACGTCTCCTCGTGCAGCGGGTCGGCCTCCAGGGCCTTCATCAACGCCTTCATGGCCTCATCGTTACGGCCCAGCTCGGAGAGGATCTCCCGGCGCATGAGGTGTGCCTCCCGGTCCATCGGTTTGCGTGAGACGAGCTCGTCCAGTACACCCAACGCCTTCTCCTTCTCGTTCAGCCTTCGGTGCGCGGCCACCTTCAACAAGGTGCCTCTGCGATCATCGGGGAGCACCTTGGTGAAATGGTCCAGGACGTCCATGGCAGTAGCGTTGATGCCGAGCTTGAGGTACGCGTCTGACAGGCGAGATACCGCGTTCCTGAGCTCGTCCTTGTTGGTGGATGATCTGGGGTCGACGCTGTCCAATGCCTCCTTGGCCTTGGCCAGCTCCAATCTGGCCTTATCGATCTCCTTGGACTCGCAATACTTATCGGCGGTGTCCATTGATTTGGACGCCTTCTTTACGGCCTTTACCTCCCCGTCCATCAGATTTCCAAAGAATCCCATCTCTCCCACCTATCCTGACTTCAATGATTCCCACGCAATTAATATCTTTGTTGTCGTGAACCGAATAATGTCATACGTTTATTTCATATTTGTCTGACCGACCGTACTGTAAGCTGGTTAATATACGACCATGGACCTTTTCATAGTACTGGCTATGACAAAAAGTAAATTATATATATCATAAGACACTATATCAGTAATTGTCTGACGTAAGTCGGACAAGATGGGATGCAAAATGAGGCGAAATGAGGGTTCGCTCCAGGAACTACAGTACGACGGTCATGCCATTGAATGGATGAAGACCCATAGCATCAAGGACCTCAAGATGATGGCCTACCAAATGGACCAGCAGGGCGAGGATTCCATGGAGATATGGGGACTCATAAATGATCTGTCAGTTATGAGCCGTTAAGGCCAAGCGTTTCAGGGAACGACCCCCTAGTGGCAAGTACGACCCCCCTTGTCTTACCACTAGCCTCCAACTTTTATTTTTTCAACTGCTGGACCAGTGTTTTCTCGTTTATGAAAGGGTTAAAATACGAAATCTCCATTATGAGCGAACCGCGAGCAGGTGTAATCTAGCGGTCAGGATTTTAGCCTTCCAAGCTAAACACTCGGGTTCGAATCCCGACACCTGCACTCCATTTTCATCTCTTAAAAGGGGGCTGTTGATATGTTGCTCTTTTTAATTCTCATCAGAGGCATATGGTATCACGGACCGCCCGCTCAGATCATGATGGCGAACTGAGCGATCTCCATGGATCGGCCACATTGCTGTCCGAATCGAATTCCTTTCATAGAAAGGAGCTTGGTGAAAAATCGAAAGAGGGTTGGGCTTGGCCAAGGTCCACCCTGGATCGAACTGAACGCTACCCTCTGACGTCGATCGCGATAAGGGCCGGACCCATCAAAGCAGATCGGCCGACTGCAGTTCGCCCCTGATCTTCTTGACCGCGGCCTCGACGTCCTCTCTCTTCTTTGCCCCAGTGCAGACAAGCCTGCCGGAACCGAAGAGCAGTATGACCACCTTTGGTTCGGTCAATCGATATACGAGCCCCGGAAATACCTCAGGCTCGTACTCTACTCTTTCCAGACCGAGGGTTATGACCACGGAGGTAAGGTTGATCGGCTGCCCCAGTTCAGCGGAGGCGACTATGTTCTGGACCTCGAAGGACGGACGCTCTTTGATGTGAACACCGGCCTTCCGGATGGAGTCGATGACGGTGGTTATAGCGTTGTCCACTTGTTCCAGGGTCTTCGCTCCGGTGCAGACTAGCTTTCCGCTACGGAACAGAAGGATCGCTGTCTTTGGGCTCTTGATGCGGAATATCAGCCCTGGAAAGGTCTCAGGATCGTACTCTGCCCCGTTCAGCTTTACCGCGAGGTCCGATAGGTCCAGTGTCTGACCTAGGCTCGCGGACGCGACGAAGTTTTGTATGCAAATGTTTGAGTTGGAAATGGTAATCCTCTTTTAAAGAGTACAGCGCATCCAATATATGTTAAAATGGGCTCGGTCGGCATCTCATCGAAATGTTCGGGATGAGGTCGGTCGATGTCACCAGCGGACCTTGTTCATCAAATACATCCCCGGTTTGGCATTCCCGGATTACGGGTTCAATCGAGGATCGAAAGAAAAATTGAAGGCGGGGGAGACGGGGGCTTGTGTCTCCCCACTGCCTTGGGATGGATGTCATAGGAAGGGGCCGTAGCCCATGATACAAGGTACACGCCCGGACTATAAAAGCGGGACTCGAGGAGGTGGGCGAAAAGCGAAAGCGTCCGATGAACACTGGACGCTTTGAAAATGAGGTGAAAGTGCTCCTCACTTGCGCTTATGCCGGACCTTCACGGCCTCTCCGCGGCGCATCTCCACCATCTCGCGGCCGCCCATTACGGCCACCCCGACGCCGGCGACCGTGCCCTTGCGCATGATGGCCACCTCGTCCCCCGCCCTTATAGACGGGTCGGCGTCCTCTACGCCTACGGCGAAGAGGCTGCCCTTCAGCTCGAACTCGCCTATGGTGACCTTTCGTATCACTGGCAGGATGGCCTCTGCGCCTTCGACGGTCAGCGATATCATGCCCCGCTCCGGGTTCAGCATTCCCAGCTGTTCCTTGCGGTGCATGATCTTCATGAACGGATAGTTGCCGGAGATGTACGCGTCGTGCATCAGCGCCTCACCGCCGGGACCGAACTGGTATCCGGCCACGGACGACATGGCGGCCCAGCGGTCCATGCCCGGGTCGATCCGCCCGTATCTGGAGCAAAGCTCCTTCAGCGTCTCCCTGAGCTTGCCCAATGAGGCGTTGGAAGTTGGTGAACCATCAGAGGTCACGATGCCTTCCAGGACCTCCTGGATTATCGGGGATTCGTCCCCCAGATGAAGTATCACGTGATCGTAACCTTGGGAGGCCATGGACAGCACCATGTCCTGCACCATGCTCTGCTCCTCGCGGTCCCAGTGACCGGTGACGGGAATGTCGTACTGTGCCGCCGGGTAGAACAGCTCCAGTTCCCGGGGTACCGTTCCCAGCGGGGACGTCACGATCATCTCCTGGACCACCTGGGAGTTTGGTACTTCCCACAGCACCTGCCGGAACAGCTGGTGACTTTTCGAGGTGTAGTATGGCTTCTTGGCCGAGCAGGGGATGAGCAGCAATATCCTGCGATGGTCAGGCCTGTGGAACTTCGTCTTCACCGTCTCCCGGAACCGCTTGACGTCCGGGCGGACCAGCGATTGCCTGGCGTTGCAGTAGAAACGGGGACCTACCAATGAGCAGTCCGCCTCCTGATGCTGGTAATGCTCGTCGTCGAATATTCGCAAAGCAGCGACGTTCCAGGGGCTGGAATGGCAACGGAGCTCGGCGAACTCCCTCATCCGGCCGGCGGTTATCATATGCTGGACCAGCCCGATCTCCTTCTGCAGCAGCTGTCTGTTGAGCGAGACGGCATCGGCGCCATTGGCCGTTAGCCAAGGGGCGCTCTCGGCCTCGATCGTGCCCTCCGGCAGCGATAATTTGCCCATGGCAGCACGATGGTCGATGAGGGACGTGTCCACCAGGTCCACGCCCAGATAGGTCAATATGGCGATGTTGGAAGCATCTGCCATGCCCGGGGCATATATCAGCTTGGAGCGGCCGACCCTTTGTCTCAGTGCGACGATCGCATCCACGAACGCACGGGCGTCGCGCCTAAGTTCGAAGGCGCCGTCCAGTATCGCTATCTCCGGATGCTCCGCCTCGGACGGCAGGCACCTTTCCTTCATGCCCGCCCTTGAGCGTAGCGGAGGGACCATCCCATTGTCGGTGATGGTCATGATGGACCTGCCTTCCAGGCGCAGTTCGATGCCTTCTGCGGACCTTATCACGCTGAGCGGCCCAGCACCTCCGTTGACCATGAGAACACCGGGAGTATCCACGGACGAACCGTCCAGGGACCATCGGCAGCGACGGGCAGTGCATGACCTGGCCAGCAGTTCCAACATGATACGGTGATTAACCTTCCTATTAAAAAAGGATGGGTGGAAGGGATTTAGAAGGTGTTGATCAAGTCGTGGGCGTCCATGATCTGTCTGGCCTTGGCCCAGTCGATGACCTCCACGCCCTCCAGGAGCGGGACGTCCCCGGCCGCGTGCAACAGGTCCTCGCGGACGACATACACCTTGGCCTCGAAATCCAGCAGGTCGTTGATCGCCTCGACGTTCGAAGGCATCTTGATCGCGTCCGGTCTTTGCGCGGCCACGGCGTTCAGCGTTCCCTCGCCGACCAACAGTGCGCTCGATACCGGGACCTGGCCCGATGCCAGCATTCCCAGTCCTGCCCTCAGCCCGGCGAACGCTTCCTCGAACCCGTACGGGGGTTTCGTGACCAATATCAGCAAGCTTTGTGCCATCCTCATCACCTCGCTATGGTCACCATGCGGTCGCTCTCGGCCACGAACCTGGACATGTCGTTCGTCAAGCTACCGATCTTGGTGCCTTCGACCTCCTCTCCCCTGGCGATGCCGCGCGCCTTGCAGCACGTCTCGCAGACGACCACCTCAAGGCCCTTGCCCAGCATCTCCTTCGTCTCCTTTCCCACATTAGGGAAGCGCTTGGGGTCCTGACCGTTCTTGATCAGTGTGACCCCTTCACCGTAGCCGAATATGCGCACGCCGTACCCTTTGTCCAGTGCGGCCTGTGCTAGCTTGACGGCGAGGTTGGTGTCCATGTTCATCATGGTCCCCGATCGTATCTGGATCAGCATGTTCTTCATCGTACCACCTCACACCGTTATGGTCTGCTCGTACCTCTCCATGATGAGGTCGACCGCGTCGGGGTAATCGATCACCTTGAAATCGGACATGACCTGGGGGAGGCCCCTGGCCTCCCAGTCGTCCTTGATGACATATACGTCCTTGACCACGGATCGCAGTTCCTTGCCCTTCTTCTCGTTGGCGGCGAACAGCACCGCGTCCTCGAAGAGGATGACGGCGCTGGAGGCGCCCTCCGCCATCGACCTCAACATCCCTATTCCGGTGAACTCGTGCGGAGATTTCAGCAGGATGAACAGTTTCGACTTCATCGTATCACCTCAGCCGATGAACAGCTGCATCTCCGATTCGACGCCTATGTTCAGGAAGGCCGCGGCGCCGAGCACCGTCACGTCGTCGATCAGGTCCTCCTTCTTGATGCCCATGATCTCCATGGAGGTGCTGCAGGCGTAGAGCTTCACGCCCAGGTCCTTGGCCATGTCCAGCTGCTCCTTGAAGCCCTCCAGGCCGATCCCTTTCATCTTCTTTATCATCATACCGGTGAAGAACCGGTATATACCTGGCATCTTGGGCTTGGCGCCCTTCTTCAGCAGATTAAGGCCGAAGAACGTGAAGAATATGTGTGTCTCAATGCCCATGCTGGCAGCGGTATTGCCCATCATCATGGACATCATTGCCTTGTCGAATGTCCCCTCGGACACCACTATCGCAAATCTCTTTGTCTCTGGCATCTTGTCACCTCATGATCATTGAACGAACGGCGCTCACTGCGACTTCTTGATGTAGAAATAGAAGGCTCCGCCCTCTTCCTTCTGTCCTATCAGCTGGTTGCCGGTCCTATGGCACCAGGCCGGTACGTCCTCCTTCGAGCCGACATCGTCCGCGATGAGCTCCAAGGTCGCACCTATTGGCATTTCCTTCATCTTCTTGGCAAGCTTAACGATGGGCATGGGGCACATCAGGCCCTTGGCATCAAGCGTATCGTTCTTATCCATAAGATCAACTCATTCGGTTTTGCACGGTTGTGCAATAATTCTATATAACTGTAGGTTTATAAGCTTTTCTTAGAGCGGGAGCGGAGCGAGATGCTACCGGAGAACATCAAGGACATCCACAGTTGTCACGATCTTGTCCAGTGCGCCTTCAACCTCAACGGTTTTGAGGTAGAGGTCTACGAGAAGCTACTGGAGACCGGACCGGTCAACGCCAACGATCTCGCTGACATGATGGGCAAGGAACGCTCTACCGTATATCGTGCCCTTCAGAAGATGATGACCTGCGGCATGGTATTCAGGGAGACGCACAGCATCGCCCGCGGCGGATATTACCATGTGTACAAGGCCATAGGCAGATGCGATCTGAAGGAGAAGCTGCAGGGCTGCGTGGACGACTGGTATAAGCGGATGAAGGACGCCCTCGATAATTTTAACATTCCCGATGATAGTTCATGAAAAAGGACGGTCTCCTGATAGTCTGTTCTGAGACCTTTTTGAGATCCGGGTAAATTAATTGTTTTGTAATATTATATTATGCATATATTTTAAAAACGGCCATCATTGCACGATGCCAATCGGCCATCCCAAGAGTCAAATACGGACTCGGGGATTCAACCACGAGAGTATGAACTTCAAAGGCATGGATATCGTGTCGATACGCGATCTGTCCCGAGAACAGATCGAGCATGTTCTGGAGTACTCGGAAAAGATGATACCTTACGCCCGAGGGGACGCTGGCATGAAGCCCCTGGATGGTAAGATACTCGCTACCCTGTTCTTCGAGCCTTCCACCAGGACCCGCATGTCCTTCGAGAGCGCCATGATGAGACTGGGCGGTAGCATAACCGATCTGGGCATTCCGTCCATGAGCTCCATTTCCAAGGGTGAATCGCTGGCTGACACCATCCGCATGGTGGAGGTCTACTCGGACATCATAGTCATCAGGCATCCCCGGGAGGGAGCGGCGAGATTGGCCGCCAGGTTCTCATCCAAACCGGTCATCAACGCCGGGGACGGTGCGGGACAGCACCCGACGCAGACGCTCCTGGACCTTTTTACGATAAAACGTATCAAGAAGGACTTCGACAAGCTTAAGGTGGTAATGGTCGGAGACCTGAAGTACGGACGGACGGCGCACTCGCTCGCTGAGGCGCTGGCGTCCTTCGGGGTCGAACTGACCTTCGTCGCTCCGTCAACGTTGCAGATGCCCAAAGAGACGGTCAAGCAGGTAGAGAAGGCCGGTTGCAAGCCCAAGCTGACGAACCATCTGGAAGAGACCATCGCCGATGCCGATGTGCTTTACGTGACGCGCATACAGAAGGAGCGGTTCCCGGACCTGGCCGAGTATCAGAAGGTGGCCGGTACGTACCGCGTGGACCGAAAGTTGCTGCGCGAGGCGAAGAGCGACCTCATCGTGATGCATCCATTGCCCAGGGTGGACGAGATCGACCCGGAGGTGGACACGACGCAGCATGCCAAATACTTCGAGCAGGCCTTCAACGGAGTGCCGGTAAGGATGGCGCTCCTGAACCTGGTCTTGGGAGGTGAGCTGTAGATGAGGGAGTTCAAGGTGACGCCGATCAGGAACGGCACCGTCATAGATCATATCGATTGCGGCATGGCATTGAAGGTGCTGCGCATCATCGGCATGCGCAACGGCAGCAACGTGCAGTCCCCGGTCAGCGTGCTCATGCACGTCCCGTCCCATAAGGACGGCTGGAAGGACGTGGTGAAGGTCGAGGACAGGGAGCTGGACCCTAGAGAGGTGGACAAGATCGCCCTGATAGCCCCGAAGGCGACCATCAACATCATCCGCGAGTTCAATGTGGCGGAGAAGTACAACGTGAAGATGCCGGAAAGGGTCGTTGGCAAGGCACGTTGCAGCAATCCCAACTGCATCACCAACCAGAACGAACCTGTGGAACCGGAGTTCGTAGTTGAATCGAAGAACCCGCCGGTACTGCGCTGCATCTACTGCGACAGACAGGTGGACGACATCGCCGAGAACCTGCTCTGAGCGCCCATAAACCGCTTCTTTTTCCTTTTCTTCTTTTACTCCAATTTGAAATAACCGTTCAGCGTTTGATGGGACGATCTCGATGGGTGTCTTCATATTGACCGGCATGCCCGGGGCAGGCAAGGAGGTCTTCGTGAACGTGGCCAAAGGACTTGGTTTCGAGGTACGGCGCATGGGCGACGTAGTTCGGGCCGAGGCCGCCAAGCAGGGGATCACTTCCAGCGACCAGGGAGTGGGCGGGTTCGCTCATAATGAAAGGGAGCTGTACGGTTACGACATCTGGGCCAAGAGGATCGTTCCGCTGGTCGGTGATGGGGACACGATCATTGACGGGTGCCGCGGGCTTTCGGAGGTCAAGGTATTCAAGAACGCTTTCGGAACGGAGGCGAAGGTCATCGCCATACACAGCGCCCCTTCCACGCGCTATCCAAGACTGGTGAGCAGGGGACGCTATGATGCTCCAAAGAACATGGAAGAGTTCGAAGAGAGGGACCGCCGGGAGCTGGGCTGGGGCTTGGGAGACACTATCGCCCTGGCCGATGTGGTCATGGTGAACGAGGGCGATAAGGAAGCGTTCGAGCGGGACGCCAACGCTCTGCTGAAGGTGCTGAAAGGATGAAGTTCAAGGTGGAGAGGATCTGCTGCTACGATTCCATGTCGGCCATGCCGATGGACAGGACCAGACTGGACCTCAAGGCCTCCGAGATGAGGTTGAGGGAAGCGGGTTTCGAGGTGGAGCCGCAGGACCTGTACCTGACGGTCAACATAGACGAAATGGACGTGACCATATACCCGGGGGGCAGGGTCCTCATCCATCCCATGAACGATAAAGCCAAGGCCAAAGAGCTGGCCCAAAAGATATTCGACCTTTTGGTGAAGGAAGGCTCCTGAGCTCGCTCAATGACGCTCCCTCTGTTTTTCGTAAATGGACCTTGTTTGTTCGGAAGAAGGAGCGCTTTTCAATTATCCAGATATAGCAAATATTTATCAGCTTATATTAACATAAAGTGTCGTGGGATGGGAATGAGGCGCCTAGCTGTAGCTGTGCTGTTATCATTGTTCCTGCTTAGCTCGACCCTTCCATCACTCGTTATCGTGCATGCCGAGGACGCGGTGATGCTGGAACCAGAAAGCTCAGGGCTTGGCGACAACCAGACCCTTTTTGATGAATTTTCCCAAACCCTTGTGATCGCTAAAGGTCCGAAGGACCAGGTCGTTGCAGATCTCAACAACGATTCGTTCCTCGACATCGCGATCATCTATTCCAATTCACAGCTTTTCGATATTTTCTTTAACGATGGGAACGGCACGTTTTCATATTCCAATTGGGCCAGGATCGACCCTTCGACCTCATCGGCGTTCATCACGGACATCACCGTGGGCGACATGGACAATGACACGACGATGGACATAGTGGTCTCATTGAATGCTACGAGCAACAACATCGTCATACTCTACCAGGCGACCGATTTCGATCCGGCATCGGCCACTTCGTTCTCGACGTCCCTAAGACCGTACTCGCTTTCGCTCAGGGACATGGACGGTGACATGCGCCTGGATGTGATAGTGCTCGTCACATCTGTCCCTCCAACCTACCAATCCGGCTTCCAGGTCCATTTCTATAGTGAATCGTACGGCACGCTGATGCTTCCGGTCTACCTCTACACTGCCCCGATCAACATGATGCTCCCTCGATTGATGACGACCGGGGATTTTGATGGGGATGGACTTGCGGACATCATCATCGGGGACCCGATGACCGGGAAGGTCGTCGGATTCATCAACGGGGGTAGTACCGGGACCGTCTGGACAGCGACGACCGTATTTACGCTGACAGGACTGACCGACATACTGCTCGAGGAGATAGATGGCACTGGTTTGCCTGAGCTTGCGACCTCGTCCAGCTCCAAGATCGAACTGATGCAGTACAACGAGACCTCGACCGAGTTCGACCTCTTTGCTGAGACGGCGGCCGAGACGGACATCACATCGATAGCCGTCACGGACCATGACGGGAACGCCCTGATGGACATCGTCAGGACGTCATCGCAGAACAGTAATGTGGCCATCTATGACACTTCCTCGCCGTACTATTACGCCGACGCCAACCTCTCATTCCCGACCGCATATCTTCCAACCGATGTGATGTCTGCGGATATGAGCTCGGACGGATACTTTGACCTGATCGTCCTTGCATCCTCGTCCTCCACCAACGGAACGTTCACTATCTATTATCAAACCGCACAGACCGTCTCCAATGCGAACGACAATCAATTGGTGGATGACGTGGACCCGTCGATCTCCGTCATAGGTGATTTCAACGGCGATGGCAACAATGAGATGGCCGCCTATGACGGAGCCGGGTTCGTCCGGTTCATCGCAGAAGGATATCCGAATCTACATGAAAGGACCGTTGCCAACGTCACAGCCATGTGCGCCGACGACCTGAACGGTGATGGTTACGATGACCTTGTCATCGTGATGTCGAGCCCGTCCAGCGTCACCGTGCTGTTCGGAGCCCCCACGTTCCTTAGCGGAGGAGGATCGTCGGTCAATGTACCATGCAACGTCAGCAGCGCCTCCTCCCTGGCATTAGGGTACCTCGAGAGCGCCACCGATGACGACATCGATCTGGCGATCGGAGGTCTGGATGGGGTCGATCTATTCTGGAGCTCGGGAACGGGAACTCTCTATTCAAGCGCTGAGCGTTCCACGCTGGTGCTGACCGGTGCCAACGTCACATCTTTGGCATGTGGCCAGTTGAGCAACAGGATCGCCGGCGATGGTCTGATGGACATTGCGATCGTGAACGGGAGCGCCTCGAGGATCGAGATTTATTACCAGCAGACCGGATCTACGAAGTTCGTTCAGAGCGATCATAATTATCTGAACGTCCTTGCGACGATAGGAGATGTCGTCTCCTCAGATCTTAACGGGGATGGTCTGGACGACCTGTTGACATCGGCTGACGGCGCTTTACGGCTTTACCTTCAGATGTCCTCGCTGCCGAACGGCTTCTCGGAGAGCCAGACCATCCGGGTCAGGGACATTTCCGAAGGTCTCAGCTCGTTCGCGGTCGGGGACCTTGACGACGATGGCGGGATGGAGATGGCCGTCGTCACCGAGAACTCGACCGTGATCGCCTATGGATATTCCAGCGGCTACGTCGAACTGACGCGGCAGACCGTTGGCGCTTCACCTGTTTTGCTTATGCTGGACGACATGGACGATGACGGCAAGGATGATATCGTCGCCTATTCCACACTTTCTCGCACCATCTCGTTCTTTTATCAGAACAACTTCGCGCCCACAGCCTCGGGCAACAGTGTCGGCAGCGGGTTCCTTGAAGGTGTGCCAGTAAGCTTCGATGGTACCGACAGCACCGATTCCGTCTCCGACAACTCATCCCTCAATTACACCTGGTCCTTCAGCAATGGCGGGGTGGCCTATGGTGATGTTACCGCTTACACGTTCATGAAGAATGATACCTATTGGGTGACGCTCACTGTCACGGACCAAGGAGGGCTTATTGACTCCCAAGCGCCCTTCTCGGTCATTATAGGTGATGCAGGTCCTACGGCCATCGGTAATTACACCTGTACCGATCCAGTTCTGACAGAGAACGAGAGCGCCGTCCAGTTCATATCGACCAACAGCATCTCATACCCAGACGAGATAGTTGAATGGTTATGGGACTTCGATGATGGAAGTACCTCCACCGATCAGAACCCGACGCACGTATTCGCGGATGATGGCACCTATGATGTCGTTCTGACCGTCACCGATGATGATGGTAGTACGGATGTCAGCAATATCATCCAGGTGATCGTCGATGATACGTCACCAACGGCAGATTTTGACGTTACTACCCCCTCGCCGAAGGAAGGCAAGACCGTTCAGTTCGATGATAGCAGCCTCACCCCCAGGGATGCCATCTCGTGGCACTGGACCTTCGGCGATGGGGGAAGCAGCGACGATCAGAACCCCGCGCACATATATGCCGATAACGGCACCTATGTCGTGAACCTGACCGTTACCGATGAGGACGGGGACAAGGACAGCTATTCTATCCAGGTTGTCATCGGGGACACCAGCCCCACCGATGTATCGATACGCACCTCTGGCGGTCAGATCACGTTTGATGAGCTTGACGAGATCGTGTTCATAGTGAACGCTAACACCTCGTGGGATGGCATCGTATCGTATTCTTGGGACTTCCAAGGAACGACGTTCATGGAAGATGTCAGCACCTCATCGAACTTTACCGCTCACAACTACACTTCCCCGGGCATGGTCAGGATAACCGTCAGGGTGTGGGACAACGATAGCTATGCCCAGACGTACATTGAGATAACCATCATCGATCCTGCGCCTGATGCCAATTTCACCTATACGATCAGCAAAGGATTGGTGACCCTCTCGGCCGTCACCAGCCTGGACACCGAGAACGACATGCCCCTTCTTCAGTACCGCTGGTATATCGAAGGCATCTGGACCTCGTGGAGCACAGACTCCAGTGCCAACCATGTGTTCACCGCCAGCGGCACCTATTCGATGAAATTGGAGGTCAAGGACGACAGCGGTTCCGTCGATTCGATGACCAGGTCGGTCACGATCGAGCTGGACGGGCCGACCATCGAGGTCATCGACCCGGACCTGGAAGTGAACGTGTCCGAACCCATAGTCGTCCGTGCTAGCGTGTCCGACCCGTCCGGCGTGAGCTCGGTCGTCCTTCAGTATGTGATTGGGAACGTCACCACGAACGTGACCATGACACTTCAGGGAACGAACGTCTACCTTGGGCAGATACCGACACAGGCACATGCTACCAAGATAACCTACCGCGTGATCGCCACCGACACATTGGACAATGAAAATACCGAAGGAGATATCACGATCACAGTGGTCGAGGAGGAGCCGGACCTGACCGAACCGAGCGTCAACATCGTCGACCTGGACCTGCAGTTCAACGTGTCGGAGCCCATCGTCATCTATGTGAACGTCATCGATGAAGGAGGCGTTAGCACTGTTGTCCTACAGTATGTCATAGACACCGTCACCACCAATGTAACGATGACGCTGGAAGGCGATAATTACTTCGGCCAGATCCCGGGGCAGAACCATACTACCGAGATAGTCTACCGCATCATCGCCACGGACATGTCGGGAAATCAGCATATCACGGATGACATCACCATTGCCATCGTTGAGGAGGAGTCCGTGGACCAATTCCTCTTCGTCCTCATCTCCGCGCTGTTGCTCGTCGGCCTGCTGGCGCTGATGATATATCTTTACTTGTCCCGCCCTATCGTCGACGAGGTCTTCGTAATGTACCATGACGGCATGCTGCTGGCGCATCAGACGCGCCGCATGAAACCGGGAATGGACGACGAGATACTGGGCGGGATGCTCATCGCCCTGCAGAACTTCGTGCGCGATTCGTTCAAGGACGAGTCGGAGACGATGCTCCGCCGCCTGGACTTCGGGGAAAGGAAGATGCTGGTGGAACGCAAGGACGACTTCTTCCTTGCCGTGCTCCTTAGCGGCAAGAGGGCGGGATGGGCGCCACAGCGGATGCAGAAGACCCTCGATGTAATTAACGAGAAGTACGCCAAGGAACTGCATGGATGGGACGGGGATTTGGAAAAGGTGCGCGGCATAAGGGATGACACGAAGCCGATGTTCCAGCGCGGCAATCCTCTGGACCGTCTTAAAAGTAAGGAAGAGTAGGGGGATTCCTATTAATATATCGGGATTTTTAGGAGCGACGAGATGATCACCCTACTTTACGCGGTGATGGTACTGGTCCTCTGCGGGACGCTGTCACTGATATCGTGGAAGCTGAAGATGCTCACGTCCGATGGCTGCGCCGCTTCCTTTGTCATGGGCATGATCATAGGGCTCTTCGGCGGCATCGGTTGGCTTCTCATCCTGATACTCTTTGCCGTAACTGGCTTCGTGGTCACCAAGTACAAGATGGAACTGAAGATCAAGAAAGGGGTGCAGGAGGGCAAGAAAGGTGAGCGATCGTACAAGAACGTCTTCGCCAACGCCGCCGTGCCTGCCATCATAGCTGTCCTGACCTACTTGGCCGGCTGGGAGGGCGATCTGCCTGCGCTCATCTATCTCAGCGCTATTTGCGTGGCCGCCGCGGACACGACAGCGAGCGAGCTAGGCGTGCTTTCTGACCGTACGTACATGATAACCACCTTCAAGCGCGTCCCGACGGGCGTGGATGGCGGCGTCTCGTTGTACGGTACCGCCTGGGCCATCGCCGCCAGCGCCTTCGCCGCTATGGTGGGATGGGTTGCTATGATAGGCACCATGCCGGACATCACGATCCTCGTGCCTTTTGCCATGGGCGTGCTGGGATGCTTCATCGACAGCGTCATCGGCGCCACACTGGAGACCAAGGGATGGGTGGACAAGCTATGGAACAACATGAGCTCCATGGCCTTGGGCTCGGCCGTGGCCCTTCTATTGCTGCTCTGAACTGTGAATATATAAGCCGGATATCGCGTCTGGGCCTTTGTTCAGAAACGGTTAAATAGAACGGTTAGTTTCCAGGATTCAAGGATGGTTTGACGGCCATCGCGGCGGGGATACGCCTGGTCTCGTCCGATCCCAGAAGCTAAGCCCGCCGGCGTTCCTTCCTGTACTGTGGTGCGCGAGCCCACGGGAACCTAGGAGCGCTGTCAGCCTCCTTACTTTTTATTTCTTTCATAAGGAACGGATCGTTCTTCTCAGAAAAAAAATAAAGTTGAGAGCAGGGGGTTGCCCCCCTGTTTCGTGTTTACTCGTTGGAAATGGATGGAATGTAAAAAGTGGCCTGACGCCTATCGTTAATTTAGGAGAAAAACGGAGGCGATCAGACCATGAGATACGTAGGACTGGACGTCCATAAAGAATTTTGCCAAGC
>JAJRAK010000063.1 GCA_028682895.1 Methanomassiliicoccales archaeon
AGATACCTGGATGGAAGCATGTAAATATTGGATGGACAGATTGAAATAATCTCAAACATATAAACAGCAGGTCCAGGTAAGCAATATGCCAGGTATACATGAGGATGCGAGCGACGAGGACATTTTCGAGTTCGACTGCCCAGAGTGCGGAGCGCACATAGTGGGCGAGGTGACCAAATGTCCGAAGTGTGGCACCGAGTTCGTCATCGAGGAGGTGGAGGACGTTCCCACCGCGGAATGCCCTCACTGCCATGCCGCGGTCCCGATGGAATTGAGATCATGCCCCACATGCGGCAAGACGCTTATACAGGACGATCAAGAGGAGCTGCGCCAGGAGTTCCCGTTGCTGGTAGCAGAGGTAAAACCGCTCCTCATCATCTCAAAGGACTATGAGGTGGAGGTCGGAGAGGGGCGTCGCCTTATCGACAAGGCCGTCCGTGCTGGCAAGCAGAGGGACCTGGCCAAGGCTGTACAGATGGTCAAGGAGGCAGGCACCTCCATCAAGGCCGCCCTGGAGATAAGGATGGAGAGCGACCTGCGCAACCTGGAAAGGCTGGCAGAGGTCACTCAGCGCTCGGGCGTCGACCCTGGGGAGATAAAGGAAGCGATCGCCACCATGGTCAAGATGCGCGAGGTCGGCGACATCGAGGGCGTCCTGCAAGCGGCGACCAAAGGCCGCAAGGCCGCCGACAGGCTAGCAGGCAAGTACATGGAGGCCACGGACATGACCATGGCCCTATCTCACATAATCGAGGTCTGTGACCGTTTCTACCTGGACGTGAGGGAGGCCAGGCGCATGCTGCGCGAGGCCGAGGACGCCGGGGAGAAGGGCGACTGGAACATGATGGGCATCCTGGCCCGCAAAGGGAGGGAGCAATTGGTCAAGACCCTGCCCGAAGCTAGCAAGACGGAGATGCGGAAAGCTAAGAACCAGCTCCTGGACGCCAAGGCCGAGGGCAAGGACGTGCGCGGGCTGGTAAAGATACTGAAGGACGCTGGCGTGGCGATGAACCGTGAGCGGTTCGACCAGGCGCTAGACCTCCTCTCCGACTTCAAGGCGGAACTTATTCGGATCTGATCAGCGCTCTCGTACCAGGCGCATCTCTCTCTCCAATATCGATCGTTCTTGCGGGCTCAGGCTCGTCGGGTCAATGGATAGGAGGAATACTGATGGGTGCTCGCTTATGCGATCGACCAGCGAACGTATGAAGCGCAACGCCCCCTCGAAGGTATTGCTGCTGATCAAGTACTGCAGGTCATCTATGAGGATGATGCACTTGTCCTTGCGCATCATGAACTCCTCCAGGACGACCACTATCTTTTCCAGCGAGGGCGGTATCGTCCTTTCCTCGGTGGACTCGTGGTCCGTCAGCCAGATCAGGTCCGCCTCTATCTCGTTATAAGCGCGACGTAGCATGCGCGGGTTCGTTCGCGATATCGCCAATCCGGCGTATCCCTTGGCCAGATAGCCGATGAATATGCCGTGCGAGAAGTCCCGGGACTGCTCCTCCACCAGGTAGCTCTCCCCCTCGTCCAGGTCCAGCTCGACATCCTTTATGCCGCGTTTTCCAGAGAGCTCTAAGGACTTCTCGCGGTGGTACTTCATAATGGCCTGTTTGAGCTCCAGTATGCTGGCCCCGTCGCTGATCCCTTCTCCGGAGGCCTCGACGCGAAGATTGTCACGGTAGAAGTGCATGATGAACTCGGTCAGGTCCGGGCTGCGGTCGTTATGATAATCGTCGATCAATGTGGCCAGTGCCTGCTTGTCGCTCACGTTGACAAGGCTGATCGAGGTGTCAGGGAATATTGAATCGCCAAGGGTGAACTCCGCCGCCCTTTCTCCCCGGTACATCATCTCCACACTGTTGCTCCCGGCGGGCTTGAAGCTGTAGAGCGCCACGGTGGGGGACCCCTGGTCGAACACGAGCACGCCGTTGGAGACGTCCCCCTCCAGGGTGAGCGTGGTCCTGAGATATCCTGTGAAATCGGCGGACTTTACTTTGTCCAACACCTCCCGCAATGATGATTGACCGCCCTTCCTGTCCTCTCCCTTCTCTCCCGCAGGCAGACGCAGTTCCGATATCAAGTGCATTCCCAACGGTCTAAACGCAATGCCAGATAATATAATTGTCTAGGTCCCGGGAACGGAGGGGGCACAACAAATTTTAAATGGGCGTAGCGATTGATGCTGCCTTAGGCCACTGTAGCTCAGTGGTAGCCCCTCACGGGGCCACTAAAGAGCGGCGGTTTCGTAAACCGCAGGCCGGGGGTTCAATACCCTCCAGTGGCTCCACTTACTTTTCCAAGTACTTCTGCACGATCTTGATAGCGCAAACATCACCGCACATGGAGCAGCCATCCTTCTCCTCGGTGTGTCCGCGCTTACGGAAGCGGCGTGCCTTCTCCTCGTCGATGGACTCTCGGAACATGGCTTCCCAGTCAAGCTGCTTGCGTGCCCTGGCCATGCGCTCGTCCCTTTCTACGCCCCTCCCCAGGGCGATGTCGGCGGCATGGGCGGCGATCTTGGAGGCTATCACGCCCTCCTTGACATCATCGACATCAGGGAGGGACAGATGCTCGGCCGGCGTGACGTAGCAAAGGAAGTCTGCCCCGTGGAAGGCGGCCAAGGCGCCCCCTATGGCGCCAACTATGTGATCGTACCCCGGGGCGATGTCCGTGACCAGCGGTCCCAGGACGTAGAAGGGCGCGTTGTCGCAGACGCGCTTCTCCAGCATGACGTTGGCCTCTATCTGCGACAGCGGGACATGGCCCGGGCCTTCGACCATGCATTGTACACCGGCCTCGCGGCAGCGCTTTACCAGCTCGCCGAGTATGAGCAGCTCCTGCACCTGTGCCCTGTCCGTCGCATCCGCAACGCAGCCGGGCCGCAACCCATCCCCAAGACTGAGGGTGAACTCGTACCGCTCGGCCATCTCCAGCAGATAATCGAAGTTCTCGTAGAGCGGGTTCTCCCGCTCGTTATGCAATATCCAGGCGGTCAGGAACGAGCCGCCGCGTGAGACGACGTCCGTCAGGCGGTCCGCACCTTTCAGGCGGGCAACGCTCTCCTGTGTTATCCCGCAATGCACGGTCATGAAGTCCACGCCGTCCTTGGCGTGCTTCTCGATCCCGTTGAAGATATCGTCCTCGTCCATGTCGACGACGGCACTGCGTCGGGCGGCCCGCAGCCCTTCCTGATAGATGGGCACGGTGCCTACGGGCACGCGCACCTCTTTCAATATGGTCCTGCGCACCTCGTCTATGTCACCGCCGGTGCTGAGGTCCATTATGGTGTCTGCCCCATAACGGACGGCCACGCGGGCCTTCTCCAGTTCCAGCCCCAGGTCCGGTTGGTCACTGGAGGTGCCGATGTTGGCATTGATCTTTACGGTGAGCCCTTCGCCGATGGCGCACGGTTCAGGGGAATGCACGGGATTGCAGGGCATGACGACCCTTCCGCAGGCCAGCATGCGCCTGATCCATTCCGGGTCCGCACCTTCGGACCTAGCAGCCCTCCTAATCTCGTCCGAAGGCCCGGTCCTAGCATTGAACATGATGCTCATCGCCGTCATCAACCCCTTTTTCACATTTATTGCTTTACTCCTTAAGGCTAGTCCGATATGAAGGGTTGCCTGGTAAAAATGGCGTTCTCGGAGGTCGAAAAACTGGCTAAAAAATACCCTCTATGCTTATATAGCCAGATACTAGTGCCAGTCTATTAATACTATGATACCAATGACCTATGCATCGGATGGGATGCGGTCGACCTCAAGCGTTCGACCTTGACGAAAGTTCACTATCATCGATTTAGAGGGATTTCAAATGGAGGACGCGAGCTATAACGCCGAGAGCATTCAGGTCCTTGAGGGCCTGCAGGCCGTAAGAAAGCGACCAGGGATGTACATCGGCAGCACAGATTCTAGGGGCCTGCATCACCTGGTCTATGAGATCGTCGACAACTCGATAGACGAGGTCATGGGCGGGTATTGCACTCACATCGACATATCGATAAACCAGGACGGAAGCGTCACCGTGGTCGATGACGGCCGCGGCATACCTACTGGCCTGGTGCCGAAGTACGAGAGGCCGGCGGTGGAGATGGTGCTCACCGTTCTGCATGCCGGCGGAAAGTTCGATCGAAAGAGCTACAAGGTCTCAGGCGGACTGCACGGCGTCGGCATGTCCGTGGTGAACGCGCTCTCCGAATGGTTCGAGGTCAAGGTGCGTCGAGATGGTAAGGAACATTTCCTGAGGTGCGAGCGTGGCACAGTGACCGTTCCCTTGAAGGAACTGGGTCCGGCGGAAGGCAGCGGGACGACCATCACCTTCATGCCCGATTCGCAGATATTCGAGACCCTGCTGTTCGAGTACGATGTCCTGGCCGAGAAGTTCAAGGACCTGGCGTACCTGAACAAGACGGTCTCCATAACGTTCAAGGACGTCAAGGCGGACCATCAGGACCGCTTCCACTTCGAAGGCGGCATCGTCGAGTTCGTAGAGGACCTCAACCACAACAAGGCCAGGTTGCACGAGAAACCCATCTATTTACTGGCCGAGAAGGACAATGTCATCGTCGAATTTGCCATGCAATATACCGACGCTTACGCGGAGAACATATACTCCTTCGTCAACAACATCAACACCGCCGAGGGCGGGACGCACATGGTGGGATTGCGCTCGGCGCTCACCAGGGCGATGAACGATTACGCCAAGGACAACAACTTCCTGAAGGGCGGGATCGACTCACTGAGCGGGGACGACGTGCGCGAAGGTCTTACCGCCATATTGAGCATCAAGGTGCCTGAACCTCAGTTCGAGGGTCAGACCAAGACCAAGCTGGGCAACAGCGAGATCAAGGGGATAGTCGACAGCGCAGTGTTCGAGAAGCTGGCCGAGTTCCTGTTGGAGAACCCAAAGGTGGCGACGATATGCATCGAACGGGCGATACTGGCGGCCCAGGCGCGCGAAGCGGCCAGGAAGGCCAGGGACCTCACCCGCCGCAAGGGGATACTGGAAAGCGCCGCCCTGCCTGGAAAGCTGGCAGACTGCAGCAACCGTGACCCGGCGAAGTCGGAGATATATATAGTCGAGGGGAACAGCGCTGGTGGATCGGCAAAAATGGGCCGGAACCGCGAGTTCCAAGCCATCCTTCCGCTGAGGGGCAAGATCCTCAACGTGGAGAAGGCCCGCATGGACAAGATCCTCAAGAACCAGGAGGTGCACAACCTGATCACTGCTATCGGCGCTAACGTCGGTCCGGACTGCGACGCCTCGAAGGCTCGCTATCACCAGATCATCATGATGACCGATGCCGACGTGGACGGTGCTCACATACGGACGCTGCTGTTGACGCTCTTCTACCGTTACATGCGGCCGCTCATCGATGCTGGTTACATCTACATCGCCCAGCCGCCGCTCTACAAGGTGAGCAAGGGCAACAAGGAGGCATACGTCTATGACGACGAGGCGCTGACCAAGGTGCTGGCGGAGATGGGCAAGAACGTCAGCCTGCAGAGGTACAAAGGTCTTGGTGAGATGAACCCCAAGCAGCTGTGGGAGACCACTATGGACCCGGAGACGAGAACGCTGAGGAAGGTGACGATCGATGACGCCATGAAGGCGGACGAGATGTTCACCATACTCATGGGCGATGAGGTCGAACCCCGCCGCGAGTTCATAATGTCGCACGCCAACGAAGTGGTGAATCTGGACATCTGAGGTGAGAAAAATGACCGACGAGAACACCAACCAGCAGGCCCCGGAACAGAACGCGGGGGATGTCAAGGTACCCGACTCAGGAACTCACAAGATCGTGCTCCAACCTCTTGAAGGGGAGATGAAGAAGTCGTACATCGACTACGCCATGAGCGTCATCGTCTCCCGCGCCCTACCGGATGCCAGGGACGGGCTCAAGCCAGTGCATCGCCGGATATTGTACGCGATGTACGACATGTCGCTCAACCACAATAAGGCCTACAAGAAGAGCGCCAGGGTCGTGGGTGAGTGCTTTGTGGCAGGTACGCGCGTATTGACCGAAAGAGGTTTGATCCCGATCGAAGACGTGAAACACGGGGAGAAGGTCTTCACGCAGAGCGGGCGCTCTCATGTGACTGAGCTGTTCGAGATGCCAGAGAGGCCGCTCGTACGCGTCTACAGTGAGAGCGGGATAGCATTGAACTGCACACCTTCGCAACCGTTCAAGGTTCTGACACAGGACCTCCACTATGAATGGCGGGAGGCAAAGGACCTCAAGGAGGGCGACAACCTCATCGTACGCCTGGAATACCCCGATCTACAGAAGGTCCGATTACCAGCATGGAAAGGAAAGGAGATGTTCCTGGACGAGGACATCGCCTATCTGATAGGCCAGTTCCTCTCCGACGGATGGTTCGAGAAGGACAACTTCCGCTTATGCTTCTTCTCTGCACGGGAGGAGGTCATGGACAAGGTGAAGGGATGCCTCGACCGCGCCTTCGGATATGTGGCGAACGTCGAGATGATCACCAAGGACTTCTTCCATAGCAACGGCGATCAGAGCGTGGAGATCGCCTATCAGGTCCGCATCAACCGATTGGAGCTGAACCAGTATCTCTCCTCGGCGCTGGGCATAAACCCCTCTTGGAAGGCCCCGACCAAACGAGTGCCGGAATCGTTCTTCCAATCTCCCAAGAACGTGCTGACCGCGCTGATCTCCGGGATGATGGACGGGGACGGGTCCGTGCATTCCGATAGAAATCAGGTGCAATATAGCACTGTCTCCACACAGTTGGCCGACGACCTTCAGGTCCTTCTGTTACACATCGGAGTGCTATCATGCCGCTATGAACAGAAGATGCAGGATGGGTATCGCACCATCAACGACAGCATCATAACCGCTCATCATCCCCTGCAGTCCATCGAGGTAACGGGGCGATTCGCCAAGGTGCTCGCGGGAATGCTGGACCTCGGCAACGAAGAAAAAAGGGCCCGGTTGGAGCGCATCTCAAAGGCGAACACGGACGCTGCAACATACGACCGTATACCGTTCCTCGGGCAAGCGGTCTTCCAGGAGCTGTCCGATCATCATCTGGGCGGAGGATGGTACGAAGATACCCAAGGACAAAAGTTCCGCGCCGGGATCGATTATCCCGACGGGACGAAGATCCGCTACTCTTCCGACCTCAAGGAAAGGTCCCTGGGGCGCGGGCAGGTCAAGGATTGGGGGATACAGGAGAAGCTGGAAAGGATCGGGTCCAAACTATGCCCGTTCATCGACGAGGTCGTCGACAACCACATCCATTTCGTGAAGGTCACCAAAGTGGAGGCCGCTCCTGCGAAGAAGACATACGACCTGCAGGTGGCCGGAGCACACGAGTTCCTCGCCAACGGAGTGATGGTCCACAATTGCCTTGGTAAATATCACCCGCACGGCGACACCGCCGTCTACGATTCGATGGTGCGGTTGGCCCAGGACTTCTCTCTGAGATATACGTTGATCGACGGCCAGGGTAACTTCGGTTCCGTGGACGGAGACGAAGCGGCGGCCATGAGGTACACCGAATGCCGCATGCAGGAGCGGGCCGAGGATATATTGGCCGACCTGGAAAAGGAGACAGTGGCCTGGGGCGACAACTTCGACGCCTCTCTCAAGGAACCACTGGTGCTGCCTTCGAAGATACCCAACCTCTTGATAAACGGGTCCTCGGGCATAGCCGTGGGCATGGCCACCAACATGCCGCCTCACAACCTGTCCGAGGTGGCTGACGCCATCGTCTACCTGGTGGACAACCCGCAGGCGGAGATACTGGACCTGATGCAGTTCGTCAAAGGCCCTGATTTCCCGACAGGCGGTACGATCTATGGGCTCACCGGCATAATGGAGGCCTACCAGACCGGGCGCGGTAAGCTGAAGGTGCGTGCCAAGACGCATTTCGAGGACGTCGAGCACCGCAAGCGCATCATCGTTGACGAGATACCCTATCAGGTCAACAAGTCCGCACTGATCGAGAACATCGCCGAGCTGGTCAAGGACAAGAGGATCGACGGCATCACCGACCTTCGCGATGAATCCGACCGTGACGGAATGCGTATCGTCATCGACCTGCGCAAGGACGTCATGGAAGAGGTCCTGCTCAACCAGCTGTACTCGCACACCCAGATGGAGGTGACGTTCGGCGTCATCAACCTGGCGTTGGTCGACAACCAGCCGCGCGTTCTGACATTGAAGGAGGAGATGCAGATCTTCATCCAGCACCGTCACGACGTCGTCGTGAGCCGTACACAGTATGACCTGGCCCAGGCGAGAAAGCGCGATCATATATTGCAGGGACTGGTCAAGGCCATCGGCGCTTTGGACGAGACCCTGCACATCATCCGTTCCGCTCAGTCGCCAGAGGAAGCACGTTCCGGCCTTATGGCCCGCTTCGAGCTGGACGAGGAACAGGCCAGAGCTATCCTGGACATGAGGCTGCAGAAGTTGACCGGTCTGGAGCTGGAGGCCATTCAGGCCGAGTTCCTGGAGATCGAGAAGCAGATCCGTGACCTGGAGGACATACTGGCGAACGAGCCATGCATACTCGGTATCATCAAGTCCGAAACGCTGGAGATGAAGCAGAAGTATGGCGACGAGCGCCGCACTGAGATCGTGGCGCACGGGCTGGACATGGACATAGAGGACCTCATCCCCAATGAGGAGATGGTGCTCATGATCACCCAGGACGGGTACATCAAGCGCATGCCTCTGGACACCTATAAGCAGCAGCGTCGCGGCGGCATCGGGCTCATGGGGATGGAGACCAAGGAGGAGGACGTGGTCACGGACCTCTTCGTCAGCATGACCCACAACTACGTGCTGTTCTTCACCAACATGGGTAAGATGTACTCGCTCAAGGCGTGGCAGGTGCCCGTCGGCTCCCGACAGTCCAAGGGAAAACCGATAGTCAATCTGCTACCGAAGCTGGAGGACGGGGAGAAGGTCATGGCCACCCGTGCCGTCACTGGCATCAAGGGCGAGAAGTATCTGATCTTCGCCACCCGTAAGGGGATAATCAAGAAGACGGAACTGGAAGCGTACGCCAACATCCGCTCCCGCGGCCTCATCGCCGTCGGTCTGGAGGACGGGGACCAGCTAGTCGACGTGAAACTGGTGGAGGAGGGCCAGGAGATCATCCTGGCCACCAAGAAGGGCATGGCCTGCCGCTTCGACCAGGACCAGGTACGGTCCATGGGCCGCCCGGCGCACGGGGTCATCGGCATCAGGCCGGACGAAGGGGACGAGGTGGTCAGCATGGCCATAGTCACCTCCGACTCCCGGTTGCTGACCATCACCGAGAACGGTTACGGTAAGATATCCGTGGTAGGAAAGAAGGACGCCGATGACGAACGAGATACCTACCGCAAGACCCACCGCGGCGGAAAAGGCGTGATAACCATACGCACCGAGGGCCGCAACGGGGACGTGGTCTCAGTGCTGGAAGTGGAGGAGGACGACGAGCTGATACTCGCCTCGGTGAACGGAATGGTGCAGCGCATCTGTGTAACTGACATACGCGTCATGGGCCGTGCAACTCAGGGCGTCACCATCATGAACCTGCGCGAGGCGGACAAGGTAATAGCAGTAGCACGCCTCGCCGGACGGAAGGAGGAACAGGCGGTCCAAGAGGCCGAGGCCCATACCGATTCCTCCTTGGATGTGAAGGACGAGGAGCCAGATGAGGGGACGCCCCCCAAGGAAGGGGACGATTGAACGGGCGAACTACTTTATCCTCCTAAGGGATTATCATCCAAACCGAACGCGACACCAGATGCAATGCTCTGGACGCCGCGGGCGGAACGGTGAGGTATATGTTGCGCGATTCGATACCCGGTCTGGAAAAGGTGTTCCGTAATGATATTGAGGCCCCGAAGGTCGTGCTGATCACCGGCCCGCCAGGCTCGATGAAGACCTCGTTCTGCTATTCCATCCTCTCCAACTATCTGGAGCGTTCGGGCGAGTTCGGTCTTTACGTCACATTAGAGGAGACAGCGGAGAGCCATCTCCGCAACATGCGCTCCCTGAACATCACCGTCAACGAGAACATGGAGATATCGGACTTCACCGACCTGAGGGAGCTGGACGAGATCGTGGAGGTCGATGCCCCTACGGACTACATGGAGTTCATCATCCAGATGATCAGCTATCATAAGAAGAAGTACGGCGACCAGTTCACCGTCTTCACCCTGGACTCCCTGGGAGCGTTATATTCCCTGATGGAGGACGTCAAGGGCATCAGGAAGAAGATGTTCTACTTCTTCAAGACCCTCCGGGACTATAATCTTACATGCTTCATCGTCATGGAAAGGGGGCCGAACACCCCCTCCGAACTGCTGGGGGACGAGGGCTTCCTGGTGGACGGCATTATCGAGCTGGGACTGGACCGTACCCGCGGAAAGCTGGTCCGATACATGAGGGTGGAGAAGATGCGTGCCTGCGAGCACAGCATGGAAAGGCATACCGTCGAGGTCGGAGAGAAGGGACTGACCATACTCGGGCCTACGCTGACATGATGATATTCGATTCAAAGGAGAGGTGGCAAATTGGCTGAAGAGCAGGTTCCTATCTGGCAGGTCATCGAGGAGTTCAAGGAGAAGATAAAGGTCCAGGAAGCGGACATCAAACGCCGCCGGGAGGACCTCGAGGGCTGGGAGTCCACGCTTCGTACGAAGCAGGACCAGCTGGACAAGCTCCAACAGTCGCAGGAGGCCAAGACGATGGAGCTGGCCGAGCGCGAGAGGAAGCTCACTCCGCGCGAGGAGGCAGTTGTCCGTATGGAAACCGATCTGGCCGCGCTCAGTGATGAGCTGCACAAGCGGGAAGAGGAGATGGACAGCACGCGCGTGAACCTGGAGCGCCGCGGTAGGGACGTCCTCGACCAGGAGAAAGGCGTCCAAGAAATGTTCGAGCAGACCAGCCGCCACGAGACCGGTCTGATGGAGATGACCAAGAAGATCAACACCATGGAGGAAGGGCTCCACGGCGAGATCAACCAGATGAAGCAGTTCCTTGAGGCGTTAAATTCCCGCCGCGAGGAGATGCTGGCAAAGATCAAGGTCATGGAAGAGCAGTCCGATGCGCTCACCACCGGGAAGAAGATCACGATGGAGGAGCAGAAGCGGCTGGTCGACTGGGAGCGCTCCCTCGCCGAGAGGGAAGAGTCGCTCACGGTCCGGGAAGCGATGCTGAAGCGCCGCGAAGGCACCCCTCTGCCGAAGGTCGACAAAGGAAAGGTCGAAGAGGGTTTTGAGGGCGGGGAGGCCGAAGAGAAGGTCTCACAATCCCTGGAAGGGAAGGTCGAGGATGTTACCGAGCCGATAATCCCCGCAGTCGAACATGTAGAGACCAGACCAGTTCCAGAGCCAGAGAAAGTGCCGGAACCGAAGGTGGAGGAAAAACATGCTCATGAACCTGAGCACGTTCCCGAGCCTAAGGCCGAAGTAAAACCGGTCCACGAACCGAAGCCTGAACCCAAGGTCGAAAAAGCCCCCGAGCCCGTCGTCCAGGTGAAACAGGACATCAAATGCCCCAACTGTGGCACGATAAATGACGGTGCCGCGACCAGGTGCTACGCCTGCGGACAGAAGGTGGACGAGGCGTCCATAGCCCAGTTCATTGCGAAAAAGGAAGCCGAGCACAAGGCCGAGGAAGAGCGCAAAGAGGCGGAGCGCAAGGCGGCCGAGGCGAAAAAGGAAGCCGAGCACAAGGCCGAGGAAGAGCGCAAAGAGGCGGAGCGCAAGGCGGCCGAGGCCAAGAAGGAAGCCGAGGCAGCGCAGGTGGAACCCGATGACCACAAGAAGTCCGTCTCCATCAGAAAGATCATAAAACGAAAGTGAGGGCCGCCCCTCCTTTTTTATTTTTTAACTAAATTACCATCCCAGTTAGCATTCAGGTAGACATATTTATTTATAATCAAAACATACTATTTTACCTGGCGTTTATCCGAATGGCTTTCGCTAAGGTGGGCTTATGAATTCAAATGTCGGGGGGACAAAGTTACTCAGTCTGCTGATCGTATGTTGCCTATTGGTATCATCATCGGCTGGGGTGTTAATGTACGTTATATCTCAGCCTGGGGCGGCGCTATCGCCGTCCGAGGAAACCGATGGGGACATATTCATCGGTGAGGACTTCGAATACGATGAATGGGCAATGGGAACGGTTAACCTGAACGGCAACCTGACCATCAGGGCAGGCGGTATCGTGACCATCACAGATGGGACACTGACCGTCAAGGCGACCGAATACAACATGGCCCACATCATCGTCGAGGACGGCGGTCAGCTGATCCTTGACAACGCAAGGATCGAAACAGAAAATAACCAATCCAATGCACAGGACACTCTTGCCATACTGGTCCGCAACGGTGGGTCCGTCGTGGCCACTGATTCCGAGTTCGACTTCAGCGGCTCGATACTTGTGGATGACGCTTCCTTCATCGTTACTGGAACTTCAATAAACGGACCGTTGTTTACGGCCATATCCAGCAATGTCGAGATGTACGATTCGACGGTCTCCAACATTCCAGGTACCCCCACGGATGCTGACCAGACCTATTCCTATCCGTTCGTTACCACCTACAACGCCAGCAGCCAGGTGACATACGTTCTTGAGCGCAACCCCGATACCGCTCAGACCGTCGTACCATCCGGCGAGGACGCCGCTGACCTGACGATGAACGATTCCGGATATGTCACGTTAAACACCGATGAGAAGATAACCATCTCCGGGTTCGACATCGGTGGCCTTGTACTGGACGAAGGGGATGCGGTAAGCGTCATCCTCAAGGCGGAATACCGGACGACCGACGATTTCAACACCAGCGGATCGCCCGACACGTTCTTTTATTTCGAGTACCTGGACTCAACGCCCAATGCCGCGACGAACATGGAGGTCGAGCAGTCCTACGAGAACTATAACGCCACAGCGACTAACCATGATGTGACGCTATCCGAGGACCTGACATCGCTGGACCTTTCATCGCTTGACATGTCCATACTGTCCGTCGTCTTCAACAACTCTAACGCCGACAACGTCTTCATCGACAGGGTCTGGTTAGAGGTGACGGTGGTCTATGATGCCCAATGCAACATGACCTTCGCTGGTTCCAGCGAGTTCACTGCGGTGAACACAACTCTCGGCGTCAACTACTACAATTACACACTGCCTGAGTACCGGAAATTGGTCCTGACCGATACGGCCCAGGCGAACCTCTACGATGTGGATGTCAATGGACCATTCTATGATGAAGGAGTGAATCCCTTTGTCACCCAGAGCAAGACGCTAACCTTCAAGCCGTTAGTACAAGGAGGGGACGACACTACCTCAGAAACCAGCGTTCTTGATTTATTATCGGACAATGGAGTGTATTATGCTCTTGCAGGTTCTGAAACATTAAGTGTATTATCGTTTTACTCTGGAATAATCGCAGGGAAAATATCGGATGCTAATCTGGTAGTAGATTTTAATGCGAGTTTGAGCTACTCGTCTTCGTCATATCTACAATGGAACATCACTGGAAGTAGTTTGACAAATTCCAGTATTTTGATTAATACCACGTCTGATGGATTAGTATCGAGCAATCTTGGTAATTTGAACATCTCGCAGATATTGACGATGACTGTAAAATTTGCGAACCCTGATTTATTCGGTATTAATTTCGATACAATCTGGGTAAATGTTGTTCTCGATCCTACCTTCAACATCTATAGGACCGTCAACGTATCTGTGCTTGACTCCAACGATCTACCGGTCAATGGTGCGTACGTCAATGCAACAGATTCTCTAACCGGTCTCCCCGCACTGTATTCCTCGGGTGATTCCGTAGGGGAGGTGCCCAGCGATAACATACTTGATTACCTGGGGAAGGACAGTGACACATATGCCAGGACCAATGATGCTGGGCAAGTCACTCTCTTCCTTCTGATCGACACGATCAACTCCTCCTGGGTGCCTAACTCATATTCATACAACTACTGGATCGATGTTGAGTATAATGATGGTGGCGAAGTCTACACCGATGATGCGCAATCCTCTACGTTCCCAGCATATCCAGACCTAACGGTCCTTTCAATGGACATAGAGTTCGTGCTGACCACTCTGGTACTTGATCTACCCGACATTACCCTGGGTAACTTCTCCACCGATCCAACGACAATATACGAAGGGGACGATGTCACACTGAACTTCGATGTGATCAACAATGGACTGACCACTGCCAGTTCGTTCAACGTCACCGTGACCGACGTAATCGGGTCAACCTCAACCATCTTGGGAAGTATCACCGTAACTAACCTAGCGGCTGGAGCGACCCAAGCCCTGTCCATCACTTGGAACAGCACGATGACCATTGCTGGCATTCACAGCATCGTCATCACGGCCGATTCCGATGATGTGATATTCGAGGATGATGAGGGCGATTCGGACGGAATCAACAACAACGTCATGTCATCGTCCGTGACCGTGCTTAAATATCTGCCTGATCTGTCTCTCAGCGGCTCATCCATCGTGTTCTCGCAGAACCCTGGATACGCGAATCAGGCCATGTACATCAACGTGACCGTCAGCAACCTGCTCGGCCGGGCGACAGCGTCCGGTGCGGTCGTCAAGTTCTATCTTGGTGACCCAGAGAGCGGCGGGCAACTGATCGGGACCACGACCCTGGACGTCCTAAATCTCGGCACCAATATGACCAGCCTCCTATGGACTCCCACTCAGGTCGGGTCATATTCGATATTTGTGACCGTGAACGAGGACAGGGCGATCGAGGAATACCTGTATACCAACAACATCGCCTCCGATTCGTTGGAGGTCATCCTGATCGCTGAAGATGGTGACTGGGTAGTCACCGATGAATATAACATGACCGCTTCCAGCCTTAGCTGGCAGCACAACATCATCGTCGAAGGGGAAGGTTACCTAACCTTCTACGGCACCGCGGTCACCATAAGGGAGTCGACGACCAAGATCATCCAGATAATGGTCAGGGACGACGCGACCCTGGAATTGATCTCGGCAAGCATCGGGGCGGATTTCGACCTGATAATCTATCTGTTCGACAACGCCACCCTGGTAATGAGCAGTTCCAGCATCGCGGCGAGCGTCGACATCATCATGGATGACAACTCGACCGTTCATATGGAGAGCTCAAGGGTAAGGGGAGATTTACACGCACCGAGCACCTCTAACATGACCTTGGTCGCATACAACAGCACCTTCGATAAGGCAATATCTGACTTCGGAGGCAGCTCCGTGGCCATATTGACCGCTGCAACGATATCCAGCACAACCCCTGTGTCACCCAAGGATGACGCAGTGATATACCTCTACAGCTGGGTTATCGCGATCGTCAAGGACGGCACCGGTGAGAACACGATAGCTGGGGCCAATGTGGAAGTAAGGACGTTCCCCTCCACCTGGTATACCGCTGGCGAGACCGACGAGGCTGGCTGGTTCACTATCCAGGCTCTGAGCGCCATCGTTACCGCAGAGACCCCCGGGTCAAGTGGTACCTACATACTGAACGCTACCTACTGGTACGAAGGGACCGCCTACGAGTCCGATGAGGCAGTAACGGCACAGGTCCTATACTACCCGAGCCAGCCCCTCACCAGGAGCGATAAATATGTTCAACTGGACATATCCAGTGCTAAACCGGACCTAGATCCACCGTTCACAGTGTCCGATACTACTCCGCTCAGGGGTGGCGAGGTCGCACTGTCCACTATAATATCGAACGGCGGTGTGGTCAGCGCCTATAACGTCCTGATCAGGTTCACGGATATAAGCAGCGCTGGCACGGTCATAATCGAGGACTATATCATCGAGGAACTGGCAGCAAACTCCAGCGTCATCGTGAACGTCACCTGGACCGCATCCTATCCGCTAGGGACCCATAACCTGACGATCACGGTCGATCCGCTGAACGCCATACCCGAGCTCAACGAGTCCAATAACAAGAACTACACCTTGGTAACAGTGCTCGGTGTGTCCGATCTGACTATCAGCGCATCGGACGTGAGCATCGGTTCGGATGACCCGGCCATAGATCAGGCCACTACGATATCCGCATCTGTGACCAACCTAGGCGACTTCACTGCCAGCGCTTTCGATGTGACGTTCTATGACGGTACCGCTGTCATAGACACCTACCAGATAAGCAATATACCGACCGGTGAGGAAGTCGAGGTCATAGTATCTTGGACCCCCAGCACGGCTGGTGACCATACCATCACCGTTGTCCTGGACGAGGATGGCGTCGTAGTTGAGAGCAGCGAGGCTAACAACGAGGCCAACATCACGGTCGAGGTAAGCGATTACCCGGACCTGGTGGCTGTCGGCATAAGCTACTTGGTCGAGGGCATCGCGGATAACGAGGCTTTCGTCGGTGACGATGTTAGTATAGTGCTCTCTATCTACAACAACGGGGAGTCCACAGCATACGACTTCGATATCGTGTTCTGGGCAGGATTCGATCTCATAGATACTGTGCACGTCGATAGTCTGAAAGAGAAGACCTCGGTATCCATCAGCATCGATTGGGTCCCGTCCATCGATGCTAGCAAAGGACAGTATCAGAACATCACCGTCACAGCCCAGGTCAATCTCAACCTGACAACTCAGATCACCGAGATCGATTACGACAACAACCAAGCGCTCCAGACATTGGAAGTGATCGACAACAGGCCAGACCTCACGATAACGAATGTGACCGTGGTCTCCATGGCCGATAATGTTACATCCGGTGTCGCAGGCGAGGTCATATCGATATCCCTGGATGTCAAGAACATCGGAATAGTCGAATCCGGCGACATTGCCATATTGGTCTATCTGACCGGAAACAACGAGACGGTCACACTATTGAACGTCACTGATAACATCAATGTCGACGAGTCCGCTACGATCAGCTTTAAATGGACCGTTGCCAGCGATGTCGGCGACTATGACATGGTGTTCATGGTCAATGCGACATCCGACGCCAACATGACGAATAACCAGGTGACGGTGGGCTTCGACGTGCTCATCGTCGACCCAGTGTTCACCATCAGCACAGGTGGCAAGACCAACTTCGAGCCTGGGGACACCATCGTCGTAACAGGGACCCTGACCAGGGCTAACAATAGCGCCCCATTGGTCGGTCAGGTCGTCAGCGTGGTCATAACCGATTCTTCCGGGTTCGCGTTGACCTCGATCTACAATGCCACTACCAGTGCGAACGGCGAGTTCAAGGCGTGGATCAATACACCGTCAGGATCCGAGGGCACACAATATGTGACCGCATCGATAGTGTCTTCCGAGCAAAAATTCTCGGATGACGCCTCGATCAACATCGTGGCACCGTTCACCCCCGAATCTATACCCAGCTGGATCTACCTGCTGATAGTGGCATTGGTGATCGCGGTCATCGTGATCTTCTCCATCTATCTGTACAGGGTAGGTCTGGGGCGCATGGTGGAGTGCGGCAATTGCGGTGCCCTCATACCGGAGGCATCCAACCACTGTCCGAAGTGCGGTGTGGAGTTCGAGGCCGGAACTGCAAAGTGCAGTGAGTGCGGCGCTTGGATACCATCCAAGGCTGAGAGCTGCCCCGAGTGCGGCTCGAAGTTCATGACCGAGCCGGTGGAGATGGAACAGGGAACTGGGTACATCGAGTCCATGAGGAAGCAGTACGACGAGTACATAGACGCCTTCCGCACCCAGGCCAAGACCGCCTTGGGCAGCAAGTACTCCGAGGAGAAGTTCCAGGAGTGGCTCCAGACCGAACCAAACTACCTGCCCTTTGAAGAGTGGCTGCGCAAAGAAGAGATGGCCAAGAAGTCTGGCGTGTTCCCATGCCCGTCATGTGGCACCCTGAACCCCCGCGAGTCCAAGGTATGTCACCGCTGCGGTACCGTATTCGAGGGCAAGGCCGCGGCCACGGCAGCTGAGGAAGCCAAAGCCCCTGTCAAGGCCGAGGAGAAGAAGAGCCCCTTCAGGCGCATAGTGAGGAAGTCCCCGAAGGAGCACGCCCCGGAGCAACCGAAGGAACAGCCTGCAGAGGAGGTTAAACCGGCCGAAGAGGAAAAGAAGACCGAGTAAACCCCTTCCATCAAATTTTTTTCTTTTTTTATCTTTTATTCATCAAAAGCAGCGACGGTCCCCTGCCAATTGGGGAATTGGAGAAGTTCGATTAAAAACTTCGACAGGGGACATTATCTAATGACGGTCAAGGCACATAATTTTTTTTATCGCAAGTAGGTGTGAAAGACCAGGCACAGCACGGTTGATGGGATCATCCAATAACCCCCGATGTCGGGGGTGCTATCGATAAAGCAGTTCTGATTATGGCTTGATGTCCCTGCCCATTACCTCGCGGACATCTTTCATGACCTTGTCCGGGTTCTTGTAGTAGGTGGAGATGATCTTGGCCACTTGGCGATAGTTGCTCACATCCGTCTTCTTCATGTACTCGAGGATCTCGATGCGCCGCCGCCATTCCCTCTCCATCTCCCTCGGCGACCAGCTCTTCACGGTGCGCACCTTCTCGAATATGTAGGAATGCCCACTGTAGTTGAACGAGTCGTCCGCCGGGTTCCAGGTGAAGGCCGAGTTGGTGATCAGCTCGCCGGTCTCCGGGTCCATGCCCACTATCTCGGTGAGGGACTTGACACGCCTGGTCATCTTCGTACCTACTTTCACCTGGGCTTGCAGCATGACCACGTCCAAGGCGGTGATCAGCGCCCTGGGCAGGTTGATCGGGTCGTTCTCCATCCTGTGGACCATGGCCTGCACGTCCTCGGCGTGGAAGGTGGAATAGGATATCGTCCCGGTGGCCATGGCCTGGAAGACGACGTATGCTTCCTTACCACGCACCTCACCGACCATCAGATATTGCGGGCGCTGACGCAGCGCCGCTGTCAACAGGTCGTACATGTCCACGGAACCGGCGGTAAGCCCTTTCCGTCCACCGAAGGACTCCCTGGTGAGACCCGGTATCCAGTTCTCATGGGGCAGGTTCAGCTCCCTGGTGTCCTCTATGCTGATGATCTTCATCTGCGGCGGAATGAACAGCAGCACCGCATTGAGGGTGGTGGTCTTTCCGCTGGCAGTACCTCCGCAGACCAGCATGGAGCTGCCGAACTCCGTGGATATCCACAGGTAGGCCATCATCTCCGTGCTCATGGTCTTGAACCGAAGCAGGTCGACCGGAGTGAACGGGTTCTCCTTGAAGCGCCTGATGGTGAAGGAGGAACCTCTCTTGGTGACATGCTTGCCCAAAGTGGCGTTCAGCCTAGACCCGTCCGGTATCGTGGCGTCCAACAATGGTTCGGCCACCGAGATGTGCTTGCCGCACTTCTGCGCCAGCCAAGTGACGTACGAGTCCAGCTCCTCGTCCGACTCGAAGCGAACGTTGGACTTGATGGAGCCGTACTTCCGATGGAATATGTAAAGGGGGATCTGCACACCGTCGCAGGAACAGTCCTCGACGTTGGGGTCGATCATCATCGGGTCTATCGCACCGTAACCGATGAAGTCGCGGCGGAGGTAGTAGTGGATCCTCTCCCTGGACTCCAGGGTCAGACCGACACCGATGGCCCTGAGCAGCTCGTCCGTGACCGTTCGGAGCAAAGCCTCCTTCTCCCTCTCCATCTTGCCCTCGGCCTGATTGATGGTCAGGACGACGCTGTTCTTCAATATCTCCAGTAACACCCCTTCGTCCTCGGTCAGAGCCGGTTCGATTATCTCATAGAGATATTCCGAGGCCACATTATCGAACTTGATGCGCACATAGGAGTACGGGTCAAGGACCGGAGCTATCTCCACTTCGTCTACATTGACGTCCGTGATCTTCGGGATCTCCGTGATGCGTCCCTTCATCTTGTCCTTGCTCTCTTCCTGAGCAGGTACCATGACCCTTACCGGGTTCTTGTTGAGGCGATGGATGATATCGATGTAATGGTCCTTCAAGGTCTCTTTTTTACCTTTATCGATCTTGAGGTCGCCATGCTCTATCAGGGTCTCCAGGTTCTTTA
>JAJRAK010000014.1 GCA_028682895.1 Methanomassiliicoccales archaeon
CTGCAGAAGACAGCCTTCCTGGCCGCCGAGGACGATGTGAACCTGGACATTGCGTTCCAGAGAAAGTTCGGCGCCGCCCTGTTCGGGGGCGAGGGACTGGTATTGCAGAAGGTGAACGGCGAGGGCACGGTCTTCATCGCCGGTTGCGGCGACTTCATCGAGTACAACCTGCAGCCCGGTCAGATCATGAAGGTCTCCACCGCCAACGTGGCCGCATGGGAGGCCAGCGTATCTTATGATATCCAGAGCCTGGGATTAAAGACCGCCCTGTTCGGGGGCGAGGGGCTCTTCGTCACGACACTGACCGGTCCCGGACGCATCATCCTGCAATCGATGACCATGTCCAGGCTGGCCAACTCGTTGGTGCCGTACCTGCCCAACAGGAACTGATAAAATGGCAGCCCGTGGAAAGGATGCGGTGCTGGTCGCATTGCTGGTGATAGGGGTCATAGCCGTGGCGATATTGGCCTTGGCCTACCTCGATTGGTTGTTGGCGGCGGTGATCGTTCTCATAGCGGTCATAGTCATCGTTGTGGTGGCCGCGGCCATCATCGGCGGTCTGGCCGCCATCCCCTATTACTTCACCAAGCGCGGAAAGGACCAGACGCCCGGCTCCTACAAGCTGGAAGAGGTCGACGACATGAGGCCGAAGGAGCAGAAGTGACAGTGGAGTCCCCTTCCGTCATCCCCTTTAACTGCGAACCACTGGACGAGATGCTCGACGGGGGCGTGGAAGGGGGATGCCTCACCATGATCTATGGCGAGGCCGGGACGGGGAAGACCAATCTCTGCCTTACATTGGCAAGGAACGTCGCCCTGCAAGGGAAGAAGACGATATACGTCGACAGCGAAGGCATGTCGATGCAGCGCCTCAAGCAGGTGGCCGGCAGCGATGAAGAGAAAGTGCTGAAGGAGGTGCTGGTCAGTGAGGTGCACAGCCTGGACGACCAGGACCGCATGATCGGCAAGGCCATCAAGCTGGTGGAGGGCAACTCCGACCTGGGGCTCATAGTCATAGACTCGATGACCATGTTCTACCGCCTGGCAAGTCGCGATGAGGAGCGGAACGAACGGCGGGTGCTGGCGGCGCAGAGCGCCAAGCTGCTCACCCTGGCCAGAAGGACCGGTCTTCCCGTCGTTGCCACGTCCCAGGTCTACACCGACGTGGAGACGGGCACGTTCGAGGCGCTGGGCGGGAACGTCCTGCACCACAACGCCAAGACGATAATCAGGGTGGAACGCCTGGGGCCGGGAAAGAGGAGGGCGGTGCTGATGAAGCACAGGCACCTGGCCGAGGGACGGACCGCCGTGTTCTATCTCACCGAGAACGGTGTCGAGGCCGAGCCTCAGAGGTCCCTTCCCACGGCGTAATCGACCAGTTCCCGCAGCATCTCCCTCTCTTCGCAGTCGGGCAGGCAGGACAGCAGGTCCTTCGCCCTCCTGGCGTAGTCCAGGGCGAACTTGCGGGCGAAATCTATCGAGCCTATCTCCTCAAGCAGCCTGATGGCCGCCTGCACCGCCTCGTCGCTGGCCTTCTCGTTGCCCAGCGCATCGGTGAGGACATGCTTCCGCGGGTCCTTCTCCAGCTTGTCCATGGCATCCAGGACGATGAGGGTGCGCTTCCCGTTCCTGATATCGCTCCCGACCGGTTTCCCGGTCCTCTTGGCATCGCCCTTTATACCCAGCACGTCATCCCATATCTGGAAGCCGATGCCCATGAGCCGGGCGTACTCCTTCATGGAGGTGATCTGCATCTCGGTGCCGCCACCGATTATGGCCCCGCCCTCTGCGGCGCAGGCGAAGAGCACGGCGGTCTTCTTCTCCACCATGTCCAGGTACTCATCGCGCGAGACGTCGGTGCGGTCCTCGTTGTCCACGTCCATCTGCTGGCCTTCGGCGACGAGGAACACGGTGTCGGAGACCGAGCGCAGCAACCTGCGGAGCGCCTCACCATCGACATCGGTATCGGCCAGCACTTCATAGGCCAAGGCGAACAAGGCGTCCCCGGCGATTATCGCCGTCGGTTCGTCAAAAGCGATATGGACCGCCGGTCTGCCGCGACGCACCGGGTCCTTGTCTATGACATCATCATGGACCAGGGTGAAGTTGTGCACCATCTCGAGGGAGCAGCCGAACGGCAGCGCCGCCTTCCCCCGCCCGCCTACGGCCTCGGCGGTCAGAATTGCCATTATGGGGCGCATGCGCTTGCCGCCCGCCTCCGGGTAGTGCTTCATCGCCCTTATGAGCTTGTCATGCTTGCCGTGGTCTACATATCTTAGCAGGGCGTGATCGACCTCGGCGATCATCTCCTTCGTTTTCTGTTTATGGTCCATGATCAACACCTCTCCGCGGCGGTGAGCCAATCGGCGCTCCTGCCGCTGACGATGACCCGGCGCTCCCTCAGTTCTGGAACGCTATGGCATCCGGTCAGGAACATGGCCGCCTTGAACTCGGCCTTCATCCTTTCCAGTTTCTCAACGACCTTCTCACTGGATTCCATGGCATCGGCCAACAGCGCCCGGGCGCACCCGGCGGCATTAGCTCCGATGGACACCCCTTTGGCCATGCGCAGGCCATCGTCCATCCCTCCGCCGGCGATGATCTCCAGGCCGACGTCCGCTTCGATGACGGCCGCCGGTGCGGGGATGCCCCATTCGAAGAAGGTGGCACCGAGCGCGCTTCCCATCTGGTCCTTCTGTTCCCGGGCCCGGTACATCTCCACCGCGGCAAAACTGGTGCCGCCCACGCCGGAGACGTCCATGCCTACGATGCCCGTGCCCTTCAGCAGCAATGCGGTCTCCCTGGAGATCCCTGCCCCGGTCTCCTTCACCATGCAAGGCATCTCCCTGGCCAATGACCTGATGCCGTCAAGGCACCCGCAGGCGTTGACGTCGCCTCCGGGCTGGACGACCTCCTGCAGGAAGTTGAGGTGGATGGCCATGATGTCGGCGCCGACGATGTCCTTGGCCTTGGCCACGTCCTCGACCGAGAACGGGCGCTTCCTCTTCTGTTTCACCAGCTGCGGTGCCCCTACGTTGCCGATGACCAGCGGGACATCGAACTCCTTGATCACCGAGTACGTACCGTCGTCCCCTTTTTCGATGGCCGGTCTCTGGCTTCCCACGCCCAGCCCGATGCCCATCTTGGAGCAGGCCTCGGCCAGGTTCCGGTTGACCTTCTCTGCCTGCGGGAACCCGCCGGTGATGGCAGTGACCACAAGGGGGAACTCCAGCCTCTTGCCGAAGAGGGTGACGGACGTATCAATATCGTCCATGTTCACCTCGGGAAGGGCCTGGTGCACAAGCTTCACATCTCCCCAGTAATCGTAGTCGGGTACGACCTTCTCCTTCAAGGTGACCTCGATATGGTCAGCTTTCCTGCGCTCGATCCTGCTCATTTCACTCCTCCTATGACCTTGGAGGCAACGATATCCTCTCCCTTCAGGGCCGCCTCCAGCCTTCCGGGGACCTTGCCGTTCAGCACCAGACATTCATCGGTGAGATCGGCCATCTCTATCATGTATGAGATCTTGGCGAAGATGCTACCGGTGACATCGACGTTCCTTTCGGTCCGGGGCAATGAGTCCAGGACCATCCGGTCCACCGTCTCCACCAGCGTCGCTTTGGGATCGAGGTTCGGATCGGCGGTGAACACGCCGTCCACATCGGTGACGAAGATGACCTTGTCCGGGCGCAGCTCCTTCGCCAGCCGCATCATCAATTGATCTCCGGAACAGATGCTCAGTCCTCTGCGCCGGTCCCAGACGACATCACCGAAGGTCATGGGCACCATGTCCAGTTCCAGATACCTGCGGAACCTCTCCGCGTCCAGCATGTGAAGGTCCCCTCCGCTCATCTCAGCGCAGGAGGCCGGTGGAAGAGGCACTATGGACAGGCCCGCCTCTGTAAGGCAGCGGGACATCTCCAGGTCGAGCTCCCTGACATCGGACATGACCATGGCCGCGCCCATGAGCTGTGAGCTCTGTGTTATGCCCAGATGAAGGCTATGCTCTTTGGCCAGGACATGGCCGAAGGAACCAGCGCCATGCACCAGGACGACACTCTCTCCTGAAGCGGCTATCTCCTTGGCGAGACGAACGGCCGTGTCACGGTCGAAGGTGCGGTATCTGCCCTTGTCGGTTATGACGCTCCCGCCCAATTTGACCAGTATCATCGGTTCTCGGCAGATAATTGGTATTGATGTATTAATGTTTCAACTAGGGGCTGCTTGGGGCCCTCACACGTTCTCGCTCGCCAAGCGCATGCCACATTTGCGGCAGAACACATCGTCCGCGGTGATGACCGTTCCGCATCCAGGGCACTTCATCTCCGCATCCGTCCCCTTTTCCAGGTGGACCTCAGGGACGACATCGATGGTAGCGTCGCCCAACATCCTCTTGGCAATCATCCCCTCCTTCAACGCCTCATTGTACCTCTTCTCTGCGAACAAAGCATCGGCCTTGGACAGATGCTCCTTTGCTGAGCAGAGGTCCTTTCCGGAACCCTCTTGCTCCTGTATACGGTCGCGGCAGGCGCTGATGATGAAGTTCGACTCCAACATGTTCGGCTCCATCTTCTTTACCTCGTGGACCGTCCTGCGCTCCTTGTCCACTATGGTGATATCGTCATTGATGGCCTCGGCCTTAGGGGAGGAGGCAAGTTCCACGGTCGGAGCGACCATCAGGATGTCCCTTGCTTTCTTCGAGAACTCCCTGGAAGCGATGAAGTTGCCCCGTTTATAGGCCTGCTCGGCCTGCACGATGACGTGCTCCGCCTCCCTGGTATCCTTCCCCTTCTGCTTGAGGGCGGTGGCTATGGCCTTGGTGGTCGAGATGGTGTTGAACGTGTCGTCCCGGTCCATGGTGCGATCGATGTAGTTCCTATTGCGTGAACGCATATAGCGAAGCTCGATATAGATCACTATAGCCAGTATTATGATGAGAATTACGAGCAGGACCCAGTCGGCAGTGTCCAGTACAACCACCCTTCTCCGAGGCCACTAGGTTTGTTGATGGTAATAATATTATGTATTAAATGCAGAAATATTAAGTAAAAATAGAATGGCTGACAGCGCTCCTAGGTTCCCGTGGGCTCGCGCACCACAGTACAGGAAGGAACGCCGGCGGGCTTAGCTTCTGGGATCGGACGAGACCAGGCGTATCCCCGCCGCGATGGCCGTCA
>JAJRAK010000015.1 GCA_028682895.1 Methanomassiliicoccales archaeon
CGACCTCCGCCTCTTCCCTCTCCCTTATCTTGCGTCTCTCCAGCTCGATAAGGTCGACCTGTTGGGAGGAGACAAGGGAACGTACTATGTCCGCCACCAGCCGGGGGTCCTCTCCCCAGCGCGGGAAGTACAGCTCACGGGTATGGGAGCGATGACCGTACTTTTTAAGGAACGAATCGAACTCCTTTTTGTAGGCGACGAGCTTTTGGTCGCCAGATAAGGCATAGACCATATCGCCCGGTGAAAGGGTCAGTACCTTCTCGCGCACATAGGGGTCCTCCCGGGCGATGATGGCCAGATGGTTGAGCGCCATGTTGGTCTCGATGGTCTTGTTCCCTTCCAGCCCGGTGATCAGCTTGGAGTACAGCACACCATTATCATCGTCGAGCCAGTCCTGAAGCCAGCGCTTGATTATCATGTTCATGCCGATGGAATGGGTCACCATCCCGTAGCGGATGAGACGGTAGTGCTTGACCACCTTGGCGTCCAATTCATATACGACGCCTTCCAGCTCCGCGTCCGGCACCATCGTAAGGTCCCGTGAATCGAATTCCTCGGCCCATCTCATGAACTCAGCGGCCCACTTGTTGTAGGCGCGGTCGGTGTTCAGGATCATGCCGTCCCTGTCCAGGATACCCACCCTGACCTCGGCCAGCACCCGTCTAAAAAGTCTGGTCGGAGCGTTGGCGATGCGCGCATGGTCCTTCTCAGGAAAATAGTTCAGCAGTTCCTTGGTGCGCGAAAACTTGGGATTGTATATCAGCATCCCTTCCAGCACCTCGGCGTTGAAGTAGATATGACCCTTGTGGACGCGCAGGAGAGGCTTGTCCGTGAGCTCGCGGTAGCCCATGATGGCGCTGCCCTCCCAGTTCACGTACTTGGTGAGCCACGGTCCCAGCACGGAAAAGAACAAGGGCGAGGTCACATCCGCCCAGTACTCGTCCCCGTAGCCCCTGGTCCACAATGTATGGTCCTTACCTATGGTGGTGATGGGTCGGGACTGAAGGAGATACATTCGGTCCCCTTCGGACGCCCATTCGATGTCCTGCGGACCGCCTAATTGCTGGTGTAGTTGCATGCCCAGCTTGGCCACGGCCTCAACCCTGCCCCTGGTCATGGAAGGCCGGGACTGATCGGGGGCGGGCACTTCGACCACCTTCTCACCCTCCATGGATAGGAAGATTGCCTGGGTCTTGACGCTGATGGTCGATTCCTTCACCTCTCCGGTCCTCGGGTCGCATATGAAGCGGTCCGGGGTCACCAGACCAGAGGCGATGGACTCGCCCAATCCCCAGCTGGATTCGATGATTATGCGCTCCTCCCCGCTGACCGGGTCGGAGGTGAACATGATGCCAGAGGCATCTGCGTTCACCATGCGCTGCACGATGACCGCCATTCCCGAGTCCAGATGACCGATGTGATGGTCATGGCGGTAGGTTATCGCCCTTTCGTTCCAATAGGATGCCCAGCATCTCTTGACGTGATCAAGGACCTTGAGCCGGGTGACGTTCAGGAACGTGTCCTGCTGTCCGGCGAACGATGCCTGTTCCAGGTCCTCAGCTATGGCCGACGACCGCACCGCCCACAGTTCGTCCTTTCCTATTACGACCATCTCCTGGTCCAGACGGGCGGCCAGGTCCTGGTCCATGCTCCCGGCCAGCATCCAATTGCGGATGGTCTCGGCGCATCGCCCCACCTTCAGCGCATCGCCGTACTCGAGCGTGCGCAACGCTTCATCGATGCGCGACCGCAGTCCGTTCCCGTCCAGGAAATCCTCGTAGGCTGATGTGCTCACAACTATCCCCTCAGGGACGGGAAAACCAGCGGCCATGAGGTCCATCAAATTGCGCGCCTTGCCGCCGATCTCCTTGACCTCTCCCTTACCAGATAGCAATATCACATCATCGCTCAAGCGATCCCTCGGTCCCCGTGGGGCGTTAAGGGAACGGCCTGAAATAATTAACCGTTTCCGGTGGCGCAATTATGAATAATCCCCAGTCGATATCCAGAGCGATGATGGAAACGCTTGAATGGCTGGCGGCCAAGGTTTTCAGCGAGATCGATAAGGAATGTAGGTTCAGCGAGAGGGCCGCCGAGGTCGGAATGGGCGCGGACGGTACACCGACATGTCGCATCGACCAGGTGGCCGAGGAGATACTGTTGCGGTTGATGGACGAGCGGTCCGTGCCGCTCAACGTGCTGAGCGAGGAGGCAGGGCTCATCGACCGTGGTTACGACCGTACGTTGGTCATGGACCCGGTGGACGGCACGTACAACGCATTGATGGGCATACCGTTCTACAGCGTATCGCTGGCCGTATGCACCAGGAGCATGAACGATGCCACGGACGCCATCGTGCGCAACCTGGTCACCGGCGATACGTTCAAGGCGATGAAGGGGAAGGGTGCGACCTGGAACGGGAGGGCCATACACGTCAGGGACTTCGACCCGGACAACTCCGTGCTCTTGGTATACCTGGGCAAGTTCTGCTCCCCCGCATCCAACGCCATCGTGCACAAGGCTAGGCGGACCCGGTCCATGGGCTGCTCATCCATGGAGATGTGCCTGGTGGCCGCTGGGCTGGCCGATGGTTTCTACATGAACTCTAAGATCTACAAGAGGTCGCTCCGGGTGGTGGACATCGCCGCCAGCGCCCTCATTCTCAGGGAGGCGGGAGGCGAGCTCTATGACCTCGATGACCGCATACTCGACATGCCCCTTGACCTTGAGAACAGAGCGAACTGCCTGGCCGTGGGCGATCCGGCCGTAATGAGGTGGATAAGATGAAGTTCGGTATGAGCGTCAATATGAACATTCCAGACGGACCGCGCATCGCCAAAAGGGCGCTGGACCTGTTGGACGGTCACGAGGTGCTGCTGGAGAAGGAGGCGGCCGACCGGTTCAAGGTAAAAGGGTACGACATCGACGACATGGACGTTGACATGATGGTGACCGTCGGAGGCGACGGGACGATCCTCAGGGCGCTGCAGCACAACCACGCTCCGGTCTTCAGCATCAACGCCGGCGACCTCGGTTTTCTCACCGTGGTATCGGAGGAAGAGCTGGATGAGGGCATCGAAAGCCTTCTGAACGGGGATTACGAGCTGGAGGAGAGGACCAAGCTGCAGACATCGGTAGGTGGGAAACGCATGCTCGACGCCGTGAACGAGACGGTAGTGCACACCGCCCACGTGGCCAAGATACGCCACTTCCAGGTGTTCGTCGACGGGGAGATGGCCGTCAACGTCAGGGCGGACGGCATCGTCATCGCCACTCCCACAGGCTCCACCTGCTACGCCATGAGCGTGGGCGCACCCCTGATAGATCCCCGTGTCGAGGCCATGGTCATAGCGCCAATGGCCCCGTTCAAGTTCGCCGCCCGGCCAGTGGTCGTGCCGGCGAGCAGCGTCATCTCGGTGCGATGCGTGCGTCCGAAGGAGTGCGTCGTGGTCGTCGACGGTCAGCAGGAGATGCTGATGGACGGCAACGAGGTGGTGGAGCTCAAAGCATCACCAGAGAAGGCGCGCTTCGTCAGTTTCGGAAAGGGCTTCTACGCCCGGACCAGGGAAAAGCTGATGGGGACCCTATGCTGACCAAGATAAAGGGCATTGACCGCTCCCTCCTGGAGATGATCAACCAGGCGGCCAGGGACAGCTTGCCCAACGAGTTCCTGGCCATGCTCAGGGTCGAGGAGGGGGTGGTGCAGGAGCTACTCCTCGTCCCGGGCACGCTGCAGGGGGAGGACTCGGCGCTGGTAATGCTGCACATGCTGCCCATCGACTATACCGTGGTGGGCACGGTGCACTCGCATCCCGGCTACAACAACAATCCATCATCGGCCGACCTTGAGCTGTTCCGCCATTACGGTTCGCTCCACATCATAACCTGCATGCCATTCGACGAGGGGAGCTGGAAGGCCTTCGACCACGATGGCCGCAAGGTCCGGCTGCCGATCGTCGACCTTTAGAAGACCTTGCTCTGCGGCCCTATGCTTCCCCGGGCCACTGCCCCCATGCCGATGATGCTGCCCTCTGAGATGATAGTGCCTGGCTCGATCATGGCGTTTATCCCGGTCTTGACATCGTCGCCCATGATCACACCCAGCTTCCTCCTTCCTGAGCTCATCATCTGCCCCTTGCTGGTCACCTTCACCGGTCCGTCATCGAAGCGCAGGTTGGCGACCTTGGTCCCGGCACCGAAGTTGCACCGTTCCCCTATCACGCTGTCCCCAACGTAGTTATGGTGCGGGACATGCGTGCCCTTCATGATTATGGAGTTCTTGACCTCCACGGCGCTGCCTATCTTGACCCGTTCCCCCAACGAGGTCGATGGTCGTATGTAGCAGTTCGGACCGATATCGCAGCCTTTGGAAATGTATACTGGACCTTCTATGTAGCTGCCGCTCCTCACCAAGGCGCCCTCCTCCACGACCACGTTGCCCTTTATGACCGCGCCCTCCTCCACGGTGCCGCGGATGTCGCGCTTTATTCGTTTCAAGAGCATCTCGTTGGCCCGCAACAGGTCCCATGGGTATCCCACATCGATCCACTCCCCCTTGATGCGGGGGACGAGGATGTCGATCTCACTGGCCATCATGCTCAAGGTGTCGGTGAACTCGTACTCTCCACGTGTCGACAGCTCGGTCTTCCTGATGTAATCGAACACTTCCTTGGGAAGGCCGAATATACCGCCATTGATCAGATCGGACGGTGGGTTGGAAGGCTTCTCGACTATGCGGACGAGCTTACCGTCCTTATGCTCCACGACACCGAAGCGCTGCGGGTCCGGCACCTCCACCGTTCCCATGAACGGCCTCATGTCCTTCACAAAGTTGGAGACCAGTTCCGTGACGGACTCCGGGGCCATGACCACGTCTCCGTTCACGCAGACGAAATCGTCCTGGATGGCCCCATCGGCCATCCCTATGGCATTGGCCGTTCCCAACCTGGCCTTCTGCTCCAGGTAGGACAGCTCCACTCCCATCTGATGACCGTCACCGAAGAACTCCTTGACACGGTTGCTCTTCCAACCGACCAGGATGTACTGCTCCTTGATGCCCGCTTCCTTCAATGCTCCGACCAGATGGGCCAGGTACGGTTTCCCGGCCACGATGAGCAGCGGTTTGGGTATGTTGCTTGTCAAGGGACGAAGGCGCGTGCCTTCGCCTGCGGCGAGGATGAGGGCTTTCATTTCTCTCCTTCAATCGGTCATTAGTTGCATTCTATAAAATCAATGCTTCAGTCCAAGGCCTTCTTGATCTTGGAGCGGGCCTTGTCCACGATGATCTTCAGGTCCTTGTCGTTCCTGGCCTCGGCCGTTAGCCTGACCTTGGGTTCGGTCCCAGACATCCTGACCAGCAACCATCCGTTTCCCAGGTCCACCCTTATCCCATCCACTGTTGTGACCTCTCCTTCCAGAGAGGACATCTCCTGGGAGAGGGCGCTCCATATCCGCTCCTTGTCCTTGGCCTCGAACGGGAACGAAGCACGCTCCGATGGATATCTGGGAAGGGCGTCCACCACATCGGAGAGCGGACGACCGTCCAGAAGCTTGATGAGCTCCGCCCCGGCCAGCATGCCGTCCGGGCAATAACTGACCTGAGGGAAGATGAACGTGCCCGACGGCTCTCCGCCGAACGGCAGCCCTTTCTTCTTGAGCGCTTCAGAAACGAACATATCGCCAACTCTAGTACGAACGACCGGACGTCCTATCATGTCGTCCAGGACCATAGAGGCGTCCACGGGGGCGGCCATTTCCTTCACACCAAGGAGGGAGGCGAAAAGCGCCAGAAGGCGGTCGCCGCTCACATAGCGTCCTTTCTCATCCACAGCGACCATGCGGTCCCCATCTCCATCGTGCGCGATGCCCACGATGCCCTTGGAGCGACAGAGGCCCATAAGGTCCTTCAGGTTCTCCTCCGACGGTTCGGACGGCCTGCCGGGAAAACGCCCGTCCGCGTTGGCGTTCAATGCGACAAGCTGGCATCCCAGCTCCCGGAACAACCGGGGGCTGGCCGGGCAGGTGGCCCCGCACCCGCAGTCCAGGACCATCGAGCGCTCGACCGGTCCCACCTCTTCCAGTATGGCCAGGATGTGCTCGTCGATCGCTCCCTCCCATGACCTTTCCTCCTGCATCGAGTCCCATCCGGCTCGGCATCCGCCTGATGCGATGAGCCTCTCCACCTCTTCCGTCTGCTCGCTGTCGAAGGCGCTGCCGTCCTGGTTCCACATCTTGACCCCGTTGTACTCTGGAGGGTTATGGGATGCGGTGACCATCAGCCCGCAGTCGAAGTGAGAGGCGGCGTAGGCCAGCGTAGGTGTAGATATCATACCGGCCCGATATGGCTCGGCCCCGGCCTCGATCAGACCAGCGATGATGGCGTTCATGATCAGGTCCCCGCTGGTGCGAGGGTCCTTCCCTAGGACGACCGTGCTGGCCATCCCGCCCACGGCCCGTCCGATCCTGACGCAAAGCTCAGCGTCGATGTCCTTACCAACCAAGCCCCGGATGCCGGAGGAACCGAATAGACCCATTTTTATCCGACGGTTATCAGGTCGCGGGCATATAACCTTGCCCCCTTCCAGTTGGAGCCAGATGTTCGTCCAGCGCCATTTTTTAACGATAGTTTAGAAGTCGACAGCCTGGGTGAAAAAAAGGTTAACAGGGTATAATATATAAATTAAACAACACTGGAGCTTTTCCTTTATACAATAAATATTATATATAGAGAATTTCTATTACATACTGGATAACAGGCCAGATTGGTCGATTATCTTGGAGGCAGTTCCATGGTGATGGAGAAAATTAATTTGGACAAGGCCAAGGACATCGCGAAGAAGAAGGGTCTGAAGCCCGGTCGCGTGAAGGGCACTAACGGAATACAGTTCACGAAAGGCAACAACGCCCGGCTCGAGATCGTTTCCTGGGAAGAGTTCGAGAAGACCCTGGGAAAGAGAAACCTCGCGGTATTCGAGAGCGGCGGCTGGATGAAAATAATGAAGAAGACCAAGTAAGGTCTTTTTCTAACATCCAGTCAAACCCCTTAAGCCAATCTTTTCATTTGTTTTATTTATCCTTCCACACTGCTCAGGAAAACCTGCACGTCCTTTCCGAAGGCCTTCTTGAACGCCTTTCTGTCGTCCTCGATGCGCCACATCTCCAACTGAGGGTCGCCCATGGCGGTGACGATGAGGCGCACGGAGCGCTTCGTGACCTTGTTGAAGCGAACGCTCTGCACCAGGTTGGAATGTGAACGGTCCAGGCTCTCGGCCATGCGCAGCAGGGTGGACAATCGGACCACGGTCAGGCGCTCATCATCGTCCAGCCCCCGCATCTCTGCGGCGCTGACCTTGGGCACGCGCTTGCGGTGGAACATGGCGATGTCGGCCATCATGAGCACCTCCTTGCTGGAGAACCCTAGAAGTTCAGCATGACTGATGATGTAGTGCGAATGAAGCTGATGGTCGTTGAAGGAGATGAAGTCCCCCACATCATGAAGGAAGGCGGCGTGACGCATCAGCTCCCTCTCCTCGTCGCCGAAGGTATGAAGCTTTTTCTTAGCTGCACTGTCGAACAGTTCCAAGGCGATCGCCGTGACCCGTCGGGCGTGCTCCTCGTCCACCGAACAGGCCCTTCCTAGCTGGACCACGCTCCTCTCCCTGACGGACATCTCACGGTATCCTAGGGGCTCCTGCAGCTTGCTCATGTAGTCCATGAGCATGCCGTCGCGCAGGCTGCGTTGGCTGACAGCGATCTCGCCGAGCTTCAGCTCGTCCATGATGGTCTCCAGGACGATGGCACCGGCCACGATGATGTCCGCCCTCTCCGGGTTGATGCCCGGCACCTTTCGGCGTTCGGCGAGGTTCATGCCCGCCAGATATGGTATCAGCTTCCTGAGCTGGGAATGACGGATGACGCCAGGATGGGCGCCAGCGTCCTGCTTGGTGAGGATCTCACCGATGTTGACCGTCGTCCCGGAACTGCCGAAGGCCTGGTCCACCTTGCGCTGCAATATCTCCCTCTTGGTGCGCACCAGGGCGCTCTTCACGTACTTGCGCATCTTCACCAGCGCCTCCTCGGGAACTGGCGTTTCAGGCCTTTTCACGAACAGGGCGGTGAGTCGGATGGCCCCTATCTTCAAACTATCGAGATATGAATATTCGTTCTGGTCCCCCAGCACAAGTTCCGTGCTGCCGCCCCCGATGTCCATGAACAGGGCTGTCCGCTTACCGATGTTATGCCCGCTGGACACTCCTAAATAGATGAGCCGCGCCTCTTCCAGGCCGGAGATTATCTCAAGCTCCAACCCGGCGACCTCCTTCATCCGCCCGACGAGGTCATCGCGGTTGCTTGCCTCCCTCGTCGCCGAGGTGGCCTTGGCCACGAACTCCGTGGCGCCATATGTCCGTGACAGGTCGCAGAAGTTCTTGACCACCCGGACGGCCCTCTCCATCGCTCCCTCTGCCAGCAGCCCATCGAGGAACTCCGTCTCCCCCAGGCGGACCATCTCCTTCTGCTCGCTGATGACCGTGTACGATAGGTTAGGGTTGATGCGCACAACTAACAGACGGACCGAGTTGGTCCCAACGTCCAGAAAGGCCACTACCTTGCACTTATCGATCTCGTTGTTCAATGCAGACCCTCCTGTTGAACGTCCTCTCGAACTGCCCCTTCTTGTACTCTGCGCGTTCGATCTCCACGGACAGCGCCGCTTTTCCCTCCAGCGACAAGACCACGTCCTTCCTGCCGGCCCTCGCACGTACCGAGGGGACGCGAGAGCAATGCTCGATGTCAAGGGCGTCCGCCAGGGCCAATATGGCCGCAAGCTTCCTTACCACGGTCCGCTCCTTTTTGCCTAGGTCACGGAACACCTTGTCGTTCTCCCGGGGGGCCCGCGTTCCATGATATCGGGCGATGCAGGCCACGAGCATCTTCTCTTCCGGTCCGATCGGCAGGTCGGCCTCCATGATGATGTCGAGAGCCCGGCGCTGGTGGCCGTCGCTGCCTTGGCAAAGGCCTACGTCATGCACCAGCGCGGCCATCTCCAGCGATCTGCGCTCATGGTCTCCAAGGCGGTGCAGTCCTTTCAATTGGTCGAACAATGAAAGGGCCAGTGAGCGCACCTGCCTGGCATGGACAGGTTCACGATGATGGTCGCAGGCCCAATCCTCCAGACGGGCCATGACCATCCCGTCGGTGCTGGCGACATCCGTGCCGTTCCCGTTCAACTTGAGCAGGATGCCTGGGAAGAAACGGTCCTGCTGCATTCCGTACCATATCTCCATGAGCTTGCCATGCAGCACCCGACGCCTGCCCTCTATCTGTCCCTCTAATATGTCAAGCGCACCTTTTGCAGATGGGACGTCATCCTTCAGCGCAGGGACCCGTTGCAGCCAAACATCGCAATCATGCAGTTCTCCGACCGTATCCTGCAGCGTCTTCAGGGTGCGGACCTCGTTGCGCAATCCATCATCATAGACCTTCTGGAACGCCTCAAGGGCGTACCGCAGCCTCTTACCGGCGATGCGCAGGGCATGGTGCCCTTCGACGTCATCATATAGAGGCACCGAACCAGCATGAACATAGAGCTCGTCAATTGCGAGCGAGGCTTGGGTCAGAGCGTGGGAGCGCAGGACAGAGCGGTCCCCATCGCAGCAGGCGGCGCTGCCCAGATCATCCTTCAGTCCGATGAGGGGGCTGTTCGTCTGCAAACGGTCCATGAGCGACGATATGGCAGGCTGTAGTGCGTCCCTCCGTTCCTTGAGAAGGGCGATGACCAGCCCGAACCCTTCGTCGTCGGGCCGCCCCTCCCCTATCTCAGTGAGGAACGCCATCTGCACGTCGAGGTCCCGGGCCTCGCCCAGTTGCACGGTGACCTCCTTGGCCGCGTCCTTCCAGCACTTGCCCTTCTTCCCCTTGAAACAGGTCTTGAATATGCGGAGCACGGAACGAAGTCGCCGAGATGCCACCCGCATGCGATGCACGTGCTCGATGTCCTTTCCAGCGCGAACGCCATCCACCTCGGCCATCAAGGCATCCAAGTGGTCCTTGGCCACCGATCGGGCATACTGGCACAGCACATCGTCGTCCACGCTCACTCCTCCTTATGCCAGCACCCGCGGTTCTTGATGAGCCATTCCTGAGAGTTGACGACCGCTTCGCCCTTCTGCGTTCTCTTCTTGACGTACGTGCCGTCCGGCATCAGCTCCCTGGACTTGACATTGTCCTTGAGATGGATGGGCAGTATCTCGTCCACCAGCACCCTGCGGTACGATTCGTCCAACACCGGGAACAGGACCTCGACGCGTTTGTGCAGGTTACGGGGCATGAGGTCCGAGCTTCCCAGGAAGACCTCCTCCTGCCCACCGTTCCGGAAATAAAGGATGCGGGCGTGCTCCAAGAATCGCCCTACTATGCTGGTGACCTTTATGTTCTCGCTCAGGCCTTTGACCCCTGGCCGCAGGGCACATAGACCCCTGACGTTAAGATCGATCTTCACACCGGCGATGGAAGCGCGATAGAGGGCCTCGATGACCTCCCGGTCCAGAAGCCCATTCAGCTTGAAGGCGATGTACCCATCGCCGTGCTCCTTCTGCCTTTGTGCCTCTCGGTCGATACGGGAGATGACATCGTCCTTCAATGTCACCGGTGACACCATGAGCTTCCGATAGCGGTCCTTGTGCGAATATCCTGTTAGAAAGTTGAACAGGTCGGCCACGTCCGCACCGATGTCCGGGTCGCTGGTGATATATCCGATATCCCCGTAGATCCTGGCCGTCTGGGCGTTGTAGTTGCCGGAGCTCATGTGGCTGTAACGAACGATGTTATCGCCCTTCTTCTTGACCACGAGCAGCAGTTTGGCGTGCACCTTAAGGTCCAGGAGACCATATACCACGTGCACACCGGCCTGCTCCAGCGCCCGGGCCCAGACTATGTTGTTCTCCTCATCGAAGCGTGCCTTCAGCTCGACGACGGCTGCCACTGCTTTACCGTTCTCCCTCGCCTCCATCAGGGCGTCGATTATCGGTGACTTCTTATCGATGCGGTACAAGGTGATCTTGATGGCAAGCACCTGTGGGTCGTGAGCTGCCTGCTTCAGGAACGTGACCAACGGAACGAAGCTATCGTACGGGTGGTAGAACAAGCGATCTCGTCTCTCCACGGCCATCATGAGGTCCTTCTCCGGCGCCAGGTCCGGGTGCACGCAGGGCAGGAACGGCGGGTCCTTCAAGTCCGGTCGACTGATGGACACGAGGTCCCAGAAGGTGGTGAGCGCCAGCGGGGCATGGGAACGGAAGACGACCAATGGATGCAACCCCAATTTATTGGCGAAGAGATCCACCATCTTTTCTGGCATGTCATTGTCCACCTCCAGGCGCGTGGGGGAGCCGATCCTCCTGGTCTCCACGCTCTCCTCGATGGCGGTCAGCAGGTCCTCGGCCTCGTCCATGGTTATCTCGATGTCCGCGTCCCTGGTGATGCGGAAGTAATAGACGTCCTTCACCGTCATGCCGGGGAAGAGCAGGTCCAGGTTATCGGCCACCAGGTCCTCCAGCAGGATGAACTCCTTTTTCCGGCCGGTCCCGGTCCCGGGAAGTGGGACGAAGCGGGGGAAAAGGTCCAGGGGGACCTTCACCCGGGCGTAGCGGTCCCCTCTCTGCGGATGCCGTACGACGACGGCCAGGTTGATGCTCAGGTTGGATATGAAAGGGAATGGCTGGTTGAAGTCCAAGGCCAGCGGCGTCAAGGCCGGGAACACCATGCGCTCGAAATAATCCCTAAGTTCCTTTCGCTTCTCGCTGTCCAGCTCTTCGATCTTATGAACGACGATGCCTTCGGCCTTCAATCTAGGCAAGAGGTCATCATACCAGCATCTTCCGTGCGCTTCCAGCAGCGGTAAAAGCTCCTCGTTCATCGCCTCAAGCTGTTCCAGCGGGGTCAGTCCGTCCGGAGGCGCTTCCAACGCCCCCTTCCTGAGCTGTCTTTTCAGGCCGGAAACGCGCACCATGAAGAACTCGTCCAGATTGCTGCCGCAGATGGCCATGAACTTGACCCGCTCCAGCAGAGGATGCCCCTTGTCCATGGCCTCCTCGAGGATGCGGCGGTGGAACTTTATCCAGCTAATCTCGCGGTTGAAGAACGAGGTCGGCGGCTCAAGGTGGGGGGCATCATCTATGACGTCCTTGCTCTTGCGCTCCTTTCGGCGTTCCTTGCTCTTCCCGGACGGCATATTATCCATATTACATTTGAACTACATTATATATGAGAATTGTCCAGACAATACGCTTGATCATCAAAGTATGTACAGGTACTGTTCAGTTATTATATTCTGGACGATAATTCAGATTTTCATGGGGGACCTTATTCGTGCAGGAGAGGTCGACATGGACCGCCTGGACAGGACCAGGCGCATCGGCTGGGTCGATCTGGACAGGATACAGGAGGCCAGGGTGCTCATCGTGGGAGCCGGTGCTCTGGGGAACGAGGCCGTGAAGGACCTGGTCCTCTTCGGCTTCCGTCATCTGGACGTTTTAGACATGGACAATGTGGTCCGTTCCAACCTTAACCGTTGCGTACTGTTCCGAGAGAACGACCAGTCCTCTGGAAGAGGGAAGTCCGAGATCGTCGCGGAAAGGGCCCGGGAGATGTCCCCCGAAGCGGAGGTCGTTCCGCTGAACGGAATGGTGCAGTCGTTCGGTCCTGAAGAGCTAGGCCGTTACGACATCGTCCTAGGTTGCCTGGACAACGTGGCGGCCCGCCTCCATACCAATGCTAATACCTATCACGCCGGCGTGCCTTACATCGATGGCGGCACAGATGGTTTCCGAGGCAAGGTACAGGTCGTCGTCCCTCCTCTCACGCCCTGTCTCCAGTGCGCCATGAACCGCAGTCATTTCAAAGTGATGGAACGCCGTTTCAGTTGCACCGGTGAGGATACGGTGTTCTATCAACCTAAGATGGCAGCAGAGATCACGACCACCAGCATAATAGCGGCCATTCAGGTGAGGGAGGCAGTGAAGCTCCTGTCCGGAAAGGACACGATCGAACACGTGACCTATTATGATGGTATGCTCGGGACATCGGAGACGTTCCAGCTGGAGCAGGACCCCGGATGCCCTAATCACACGGGCGTAGTATTATCAGAACATTGATTCCAATGGAAAGGATTATACAGCGACCTCCTCGATTGAACCCTGCATTATCATGGTCGTCAGAGTAAGGATTAGGAATGCTGAGACCGGATCCACGGTCGACATGGAGCTAGAATTGGAGAACACCGTGGAAGAGATCATCGAAGGGGTCGCAGCTTATTGGGAGAAGGATCCCGGGGCCTACGTCATACGCAAGGGGCGCCGGCTATTGCGCGGTCAACAAAAGGTCCAGGAACTGGACATATCATCCAATGAGGAGCTGGAACTGATCCCTGATCCCGAGGGCGGGAACAGATGACCTTGCCCTTAGAGATACTATACATCCGTCTGCGAAATGAACTGGAGGCGTGCCGTCCCCATCTTCCTGCAGACTTCGATATGGGCGAGGAGCATCTCACTAACTTTCCATTAAAGGTCGACGTGACCCTGGAGAGGACACCAGGGCCGCTCATGGAGAACGGTAAGCTCGCCTACCGATATCAACACAAGATACAGCTCATCATCGGCAGGGAGTACCCATTCGAAAAACCGCTGGTGATATGGCAGACGCCGATCTTCCATCCTAACATAATGATGCCTGAGGACGGCGGTCATGTATGCATCAAACTGCTTTCGGACTGGTCGTTCAACTCCACACTTTCCACTTTCATCAAAGGTCTGGAATCGTTGCTGATATCTCCGAACGGAGGGAGCCCGTTCGGCACAGATTCTTGCACTGCTGCCGCCCAATATTTCAACACAGGATCGAAAAGGACCCTGCCGATCATCGTTCCATCAGCTCCCAAGGTGGTGCGGCCATGAACCGCCGTCCGATAATCCTTGGAGGTAAGGACCTTGAACCGGAAGAGGTTCCCCCGCCCGTCACGGAACGGACGCTGCCGCACAAATGGCTCCCGAAGGAGGCGCTGCCTCTGTACTCCGATAAGGGGGAGGCGGACATGTACCTGTTCAAAACGGCGGAGGAGAAGGTGCGCAACCATGCTCTCAGCAAGGTCGATGAAGGCCTGGAGGTGATGGGATTCCTGCTCGGCGAGGTGTTCACCGACCATGGTCACGAGTACACGGTCGTCCGGGACGTGGCCACTACCGACCTCGAGGCCACTTCGGTCAGCGTAAAGTTCGATCCCGAGGGGTTCGAGGCGCTCTTCGCCACCTTGGAATGCGCCCGTTTCCGTTACGTGTTGGTGGGATGGTACCATTCGCATCCAGGTCATGGATGTTTCCTTTCATCCACTGACATCGCCACACAGAAGGGGATGTTCGATCGACCCTATCATACCGCTCTGGTCGTTGATCCGGTAAGAAAGCACATCGACGCTTTCTGTCTGAGCAAGGGCGAGGTAAAAAGACGTAAGTTCTTAGTCTACTGGGACGAGTTCCAGAACCCCTACCACGGAGAGAGCGTGCGGGTAAGAAAGCTTTTATGATGACTATACCCAGATGGCGTGCCTTCGTCTCAGGGAGGTCTCGTCCTGTCCCAAACGGGCCATGAGCAGCGGGACCATCGAATCCACTATGACCATGCTAGACAGCTCGAATATCGTGCCCAAAGGGGCCATGCGCTTCTTCATGTCATCCCGGGGCTGGACCAGCTCTAGGACCGTATTGCTGGCGATGCCCAGCTTTGAGTTGTTGCTGCCGGTGATGGATACGACCACCGCGCCTATCCGACGCACGATGTTGGCGGTCTGTACCGCCGACATGGTGTCACCGGTGTTAGATATGATGAAAACAAGGTCGCCCTTCTGGACGATCGGCGTGGTCGTGTCACCGACGAAATGCACGTTAAGCCCCATCTGCACCAGGCGCACAGCGAAGGCCTTTCCTACCAGACCGGACCGTCCGACTCCGTAGATGAAGATTTTGGGCGCAGTAGCCAAGGTCTCGACGATATGATTTACCGTCTCCTCGTCGACCCGCTCGATGGTCCGCTTGACCTCATCCAGGATGTAGGCCGTGGTGTCCTTCAATCGTCATCCTCGTCCTTGGAGCTCTTCCCCTTCTTGACCTTGGTATCCTTGGTGATGCGCTTGGTCAGCACACGCTCGTAGATGACCTTCATATACATGGCGTCATGCTCGAGCAGAGGTGAACTGGAGATGATGACCGAGTTCGGGTTGGCATCGGCCAGATATTCGGCCATGGGCTCGAAGCGCAGATCCCCCTTCTTGATCGGGGTCACACGCTTCTCGTTCCCTCCCTCATGCTCAACGCCCGAGAAATGAGTATAGTGCAGGTCTCCCACGTAGCTTTTGACCTTGTCAAAGACCTCGGCGAAGTCCTCGGGCTCGCGCAACATGCCGCCGGTGCGCGCGTGCAGATGGGCGAAATTGACGACTGGCACGACGTTACTGAACTTATCACAAAGTTCCAGTATCTCTTCCAGACCTCCGAACACCTCCTTGCGTCCCGAGGTCTCAAGCCCCAACTTCGGCTCGATCTTGTTCTTGTCCCACCAGTTGACTATCTCTTCGAGATTGTCGGTGATGGCCTGGGTGGCCTCCCTGCGGCTGACGTTGCCATAAAGACCGAGATGGGTGACGACGGTCTCTCCTCCCATCTCCTGGGTCAGAAGTCCGGCCCACCGGATCGAGTCCATGCTCTTCCTGGTCAGGTCGGTATCGCTAGCTAGGTCGATATAATAGGGCGTGTGCATGGAAAGCTGGACATCAAGCTCGCTCCCCATCAGCCCGAGCTCGGCCAGTTCGTTATAGTTCTGCACCAGGCCGGAAGAGAGGCAAACGAGAACATCGTCCTCCTTGATCTTCTCGTCAAGGTTGGTTATCTGGACAGGCTTCTTTCCCTTCTTCCTATGGATTTCGACGACCAGTTCGTTCTCTAGGTCCCTGGGGGTGATGCCTACCTCCTCATCGTCCGGAGGTCGTTCGGATACGTTCACCCGCACCATCTGAACTTCCATGGCGTTGAGACCGAGCCCATGCACGTCCTCGATACCATCCTTCAATGTGCGACCCTTACAAGAAAGCGGAATACCAGCTGGACCAAAGCGAATCATCGAAAACCCCGAGCAAACCTAACCTTATGTTCAACAGGATATATAAGAACTATCAAAAATTTTTCATACTGAACCTTCTATGTCCGCCCTTACCGTAACAGATTGATCGATCGGACCGATGCGGATATTAGGTTAATTCCTCCTCGCATCACAGGTGGAAGCGTGAGAGCCAGCATCATTCTTGTACCCTGCCTGAAAGGAGGTTCTTGATGGCAAAGTATATTATACCCTTCCATATTAGAGGGGCTTACCAATGTCGGGAGAGTCAGAAAATGACAAATGTAAAGACTGACCCTAACCTCATGGCCCTCATCAACGCCCTCAAGGCAGAGACAAGGTCCAGCGGGGTAGGGATCTGGCGAGACATTGCTCTAAGATTGGAAAAGGCCAAGGCCAATTGGGCCGAGGTCAATCTGAGCAAGTTGGAGCGAAACGCCTCCGAGGGCGACATAGTAGTCGTACCTGGGAAAGTGTTGGGGTCTGGAGCGTTGAACAAGAAGTTGACCGTAGCTGCATACGGCTTTTCCGAGTCCGCCAAGATGAAGATCGAGGCTGCCGGAGGCAGGAACCTTACCATTACAGAGCTGGTAAAGGAGATGCCTAAGGGGACCGGGGTCAAGATCATGAGGTGAGAAAATGACCACCATAATCGACGCTGAGAACCACATCATGGGAAGGTTAAGCTCCGTCCTTGCCAAGAGGCTCATGAAGGGCGAGCAGATAGTCATCGTCAACGCTGAGAAGATCATCGTTACTGGTGACCGCGACTCCGTGCTCGCTTCCTATAAGCAGAAGAAGGACTGTGGTAACGTGAAGAGCGGACCGTTCTTCCCACGCCGCGCAGACCTCATCATGAAGAGGACCGTCAGGGGCATGCTGCCCTGGTCCACTACCTCCGGAAAGGAGGCTTACAAGAGGCTAATGGTATACGTTGGCGTGCCCAAGGAGTACGCTGGCCAGGAGAAAGAGAAGGTGGAAGTCGCTATGAAGGCCGGGCTGATCCAATATGTCACGCTCAGTCAGATCGCGGAATTCCTGGGCTCGAGGGTGAAGTGATATGTCCGAAGTTGTCAACACCAGCGGTAAGAGGAAGACGGCGGTGGCCCGCGCGGTCGCTCGCGAAGGCACCGGCAAGGTGCGCATCAACAGCGTGCCCCTGGACATCGTCACTCCTGAGCTGGCCCGGCTGAAGATGGCCGAGCCTTTGACCTTGGTACCTGAAAAGGCGGCCAAGGTGGATATCGACGTCAGCGTCTCTGGCGGAGGGGTCATGGGTCAGGCCGAGGCCACCAGGACCGCCATCGCCAAGGCTATCGTGGAGTACTTTCACGACGAGGAGTTGGAGCTGGCCTTCAAGCACTTTGATAGGTCATTGCTCATCAGCGACATCCGCCGCAAGCTCCCGAAGAAGCCTCTGGGACGTGGTGCTAGGAAGAAGAGGCAAAAATCGTACAGGTGAGCAGAAATGATAATACCGGTCAGATGCTTTACGTGCGGCAAGGTCGTAGGAAGTTCCTATCAGACCTTCGTCAAGAGAGTGCAGATGGGGGAAGATCCCCAGGAAGTGCTCGACGATCTAGGCATCAAGCGGTACTGCTGCCGTCGTATGATAATATCCCACTCGGACCTGCTCGGCGAGCTGATCCCACTGGGTTAAACCCCTTTTACCCCTTTACATCGGGCTCGTGGGGTAGCTTGGTATCCTTCCAGCTTGGGGTGCTGGTGACTCCGGTTCAAATCCGGACGGGCCCACCAATTTTCCATTTTTCATCTTATCTGTGGTCATATTTGGACCATCATCATTGACTGCCCTTCAGTTCCCCTCTTATGTAGCCCATCAGCTCTTTGGGGTTAGCCAGGTCCAGGAAGTAACGGAGGTCCCGGTGCGTGAACTCTTTCAAAAGGACGAGCACACCAATGTAGGCCCCGAGCGTGATGAACCCGAAGGCTATCAGCCAATACCAGGTGGTGATGCTGTACATCGTGGACAATACCGCGAGCAGCCCTATCACCACGGCACCGGCGACCAATTGTATCAGGAGGCGCGGGTCCAACACCGTACCGGTAAGATGCCAGACGGTGTATCTTGTTATGACATAGGTCACCACTCTGCCGATGAGCAGAGCTATGGCCGCACCTACATAGGAAAGCCCGAGCCCGAACCCTAGGAACGCCGGGCCAGGAACGAGCACCAGTAGTGCTCCCAGGTTCACCACGAACACGATGACCGTGATGAGGGCCGATATGCCTGGACGGTTCACGGCGATTATCTGCGAGCTGTCCACGCTGTTCATCATCAGGATCAGATTGGTCACGGCCATGATGCCGATGATCTCTCCCGCTCCTGCGAAGTCAGACCCATACAGGACGACACATATGTCCTCGGGGAACATGATGATGAGGATGGTGATGGGTAGAGCGACCATCATTATGTACCGCTCCGCTTGTCGCGTCAGCTCTCTGATCTCTCTCAGCTTGCCCTCGGCGTGCAGCTTGGAGAACGAAGGGAAGGTGAGGGCAGATACGGCAGTGCTGACGATGGCGAACGTGCCAAGGAACACCTGCGGAGCAGAATACAGTCCTACATCGCCAGAGCTATAGAAGGAACCGAGGAGGAGCTTGTCTATGAGGCCGCTCAATACACTTATGACGGCTATCAACGCCAACGGCAGGGCGAACCTATAGTACGAACGGACCAGGGTCGGACGGCGCCACTTGATGCGATCTCGGAAAAGAAGGAAAAGAGCGATAACGGTCACCGCCAATGCCGAGAGCACGTATGCTAACGCCAGTTCCACCATCCCCATCAGGTTGATGGACACGAGCACGACCAGGGGCACTCTCACCAATGGATCGATGATGGTGACCAGCGGCAGCTTGGCCATCTCCATCTTGGCCATGAACGTGTTGGTGGCGATGGCGGAGATGTCCAGAAGCACATAGTAGAGTATGAACAGGAGGATCAGGTCCGTGCTGCTGGAATCCAACGTCTTGCCAAGCACGTCCGTCCAAAGGAAGACGGACGTCAAGGTGATGACCACCATGACGCCCGTAAGTGTCAGCTTGATCACGGCGTATGTGGATACGCAATCGTCCAGGTCCTTTCCCTCTGATATCCTTTTTATATGGGCGCTGGTGAATCCCAGGTCGGAGATGGCGTTGAACGATGCTACCAGGGACAGGGTCCATACGACCGATCCATAGACGTCTCTCCCAAGGTAGTTGGTCATGAAGAGCAGCCCGATGAAGGCTATGGCTGATGCCAGCATCCTTGAGATGAAAAGTAATAGCGACCTTCTGCCTAGCAAGTGATCGATCACTAGGAGCGGTCGGTATGTATTTTAATTATGTGCCAGCGTTCTCTTTCATTTCTTGCCAGGGATCATTGAACAGGACCGTTCGAGCCCTCTCACGTGACCTAGATCAATTCATCATGACCATTGGCACTGTATCGGGAAAACATCAAGCAATAGATTCATAATTCGAGAAAAGGTTCCAGTACCTATTCAGCATAATGGTCCAAGGTTCGGAGCGTTATTAGATGCATATAATCGTCGTCGGGGCGGGGAACGTCGGTTACACAATCGCAAGGATGCTGTCCAAGCAGCATGCAGTGATGGTGATCGAGGATGACATCAAGCGCTACGATTATATCGTCAATCATCTCAACGTTGGAGCGATCAATGCCAACGGGGCCAGCCCAAAGGTGTTGAAAGGTCTGATAAGTGAGGAGACCGACCTGATCCTGGCCGTCACAGAGAGGGACGAGACGAACATATTCACCTGCATGATGGCCAAACAGATCAATTCAAAGATCGTCACTGTGGCCAGGGTGCGTAACCCAGATTATATCGAGGGCGCAATGGCGGCCAAGTTCCTGAACGTGGACCATATCATATCGCCCGAGTACCTCACCGCCGTAAAACTGAAGCGCATCGCCATGATCGAGAACGTCATCGGCGTCGAGAGCATACCCTCGCTGGGCGTAGAGATGGCCAAGTTCAGGGTGACCGGGCGCAAAGAGGGCGTGATCATGGTCCCGCTGAGGGAGCTGCCCATACCCAAGGATTGCCGGGTGGTCGTCATCCATCGCGGCAAGCAGGTGATCGTTCCGACCGTGAACGACGTGCTCATGAAAGGGGACGAGGTGACGATCGTAGGAAAGGAGAGCGCCACTCTGGAGTTCAACAAGATGCTCGGCATCGTCCGGGAGCCCAGGGACGTCGTCATCGTCGGCGGGGGCATCGTGGGCGAACACCTGGCCACCATGCTGGAGAGGGACAAGCTCGCTGTCAAGCTCATCGAGGCGGACGAAAATCGCTGCCGCGTCCTAGCTAAAAAGCTGAACAGAACGGTGATAATCAACGACAACGGCGCTGATCCTTCGGTGCTGCGCAATGAGAACGTGGCCATGGCCGATGTGCTGATATGCGCGACGACCAGCGAGGAGGAGAACCTGCTCGCGGCCCTGATAGGGAAGCATCTGGGAGTGTCCAAAGTAATTAGCAGGTACTCCAAGCGCGAGTACGAGGAGATATTCTCCATGAGCGGCATCGACGCCGCTGTCGGATACTACCATGTCGTGGCCAACGAGATCATCAAGGAGACCGTACAGAACTACGAGGTAATGATCCTTCTAGAGAAGTTCTCCGAGGAGTTCTTCGACATGAAGGTCTGTCCAGGCTGCCGCATAGCCGGTAAGAAGATGAGCGAGATCGATATGCCCAAGATGTCCTCCATCGCCCTGGTCGTCAAAGGGCATGAGACCATCATCCCCACGCCCGACACGATGATCGAGGAGGGCGACAAGGTGTTCATCTACGCCTTGCAGTCGGCCATCGCCAAGCTCGAATGGATGTTCAAGGCGAACATCCCAATGGGGCCGATGGGATGACCAGCCTATCTGAGAAGGCCCGATGGATCTTCGGGCGCCTGGCTTTCTCGTTCGACCGCCTGAACGTCGATACTATTACGGTATTCAATAAGGTGGCCCGGAAAGAGAGCGCCATACCCCATCTGTTCGGCGTACTGATGGTATATATGGCGATAGCATTCGTCCCCTCCCTCATCGTTTGCATTTACTATCATGAGGACCCTCGTCCCTGGATATTCCCGATACTTCTCTCCTTGTTATCCGGTATCATGCTCCTCCTCCGCTACCGTGCACCCGAGAACACCCGGCCGACGGAGGCCATGTTCGTCGTTTCCACATGCTGGCTTATGCTAATGGTCATCGGGGCCATCCCTTATGTCATGTATGGGATGAGCATCGTGGACGCGTTGTTCGAGACCATGAGCGGGTTCACTACCACAGGTGCGACCATCATGGGTACACCAGCTGGATACACGCCCAGCATCGCTAGCATCGAGTCCTGGCCCAAGAGCATACTGTTCTGGAGGAGCTTCACGAACTGGCTTGGGGGTGCTGGGATAGTCATGGTCTTCGTGACGATCCTTCCCATGCTCGGGGTCGGCGGTCGTAACCTGTTCAAGAACGAGTTCCCTGGGCTGGACGTGCAGAACTTTTCCATGCGTATTCAGGAAGAAGCAAGAAAGTTCCATTATATCTATATTTTATTATCAATAATAATTGTGTTGCTTCTGCTCTTTACCGGAGTGGACCTGTTCGAATCTCTCTGTGTCATGTTCTCCGCATTGGCCACAGGTGGATTCTCAACTCATACTGAAAGCATCGCATTCTATTCGGGGGAGGTGCAATGGATAGTAACATTTGCCATGTTCGTAGGCGGTGTTAACTTCTATTTGCATTATCAGGCCATTGTAATAAAGAACCCAGGGGTGTACCTGAAAAGTTCCGAGTTCCGACTTTACACGCTCCTAGCCGTCGGTTCCACGTTAGTGATCGCTGTCATGAAATGGGGAGACCCATTGTTCACAACGATCGAGAGCGCTCTACGGATATCAAGTTTCCAGGTGGTCAACGTCCTCACCTGTACTGGGTTCGCCACCGCTGATTATGTGACATGGGAGAAATCGATCGTCTTCCTCCTGCTGGCCCTGATGGTCATCGGTGGTTGCACAGGGTCCACGGCCGGTGGGATCAAGACCGCTCGATTCTACCTGTCGAAGGAGTTCATCTCATCTGCCCTGCATAAGACGGTACACCCTCGTTCGATATTCACCATCAAGATGGACGGTCGGCCGCTGAGCCAAGAGGCGCTATCATCGGTGGTTGCCATGGTCATGTGCTATTTCGCTACCGCCCTGGCGGCCGTTGTCGCTTTGATGCTCCTTGGTGTTGATCCGACCACATCTATGAGCGCAGCTGTGGCAACGCTGTCCAATGCCGGCCCGGGCATCGGTGTCCTCGGTCCATATGGTACCTATGGTGTGCTCCCTGAGATGGCAAAGATCGTCCTGATCTTTACAATGTGGGCCGGTCGGCTTGAGTTCATTACCGTGCTAGTGCTGTTCACGCCCGTGTTCTGGAAGGAGCTGTTGCGCTACAGGGAGAGATACGTATGATGCTCTCTCAAGCATCGTGAAAGCACAACCCAGATTCAGTAAAGACAATAAACCATGAGCATGAATGAACGGACGTATGTCAAAGGTCAAGCGTAAGGTAATCAGGATCGACGAGGACAAGTGCACCGGCTGTGGGCAATGCATACTCTCGTGCGCAGAAGGTGTCATCATCATTCAGGACGGCAAGGCCAAGGTCGTCAAGGACATGTTCTGCGACGGTCTCGGAGCATGCCTAGGTCATTGTCCCGAGGGGGCGCTCTCCCTCGAGGAAATGGAGACGGACCCGTTCGGCGAGGAGGCCACGAAGAGGCACGTGTCATCAGTGAACGGTCAGGAACTTCATGCATGTCAAAGCTCCAGGCCGATGATGCTGATGCCCGAAACATCCGCGACGAAAGGCGACAATCCCTCCCAGTTGCGCAACTGGCCCATACAGCTCGCCTTGGCCCCCGAGGGCACTCCAGCCTATAAGGGCGCATCGTTGCTCATCGCCGCTGATTGCACCGGTTTTTCACATGGGAACGTGCAGAGGGACTTCATCGCTGGCAGGATCGCCATAATCGCCTGCCCCAAGCTTGACAATTTCGACGCCCATGTGAAGAAGTTGACCAGCATCTTCAAGGGCAATGACATCAAGGACATCACGCTGATCCGCATGGAAGTGCCATGCTGCGGCGGGCTGCAGCACATGGTCAACGAGGCCATGAGACTGAGCGGTAAGAAATTACCGTTGCAGGAATTTATCGTCGAGCGGTACGGCGGAAAGGTGGTCAAGGTCAGCGCTTAGAGCGCTTTCCGGTCATCCTTTCCACGTCCACCCTGATGATGGCCGTCAGTCCCACGGACCTGGGGTCGAAGTCCTTCTGGCCAGGTGAGTAATGGTCCATTATTACCTCCAGCCCCTCCTTGACCTCCGTCTCTCCCATGAGCACTACCGCCTCGCCCCAACCGATGACGCTGCGATATGAGCTGCTCCACTGGCAAGCTCTTTCTCCTTTTACCAGGTACGCCTCGCTCTCCAGCTCGAAGCAGACCTTTGGGTTCTTACGAAGGACTTCCAGCTTTTTCCCCTCGCGGGCGCAATGGAAGAAGAACGTGCCCTTTCGGTACCCGAAGTTCATTGGAACGATGTACGGTTCACCATCATCGATCATGCCCAGGCGGCAGACCTCTGCCTTCATGATCACCTGTTCCATCTCCCCGATCTCAGTGATCTCCCTTTCGGCCTTCCTCATCCCCACATCCTCGCAGGACCAACGGCGTCATCGCATCGCAATGGTTTAATCATTTCACTGGATGTGGCCGCTTCCTATAAATTAAATAGTTGGATGATATATCCAACTCATCTCACGGTCTTAGCATGAGAGCCGCCCTGATGCGTTCCCCCGGTGTGTTGGACGTCACTGACGTCAAGGACCCTTCTTGTCCCACAGGAGGGGCATTATTGAAGGTACTGGCATGCGCAGTATGCGGTACGGACGTCAAGATGCTCGAACAGGGGCATCGCGATCTGAGATACCCACGGATATTGGGGCACGAGGTCACCGCCGAGATACTGGAGATGGACGTACCCTCTGACACATTAAGCATAGGGGACAGGGTGCAAGTATGGCCCGGGGAAGCGTGCGGTAATTGCCCGCAATGCCTTTCCGGCAAGGACCATCTATGCCCCAGCATCGGCATCATGGGCTTCAACATGGAGGGCGGGATGGCCCAGATGATGTCCGTCAAGGACGTTTCCCGACTGGTCCCCATCGGCCGCACCGACCCAGTATTGCTGACGATGGCAGAGCCTCTGGCATGCTGCATCAATGCCCAGGACAAGCTAGGTGTGGGGCGAGGGGACACCGTCCTGATCATCGGGGGAGGCCCGATGGGATGCATCAACGCCCAACTGGCACGTCAAAGGGGGGCGGGAACGGTATTGGTGTCCGAGAAAGAGCAAGAGCGCTTAAGGGCCGTCCCGACCAGCCTATTCGATGAGGTATCTTCTCCCGATCCGGACGAGCTCCGAAAGATGGTCCGCAAGGCCACCTCGGACAAGGGGGTCGACATCGTTATCCCATGCACTCCCAATGTGCGTTTGGACAAGGTCCTGTTCGACCTTCTGGCCCCTGGAGGAAAGATATGCATCTTCTCCGGCCCGCGGAAGGACGACTCGCCACTTCCCGTCGACGTCCGGGAAATGCACTATCATGAGCAGATGCTCGTTGGAAGCTACGGCAACTCCAGTGATCATGACAGGAGGGCTGTGCAGATGCTGAGCCAGGGAAGTATAGACCTGTCATGGCTCATAACAGGAAAGTTCTCATTGGATGATGCCAGGGACGCCTTCGGGCATGCATCGGCCAGGAAAGGGCAGAAAGCCGTCATTACGATCTAGAGGAAGTGTGGAACATGGACAAGGATATGAGAGAGTTCGGAGCCAAGGTCGACGCGTTGATCCGGGGAGAGCACATCGGGCGTAACCATGCCCGGGACATGTTCCGGGAGGTATTGCTGAATAGGCAGCCAGATCTGCAGCAGGGAGCGTTCCTCGCCGCCTTGACGGCCATAGGCGCCTCCCCTGAGGAGATCGCCGGAAGCTGGGAAGCGATATACGAGATCGATACGGTCAAGTCCTGGCCGGAGGTCCCGGGGCATCTAGTGGAGAACTGCGGCACTGGCATGGACCGCATCAAGACGTTCAATGTAAGTACGCTGTCATCGGTCGTGGCCGCCGCCGATGGCGTCTATATGGCAAAGCACGGGGCCAGGGCTATCACCTCCAAGTGCGGGATCGTGGACATAGCCGAGACGCTGGGCGTGGACGTGGAATGCGAAGCGGCCGTCGTCAAGCGCAGCGTGGAAGAGGCTGGCATAGGCCTGTACAATGGTATGAGCGCCAAGGTGCACCCGCAGGCGCTGTACCGCATATTATCTCAGATCCGCTTCGGCACCATCCTGAACGTGGCCGGATCACTGGCAAACCCAGCTTCCCCCGACATCGGTGTGCGCGGTGTGTACTCGCCCGACCTGATCCTACCAGTGGCCAGGACCATGCGCGAGATCGGATACAAGAAAGGCATCGTCGCCCACGGGATGGACGCCAGCGGGCAGCGCGGCATGGACGAGCTCTCCACGCTGGGCACGAGCATCGTGACCGAGTTCCATGAGGATGGGGAGATGACCAGCTATGAGGTCACTCCCAAGAGGTTGGGACTGCCCATCGGCGAGGAGAAGGCCATACTGAGCAGCCTGGACCGCGAGGACGAGGCCATGCGGTTCATCCGTGTTCTGTCCGGCGAGGAGAAAGGCTCCCGCAGGGACATCGTGGCCATGAACACCGCGCCCATACTGTACCTGAACGGGAACGTCACCTCTTTAAAGGAAGGGGTCGTCCGGGCCATCGATATCATGGACAGCGGAAAGGCCGTACAAAAATTGAAGGACTGGGTACGCGTGCAGAACTCCAGCGACCCCGGCGTTAAGCTGGAGAGGCTGGAGAAGATGATGGGCGCGGCCTACGTACTCTAAACCTTTTGCTTCCTCTCCTTTTTCATGTCCTCTTCGGCCTTCATCTTGTACCATTCGGACATGCGCACCTGGTGCTCGTCGGCCGGGTCCTCAGCGATGATCATGAGCGCTGCCTTCTGTTCCTCATCATCCAGGTCGACCATGTGATACTCGGTCGTCTTGATGATCCTCTGAACGAACGACTTGAGGAACTCCACATCGTCAACGGTGCAGCTCTCGGGAAGCTTCATCTTGAAGACGTGCAACTTCTGATGGATATCAAGATAATGTGCCATATCGGCCTGGTCGAGCAGAGCGATGAACCGGTCCCGGTCCTTGCGTCGCTTGGACAGTTCCCTCATCCTGTCCGCCCACATAGACTCGAACTGGACCATGACGCACTCTTCGCCGAAAACCTTCCACATATCTCCCAAAAACCCCATGGTCGGATATAACCTTGTTGTCCCGGAGGAACAAGGCGGGGCCCGCATCGGTAAACTTTATCAGCATGTCCGAGGCTTTCCGTCAACCATGCAAGTATTTGACACGGTCTTGAGGGGCCGCCAACTGACATCCGCCCCCCTATATCGTTGGAGGGAGGAATCCAGCTTCGTAACAAAGATAAGCGTGGCGCTTCTCTTCGCCCTGCTGACCGCCCTGGCGGCACAGGTCCGTATCGTACTGCCGTTCACTCCGGTCCCCCTTACCGGACAGGTGCTCGTTGTATTGCTGGGCGCAGTGGTACTGGGACGATACGGCGTCCTGAGCCAAGGTATGTACATCGGGATGGGGGCATCGTTCGGCTGGTTCACTGGGATGGTCGGGACCGCGGCGCTAGTGGGCATCACCGGAGGTTATCTCATAGGTTTTGTCATCGCCGCCTTCGTGCTCGGTGAGATGGTGGAGCGGAAGAAGGAGTGGAGCGTATGGCAGATCGTCCTGGTGCTCTCTTCCTGTGCGCTCATCATCGACGCTATTGGCGCGCTGCAGCTGGGTTTGGTCCTAGGGCTCGATGTATGGGACGCGCTGGTCATGGGCATGCTGCCGTTCTTGCTGGTGGACATGATGAAGGCGATCATGGCCGCGGGCGCGTCCTCATGGTTCCTGAGGCCGCGCTCCTCCTAAACCCTTATCATCAGCCTTTTCATATTCCACTTGAGGATGAACGGATGGAACTGCTTCCCGAACACTCCCATTGCCTGAACTGCGACGATCCGGTCGATGTAGGACAGGAGTACTGCTCGGAGGATTGCCGCCTGAGCGCGGAGAGCGAGGTCAAGAGGGAACGCAACCGGAACATGATGTTCTTCGGCATCGCCGGTGTGATGCTGGTCGTCGTCACCCTCCTCGTTTATTACGGTTGAACAGCTCTCATGGAATAGGCAGCCCGTACGGTCCTCACGGTTTCCTTGACGTCATGCACCCTGAACAGCCTGACGCCCTGCCAGCAGGCGACGGCCGCTGCCGCCAGGCTCGCTTCCAAACGGTCGTTGGCGTCGCCCCCGGTAATATTACCAAGGAACGACTTGCGTGAGGCCGCCAATATCACCGGCCTTCCCAATGAACGATACTCGTCCAGTCTGGACATGATCTGCAGGTTGCCTTCCAGGTCCTTTCCGAAGCCCAGCCCCGGATCGACGGCGATGGACGCCTGGCTCACCCCGGCCTTGACCGCCTGCTCCATCCTCCTCTCTAAGAACAGGTAAGTATCGCCAACCACGTCCGCATAACGCGTGTCCGTCTGCATGTTGGAAGGCTGACCGCGCATGTGCATCATGATCGCGCCAGAACCTGCCCGGGCCACCACGTCGGCCATGTCCGGCTCCAGCCCGGAGACGTCGTTCACTATGCTGGCCCCTGCTTTCAACGCTTTACTGGCCACCTCCGGACGACGCGTATCAACGGAGACAGGCAGACCGACCTCGTCGCTCACCCGGCGGACGACGGCCCCGATCCTTTCCCACTCCTCCGATGCGGGCACCGGGTCCGACCCAGGCCTGGTGGACTCGCCTCCGATATCGATCACGTCCGCCCCCTCGTCCTTCATCTCCTGCGCCCTGCGCACTGCGAACTCAGCGTCCAGATAGCGCCCGCCATCGGAGAACGAGTCTGGCGTCACGTTCAGTATGCCCATGACCTTCGGCCTGGACAGATCCAGGGAGCCGCCGGACCATTCGAACGCCGGCGCATCTTCGTCCATGCGGTTCATCAACGCCGTCGCCAGCTGCTCGGTCATCTGTGGTACGTCACCGTTGTTCAGCATCGTCTCCAGGCCCACCGGGCTAAGGGCGACAAGGGCGCGGTCCCCCCTGCAATGGAACCCTCTTCCGCCGCGGGCCTGTACGGCCTTGAGCAACGGGGCGGCATCGTCCTTGGCGATGCCATCGATGAAAAAGAACTGCTTGGTGGCCAGGTCCATCCTCCCCAGGGCGCCCTCCGGGACGGCCAGCCGGCGCCATTCGTTCAGCGCCTCCGGGTAGCTCCTGTAGACGCGCATCCTGGCCATGTTCTCCCTCACAGCAAACGGTCCACCAGCTGGACCAGGTCCACGATCTCCGGGGCCTTCCGTCCCTCGGCTCCGGCCTTCAGGTTGTTCACGCAGAACGGGCAGGTCGTCACCAGCATGTCGGTGAACGAGGCCTCCTCCACCCTCCTTTGGGCTATGGCCTTAGACAGGTCGGGATATGCGGAGCGAACGCCTCCTCCTCCGCCGCAGCAGGCCGCCGTGTCACGGTTCCGAGGCATTTCCCTGAGCTCAATATCAGGTATCATGGCCAGCACCCTCCTTGGTTCCTCGTATACATGGCAATGGCGGCCCAGGTGGCAAGGGTCATGGTATGTGACCACGCCCTTGAACGGCCTCAGCTTGAGGTCCTTTCCTGCCAAATATTCGGTGATGTGCTGGACCTCGAAGCCCAGCTCGAAACGCTTCGGGTACTCCTCCTTGAACATGCGGTAGCAGCCAGCACAAGAGAACACAACCTTCTCCACGCCCAGGGAGCGGATCATCTCCACGTTCCTCTTCCAAAGCTTCTCCACCTCTTCCTCGTCCACCCCGATGCGCTGGAGCACGCTGCCACAGCAGATCTCGTCCAGAACGGTGAAGTCCTCGCCCAGCTTCTCCAATATGGAAAGTGTCGCCGACGATAATGCCTTGTCGCGGTAGGTGGCAGTGCAGCCGGCGAAGTAGCCGATCTTCGCTTTCCTCGGTTCACGTCCTAACGTCTCAGGGACGCTCTTCCCTTCCCCATAGGCGTTACCGGTCGCCTTGACCTTGTCCACTATGGCCTTGTGCTTGGGAAGCATATGACCGGCGGCCACCAGGTCCCGGCGGGCGCTCTCCACCACATCCACCACAGCGATCTTGGAGGGGCAGCGCCTCTCGCAGTCCTTGCAGGTCGTACATTGGTACAGATATTCCACGACGGACGGGTCGGCCGGTATCTCCTTCTGCAATAGCCCGTACGAGAGCACCATGCGCCCCCTGGCCACGCTCGGGTCCCAGCCCACTCTCTGAAAGACCGGGCATACGCTCTTGCAGAACCCGCAATAGGTGCAGGTCATCAGTTCCTTCTTCACCTTTCGCAGGTTCTTGGCATCGATAGTCTCACTCATCTTCATGCACCCTGGGAACGGTCACGCTGCCGTCGAGCAGGACCAGTATATCCGCCTTTGGATCTGAGCTCAAGAGCTCGTCCACCGCCCCCTGCAGCGTGGCGAACGGCCGTATGTTCATGCCTACCAAAATATCATCGGGGAGGCCGGTCACCGCCCAGATGCGGGAACGGCACATGATGTCGGCCATCTTGGCTGCCTTGTGATATCCCAATCGATACTCCTGTCTCACTGCATCCAGGACGACCAACGGGTCTATGGAGCGGCTCAGCTGTTTTACGAACGTATCGTCCCCGACCCCGTCCCGGCATTTCGATACCAGTATGATCGTGCCACCGTCCTTCAGTGCCCATTTGGCGTTGTCGATGGCCTTCTGGGACTGGTACAGGTCGATGTCCATGGGGAACGGCGCCACGGTGATCACGGCGTCATATCTCTTTTGGACATCTATAGAGAATACCTCGTCCGCCCATCTCACCGCCTGGCGGAACGCCTGGTGCAATTCACCCGCAGCGGCGCGGTATATCTCCTGATGGCGGTCAAGGACCACCTGGATGGAGAATATCTCCTTCTTCATCACCGACAGGGCGTCCATCATGTCCTCATGGACCGGGTTGCCTTCCAGGGCGAGCACCCTGGCCTCAGGCCTCATGGCCAATCGGTGGTTCTGCTCTATGGTGCGGAATGCGGCCACGCCCGGAAGGAACGATTTTCGACCTCCAGTGTAACCGGCGAAATAATGTGGTTCCACGCTGGTGATGATGATCAGGCGGTCTGCCTGCACGGCGATGCTGTTCACGTCCATGTCCGTGCCGTTCTTCGACACGCCCAGATGGGCGGTCGGGGACCTCCTCGCATCGTGCACGACTATGCGGTCCCGAAGCAGGTCCAGATGACGGCCGAAGATGAACCTCAGTTCCTCCTCAGTCGGTGCGCGATGGGCGCCGGTGGCGATGAGGTAGCGGGCCTGGCGCAGATCCATCCTCCCTTCCAATGAATCGAGGACCTCTGGCGTGGGGGTAGGGCGCGTTCCGTCGTTCACGATGAAGACGATGTCCTTCCCCCCCTCAAGGAACGATCCGAGCTGAACACCGCCACAGGGATGGGACAAGGCACGCTCTATCTCCCCCTCCCGTTCTATGACCTCGTTCGGACCTGCGACCCTGATGACAAGATCGTCCGGAACTTTCGCGTCCAGACACCCCGTCTCCCCATACGGCAGATTGAGCCTCATCCACCCCCACCGTTGGCCGAAATAGTATTAAATTGTTCTCTTGCCAAGCAAGGGACGGGACCCGGGGAAGCGGGCATAGGTTAATTTCTTAGCGAGGTGTCCCTATCTCGGTCCCATAGGAAAGGAATCTTATGAGGAATTTCGTACAGAGGACAGCCCTGCTCCTGACGCTCACTGTTCTGCTGGTCCCACTGCTGGCCACCACCACAGCGGCAGCAGGGGCGCTTTCTGATGTCCAGACGGGCGCCGGGGCCGAAAGGTCGCTGACGGCGCATTCGGTCATACGCATCAACAACGATTCCGACCTCATCGCCCTGAAGGCGTCCGGCAACTGCACCGGGAACGGAACGGTCTCAGACCCATACGTCATCGAGAACTATGATGTCAACGCCACCGGTGAGGGCAACGCCATCTTCGTAGGGAACGTCACCGTCCACCTGATCATCCGCAACTGTTCCTTGTATAGCGCTTCTTCCGAGGGCTCTCTGTTCGTAGACGGGTCCAGCGTCACACTTTATAACTGCCAGAACGTGTCATTGATCAACAACACCTGCAGTGACAGCGTCTCAGGGGTCCATCTCCTTTATTCGGTCAACAACACACTGACCAACAACACCTGCACAGGCAATGCCGAGTGCGGCATCTTCCTGAACGGTTCGGACCGTAACGACCTGATAGAAAACAACTGCAGCGGCAACATCAAGGACGGGGTCCGTCTCGATTATTCCGACGGCAACGAGCTGACCGCCAATATCTGCGGGGGCAACTCGCTCTATGACGGCATCTACCTGAACCGTTCCCATTCCAACGTGCTCACGGAAAACATCTGCACTGGGAACGGGCACACGAACATCTACCTGGAGCGATCAAACAATAATTCTGTCGAGGACAACGTTTGCAGTGACAGTATCACCTATTTCGGCATATGCGTGGAGGCGTCGAGCAACAACACCCTTGCGGACAACATCTGCCAAGGGAACGAATATTACGGCATATTCCTGAACATCGCCGAAAACAACACCGTTGTCAGGAACACCTGCGGTGACAGCGGTTATTCCGGCATACGCACCAACGATTCGGTGAACAACACCATCTCCGAGAACGATTGCAGCGACAACAACGATGGCATCTACCTCTACCGCTCCAGCTACAATGTTATCTCCAAGAACATATGCAATGATGACGTGAACTACAGCGTCTATCTGAAGAACGGCAGCGATAAAAACCAGGTGCGTGAGAACATCTGCACCGGCAGCGACCGTTACGGCATCTACCTGAACGTCAGCTGCGCCGGCAACCTGGTGATAGGGAACACCTGCAGCGATGACCGTTCGGGAATACACCTGAACAACTCCTGCAGCGGCAATACGATCACATATAATGTGTGCGAGGGCAGCGGCCTTTACGGGATATATCTGAGGGGTTCCGATGGCAATCAGGTGGTCAACAACACCTGCGAGGACAGCGCATCCTACGGCATCTACGCCACTGGCTCGGACGATAACGTCATCATCGGCAATGTGATGACGGACAACAACGGCGCCTCCTCCATACGTACCGAAGGACATGTTCAGGCCTTCGATGACGGGACCAACGATTGGAACATCGTATATGGGAATCTGTGGAGCGATTGGCTGACGCCCGATGCTGACGGAAACGGCATCGTGGACAATAGCTATGAGCTCGATGGGGAAGATGTCAACCAGGACTTTCACCCCCTCAGCACCATCGTCAAGGTCACCTCTCATACTTCCGGAGCTTTCGTTAAGGACCTGAGCATCACGATCAGCGGTTCGTCGGTCTGCTATTTCGGTATATCGTACATCACCTGGCAGAACGAAGCTACCGGCGGCAACGGCACCTGCACCGGCACCACCTCATGGAGCGCCAACGTCCCGCTGGCGGTCGAGAACAACGACATAACCTTCGTCATGACCGACAGCGGCGGTAGGACGGTCAGCACCATTGTTACTATCTACGTCGACACAGTCGCCCCGTCGATAGAGATCACGTCTCCCCTGAACGGCTCGTATCATAACAGCTCCGTGCTGGTATCATGGAACGCCAGCGACGCCGATTCCGGCATCGCTTCGGTCGAGGTCAGCTCCGATGGGGGGAATTGGACCGAGGCCGTTGGCAGTTCCGCTATGATCAGTGGGCTCACGGACGGGAACTGGACGCTGTACGTCAGAGCGACCGATGCCGTAGGGAACGTCAACTCGACATCGGTGAACGTCACCGTAGACGCCTACCTGCCGTCCATCATCGTCCTGACGCCGGAGAACGGATCGTACAATGGCACCGGCAACGTCACGGTCACCTGGACCGGCAACGACACCGGTACCGGGCTGTCGCATTATGCCTTTAGCGAGGACGGGACGAGCTGGACCACTACGAACGGGACGGAACGCACGTTCTCCCTGGAGGACGGTGTGTACACGATACTGGTCCGAGCATATGACCTGGTTGGAAATTTCAATGAGACCAGCGTCACGTTCACAATCGACACCACCGCGCCGACACTGGTGATATCCTCACCGACGAACGGCTCGTACGTTAACTCCGCCAACGTGACCATATCATGGGCGGGCAGCGACGCCACCGTCATCTCCTACTATGAGGTGCGCATCGATTCTGGCGATTGGAGCATGCTCAATGGCACGAACATGATCTTCAACGATCTCGGCGATGGCAGCCACAATGTCACCGTGCGCGCCTACGACCTGCTGGGCAACCACAGAAATGTCACATCGTCGTTCAAGATCGACACCGTTGCACCGACCGTCAACATCACTTCCCCATCCAACGGCACGTATGTCATGTCCTCATCGCTGACCGTAAAGTGGACCGCCAATGACGATTCATCCGTCGCCCATCAGCTAATGAAGGTCGATAATGGCACCTGGAAAGAGATGCCGAGGAATTATTCCTCGATGACCGGGCTGAGGGATGGAAATCACACCATCGGGGTAAAGATAATCGACATCGCCGGGAACAACGCCACCATGTACATATCGGTGGTCATCGACACCACCGCCCCAACGGCCACGGTATCGCCTACCGGTAACAGCGTAGAGGTGAACGCCTCCCTTGTAATCACCTTCTCCGAGAAGATGAACGCCTCGTCGGTCGTCGTCCAGATCGGGGGAAGCAGCAACGGTTCTATCTCCTGGAACGGCACAGTGGCCACCGTCGTCCCGGACGAACTTCTTTTCAACAGCACCTACTTCGTCATCATCACCGGCACCGACCTGGCCGGCAACGAGATGGTGAAGACATTGACGTTCAAGACCGTCAAGGCCGGCTACATCGAGGGCGTGGTCGTCGATAACGAAGGGGACCCGATATCCAATGCGCTAATAACCCTGAGCAACAACAGGACCGCGCTGACGGACTCCAACGGTCATTTCTTCATAGCCAACATCACCCATGGCACGTACAACGGGACCGTGGCGGTGAACGGTAACACGCTCTCCTTCAACGTCACCGTCGTATCGGGGGAGGCCAGCGACCTGGGCACACTGGTGATGACGTCCGTTTCCGGGGAGAAGGAGAACCCGTACCTGCTGCTGGCCTTCGTCCTGCCTTCCCTGGTCGTCTTCGGTATCGTCATATATGTGCTGAGGAAGCGTAAGATGGCCAAGGATAAATGAGGTCCGTTCCTATTGCTGGTCCATTGCCAGCGGTGGAACGATAAAGCACGAGCTTTAATATTCAATCAGATATCCTGGGACAAATAATCAGGAAAGTGGCACCATGAAGAACATAGCCATCAAGGCATTCCTGTTCCTAGCATCGATATCGTTGATATTTTCATTGTTCGCCCCAGTGTCCGCAGCGGATGCGACGGCCAACATCGAAGGTGTGCTCGTCGACCAGCACGGCGATGTCATGGCCAATGAGACCGTGACCTTGAGCAACAGCATGACCGCCACCACCGGATCGGACGGCAGCTTCCAATTCGATAACGTGACCGTCGGCTCGTACGACCTCACCGTAGAGCTGGAGGACGGCGAGACGTTCACATATCAGTTCACCGCGGTCGCTGGAGAGAACGACCTGGGTGAGATAGAGGCTGCGGTCGAGGCCGAGGGTACGACCAACCTGGCGCTGATCATAGCTTTCTTCCTGCCGTCCGCTGTGGTCTTCGGCATAGTCTTCAACATCCTCAGGAAGAGGAAGATGAAAGAACAAGGGACGCAGAAGAAGAACGAAGCGAAATAAACCCGGACCGGGCCTCTTTTTTTCTTCAGGCCCCATCGTCTTTTCATTTCGATCTTCCCGCGGTCCGCGTTTGGACCGGGGATGGAAAGGGTTATTCGCCATCTCCGCACTCTCCCATCCATGGCCCGGCTGAGCGATATCGGTGAGAAAGCTGTCGTCAGTTCCATAGTCTCTATGCTCAGAACATCGGCCAGATCAGGTCCGGGGGACGACGCTGCTGTCATCGACATCGGCGACCGCTGCCTGGTGGTGAGCACGGACATGCTGTGGCAGGGAACGCACTTCCATCCCAGCATGACCTGGCGCCAGAAGGGATGGATGGCCGCGGCCGTAAACCTCAGCGACATAGCGGCCATGGGGGCGCAGCCCTTAGGGATATTGTTGGCCATGGGGCTTCCCAAGGACATGGACGAGGCCAGCGTCAGGGAGATGGTCCAGGGGGCGGCGGACTGTTGCGATCGATACGGGACCGACTATCTGGGCGGGGATACCAAGGAATGCCCGGAACTGGTCCTGATCGGGACATCGCTCGGCATCGTTTCCCGGGAAGGGGTCCTCCTTCGAAAGGGAGCAATGCCAGGGGACCTGCTTGCCATGACCGGGAGCGCTGGAGCGGCCTCCGCCGGATTGCTTGCTCTTGAACATGGGATCGAAGCGAAGGAGGCTGTGAAGGCCCTTTTCGAACCTCTTCCTCGAATAAAGGAGGGAACGTTGCTCTCGTCCAGCGGTGCTGTCACCTCATGCATGGACACCTCCGATGGGCTCTCCTCATCATTGCATGAGCTGGGAAGCGCCAGCGGTGTCTCCTTTGAGATCGATGCGGAAAAGGTACCGGTTCACGAAGAGGCCGTTCGCGTGGCTGGCGAATGCGGTGCTGAACTGAACGACATCGTCCTGCATGGTGGAGGGGACTATCAGCTCCTTTTCACCGTCCGCCCTGATGGATGGCAACATGTGCAGGACCTGCTAGGGAATGAGGTGACCATCATCGGTCGTTGCCTGGAGAACGGTCCCAATATCATTAAACGGGGGGCGTCCAATTTGATATTGGAACCTCACGGGTATGAGCATTTCAGGCATTGAACCGAAGGAAGCCTCTTTCTGGGAGGCTGAAGGGGAAGCGATACGCTGCCAGCTATGCCCCCATTCCTGTCTGATACCAGTGGGCCGGACAGGCATATGTCGCGTGCGCACCAACAAGGGCGGACGGCTGTATGCAATGAGCTACGCCAAGGTATCCTCCATCCACCTGGACCCGATGGAGAAGAAGCCGTTATACCATTTCAAGCCTGGCCAGCCAGTACTGTCATTCGGGGGGGCAAGCTGTAACCTGCGCTGTCAGCACTGTCAGAACTTCACCATCGCCCAGGTCGGCCTGGAGGACATGCCGCTTCGAACGGTGCCTCCGCGGGAGGTACCGGCGCTCTGCCGGGCCAATGCTTCCGACGGCATCGCCTGGACGTACAACGAACCGACGATATGGTACGAGTACGTCATGGATGCCAGCCGTCAATGCAAGGATGAAGGCCTGTTCACAGTCTCAGTGTCCAATGGCTACATACAGGATGCACCGCTGCGACAGCTGAAGGACGTGATCGACGCCATGAACATCGACGTGAAAGGGTTCACGGAGACGTTCTACGAGACCATATGCAATGGGCAGCTGGCCCCGGTGCTGCGCTCCTGCGAGACGGCGAAGGAGATGGGCGTCCATGTGGAGCTCACCTACCTCATCATCCCGACCAAGAACGACAAGCCCCGCGAGATCGAGGATTTCTGCCAGTGGGTGCGGGACCGCATGGGGGTCGACACCCCGGTCCACTTCTCTCGCTTCCATCCCGATTACAAGATGGAAAATGTCCCGTCAACGCCCCGGTCCACCATCGAGATGGCCCACGCCACCGCTGTCTCCAAGGGGCTGGAGTACGTGTTCATCGGGAACATGCCGTCCGAGAGGGGGGAGAACACCTACTGTCCCGACTGTGGCCTCATTCTGGTCCGCCGTTCCGGTTATTCCGTCGAGGTGACCAATGTCGTTAACTGCAAGTGTGCCAGATGCGGCCGGGACACGGACATCGTGTGGTGATGCCGTCGACCACCCGACCGAGGGAGCGGAGCGTTCTCATATCCCTATCAGGTAGAATATGAGGTTCCCGACCACGAAAGAGAAGGGCACGGCAAAGGTCAGCGGGATGAGGAACGGTACCTTGGGGGTGACCCAGGGGCGGTCAACTCCGCGGGCGCGCAACGCTCCCCAGTTGGCCTCGTCATCATCGTCCTGCTTGAACACGGAGGTCTTGATCTCCCCGTCCACCACCTTCTCCATCGGCCAAACATGCTTGGACGGTGCCTCGTCGATGTCCATGCGCAATCCCAGGAACATCAATGGGAACCTGAGGTCCCGGCGTACCAGGTTGATGAAGAACATACCGATGGGCATTATCAATGTCAGGAGCGCACCGTTGAACAGCAGCAGCACAGGGAACGTAAGGAACTCCTGGGCCTCCGGATGGGCGAGCTGAAGCAGCGGCAGTCCGTCCACGGCGGGATACGTGGCGAAGCAGAACGAAAGGGCCATCATGGCCTTGGCGTCGGCCCCTCCCTTGATGATGTCGAATTGGTATAGCAGGAAGAACAATGCGATGAGCACAGGGACGGTGATCATGGTCCAGTAGTATCCTTCTCCATATTCCGTCACCGTCATGTAGGCGTACGCCACGACCGTGAGGGCGTACAGGACCAGAGGCAGCGGGTTGATGCCGTCCTCAAATATCCCCGGACGGTCCCATAGGAGGTCCATGAAGACAAGGGTGATGAGCACCAGGCAGGCCAGGGATATCAAGGACGCATCATCCATGAACATATCGAGACCGAGCAATAAGGCGCCTCCGATGCCCAGAACGTACCAGAACGTATCGGATGCTGTGCGGGTGCGCCAATCAGAGATGGACCCAGCTGCCATGACCGCAACGGCCAGTCCTACCCGGGCCCAGATCAGTTCTTCCATGCCCAGGCATTGGTCGTATGATGATTAATCATTTGCCATTATTATCACGCGAGAAATCCTAAATATGACGAACGATGTCGCCGGACGGAGGTCGATAGGCGATGAGGCCCGAATGGACGCGGTCGAGCAGTACCATACTGCTTCTGGTCATGCTCATGGCATCAGCGATGCTGATCATACCTAGCGCCTCCGCTGACAATGTCAACGTCTTCTCTATCAGCGACACGACCGGGACGGCCACCGCCGGGGACACCACCACGTTCGAGTGGGTGCTGTACAACAATGACACGGTCCCCTACGTCATCACGTTCTCCACCGACCCGGAGAGCAGCAGCGATATCACCATCACCACTTATCCGAGCCACATCACATTGGACCCGGAGGATTCCGCCACCTTCATGGTCAACGTTACCACCGTGAAGGAGATGGGCTCCGAGACGATATCCATCGATGTCGAGCTCAACATAACTCAGCTGGACAATGAGACGAACACTCAGACCGTGACGCGGACCGTTTCCCTACAGGTCGATCCTATCTACGGAACGTCTGCCGGGGACAACAAGATCTTGGGAATATGGGACAACGACCTTCCCTCACCGTTGGATGGCAATGTAGGTGCCTTCCTGGTGAGCGTCGGGATATGGGGGGCCATCGCTCTGTTCGTCTTGTTGGTGGCCGACCCGATAATGCATCTGGTCACGTCCAAGACCACCTCGGACCTGGACGACATCATCCTCAAGATATTGCGCATCCCAGTGCTGTTGACGATCATCCTTTTCGGGGCGGTCAGCTCGTTGGAGATACTCGACCTCGACAGGACACTGGTGGCCAACCTGGAGACGCTCTATAGTCTGGCCATGATACTCATAATATCCTGGCTCATCTACAAGATCTATGACGGGGTCATCATCTATTATGGTCACAAGCTGTCGATGAAGACCGATTCCGAGGTGGACGACGTCCTCATTCCAGTTATGGAAAAGCTCGGAATGATATTGATCCCCGTCGCCGCCCTGATGGCCATATTGAACATGTTCGGTTATGACCTGACGGTCATACTGGCCGGACTAGGTTTCATGGGCATAGTTGTCGGTTACGCCGCCCAGGCGACACTGGCCAACTTCTTTGCCGGCCTGCAGCTCATGGCGGACCGCCCCTTCAAGATCGGCGACCTGCTAAGACAGGACAACGGTGACATCTGCGAGGTTCGGCGCATAGGGATGCGCTCCACTACGCTATACAACACCTTCACCCACGAACTGATGATCGTTCCGAACGACACCATCGCCAACAAGAACATAGTGAACATGGTGCTGCCCGACCGCAAGCTCAAGATCGCGGTCATGGTCGGCGTTGCCTACGGCAGCGATGTGGAGCTGGTGAAGAAGCTCATGGTCGATGCTGCGGTCGCTACACCGGACGTGCTCAGCGACGAAGGGCACGAACCGATCATACGCTTCAGCGATTTCGCCGATTCCTCCCTCAATTTCACCGCCTTCATCTGGGTAACGGACCTGGACAATCAGTTCAAGGTCGCCTCTGACTATCGCAGCAAACTGCTCGAGATGTTCACCCAGCACAACATAGACATCCCCTTCCCGCAGACCGTGGTCTGGTTGAGGGACTTCGGGAAGGACGATGAGTGAAAACCCCAGAAAAGACCATATCCCGAGGGTTGCTTATCATTAAGCGGGGAATAAAAAATGGATGTCAAAGGCGCCATCAGGTCTAGGAGAAGCATCCGCAAGTTCAAGCGCAAGGAATTGCCGAATGACGTTCTCGATCATCTATTGGAGATGGCCAGGACCGCCCCGTCGGGAGCGAACCGCCAGCCGTGGGAGCTATTGGTCATCACCGACAGGCAGAGGCTCAAGGGGCTGGTACCGCTATGCAAAGAGCAAGACTTCCTGGCCGACTGCGCCGCCTTCATCATAGGCATCGACGACCCCACCCAGAAATGGGCCAAGGTGGATCTGACCATAGCTCTCGACCACATCGCATTGACGGCAGTGGAGGAGGGGCTGGGGAGCTGTTGGATCGGGGCATTTGACCAACAAAGGCTGGCCGAGTACATCGATCTGCCAAAGGAGAAGGTCATCACCGTCTGCTTGGCCTTGGGCTTCCCGGACGAATCTCCGAGCGCCCGAAGCCGCAAGAAGATGGAAGAGCTGGTGAGCTGGGACAAGTACGGAACGCGCGACCGTCTATGATCGACCGCGATTTCCATCTCCGTGACCATGACCTGTACCGGTACATCTTCGACATGGCCGTACAAATACCTACGGGGATGGTCAGCACCTACGGGACCATGGCCAGATCGTTGGGCGACCAGGCCGCCTCACGGGCTGTAGGCATGATGTTGGCAGCCGACCATGCGCGCCCGTTCAAGGTCCCCTGCCACAGGGTGATATATTCGGACGGAAGGACCGGCTGGTACACCGGAGCTGGGAAAGGAGAGGAAAGAAAAAGGGAACTGCTCCTTTCCGAAGGCGTCCCTATCTCCGACGGAAGGGTGCTGGACCTCGAACGGACGGTCTTCAAGGACTTCCGCGTCGACCCCATCCTCACCAGGATGGCGGACTCGCAGCGGGAGCTAGCACCGTTGGTATCGGAGCATGGGGATGCCATGAGGTTCGAGCGCATCGCTGGTCTGGACGTATCTTATGACGGCGATCGGGCGTTCTCCGCCATGGTGACCGTCAATCGGGACGGGAAGGTCCTGGAAGAAAAGACGGCGAGGTGCCAGGTCAACTTTCCCTATGTGCCCGGCTATCTGGGGTTCAGAGAGATGCGTCCATATTCATCTCTATTGAACAAGGCGCGCCAGGACACGCTGTACCTGATCGACGGTCACGGAAGGGCCCATCCCCGCCGCGCCGGAATCGCTTGCCAGTTCGGTGTGGTCCATGGCATCGCCGTCGGCGGAGTGGCCAAGAGCGTGCTGACAGGCAGCATGGAGACCGGTTCCTTGTACATCGAGAACGAGGAGGTGGGACGGGTCATCAAGGACGGTCAAGGAAGGGAACGCTTCATCTCAGTCGGTAACCGCGTCGATCTTACCTCATTATGTTCGCTCGTAAGTTCCATCTCTCATAACCCAACGACACTGGCTCATGACCTATGCACGCGATATCGAAAAGGGCGTTCTTAGGATGACAATGTGCGAAAAGTTCCGAGCGTTCAAAATCCTTAGGTAATATCGGTTAAAAAGGGTTCGATGCGCGTTTATTTTCAACTTCGATACACTTTTTCGGAATATATTAATAATATTTTACTATTAACTTAGTTTTGAATACGAAATCGTATAATTTCGCAAAGTTAGGAGGGATGCTCGTTGATCGATCATCTTGACGACAAGATCATAGAGATACTGAAGAAGGATTCCAGGCGGCCTTTCGTGGAGATAGCTAATGAACTGGAGGTCTCCGAAGGGACCATCAGGTCCAGGGTCAAGAAGCTTTTCGAGGAAGGCATCATACAGGCCTTCACCATCAAGACCAGCAGCAAGAACGTAAAGGCGCTGGTGGAAGTGAAGATAGATGTCAACGTGAACACGTCGGAGATCGCTGACCAGATAGCCGGTTTCGAGGGCGTGTCAGAGGTCTATGAGGTAACAGGCGAGGAGGACATCGTCGCCATCATCGATGTCACCTCGTCGCCTCAGCTCAACGAGATAATCGAGCGCATCCGCCGTTTCGACAACGTGGAGTCGACGCGGACGCGCCTGATACTTAAAGAGCATTTCGGGGCTGATTAGATGTTCAGAGGTTGCGGCACAGCAATAATCACCCCCTTCCGAGAGGACGGGGAGATCGATGAGGAAGGGTTGCGCGAACTGGTCATAATGCAGGAAGAGGCTGGCATCGACGCCATCATACCCTGCGGGACCACTGGGGAGTCAGCGACGCTCACGCACAAGGAGCACCTCAGGGTCATAAGCATCGTCAGGGAAGAGACGAAGAAGGCCAAGGTCATCGCCGGCGCAGGCAGCAACGCCACGCACGAGGCCATACACCTGACAAAGGGGGCGAAGGACCTGGGAGTGGACGGCGTCCTCCTCATCTCACCCTATTACAACAAGCCCAACCAGAAGGGCATATTCCGTCACTATGAGGCCATCGCGAAGGCGGTGGACATACCGATAGTCGTATACAACGTGCCGAGCCGCACCGGCTCGAACATCGCCGCGGCCACCATAAAGCGCCTGGCAGAGGTGCCGAACATCGTGGGCGTCAAGGAGGCGAGCGGAAACATGTCCCAGATAATGAGCATACTGGCGACGGTCCCCCCTCACTTCAGTGTGTTCTCCGGGGACGACCTGGTGACCTATCCTCTCATGGCCATGGGTGCACAGGGCGTGATATCGGTCACATCCAACATCGTACCGAAGATGATGGTCGACATGACCCATGCCGCATTGGAAGGCGATTGGGCCAAGGCCAAGGCGCTTCACTTCAAGATGCTGCCGCTGTTCAACGACCTGTTCCTGGACACAAACCCGATACCGGTCAAGACCGCGCTCAGGATGATGAACAGACCGTCAGGTGTGTTCAGGCTGCCTTTGTGCGACATGGAAGCGGCGACCACCGAGGTCCTGAGGAAGACACTGACAGACCTCAAGTTGCTGTAAGAGTATTGGAGGCTCCGATAAATGATCGATGTGGCAGTAGCAGGAGCCACGGGCAAACTTGGCTCCATGATATGTTCCCTGATAAGGGAACAGAAGGACATGAGGTTAGTAGGTGCGGTGGTCTCCGCCGAGGGCGGCAGGTCCGGGACAGAGCTGTATCCCGGCATCAAGGCCGTAGGGCCCGACGGGATCGCTGAGCTATGCCGTCACTGCACGGTCTATGTGGACGTGACGAAGGCATCGGCGGCGGAGGTCAACGTACCTATCGCGATCAAGGCCGGGGCTAACGTAGTGCTAGGTACCACTGGCATATCTCCCGAGTTCGTCGAGCGCCTTGGACCGTCCCTGAAGGAGAACGGACGTTCCGCCGTGGTCACGCCGAACTTCTCCATCGGCGTCAACGTGTTCTGGGATACATGCCGTTCATTGGCAAAGGCATTGCCCGAATATGAGGTGGAGATAATCGAGATGCACCATGACCGCAAGAAGGACGCCCCTTCAGGCACGGCGCTCAGGGCTGCCCAGATAATATCCGCTGAAACGGGGGTCGACCGCTTCGTCTGCGGAAGGGAAGGCATCGTCGGCGCCCGCGGTCGCGAGATAGGGATACATTCCATCCGCGCCGGTGATATAGTCGGAGAGCACACGGTCGTATTCGCTGGTCACAACGAGCGCATCGAGCTCACTCACAAAGCGCATTCCCGCGAAATGTTCGCCGAAGGCTGCATCGCCGCCATCCGCTGGGTGGCGTCCAGGAACGACGGCGCGGTGCATGGGATGGATGAGGTGGCAGGGGCATGAGGAAGGTAATGAAGTTCGGCGGCACCAGCGTTGGTAGCGGGACCGCCATGTCCCGTACCGCCGACATCATCATGAGCTATGATTGTCAGCGGGCCGTGGTCGTCTCGGCCATGTCCGGGGTGACGAACTCCCTCATCGAGATGATGGAGGACCGATCGAAGGAGGTGCCAGAGCATCTGAACTGGTTGAGGGGGAAGCATCTGGACGCGGCCAAGGACAATATCTCCAAGGAGCTGATGCCTCAATACTTGGAGGACCTGGAGTACCGCCTTTCCGGGCTGGGGCATCTGATACACCTCTACCGTCAGGACGAGGACCGCATCATGTATCAGGATGCCATGTCCAGCTGGGGCGAGAGGCTTTCCTCTTTAACGCTCTCCTACATATTGCGCAGCCGGGGCGTGGACTCCCTGGCGCTCACCTCGGAAGAGGCTGGCATAATCGCCTCCGGGCCGCCCGGCAACGGCGGTGCGGACCTCCAGGCGACCGAGGCGAACCTGCGCCGGACGCTCGTGCCGCTCATGGAGAACGGTAAGGTCCCCATAATCACCGGTTACTACGGTTGCGATGCCAGAGGCCGCCCGCTCACGTTCGGCCGGGGCGGCTCTGACTATTCCGGGGCCGTGGTCGGATATGGCGTGGACGCGGACGAGGTCGAGATCTGGACCGACGTGGACGGGTTCATGTCCGCCGACCCCCGGGTGGTGAAAGGGGCGCGCACCATAGTGGAGATGGACTATGGTGAGGCCGGCGAGCTAGCTTACTTCGGTGCCAAGGTATTGCATCCGAGGACCATCGAGCCGGCCAAGCGCAAAGGCGTGGCCGTACTGGTCAAGAACACCTTCAACCCCCAGGGCGAAGGCACGCGGATACACAGCACCAGCCCCACCGGGAAGGACATGCTGAGGAGCGTGGCCTTGAAGACCGGGCTGAGCATAGTGAAGGTGTACTCATCCGAACTGGTATACCAGCCGGAACTGATAGCCAGGATATTGGAGGCCATCAGCGCCAACGGTGTCACCATCTACGCCGTTTCCACATCGTTATCCACATTGGCAGTGGTCGTGCCATCCGATTCCGTGGACGACGTCTGCGAGCGGCTGGGCAAGTTCCGCAGCGAGGTGGAAGCTATAAAAGTGAAGGGCGATGCGGCGCTGATCTGCGCCGTGGGCGATGGTATGTTGGACAGCTGCGGTGTGTCAGCGAAGATATTCACCGCGGTGGCTGACGTCGGCGCGAACGTGGAGCTGATCTCCGAAGGCGCCTCGGACATAGCGCTGAACTTCATGGTCGGCGGCTCCAAGGCCGTCGACGTGGTCAAACGATTGCATGAGCTATACATAGGTGGTTGAATACATAGGTGGTTGAATGAGGGAATTCCCGAACAGGAAGGGCGTCATGCTCATCGGGGGCATGCCAGCCACAAAGATGGCCGAGCGGTTCGGCACCCCGGTGATGGTCACGGACGAGAACGCGCTGCGCGAGAACTATCGGGCGGTATGGAAGGCCTTCAACGACCACTTTCCGACCCGGGTCAACTATGCTTGCAAGGCCAACACCAACCTGAGCATACTCCGGGTGCTGGAGCAGGAGGGGACCTTCATAGACGCTGTCTCCATCGGGGAGGTGGAGTCATGCTTACGCGCCGGCTTCGTCCCGGAACGTATCCTCTACACGGGCGTGGCCGTCTCCGACGCGGAGATGCTGGCATTGGTAAAGGCGAACGTCCCGATCAACGTGGACTCCGTACCTCAATTGCGACGCCTGGCGAAGATGGACCCCAAGCATCCGATATCCCTGCGTGTCAACCCGGACGTGGGCTCCGGGCACTCCGCGAAGGTGGTCACCGGGGCCAAGGGCGCCAAGTTCGGCATTCCCAAGGACGAGATAATCTCCGCCTATCGTGAGGCGCTGGACCTCGGATTCTCTCCGCGCGGATTGCATGCGCACACCGGTTCTGGCGGTAGCGACCCGCAGGTCTTCGGGCGCGTGACCGAGGTGCTGGTGGAGATGTTCGAAAGGGTCAGGTCCGAGCTGGGGCTCAAACTGGAGTTCCTGGACATCGGCGGCGGCCTGGGCATACCGTACCGTCCCGAGGAGCATCCCACCGACCTGAACGCAGTGGCCGCGGAGGTCGCGGACAGGCTCAAGGGGAGCAGCGTTCGGACGCTGGTGATCGAACCAGGGCGTTACATCGTGGCCGATACCACCGTTCTGCTGACGACCGTACAGGACATCAAGCGCACCCCGGTGAAGGACTACGCACTGGTGGACGCCGGGTTCAACACCCTGATCAGGCCAGCGTTCTATGACTCGTACCATCATGTGGCCGTGGCCAACAAGTTCGATCGACCGGCGGAGTCCAAGTACGACGTTGCCGGGCCCATATGCGAGAGCGGTGACTACCTGGCCAAGGAGCGCATGCTGCCCAAGGTCGAGGCGGGCGACCTACTGTGCATCTATGACGTCGGAGCGTACGGTTTCACCATGTCCTCCAACTACAACACCAGGCCGCGTTGCGCCGAGGTCCTGATGAAGGGCGGGAAGGCAGCACTAATAAGAGAAAGGGAGACGGTGGCGGACATGTTCCGTCATCAGAAGGTCCCGGCGAGGCTGAGGAAATGAGGTTCTGGAAGTATCATGGCATCGGCAACGACTTCGTGCTGGTGGAGAATCTGGACGGCAAGGCGTCGAAGGACCCGGAGCACGTCAGGTCCGTATGCCACCGTCGCTTCGGCGTAGGTGCCGATGGGATACTGTACCTGGAACGTAGCAAGATCGCCGACTTCTCGATGAGGGTGATGAACTCTGATGGTTCCGAGGCGGAGATGTGCGGCAATGGCATTCGATGCCTGGCAAAGCACATCTATGACACAGGGCACCTGAACCGGAGGGATATGAGCATCGAGACCCTGGCTGGCGTCAAGAACATCAGCGTAAGCACCAGCGACGACAAGGTCAACATGGTCACGGTGGACATGGGGCGTCCATGGCTGGACCGACCGGACATACCCATGCTGGGCGAGGGACGTTTCATGGACCAGGAAATGACCGTCGGGAACGTGAGATTGCGCGGTACCGCGGTGTCGATGGGCAATCCCCACCTGATAATATTCGACCCTCCATGCTCGGAGGACATCCAACGTCTGGCACCTTTGTTGGGTGCCCATGAGCTGTTCCCCCGTCAAACTAACGTGGAATTCGTTAAATTGGAGAATGGTGTATTGGATATTCAGGTCTACGAAAGGGGGGCCGGTTGGACGATGGCATGCGGGACAGGAGCATGCGCCACGGTAGTGGCCGCGGCCCTGCTGGGAAAGGTCGATTACGACAAGGAGATAGAGGCCCGCCTTCCCGGTGGAAGTCTCTGGATCAAGGTCTCCAACGACCCTTCCAAGGTCACCATGCGCGGCCCTGCCAGTCTAGTGTTCGAAGGTCAGATGTGAAGGTGTGAAGATGGGTTTCGAGTACGCTAACAGATTGAAGAACCTGCCTCCCTATCTCTTCGCCGAGATAGAGGAGAAGGTCAACAAGAAGAAGCAGGAAGGAGTGGACATAATCGATTTCGGCATCGGCGACCCCGACCTGCCGACCCCCAGCCCCATCGTCAAGTTCATACAGAAGGAGATGGAGGACCCGGAGAACCACCGCTATCCTTCCAGCGCCGGAGAGGCCGACACTCGGCGGGCCATCGCCGACTGGTACCAGAAGCGCTTCAACGTGGACGTGGACCCAAACGGCGAGGTGGCGATACTTATCGGCTCAAAGGAAGGACTGGCGAACATCTGCCGGGCCTTCGTGAACCCGGGCGAGAAGGTGCTCTGCCCCGACCCCGCCTATCCTGTCTATGCTCAGGGGGCGGCGACGCTCACGGACGCGGTGCCGGTCCGCTTCCCGCTCCTGCCCGAGAAGGGTTTCCTTCCGGACATCGAGTCGTTGCCCGAGGATGCCAGGATGCTCTACCTGAACTATCCTAACAACCCGACCGGTGCGGTCACAGACGAAAAGTTCCTGCTCTCCGCGTCAAGATGGTGCGTGGAGACCAACACCATATTCTGCTATGACAACGCCTACTCGGAGATGACCTTCGACGATTACATCGCACCATCTGCGCTGCAGGTGGCCCAGGGCGATGAGACCATTGAGTTCGGTTCTCTGTCAAAGACGTTCAACATGACCGGCTACCGCATCGGCTACGCCGTTGGGGACTCCGACCTCATATCCGGACTGAAGAAGGTCAAGTCACAGATCGATTCCGGTGCGCCCAAGTTCCTGCAGAAAGCGGTCATCGACGCGCTGGGAAGATATGACGACAAAGGCAAGCGGCCGCAGATGGTGGACGATAACATCGCTGTCTATCAGAAGCGCCGTGACGTCATGGTCAGCGGGCTGCGCAAGCTGGGGTTCAAGATCGAGAAGCCCAAGGGAACGTTCTATCTGTGGATGAAGGTGGACGGTCCGTCCCTCAAGTTCGCTGAGAAGATGCTCAACGCTGGCATCGTGGTCACTCCCGGGGTCGGCTTCGGCAAGGGCGGCGAAGGCTACGTGCGCATAACGACCACGCAGCCAGTGGCAAGGATCGAGGAAGCGCTGGAGCGCATGTCCAAGGTCCTTTGAAAACTACTTCCCTCTTTCCCTTTTACAGGCGACCTTCAAGGCCTCCACGACCGGCAGCGGCTTGCCCAGGATGTACGTCTCCAGCGCCCCGCCTCCGGTGCTCACGTAAGAGAAGCGGCAGCAGCATCCGTACTTCTGCGCGGCGCTGACAGTGTGCCCTCCGCCGATGACCGAGAAGGCCTTCCCGGACACGATGGCCTCCATGATGATCCTGGTCCCCAGAGAGAACTCGTCCCTCTCGATCACGCCCGCCGGACCGGACATGAAAACAGTGCAGGCTCCGGCTGCAATCTGCGAGAACCGGGCCGCGGTCTCCTTGCCGATGTCCATGATGGGCATGTCCGAAGGGAGCTCGGAGACCTGTACGTCCTTTCGCTTTCCATTATCGTCCAAGGCAACGTCCGTGGGGAGGAATATGCGTTCGCTGTACATTTCCAGCAACACATTGGCCGAATGAAGGTTCTCCTCGGTGAACTCCTTCATCAGTATCTCTTCGCTCCTCTTGCCCAGGTCGGACCCACTGGCCTTCAGGAACGCGTTACCTGCCAGGCCGACCAGGAGCACCTTGTCGGCGATACCTTTCGTAAGGACCCGGTCCACCACCTTGATGGCGTCGGAGAACTTGGAGCCGCCCAGCACGAAGACGCATGGATGTGAGGGTGAATCGAAGACGGCGTGAAGGGCCTCCAGCTCCTTCTGCATCAGCCGACCGGCGGCCGAGGGCAGCAATGCCTGGAAACCGACAAGGGAGCATTGGGACCGATGCGCGGCGCCGAATGCGTCGGAGACGTAGACGTCCGCAACGGAGGAAAGCTCCTTGACCATATTGGACCGGGCATGGACCTCCATAGGGGACTTGTCCAGCTCGCCAGGCTCGTCCCTGACGTTCTTGAGCATTATGACAGTGCCCGGTCTCATGGCGGAGATGGCCCTCTTGGCCTCATCTCCGTACAGATCGTCGACGTAGCGCACCTCCTGCCCTAACAGTTCGGACGTGCGCTTGGCATGCCTCTCCAGCGGTGTATAGTCCCATTCCCCTGGGCGGGACTGATGCGCCAGGATGACGACCTTGGCCTTGCGGGCCAGCATTTCTTTGAGAGTGGGAAGTATCTCGCGTATGCGATTGTCGTTGGCCAGCTCTAAGGTCGACTCCTGCAGCGGGCAGTTGATGTCCACGCGGTAGATGACGGTCTTACCTTCAAGATCGAGGTCGTCGATTGTGAGATGGTCCTTCATTCTGCTTCCCCCGAGGCGTAACTAGGCACAGCCACGGTCCGATACGTATGGGGATAGCGATTCAATAAAAAATGATTTGCCTGGAAAGGCCAGTGGAATAAACGAAAAGAGGGGAATGTGGAAGTGGTTTCCTTGACGCATTATGGTATCAAAACCACGTCAGCGAAGTCCGATGGCCTTGTCGGTGCGCTCGATCGATGCCAGGTTGTCCTTCTCCAGCTTCATCATGGAGCGTATGCAGTCCACGTTCTCCGGGACCACATCGCTCTCCTGATGAATGGCCTGGTAGTAGTACAACGTGTTCCCCACGACCTTGACCCCGTCCTTCCAGACCGCTATGTCCATGAGGTCTCCGCGCGCTCGCCCCAGGTCCTTGGCCAGCTCCATGATCTGGCCGGTGTTCTTCACTCCGTCCTTTCCGGAGATGAGCTTGACCCTCGGGGATGACGACCATGTGTCCAGGACATCCTTCTCGGTCACCGTGCTCTTCAGTTCGGCCACGATGCAATGCACGTGCATGAGCGTGGTAGGCGTGACCACCGCCATGGTCTGGATGTCCAATCCGTGCATGATGGTCTTGACGTCCGGCCCGTGGTGGGTGGGCAGCTTCAGCGATGGTTCGACGGCATTTAGGGCGCCGCCCTTCTTATCGGCCGGATCCGCCGCACGTCGTACGAGCGAGGCGAACACCTTCTGGACGCCGAAGGCCTGCTGTAATGGGAAAAGAGTGCGCACCAGACCGGTGGTGTTGCAGGAGACGACCCTCACCGAGGGAGCTCCCCAAGCCTCATGGTAGTTGGCCAGGGCGTTGAAGGACACGCCGGCCATCTCATGGGCCTCTCCTCCCTGGAATATGCATTTGACACCGGCCTTCTCATAGATCGGTCTGTACTTCTCCCCGAAACCGCCCGGGGTGCAATCCACGATGACGTCGGCCTTTCCGAGCAGATCGTCCAGCGTTCCCTGGGTCTTGACGCCCGCCTTGTCGAAGTTCTCCTGGTCCTCGGCATGAGCGGCGTATAATGGGTGTCCTTCCCGCAATGCCGTGGACGATTCGTAGGACGGTCTGGTCTTGGTGACCCCAACGATCTCCATGTCATCCTGCTTGTTCACAGCCCAAGCAACTCTCTTGCCTATGGTGCCATAGCCGTTGATCCCTACCTTGACCTTCATGCACACCCTCCTCTACGTTTTCCCCATATCCATGGCCCATTATCATGATTTTGGTTTTACGAAAGGGATTGTGGATGAAAATCGCGTCGATGAGAAAGAAAAGGGGATGTAAAAGGTTTCCAAGATATCTCGTGCTCACTTGGCCTTGACCTCTTCCCTGGTCTTGATCTTATTGTAGGTCCTGGTTATCATGATGATGGCCGCTACGGCAAAGACCGTCACGATGATGGCGTAAATTAAAAATCCCATTGTTCCGCTAGCTGTTCCAAAGATATCGATCATCAGAGACTTGATGGCCTCGTTCCATGCCAGAGCTGCGATCATACCGAAAGCTGCGGTCATCAAGGCGGCTATTTTGTCTATTACTTCCAATTTAAAGCTCATGTCTTGATCCTCCTCTAAAGAATAGATTAAACGTAAAACTCATCTGGTGATTATTTATAGCTTATTATCCTGCCGATGCTGGACTACGACAAAATTCACTTGACTGGATGTTCGATGAGGATCATTTTTTTTCGAGGATCGTCGGAGCAATGACGGGCACAATTGAAATATCCGGGTCAAGATGCGGTATCCATGGGCGCGCTGAGGACGATCGGCCAGACCGCTTATTATGGAGCATGGCTGCTCAAGGGGCTACTTGGGTTCAAGAAGGCCCTGGTCAACACCATGATCATCACATACGATTGCAACCTCAGGTGCCAGCACTGTCATATCGCCGAGAGCATCGATCAGATACCTCTGCCTCACAGCATCTCCTACGCTGATGCGGTGGAGGATATGCGCTCATCATACGAGCGCGGGGCGCGCGTGCTATTCTTCGAGGGAGGCGAGCCGACCCATTGGAAGGACGGGGAGCGGAACCTGCTGGACCTGATCAAGGCCGGAAGGGAGATCGGTTACTTCGTCACCGGCTACACGACGAACGGCACCAACGTCTTCTACCTGGAGAGCGACACCATCTCCGTATCTTTGGACGGTCCGAGGGAGGTCCACGACGCCATCAGATGCCCGGGGACGTTCGATAAGCTCATGGCCAACCTGGAGAAGGTGGACCACCCCAACGTCTTCGCCAACATGGTGGTCATGCCGGAGAACAAGCACCTCATCCGGGAGACGGCCCAGATCATCAAGGACAGCAAGAAGATCAACGGTATCATGATCAACTTCCTCACGCCTCCGCCGGAGTCGAAGATGCTGACGCTGGAGGAGAAGCGCAAGGTCGTGGATGAGATCATCGCCCTGAAGAAGGAAGGATATCCCATACTCAACTCCAAGAAGGCATTGAAGGAGCTTCTCATGGAGGACTACTCCGAAAGATGTCCCTTCTGGGCCTCGGAGTTCGTTCTTCCGGACCGCAGCAAGCATTTCGGCTGCCCGATGAAGGGGGAGGCGTGCAAAAGATGTGGCTTCAACGCTGTACGCGAGTACTCGCTCATAACCAGGGTGAGCTTCACTACCATATTGTCCATGGCAGGACGCTTTGCACTGTCAACGAAATGACGATGAGGACCTGATTGCTCAATGCGAGCAAGAACGCGATCGGGGCCGGGCGGATGAACCGCAGCTTGTCATCCTTATTGCGAAGGCTCTTCATCAGCTTCATGGACAGCGGCAACGTCAGGAACATCAAGGCGTACAGCGGGTCGAAGCAGACCAGTACGGCGCACAGGACGTAAAGGACGACGAGGAACGCACCCTCGGCCCTTACCGCATCTTCCAATCCCAGCCGTACGCACCAGTCCTTCTCCCCTCCCTTCACATGCGCCTCATACCCGGACATCTGGTCCACGAAGCGCATGAGCATCACGGTCAAGCCGACCGTCAGGGCGATGAGGAACATCTCCCACGACCATTCGCCCACTATCACGTAATAGGTGAAGAAGGACATCATGAAGAACGAGGCGCCCACATCTAGCTCCCCCAATCCGCGCGCTCCCAGGTTCAACGGCGGGGCCGTGTAGAAGAAGGCCAGGAAGAAGCCGATCGCTCCCATGAGGATGACCAACCATCCACCGTACAGGATTATCGGGATGGACACCAGCAGTGCGCCGATGGCGATCATGGATATGATGATCAGCCCCTGTCGTTCGGAGACCTCTCCCTTATCGAAGGCGTTACCATCCCAGTATATCCGTTCGTCATACACCTCGGCTATGGCCGCCTTGGTCTCCGGGGTCATGAAGTCGAAGCGCGTGGAATCCGTTCCGCTCTTATGGTCGAAATAATCGTTGGTGATGTTGACGAACATGGCCAGGAAGAATATGTCCAGAGGTATCAGCACCGCCATCGTCAATTCGTCGCATAGCGTGAGGGCGAAGACCGCACCGGTCACTGAGGCCATCACGAACGGAAGGGTGTAGCTGATCCTCAGAACGTTCAATATCTTGCGCCAGGCAACGGTCATCTCCATGCGCTCACCGTGAAACGGTAAAATCAGAAAGGGGATTTAACCGCTTGCATCAGAGGTACCCATGGCTTCGATACCAATCGACCGTCTCTTTCATGCCTTCCGGAAGGTCATACCGAGGTTCGTACCCCAGCTCCTTTCGTGCCCTATCGATGGAATAGGCGCGGTCGCTGGTGACGCTCTCGACGGTCTCCCGGCGGTAGAGAAAGTTCTCCCGTCCTAATAACGTGCAGAGTCCTTCGATCGGGACCATCAGGGCCTTGGCCAGCCCTTTCCCCAGTCTCAATCTTGGCTCCGGCCGACCGTATATCTCGGCCAGGACGCGGTACACCTCCTCATAGGTGTATGGCCTAGCCTGTGAGATTATGTAGGTGCGGCCGATCGATACCGGGGCGTCAAGCGTCAGAACGAAGGCTCTGGCCACATCACTGGCGTGCACGAACTGGATGTAGTTCTTTCCCGTGCCGATGATGAACTTGGAGGCGAACCCCTGGAACGAGGTGATGAAATGGTACGACACATCGTCCACGTTCCTAGGGCCGTATATGCCCGAGGGGCGTATGATGGTCCAATCGAGACCAGATGCTCTCAGCAGTTCTTCGGCGCGCACCTTTGACCTTCCGTATTCGTATTGCGGCGATAGAGGGGCGTCCTCATCCGCCGGCGGTCTCGACACCGGCCCCATGGCCTCGGTGCTGCTGCAATATATGAACCGCCGCACGTTCTCCTTCTTGCACGCATCCATCAGATGCCGCGTTCCCTGGACGTTGATCAGTTCGTAAAGCTCCTTGCGTCCGGTGAACGTGTAATAGGCGGCGAGATGCACGACGGCGTCCACGCCCTTCACCGCCTCTCGCAGGGATGCTGCGTCCGTAAGGTCGAAGTGCACCTTGGGCAGCCCGAGGGCATCTATCAACTTGGTATCGCTCCCGGCGCGGTAGGCGCAGACCGGTGCATGCCCGCTCTTGACCATCTCCTCCAACAGGTATCCGCCCAGGAAACCGGTGGCGCCGGTCACCAGGACCTTCAAGGACGTTCCTCCTGACCGCGCCAATACACGATGCGCGTGAACAGCGAGGCCATCGTCACACCGTCGTAAGGTTCCACCGCCCCGCGCATGAACATCTCCCCCAACGGCAGTATCCGATGCACTCCGGCCCTCACCAATCGATCGACGATATCGTTCGATGAGGCGTCGGTCACGGCGATGCCGACGCTCTGCACTCCATCTATCCCGAGGAAGGAAGGGCGTTCGGCCGTTCCTTCAAGCAATGTCATGGCGGCCTCGGCGTCAGGCACCGAGATTATCTCCAGGAACCGTCTGCGGGCGAACAGGTTGAACGAGGGGAACTGCTTTGCAAGACCGTCTATCGAGCTGCTGTTCTTGGAAAGAACAAGGGTCCAAGGGTTCTCCGGTGCCTTTGACGACAGCACCGCACCCCCTTCCGTCTGTATGAAGCGGCGAGCCCCCTGCAGGACGAACATGCGGTCCTGGTCAGGAACTAGCGGGAACGAACGTCCCGTCTCGTCCAGGCATTCGCCGGTCATTTTCATGAACTGCTTGGCCTTGTCATGGTCGCCTATGAAGACGGCCGTCGTGGGGGAGGAGCACAGCTGCTGGTCGTACATCACCACGTCCAAGGCCAGATCGTCCGCGGCCTGGCGAAGGTCCGCGCCCTCCTCTATCAAGGCCATGCCGGTGAACGGTCCGTTCACGAAGAACCTGGGGTGATGCCTGTTCTTTCCGACCATGTCGGCGACGATGGTCCGCGCCGGTTCCGCCCCCCAGAAATTGACCATCCCCAGCGGCATCTCCGCAAGGGCGTGCTTGAGCGATGGGGAATCATGCCCGAAGTAGGAGATGACCAGCGCCGACCTCATCGCCCGCACCGCCCTGTCGTCCGTCACCTCATCGAGCAGACCGAAGACCTCGATGACACCCTGGTAATTGGCGATGGACGGCTTCAGTATGGTCATGTTGCCAGTGATGAGCGAGACCACGGTCGGGATGAGGGTGGGAACGATGGAGTTGCCGGAGCTGATGATCAGCACCGGTCCAATCGGAACATGACGGAAATGCTCCCCTTCGTCCATCTCCACAAAGCGGTACAGGGCCTCCGCGCCTCCCTGCATTGACACATCCAGGTTCTTCCGTATGTTCTCCGCCCTCAGTACCTCTGGGACGAATGACAGTTCCGTGTCCATGAGCGCGGGCGAGTATCCGGTGGACGAGGACATGCGCTCCTTTAACGGATCGAGCGCTCCGCTGTCCAACCTCTTCTGCCAAAGGGCGGCCATCTCCCCGATGACGTGCAATCTCTCCTCGATCGGCACCGAAGAGAGATCGGCCTGCACACCGGGCGCCAGCCTCATCAGCTCGTCCAATGCCGCCGGGGATAGTTCCAGCACATCAGGGTTTCCGGAACTGGCTGCCGTTCCCAATGTTCGGCCGAATAGCAAGGGAGCGATCATAACGGTCACTCCTTTCTGATCATCATCTCTTCCAGCGTCCCGCCGCATGCCCTCTGCAGGTCCCAACCCTCCTTGACGCTGAGGCGGCGCTTGTACACGAACTCCTTCCCATAATAGCGTGGAGAGGGATGCCAGGTCATGATGTCGCCGGGATAGAAGACCTCGAGCCAGGAGGTCGTGAACGGATTGAATATGCCGAGCACCCCCTCCTTGCCCTCTCCCTCCAGCAGTTCGAACGTGAGCGGGTCCAGCAGGAACGTCTCCGATAAGGGGTGGGGCATCTTGTCCATCACGCCATACCGGTCGATTAGGGCCGTCAGCGTCTCTGTCATGCCCAGGACGTCCATGAACGGCGTGTCGACCTCACTGCCTTCCCTGTTCTGGCTCTCGAAATGCTTCTGGGCGTTGGACACCAACTGCGGATATGCGGGGAGGTCGGCAAAGCCCTTGCTTCCGCCTCCGGTGACGATCACACCGCCTTTGCCCAGACGCACCGGCGGAGCTCCAGTGGCCATCTTATATGCCATCTTCTTACCGATGCCCATCTCGTCGAACTTCTGGCACATGATATGGACCCCGGCCGGGGCGGTGAAGAAGAGCTTGGGCTCCTTCTTCGATCTCAAGAACTTCACCAGGTTCTCCTTGTTGGTCACCAGCTTCTGCCACGGAGTTCCGGCCTGCGCCTTGTCCTCCAGGTCCATGCCGTATAGCAGCTCGATGCCCTTCTTGTCCAATGTCAGATCGACGAAGGCCACGAAGCTCAGCTTATAGCGGAGCTCCGGTGCGGCCATGAAGAGCGCCACGCCCTCCCCGTCCTTGAGCAGATCACCGTAAACGTACTCGAAAAGGTCAGTGTTGGCCTTCAGCATGATGGCCAGGTCCACCGGCGAACGGTATACGCGCACCGGGTCCTTTCCGGTGGTCCCGCTGGAGGAGAACGTCTCCCCTCCCTCTTCCACCCCATCGATGAGGAATCGTTTCTGCCCGTCCCCGCGCAGCATGTC
>JAJRAK010000016.1 GCA_028682895.1 Methanomassiliicoccales archaeon
AAAATTAGTTAAACAGACCATTTTTTGGTCATAATACACATTTTATTATCAGTCGTTTTAGCATTGTTCATTTATTTGTAATCCTAAAAAATTTTTAATCATCAATCGTTGATGCGTATAATGAACCGGGGAGAACGATCTTGGACATTGCGAACGAATTTCAGTCCAATGCAAAGGATGGGGCAGATGTACGGGAAAAGAAACGCAGCAGGACCATAAGCAAGGAAGAGCACAATGCCGTCCTTAAAAAGGCCATGCTCCAATCTATCATCAAGCTCGACCCTAGGAGCACCATCCGCAATCCGGTGATGTTCGTTGTGGAATTGGGAAGTGCCATCACTACCATCCTTTTCTTTCTCTCATTATCAGACGACGTCGGTTCATCCTCGTTCTTCATCGGCATGATCACCATCTGGCTTTGGTTCACGGTCATCTTCGCCAATTATTCCGAGGCCCTGGCCGAGGGGCGCGGTAAGGCTCAGGCCGACGCACTGAAACGAATGCGAACGACCACCAGTGCGAAGAAGATGAACTCTGAATACAGGGTGGTCAAGGGAACGGAGCCATCTGAACGGGACTATCTCACATGCGCATCGTCCGACCTGAAGAAGGACGATCTGTTCTTCGTCAAAGCGGGTGATGCGATCCCCAGCGATGGTGAGATCGTGGAGGGTGCTGCGTCCATCGATGAGAGCGCGATCACCGGCGAGAGCGCCCCGGTAATCCGTGAATCTGGCGGAGATAGGAGCACCGTCACAGGCGGGACCAAGATACTTTCCGATTGGTTAGTTGTCAGGACATCGTCCGACCCGGGCGAAGGTTTCATCGATAAGATGATCTCCATGATCGAAGGGGCTAAAAGAAAGAAGACCCCCAACGAGATCGCCCTGAACACACTCCTCATCGGCCTCACCGTGATATTCATAATCGTATGTGCGACGCTCATCCCCTTCTCCATCTATGCCGTCGATGTCACTGGTCAGGGGAGCTCCATCTCCCTTGTTGTGACCATCGCTCTCTTAGTATGCTTGGCACCAACGACGATCAGTGGCCTGCTCAGCGCGATCGGGATCGCTGGAATGGACCGTCTGCTCCGAAAGAACATAATCGCTTCTTCTGGTCAGGCAATAGAGGCGGCCGGCGATGTCGATGTCCTTCTGCTGGACAAGACCGGCACCATCACCTTCGGGAGCCGGAGGGCGGTGGACATAATCGCAGTGGGGGGGCAGGAGCTGGCGACGGTCGCCGGCCTGGCGCTGATGGGCTCCATATCCGATGAGACACCGGAAGGGAGGAGCATCGTGGCGTTGGTCTCGGAAAAGTTCGGGATACGAACTGAGGACATAATCAAACCCGATGAACTGGACCAGATGCGTTTCGTCCCGTTCACGGCCCATTCTAGGATGAGCGGCGTCGACATCAACGGCAGCTCCGTACGGAAAGGGGCGAGCGATGCCATCGAAAGATACGTCAACTCTTCCGGGAACCAGTACCCATCCCAGGTCAAGGGGGAGGTGGACAAGATCGCCAGGTCGGGAGGGACACCATTGGTGATCGCGAAGGACGGCCACGCTGTCGGCGTCATCCATCTCAAGGACGTCGTGAAACCCGGAATGAAGGACCGTTTCGCCCAGCTCCGGCGCATGGGCATCAAGACGGTGATGGTCACTGGTGACAACAAACTGACCGCAGCAGCGATAGCTGCCGAGGCCGGGGTCGATGATTATCTGGCCGAGGCGACGCCCGAGAACAAGATACAATTGATAAAAAAGTACCAGGCCGAAGGGCGGATGGTCGCCATGACCGGGGATGGCACCAACGATGCCCCGGCCTTGGCGCAGGCCGATGTGGCCATGGCGATGAACAGCGGCACCCAGCCTGCCAAGGAGGCCGCCAACATGATAGACCTCGACAGCGACCCGACGAAGCTCATAGAGGTCGTGGAGACCGGTAAGCAGTTGCTGATGACCAGGGGCGCGCTGACCACCTTCAGCATAACCAATGACGTGGCGAAGTATTTCGCCATAATCCCAGCGGCATTCGCAGTGACATATCCGGCCCTGGGATCCCTGAACTTCATGGAGCTGCAGAACGCCGTTCTGTCTGCGGTGATATTCAACGCCATCATCATCATCCTGCTGATACCGCTGGCCCTTCGCGGCGTAAAGTATGCCCCGATGACCGCCGAGGAATCGTTGCGCAGGAACCTCATCATCTATGGTCTGGGGGGAATGATCGTACCGTTCATCGGCATCAAGTTCATCGATATCGTTCTCGGCCTCATCGGGGTGAGCACTTGATCGAGCACGAAGGGCAAGCTCGCATGGAATTCTCGGAAAGAATAAGGTCAATTGGAAAGGCGCTGCTCAAACAAGCACGCCCCGCCCTAGTCCTCTTCCTAGTAATGACCCTGATCACCGGCATCGCATATCCATTGGCAGTGACCGGGATCGCCCAGCTCGCGTTCTCCCACGAGGCGAACGGCAGTCAGATCGAGGTCAACGGAACGGTGGTCGGTTCCGAACTGATAGGTCAATGGTTCAGCGACCCTGGTTTCTTCTGGGGAAGGCTTTCGGCCACCGGCTACAACGCCAGTTCATCGGGCGGTACCAACTACGGCACGAACAGCACGGCCTTGGCAGCAATGGTCCAGGAACGGATAGATGCATTGCATGCCGCAGACCCGAACAACACAGGTCCGATCCCTTCCGACCTGGTGACCGCCTCGGCGAGCGGCCTCGATCCCGATATCAGTTATGCATCGGCGATCTATCAGCTGTCCCGGGTGGCCAGGGAGAGGAACATGAGCGAGCAGTTCGTGCTATCGCTCATAGATGACAGCACAACGACGGGCGTGACCGGCTCAATAACGGTCAATGTCCTCGAGCTCAATCTGGCCATCGAGGCCGCTGAGGCAGGGAATGAAGGTACTGGTGATGACGCGGCCGATCTGTCGACGGCATCGTCCAACGAGATCATATTGGGGCTCACGGCCTCCGATTTGTTGTACATAGTACTTTTCGTAGCAATACTGCTGCCCCTGGCCTGGTTGATCGGTACGCTCATTTCGGACACATATGATGAACGACCTAGATGGTTCACCAGATGGATAGGCCGCATAGAGGGTCTGATCTATAGGCCGGCCAAGGTCGACAGGACCGGCATGGGCTGGAAGACGTACCTATTCAGTCTGCTGCTGTTCAATTTCATCGGGATCGCCGTCCTAATGATCATAATGATGTTCCAGGGGGTCCTCCCGCTGAACCCCGAAGGCCTGGATTCCTTGTCACCCGACCTGGCCTTCAACACCGCGGTCAGCTTCGTAACGAACACAAACTGGCAATCATATGCCGGCGAGACGACCATGAGCTATTTCACGCAGATGGTCGGCCTCACGGTGCAGAACTTCCTTTCCGCGGCCACCGGACTGACGGTGCTGATCGCGCTCATACGAGGGATCCGGAATAGGAGCACCAAGGACCTCGGCAACTTCTGGGTCGATATGACCCGGGCGACCATGATACTGTTGCCCATAGCGTTCATTATTGCTCTGATCTTCGTGTCCCAGGGGTCCGTACAGACGCTCGACGGGTCGGTGGTCGTTCAGCTCATCGATCCATACTACGATACTGCCGGTAACCTGATCTCGACCCAGACCATCGCCGTCGGTCCTGTCGCTTCCCAGGAGGCGATCAAACTGCTCGGTACGAACGGTGGAGGGTTCTTCAATGTCAACTCCGCCCATCCGTTCGAGAACCCATCTCTGTTGACCAACCTGCTGGAGACCATCGTCGTCCTGTTGATACCGGTCGGACTGTGCTTCACGTTCGGAAAGATGGTGAAGGACAAACGCCAGGGCCGTGCCCTTCTGATAGTGATGGCCGTTCTCTTCGTCGCCTTCTCAGGTGCGATAATCTGGGCAGAAAGCTCGGGAAACGTCACCATCTCGGGCATGGCGGACGTATCGCAGCTTTCTACGACCTATCAGTACGGAGGTAATCTGGAGGGCAAGGAGCTCAGGTTCGGTGTGGTACCATCGTGTCTGTTCACCATAGCGACTACCGCGACCTCGTGCGGTGCGGTCGATTCCATGCTGGACTCATACACGGCCATAGGGGGGATGTGCCCATTGCTGCTGATGCAGTTCGGTGAGGTGGTCTTCGGTGGCGTAGGTTCAGGCATGTATGGGATGCTTATATTTGTCCTGGTCGCGGTATTCATCGCGGGTCTCATGATCGGTCGCATGCCGGAATATCTGGGCAAGAAGATCGGACCATACGAGATGAAGCTGAGCACCATCATCTTGATACTGCCTATCGCCACAGTGCTCATCGGCACAGCGATAGCGGTGATGATTCCTGAAGGAAGGACAGCCGTCTGGAACGGCGGTCCGCACGGTTTCACGGAGATACTGTACGCATTCACCTCGGCCGGCAACAACAATGGGAGCGCGTTCGCCGGACTGGCCGCCAACTCACAGTTCTACAACATCGCGCTGGCCATAGCAATGCTGATCGGTCGTTTCGGCATCATCGCCTTGACCCTTGCACTTGCAGGCAGCCTCAGTGAGAAGCAGATCGTCCCCGAAGGTTCTGGCACACTACCAACCCATACGCCGACGTTCATGATATGGCTGATCGGAGTGATCATCCTGTTCGGTGCGTTGAGCTACTTCCTTACATTAGCACTAGGTCCGATCGCGGAGGCATTGATATGACGGTCGACGAGGTCCGCAAAGATGGGAGGCCCGAACCGAGCTTCTTCTTGGACATGGCCAACAATGAGGAGAGAAAGAAGAACCGAGGAAAACTGACGATATTCCTTGGGTATTCGGCCGGGGTCGGCAAGACCTATGCCATGTTGGAAGATGCACATCAAAGACAGAAGAACGGCGTCGATGTGGTCATCGCCTGCGTCGTGACCCACGGCCGTAAAGAGACGGAAGAACTGGTGAAGGGGTTGGGGTCGGTCCCTCTTAAGGATGTCGAGCATCACGGGATCCACCTCATGGAGATGGATGTCGATGCTGTCATCGCCAGGAACCCCGATCTAGCGCTGGTCGACGAGTTCGCGCACACTAACATCGGTGGGTCCAGGCACCTCAAGCGCTATCAGGACGTAAGGGAGCTGTTGGAGGCGGGCATCGATGTCTACACCACGCTCAACATTCAGCATCTTGAGAGCATGAACAATGTGGTCGCTCAGATCACAAACGTCAAGGTCCAGGAGACAATTCCGGACACGGTCATCGAGGAAGCGAACGAGATCAAGGTCGTCGATCTGCCTCCGAAGGACCTCCTTCAGAGGTTCAAGGAAGGCAAGGTGTACGTTCCAGAGCAGGCCATTAGGGCGATGGACAACTTCTTCAACGAGGGCAATCTGATCGCATTGCGGGAGATGGCCCTGCGCGCTGCCGCGGAACATGTTGATGGTCAGATGCTCGAATATATGCGTGCACGTTCCATCCAAGGCCCCTGGCCAGTCAACGAAAGGTTGCTCGTCTGCATCGGGAACTCCAAGGAACTTAACGAACGTCTCATACGCACCGGAAAGAGACTGGCGGACGAGATCAAGGCCGAATGGCATGTCATATACATCGAGACACCAGCAAGCAAAAGGTTGACCAAGCAATCGAGGCTGCAGGCCATCGAGGGGATCGATCTCGCATCATCGTTAGGTGCCGAGACCACCACCACCTTCGGGATAACCATCGCCGAAGAGATCATCCGGTATGCGAAAAAGAACAACATCACGAGGATAATCGTCGGCAGGACCAAGCGTCCGATATGGCACGACTACGTCTTCGGATCTGTGATCAACCAGCTGGTCAGTTTTGGCAGCGAGTTCGACATAATGATAATCAACGGTCCCCGAACGAAGAACGATAATAAAAGGGAGGAGGGGGAGAAAAAGAACGATATTCTCCATTGGAAGCACGGTGCATACTGTACATGGATAGTCCTGCTCTTCACTATATTGGACGTCCTGTTACGTTCCGTCCTCGAGGAGACCAACCTGATAATGGTCTACCTGATAGGTGTGGTCATCACGGCGATACTTTGGGGTATAATATCGGCCGTCTTTACCGCCATAGTCAGCACCATCATGTTCAATTTTTTCTTCGTGGAACCGCATTATTCATTCGAGGTGAACAACACTCAATACGTCATATCGATGCTGGCATTTCTCTTCGTAGGGGTCGTGATAAGCCTGTTGGTGGTCAAGGCAAGGGACAACGCCCAGGCGGCGCAAAGAAGGGATGAGTACACATCGATTCAATACTCGCTCAGTCTGGACCTTGTCAAGGCCACCAGCATCGAAACTGTAGTTGAAGCGATGGAATACCACATCGAGAGGGCGTGTCGGAGCAAATCAGTGTACTTATTACCATTTGACGGTGACATGAAGGTCATCCATTCCAGTGATGGCATCATCATGGACAGCAAGGAGCTGGGGGCGGCGAGATGGGCGTTCACCAGCGGCATATCCACCGGTAAGGACACGGACACGCTTTCGACGGCCAAGCTGAAGTATCACCCAGTCCAGACACCGAACGGCACTCTCGGTGTGATAGGAATATTGATGGAAGACGTCGACAGCGTCTTAAAGATCGAGCAGGAGCGAATAATCCAGTCATTCATGAACCAGGCCGGCCTTGCCATAGAACGCATCGAGCTATCGAAACGCCTGTCAAGCACCACAAAATGAGGATCGTTCACTGGGCTCCATATCAAGAACGCGGGGAGGGATGAGTGAAACGGACAAGGGGCATTTGAGCGACCGTCATACATAAGGTACGATCGCCTAGGATGTGGGTTCTTTTATCCTGACAACGCTAAAAAAATAGATATGACATCTCGTTCGTTCCGAGCTCGAATGTACGATCGGATGAAAAACTGACGAACTAACTAGAGATCACCTAGTTCACTTTCTCGATATAGGCCAGTACCCATTTTTCCGTTGATAATCCACTATAAACAATATTGAAACCTATATAAGTGGGTATTTAAATTAGGTCAGGAAAGGTGACCCATTTGGCCAAGATCAAAATCGAGAACGTCGTGGCTTCAACAACCCTCGGGGAAGAACTCGACCTGCAGTCGATCGCCCTTTCCCTGGACGGCGCGGAATACGAGCCGGAGCAGTTCCCGGGACTTATCTACCGATTGAAGGACCCCAAGACAGCTACGTTGCTCTTCCGAAGCGGGAAGGTCGTATGCACAGGCGGCAGGTCATTGCCCCACGTCGAAGAGGCCATAAACAAGGTCGCCAAACAGATCGAGAAGGCAGGCATCAAGGTCAAGGTCAAACCGAAGATCGATGTGCAGAACATCGTCGCCTCGTCCGATCTGGGTCAGGAGATCAACCTTAACGCCATCGCCATCTCACTGGGGTTGGAAAGGGTGGAGTATGAGCCGGAGCAGTTCCCCGGGCTCGTATACAGGCTCGACTCGCCGAAGGTCGTGGTCCTCCTGTTCGGCTCCGGAAAGCTGGTCTGCACCGGTGCCAAGGTCGAGGAGGATGCCGCGAAGGCAGTGGACAAGATCACTGAGGAACTGAAGGCCGCAGGCCTGTTGAAGTAAGCCTAGTCCACATAGTACTTGTCATCTTTGGGCGTCTCCGGCCTGCAGGTCGGAGCGCCGAGCCTTTCATCTCTCGTTGTTTTAGTCTCCCATCTTAGGTTTTTGATCTACCCTATGCGTACACCATCGTGTACGATGCCGATATATTGAAAGGGCATGGGGCCGGAGCAGAGCAAGGGGCCGTCATCCCAGATCGCCGTGGACGGCCTCGGACCGCGATCCGATGACCGACGGGCCCGTGTCCGCTCCTACAGCCTGCCCTCGAGGATTACCCTCTCATGCTTCCTCATGAGCGGCAGGGACGGCCGTATCAGCGCCCAGGTCCGCCTTGTTCACCAGGACGGCCACGATCGCTATCAGGGAGAGCAGGGCGGCCATTCCCCAGCAATAGGCATATCCAGTACCGGCGTCCGCGTATCCCTCTATTATAAGGCTGGCGATGACCGGACCTGCGGACATTCCTATTGTCATGATCATCGAGTTGACCGCCGTTGCCGATCCGAAGTTCTCCTTAGAGCACGCGCACGAGATCATGCTCGTTTGGCCGACCATCGCCATGCCAATGCCCGCGCCGAACGCCGCCATGCTCACCAGGATACCTATTTCGGACCCGCGTAGCAGCGAGAGGGAGACCAATGCGATGGCCGCGACAACGAAACCGGCGATCAATATCTTGCCGTGCCCGATCCTCTGGCCCCACTTGCCACCGACCGGTGAGAAGATCAATTGCATGACAGCGTTCGGGAGGAGGAAGAGCCCGATGATGACCTGGTTCGCTATGCCGAAGCCACCGGCCTCGGACGGCATCTCCAGGTAATATGGCAAGGTCTGATAGACCATGAACATGACCATCCCGATGAAGAACATGCTGATGTACGCCACCAAGATGTTCCTGTTCTTGAGCAGGTCCAGCCGGACGATGGGCTCATTGTAACCACGTTCCCTTATCGCAAAGGCGATGAAGAAGGCGATCGCACAGACGAAGAGGCCGATGGTGATGTTGGAGCCCCAGCCCCACATCGATCCTCTGGATATGGCGAGCAATAATGTCAGGAGCCCGATCCCCAGTAATCCTGCGCCGGCCAGGTCCATCTTCGTGGGGTGCTTGACCTGCGCGTCAGGAACGGAACGGTACACGATGCCGACCACCAAAGCGACGACCGGAAGAACGACCCAGAACGCGTCGCTCCAACCCACGATCGAGATCAACAGGCCTCCGATGACCAATCCCAGGGCCGCACCGACGCCGATCATGGCGCTGATCAGCCCAATGCCCACCGGTACCAGGCGCACTGGAAGGACGTCCTTGGCCATTCCCATCAGGAGCGGTATGGCGCCCATCCCAACGCCTTGAACCGTACGGAACAAGATAAGGGACAGAAGGTCCCATGATATGGCGGCCCCCACGAGGCCGACCATATAGACGATCATGATGGCGAGGAGGACGCGTTTCCGTCCCCACATCTCGCCCATCTTACCGATGATGGGTATGGACACCGCACCGGCAAGGGTATACGCCGTGAGGACCCATGCCAGGTCCGAGGACTGTACGGAGAGTTCCTCGGCGATGTTAGGCAGTCCAGGCACAAGCATGGTCTCGACGAATATTGTCAGGAGGCCAAGGACGGCCATTATTATGATGAGGAACAGCCCGTGCTTCTCATCGCTGATCGGATCATGGATCTTTTTATGGTCAACGTTCTGCAAACTTTCCATTCGGTCTACCCCGTAATGGAACGAGGGAAAATCGGGGGACCCTATATCAAACTACCTGTCTCGGTGATAAACCATCACATCACTTACCACGAGGCCACGGAGGAACTGGCAGCGAACAACTGATGTCATTTGCTCTTTCAGTGCTATTGGAACAAAAAAGGCTGGCAGGGAGAGACCGGAACCAGCCCGGACGACCTTACGTCATCAGGATATGGCCGCCACCCCCGTCTCGCCGGTCCTTATCCTGATGCATTCATCCACCAGGCACACTATTATCTTACCATCGCCAGCCTCACCAGTGCGGTTGACGCTCATGATCTTTCGTATCACCTGATCAGCTTCAGTGTCTTTCACGACGACCGTGAGCAATACCTTCTGCACGAACACACGCGACTGGTATATCCGCATGCCTCCTGCGGCCTTGTGCGCTCCCTCCTGTCCTTTCTGTTTCCCCCGACCTTCAGCGCTCATGATCGTGAGCCCCAAGACACCCATCTTGGTCAATGCCGCCTTGGTCTCCGGTAATTTATCCGGACGGATTATCGCCATGACCTCCTTCATCATCGTCACCTAGATCCCAGCGGCTCCCGTCCTGACAGTATAGACCTCGTTGATGGACGTGACGAATATCTTCCCATCTCCCTCCCCTCCCGTCCTGGCCGCCTTCATTATGGTACTGACTATCATCTGGGTATCATCATCGTCAGCGACGATCATGAGCATGGTCTTCGGGACCACGTCGTACTTGGTCAGCGGCATGTCCCATTCGACCGGTGCTTCGGCCTTGGCCTTCTGCCTGCCTTGCCCGAACCCGCTGATCTTGGTCATCGCTCCCAGACCCATCCCGTCCAATTCGTCCACGATCTTCGCTTCGCACTCTGGCCTGACGATAGCCCTTATCAACTGCATTCTTTTCCTCCATTCGATCGTTTGTTTAATCCCTGGAATAATAATTAGACATATAGCTATTTCTATGATACAATAATACCTATATGAATGGAATATAAGTAAAATACTGTATATATTGGCATAATAATTGTCAGAAATTAGACGAAAAGGCAATTAGAAAGTAACATCTATCGCGGTACCGTTCGATACAGCGATGGAACAGAACGACACCTTCGGCGATCTCGAACCGTTCACTACTGATAGATTGCTGCTGCGAGGGCTGATGATCGAGGACTCGGAGGCCCTCCACGCGCTCAAGACCGACCCGGACGTCACCAGGCTCTATGGCGAGGTACCATATGTCTCCATCGAACAGACGAGGACGTGGGTCCAGGAATGCATCGACGGCCTAAAGGGGCGTGAGGTCATCGTCTGGGCTATCGTTCTCAGGTCCACCGGAACGCCCATAGGTATGGTCTGTTACTGGCATATCGACCACCAGGACCATCATGCCGAGCTTGGGTATGAGCTCGCTCACGATCATTGGCATAAGGGCATGATGTCCGAGGCCTTGCCCCCTATCATCTCCTACGGGTTCGACGTCCTGGGGCTTCATCGCATCGAGGCGACCCCATTGGCCATGAATGAGGCGTCCCAACGTCTTCTGGAAAGGAACGGGTTCAGGAAGGAAGGGAACCTCCGGGACCGCATATACTTCGATGGGAAATTTTATGATGAGCTTTATTATGCGCTCCTTAAGGAGCAATCGACCGACCTTAAAACCGTGAATTAGGACCGAGGCCCAATGAAGTAATTCCCGTGTCCTATCGACCACCGGTCCATTGATCTGTGGGACATAGCAAGAAATACCACACAATACCAATCTTAACCATGGCCGACCTTTCAGATCCCATCGATCGCCTTGAAGCAGCATTGCGGGCCGTCAATGAGATCGAGGCGAACAACATCATCGATGATGCTATGGGGCAGATGACCCCATTGGAATGCGCTGAGAGGCTGATAACACCAGTGCTAAGGCGACTAGGGACTGGTTGGGTCGACGGGGACGTTTCCTTGTCCCAGGTCTATATGGGCGGCAGGATATGCGAAAAGGCGCTGGAGCGTCTCCTCCCCGAAGCAAAGCAGACGTATAGAGTTCGTCCGAAGGTCGCCATCGCCATCCTCGAGGACTACCATAACCTCGGGGCAAGATTATTGTTATCAGTACTGCGCGCCAGCGGCATCGATCCGATATATTATGATCACCAGACGGTCACCTCGCTCATTTCGAAGGCCAAGGCGGATGGGATAGAGGTACTCCTTGTATCGACCCTGATGTACCGTTCCGCCTTGAAGGTCAGGGACCTGCGCAAGGAGATGGTGAAGATGTCCATCTCACCGGTCCTGATGGTCGGAGGCGCCCCATTCCTTTTCGATGAGGAGCTGTGGCGCGTGGTCGGCGCTGACGAGATGGGAAAGGACACATCGGCCGCGGTCAAGGCCGTGAACAGGATGTCCGAGGTGAAGGTATGATCGATGAGATGGACCCGATGGACAGAACGATGGCGGCCCTCTCGCACAAGGAGCCCGACCGGGTCCCTGTGTTCATGCTCCTGACCATGCATGGCGCGAAGCTGCTCGATATGCCATTGATCAAATACCTGAACAGCTCGGAGCACATGGTCAAGGCCCAGTTGAAGATGAGGGACATGTTCGGCCACGACTGCCTATACGCTCTCAGTTATGCTGCTGCCGAGGTCAAGGCCTTCGGGGGCGAGGTGATGTTCTTCGAGGACGGGCCGCCAAACGCAGGACGGCCGATCATACAGGTGCCTGAGGACATAGAGGGTTTGGAACCTCCGGACATCGAGTCGTCCGTCCGTCTGCAGGAAACGCTGAAGACGATCCGGGGCTTGAAGGAGGGATCGAACGGCAAGGTCCCGGTGATCGGCGTGGTGATGTCGCCATTCTCATTGCCAGTGATGCAGATGGGGTTCCCGGCATATCTGGACCTCCTCTATCACGACCCTGAACATTTCAGGCAGTTGATGGACATAAACCAGAGGTTCTGCGTCGAGTGGGCGAATTGCCAGTTCGAGGCCGGAGCCACTGCGGTGGCTTACTTTGACCCGGTGTCCTCCACCACGATGATCACGCGCGAGATGTATCTCGATACAGGTCTTCCGATCGCCAAGGGAACGATATCTAAGTTGAAAGGGCCGACGGCCACGCATTTCGCTTCCGGAAGATGCTTGAACATATTGGACGACGTGATGGGCACTGGAACAGCGGCCGTGGGCGTAAGCTCTCTGGAAGACCTCTCCCTTCTCAAGAGCAAGAGCGCCGGGAAGGTCAGCTTGATCGGAAACTTGAACGGGATCGAGATGGCGCGTTGGGACCACCAGAGGGCGGAAATGAAGGTGAGGGAGGCGATCTCCAAAGCGGCCAAGGGCGGAGGCTTCGTGCTCTCTGACAACCATGGAGAAATACCTTACCAGGTATACTGGGACGTGATAAGGTGGACGATGGATGCCGCCCGCAAACATGGCAAGTATCCCTTGAACACGACCGATCGATGAGCGCCCGATGCATCCCGTAATGGTTCATACGATGGATCAGACCGTTCTGGATCGGAACGTGATGCGGTCTCCGGTCACAAGTGCCCACTCCGCTTTAGTAAAGTGTTCATCCTAATATGTTCCAAGGACTGATCAAAGGAGGTCCGATCTAGATGGAAGATAACGTTTGGACATGTAGTGGTAAGTGCGAGGACTGGAACTTCAGGAGCATAAAGGGCATGGGCTGGAGGATCGCCTTCAGCGCCCTTTCGCTGATGTTATGGTTCGCGTTCACCGTGGGATGGCTGTTCTTCCTGGCCGACGATTATTCGCTGGCTCAGAACATCGGGGTCATGCTGGGATCGGTGCTGCTGTTCATAGGTGTGAACGTCCCTGTATGGTACACCTTCGCCATGAAGATGGAGAAGCTGGAGCAGATATCGGTAAAGGGCCACAAGCGCGAGTGGGCCTCCGGGCTGATGGGCATACTATGGGTCACGGGCGCGGCCATCTGGCTGATGTTCTACGCCGGGGACTACAGCATCTACCAGAACCTGGCAGTTCTTCTGCTATCGATCGTCCCAGTTGCCGCCATAAGCATGCTGATGAAAAGGTAAACGATAGGTCGGTCGCCCCCGACGCTGATCCGGTCGGGGCTTCCTTTTTTCTTTCACCGATCATTCCGATCTTTTCGGTCATCAACTGGTATGCGGCATCGCCGTGCCGTTGTCCGCGCGCTTCTGCGCCACCCTCTCACCGCTCTCTATTCCCATATGGTCCCGCTCGGTGATGACCCTGCTCAGCTCGATGATCACTTCTTGGTTCTGCCACCGACCATGCGTGACCTTGATCTCGACAGGGAGGCTCCTGCCGTCCTTGGTCAGAAGGGGCAAAGAGCACGAATCGATCGTGCCAGAGAATATCGCATGGATATACTCCGACGCCTCATCCCTCCGTTCGGGGGCATACAGCATCGATGCGTCCATGCCCAGTATCTCCTCGCGAGCATAGGACAATCGTCTTAGCACGGTGTTGTTGACGTCGAGCACCTTTCCTTCCATATCTAGGATTATGACCAGGTCATCGATCGAATCGAACACGGTGGCAAGGTTCTTGTTCGCCTCCTTGGCGGCCGCCTCGGCCATCATCCTATCGATGGTGTTCCCGGTCTCCCTTCCGATGGACCTCAGGACCTTTCTCTCTTCATCATTGATTGAGACCCGTGTCTTACTGATCAGGTTAAGCGCACCTAAGGCATCTCCTTTCGAAAGCAGAGGGATGCTGATGATCGATTTGAATCCGAACCTCCCTGAACGTTCTGGAGAGGTGATCGAGTAATCCTCGGTGAATATCGGATGGTTGTTGATAAATACTGAATCGTACGGTTCACGGTCTATCTGGATCGTCATGACCTCATTGAGGAACTCTTCCGGCAGGTCACGGGAATGGGCGACCGTCGCTGTGCCCTTGGAGCGGTCCAGAAGATAGACGGCCCCGCAATCGAAGTTGATCATGTGCAAGGACCCTTCCAGGAGCCTTACGCAGAGGTTTGGGATGGCCGTCGCCCTGTTCGTCATCATGATGATCTTGTTGAAATCCATGTAGAGGGCCGATTGCCGCTTCAGCGCCTCCTCGGCCTCCTGCTTCAATTTCTGGTCCCTCAACGCAAGTATGCCGAACCCGAGATCAATGGCCATCTCTTCCAGCAACGCTATCTCGTTCATATTGAACCCATTGGTCCTATCGGAATATAGCTGGATGGTCGCAAAAGGCACACCGCCGTCAAAGATCGGGATGGATATGACGGAGCGGTAATTGCTGTACGCGAGCATGTCCTTCCACGGCTCCACCCGGGGATCGTTCTCAAGGTCCTGAACGAACACGGAACTGCAGGTCCTGGCCGCAAGTCCGGTGGGTCCGCCGCCGCGTTCGTTCTTACCCCAGCTAGCATTGATCTGGCTCACATAATCATATCGGCCGCTCCAGGCTACGGGCTTGACCGATTGCTCATCATCGTTCACCAGCATTCCGATCCATGCCAACTGATATCCGGCAACATCGCAGATGGTGCGGCAGATCGAATTCATGAGCTCCTGTTCCGTCCTTGACTTGTAGACCGCCTGTGCGCATTGCTTGATGGCAGTAAGCTCGCGGTTCAATCTTTTCAAACGGTCCTTAAATCTCTTCCGTTCAGTGATATCCTTGATGAGCATGCTTATCCTAGCGTCCCCTTCGGAATCAAAGAACTTTGTCATGGTGCACTCGGCGGCGAACTTTAGTCCATCCCTCCGAACGCTGGTCATCTCAGAGACGATCGCCCTTTTCTTCTCTAGCTCGATGAACGCCCGCCTGTACTTCTTGTTCAGGACGAACAGTCCTCTCATATCCGCTTCGACCAGTTCCTCGCCGGTGAAGCCCCAAATAGATGCAGCGGCAGGATTGGCGAACAGGATCCTCCCTTCGTTAGTGGTCAGCAGCATGGCCTCATGGCTGTTCTCAAAAAGGGCGCGGTAGCGGGCTTCATTGGCCCTCGCTATGTTCTCTTCCCTTTTCTTGTCCGTGATATCCTGAATGACACCGATGACCCTGGGCGATCGCCCATCCGCATCACCGACCCGCTCGGCGACCGAGCGTAATATTCTGTTCTGCCCGCCGTCATCAGGGACCACCTCGAACTCGATATTGTACGGTGTTCCGTTCTCGCAAAGATCATGAAGCGCCTGTTGCACCCTGTCCATTTCGGGGATGCAGGGAAAGATCTCCTCCTGTGCTACATATCCCTCTTTCGTCGAGGGCAGTCCGAGCAATTGGAGGGCCTCATCCGAGTACCAGAAATGCCCACCGTCAGCATCCATTATGAATTCCCAGTATCCTATATGGCCGACCTTATGGGCAAGCTTTAGCCTTTTCTCGTTCTCCTTCAGCTGCGCCTCTGTCCCGCGGCGCCGGACGATCTCCTTGACCTTATGTTCCAGCTCCAGGAACCGTGCCTCAGTCTTCCCGCCTTTCTGCAAGTAGAAGGCCGCTCCGCCGTTAAGCGCCTCGATGGCGACCTCCTCATTGCCATGTCCGGTGAACAGGATGAATGGTATGTCGTTACCTTCAGTACGCAATTCTCTCAGAAAGGCGATGCCGTCCATTCCCGGCATCAGATGGTCCGAGATGACCACGTCTATGGTGCGTTCATTGATGATCGATAGACCTTCCCGGGCTGAGGTAGCGGTATGGACCTCGATCCCACTGCTCCCCTCCAGGAACGTCTTCCCCAGCTCTAGTAAGCCAGGCTCATCGTCGACATATAGGATACTGATCATAGTTTCTTGCCCATACAGTTCAGTTACAGATTTATATGAATGTTTAGGAGGTTTTAATGATGATAATCGATGATCTCTTCAATGTTGCGTCAGCAAGCCTCTCAAGTAAGGCACGGTCATAATAAGCATATGATACTTTTCCGACATCGCATCTGAGACGACCATCACTAAATTGGGCGCGATCGTTTGTGATGTCAAAGGAAAGGAGCGTTCACATGGCCATCTTCAATTACGGTCAGACAGAGATCGACCATCTCAGAAAAAGGGATAAGAGGCTGGGACAGATGATCGACCGTATCGGTTTGCTCGAACCGGGGGTCACGTCCGATATCTTCTCCGCCCTGGTCAACAGTATCGTGGCCCAGCAGATCTCCAGCAAGGCCGCTGAGACCGTATGGGGGAGGGTGAAGGACCGTTTCGTTAAGATAACACCGGAACGAATGGCATCAGCAACGGTCGAGAAGGTCCAATGCTGCGGCATGTCCATGCGCAAGGCGAGCTACATCAAGGGGATGGCCGAGGCCTGCGTGAAGGGCGAGATCGACCTCGATGCTCTCTGGGGGCTGCCCGACGAGGAAGTGGTGAAACGCCTCTCCTCATTGCATGGCATCGGCGTTTGGACCGCCGAGATGATTCTGATCTTCTGCATGCAGCGCCCGGACATAGTCAGCTGGAACGACCTGGGGATCAGGCGTGGGATGATGAGACTGTATGAGCTCGACGAACTGAGCCGAGCAGATTTTGAAAGGTACAGGAAGCGTTATTCCCCATACGGGACGATAGCGTCCTTCTATCTGTGGGAAATGACGGATGGAACGGACGATTGAATCACTGCTTTTCAGTGTAGAGTAATTATCGTTAAGTATGAATAAGTATATTCCAGGTCCATGGCAATGTCAAAGAAGGACCTGCAGAAGCAAAAGAAGAAGAACGATGACAAGAAGACCACAGCCGCCGACAAGGCCGCTCCAAAGAAAAAGAAGTAAATCCCTTCTCAATATCCTTATTCTGGCCAGATCGACTGGCCTACGATATCGATCCCATTGAGGGGACCGAATCTATTTTCTATTTTATCCAACTAAATCAGCTTTGGCCACGTGCGAGGGCAGCGGTTTATATGTGCCGGACGATACCGATGAACATGCCCGCCCCTATCATCGAGATGCGCAAGGTGAGCGTGACCAAGGGCCCCGCCACGCTGATCCACGATGTGGATATGGTGATCGGGCAGGGGGAGAGGATCGTCATACTCGGTCCTAATGGTTCTGGCAAATCATCGCTCATCAAAACGATGGTGGGCGAGAACCGTCATGACACCTCGGTCGAAGGGTCGTTCATAGAACTGCGCGGAACGGACCTCTGGAACATCTTCGACCTCAGGCAGGCGTTCGGACTGGTGTCCTCAGACCTGCAATATGAGTTCAACCGGGACATAACCTGTCTGGACGCGGTCCTCTCCGGCCTGTTCGGTTCGATAGGCACAAACCGTTCGCAGGACATCTCCGTAGAGATGGAGGCGCTGGCCCTCAGGCATCTCGAATCCGTCGGTTCCAAGCATCTGGCTAAAAGAAAGCTGTTCACTTTGTCGACCGGCGAGGCGCGCCGAGTGCTGATGGCAAGGGCGCTGATCAGCGGTCCCGAGGCGCTCATACTGGACGAGCCCATGAACTCGCTGGACCTGACCGGGAAGCGGCTGGTCCGTCAAGCCATACGCTCATTGGCGAAAGGGGGGAGGTCGCTGGTGCTGGTGACCCACGACCCCGCGGACATCGTTCCGGAGATCGACCGCGTGGTCATGATCAAGGACGGGACGATCTTCAGGGACGGAGGGTTGGAACTTCTCAGCGAGGAGAACCTGTCCCTTCTTTACGATGCGCCCATCGGCCTGCGCAAATTAGGGGGCCGGTTCTTCGCCTGGCCCAAGGACTGAGCTGCCTTCTCCGATAAAACGGACGTCTCACTTCTTCGGTATGTCCTGCCGCATCATCGCCAGATATATGATGAAAACGATCGGCAACACCAGGCCCATGGCCGCGGAGGACTGAACGGCAAGCACCGCCCATATATCGAACACGATGGTCACGGCGCTGAGTACCAAGGTACCGATGAACCCCCACCTCTTGCCGGTCCACATTCCGAATGCTGTAAGGAGACCGAGAACGCCTAGCGCATAGAACATGAGGCTGATGAAGAGCATGACCTCGTCCGAAACGGGCGTTTCCAGCGCGCTCCCGTCGTCTGTGATGATCACCAAGGGGATGACTATCCTGGCCAGGCTCTGCAGCGCGGCCAGCAGGCAGATGACGACGATACCCTTCTTGGATGGTATGTTCATGTTCATCACTACGGTCAAGGTTAGACCTTCGTTCTAATAGGAATTTCGCAATAACGGCGTCCCCGCGTTCATTTCCCAACAGTGAAATACCATTCAATGTTTTTCCTCTATTGTATGCTCGACCCTCGAATGCGTAAGTTGGCTGACGTGCTCGTTGACTATTCGATCAAGCTCCAGAAGGGAGAGACAGTTTACATCGAGGCCTTCGACATCCCGGTGGAGATGGTCGAGGTCCTGCTGACCAAGATATTCGAGGTGGGGGGCGTCCCGATCGTGTCCCTTCGGTCAGCGAAGGTGATCAGAAAGCTCCTGAAGGGAGCGGACGAGAAGACCATCGCCCAGATAGGGGAGATCGAACTGGCGACGATGAAGAAGGCGCAGGCATACATCGGTATGCGGGGCTCCTATAACATCACCGAGAACTCCGACGTGCCCCCTGAGAAGATGGAGCTGTACAACAAGTACTGGTGGGGACCAGTGCACAGCGAGTACCGGGTGCCGAAGACCAGATGGGTGATCCTCAGATGGCCGACGTCGTCCATGGCCCAGCAGGCGCAGATGTCGACCGAGGCCTTCGAGGACTTCTATTTCAACACATGCACCCTCGATTACCCGAAGATGTCCCGGGCCATGGACCCCCTGGTAAAGGTCATGGAGAGCACTGACAAGGTGCGCATCGTCAGCCCTGGGACCGACCTCAGCTTCTCGATAAAGGGGATGCCGGCCATCAAATGCGAGGGCGACCGCAACATACCCGATGGAGAGGTCTATACCGCCCCGATCAAGGATTCGGTCAATGGTGTCATCAGCTACAATGCCAGGACGTTGTACCAGGGTAAGATATTCGACAACGTGGTGCTTAAGTTCAAAGACGGGAAGATAGTGGAGGCCACCAGCTCCGACACCAGGTCCCAGAACATCATACACGATACCGACCCCGGTGCAAGATATGTCGGCGAGTTCGCCATCGGCGTGAACCCCTATGTCAACAAAGCGATGCTGGACACGCTGTTCGACGAGAAGATAGCTGGTTCCATACATTTCACTCCTGGCAATGCCTATCAGGAGGCGGACAACGGCAACAAGTCCACCATCCATTGGGACATGGTCCTGATCCAGACGCCCGAATGCGGCGGCGGTGAGATATACTTCGATGGGAAGCTGGTACGCAAGGACGGCCGCTTCGTCATAGACGAGCTCAAGGGCCTGAACCCGGAGAACCTGGTCTGACCTCATAGGTCACCCTGGTCCTAGGGCTGGCCGCTCTGGTCCTCTTAGGGAGGGCGACGACGATCAGGGAGATGCTCGTGGCCAGGGCCAGGTATACCCCCAGACCCACGTGGGTGGGGAGGAAAAAATAATCTTCGCTTTGCAGCTCCAGCACCTGCAGGATATCTGCCAGTGAGATCAGTGCGGACACCGCTCCGACGCCCACCAGCGCGGCCCTCTTCATCCTATCATCATTGATCTTGTCCTCCATAAGTAGGAGCAGTAACCCGAAGGCCGCGACCAAGGTGACGAACCTGCCGTAAAAGTTCTCAATGGACACGGCTGGGATGCCCAGGGCGATGTCATCATAGCTCACCCAGGCGGTGAGCGGCGTCATTGCCAGGGATGTAAGCAGGACGTACAGGATGTTCTTATGTCGCAAGGGGGTCTGACGATCATGCCGGACCTTCGTACCAGGGGACACGGTCTCGGAAATGATCCTCGGTCTGCTCTTCTGTACCATAGCTGGCGCCTTAGTGGCCGTGCTCCGTTCAGAGAGATGGTGTCCGCAAAGGTTGCAGAACATGTAGTCCCTCTTCAATCCGACTCCGCATTCTGGGCATCTCATGGGCAGTTCCCACCGTTTTCCTGAGATCCCTCCGGGACTACTTCCCCGGTGGCAGTACAGTAAAGCTAACTATCGGCCATGAACGGTTAAATATTGGAGAATAGAATTTCATGGTGTTGACATCCGACTGCCGCATCGAAATGGCGTACATAGACCCAGAGACGTACACCTCCATCGTCAATCACGAGATGCGCAAGAGCATCCTCACCAAGCTCTACCGCTCCACCCGCGGCGCTCCCATGAGCAAGCAGGACCTGGCCGACTCATTAGGCCTGGACTATCATCAATTGGTGTACCAGCTCAACCATCACCTGCGCGACTTCTGGTCGGTGAAGGAGGAACAGAAGATCAGGGGAACGCGCATGGAGCTCATCGAGGCCGCCCATCCCTACGCCATCTTCATCACCATCGGCAAGGACCACGGCATCTTCCTCGTGGACCCACTGGCCGATCTCTACGGCCCGGTCATAAAGGTCGGGACGCGCTGCGACCAGTGCAGCAGGGAGGAGGCAGAGAGATGCATGGACTTCGCCCAATCCCGCTTCGATTCCGAATCACCGTCCGAGGCGGAGAGGGGCGTCCTGACGGCGAACAACCGTCATTCCCCGTACCGTCCGATGGACCTGGCGCTCCTGGCCGCCATCAAGGGCATCCCCGTAGGCCAGTCATGCGTCATCGATATTCCTTGTCAGACCTGCGCCTTCCTACGACGCACGATCATCATCAAGTGACTCCAATATTTGACTCCCGGGAAATGTATAAACCCGCTGGCATGATACCCCTTGCATGCAGAACGGCGAGAATGCGCCTACAAGGTTCGTGGTCCTCGGCGGCTACCTGGGCGCGGGAAAGACCACCCTGGCGGCGGCGCTGGGTAAGGAGCTCAGGTCCAAGCACGGAAGGTCGGTCGCCATAATAACCAACGACCAGGGCAACGTGCTGGTCGATACCGAGTACATGAAGGACGCCGGGTTCGATGTCAAGGACGTGCTGGGCGGATGCTTCTGTGCTAACTTCGGCGAGTTCGTGAAGAACGCCCGTACCTTGGTGTCCATGGGCAGGCCGGACGTGATAATCGCGGAGCCGATAGGAACGTCCACCGCCATCCTCGGTTCCGTGGTGGCGCCGCTGCGCTCGATGTACCCGGAAGAGTTCCAGGTCTCACCATTCTTCGTCATCGTGGACGGCACCAGGGCGGCCGAGGTGCTGAAGAAGCCGGAAGGGTTCGGTCTGGGCGGAGGTAAGCTCATACCGTCGCACCAGGTCCGCGAGGCCGAGTACGTGCTGATCTCCAAGGCGGACCGTCTGAACGAGGAGGATGCCAGCAAGGCGGTCGGCCTGGTGAGGAACGAGGTATCTGACGCCGAGGTGATCGTCTGCTCCGCCTTCAGCCGCAAGAACCTGGACAAGATCATCGACATCATACTTTCCGACGCGGTCAGCACCAAGGAGCCCAAGGAGGTCGACCAGCGCATGTTCGCCGTGGAGAAGGCCTCCATGGGATGGTTCAACGCCAACGCCAAACTGGTGGCCGAAGGGAAACTGGACATCAACGCCTTCGTAACTTCGTTCATGAGAAAGGTGGCCTCGGACTTCCCGCCGGAGTCCATCGGGCACGTGAAGGTGATGATCACCTCGCCCACGGCCTCAGCCAAGATGAGCCTGGTAGAGGACCGCATGCAGGTGGACGGACTGAAGGGAGGAAGGTACTTCACCGGGGAAGGGAAACTGGTGCTGAACGCCCGCGTCACCGCCTCGCCGAACGAGCTGAAGATAGCGTTCGAGAAGGCAATAGCCGATACGGCGCTGGAGACCGGGGCCAAGGTTGTGGAGATGGGCGAGGCCTGTTTCACCCCCAAGCCCGAGGTGCCTACGATGTTCAAGAAGTGAGGGCGTTATTTTCGGATTATCGAACGTTTTTCCTCAATTTTTTCCCTGTTATTCCATTTTCTCAATGCAGATTTCGCTGTTCCATCGGAATTGTTAAGGACGCGCTCGACGATCCATAGGGTGCCATGCCTATTGTGGACGCCATGAACAGGCGCATCCTGAAGCTCCTGGTTGACAACGGCAGGATGACGCACATCGAGATCGCGGCCAAGCTCAAGCGCTCTCCGTCGACGGTCAGGGACCGCATCAAGCGCATGGAGGACGACGGCATCATCCTCGGTTACTTCGCCGTGGTGAACAGCGAGAGGATGGGCATGCACGTCGACGCGGTACTGATGGCCAACCTGCACCAGGGCGTTTCCGCCGAGATGCTACGCAAGCTCAGGGAGGTGGACGAGGTCAAGGAGGTGTTGCAGATCACCGGGCCCCGCCGCATAATGATACGATTGCAGGCCCGAGACACATCATCATTGGAACAGGTCATCTCCAGCAAGGTGCTCCCGCTGGGGCTGGAGGACACCGAGCTCCGCCTCGTCATGAGCTCGGCCAATCGGCTTCCAGGGAACTAGATGTTCGTCTTGTCGTAATACCCGGAGAACGGCCGGCTGGAGCTGGGCGATATCTTGACCATGCCGGAAATGCCGCCAGGCACCTTCGTTCCGAACGTAGCTTCGAAGTCATCGAGCAAGGCCTGTATCTCTATCTTGTCGCTCTCCGAAGGGGATGATATCGACGCCCCAGGTCCCAGCTGCTCCGGCAGCACCGTCCCCCGGACGAATATCTGACCGCCGTGCATACCGGCCCCTAGGCTGCGCCCCACCGGGGAACCTTCGTGACCCAGGCCGAGCACCAGGACCGTGCCGCCGGCCATGTACTCCCCCAGATAGTCCTTCGCCGTCCCGCCTATGACCAGCGTGGGCCGCGTCCCGGCGAACTCCTTCATGTGGATGCCGACACGGTATCCGGTGTCTCCCTTCACCATTATGCGGCCGCCGCGGGCCGCCAGACCGGTCACGTCCCAAGCGTTGCCATGGATGACGATCCTCCCGGAGTTCATAGTGTTCCCGGTCATGTCCTGGGCGTTGCCGAAGACCTCTATGGTCGGTCCGTTCAGGAACGCACCCAGGTCGTTGCCAGGCGTGCCATTGATGATTATCTTCAGTCCTTCCGCGGAGGCCGTGGAGGCGATGTAGCGTTGCCCCATCACCCCGTTCAGCTCGATGCTCTTGCACCCCTGGCGCATCGCCTTCCTCATTATGCAGTTGAGCGTGGCGAAATGCATCGGACCGTCGGTGCACTTCAGGTCTATGACCGCCTTGCCGTCCACGACGCTCAGATGACCTTTGTCGCACTCGCAGTCGCTGGTATGTCCTATGGTGCAGAACGAACGGTCCATCAGCCCCACCCCTCACCGATGTGCTTTACGCCCATCACCTCGGCTATCTTCGGGTTGGCCCCGCGGTAGCGCAGGCGGTCGCGGTTCCCGACGAGGCTTTCCACAGCATCTATGCCCATCGCACCCAGCACCTCCTTCAGCTCCTCGTTCCAGGCCCGGAAGAGCCTGACGATGTGGGCGGACGATATCTCCGGGTCCAGCCTGGCGCATAGGTCCTCCCTCTGCGTGGCGATGCCCCAGGAGCAGAGTCCGCGATGACATTGCTGGCACACACGGCAGCCCATGGCTATCATGGCCGAGGTGGACACCATCGCGATGTCCGCGCCCAACGCCAGCGCCTTTATCATATCGGCCGAGGAGCGTATGCCGCCTCCGGCGCAGACGGTGACGCGGTTGCGCAGCCCTTCCTGGGTGAGGCGCCGGTCGACGGCGGATATCGCCACCTCAATGGGCAGACCGGCATGGTCCCTTATGACCCTGGGAGCGGCACCGGTACCGCCCTTGTAACCGTCCACGGTCAGGAAGTCGGCACCGGCGCGCACCAGCCCGGATGCTATGGCGCCGACATTATGCACCGCAGCTATCTTCACTCCTACTGGCAGACGGTACTCGGTGCTCTCCTTCAGCACGGATATCAGCTGCGCCAGGTCCTCTATGCTGTAGATGTCGTGATGCGGGTACGGCGACAGGGCGTCCGTCCCGCGAGGTATCATCCTGGTCTCGGAGATCATGGTGGTCACCTTCTCACCGGGCAGGTGCCCGCCGTGTCCAGGCTTGGCGCCCTGGCCGATCTTGATCTCCACCGCCGCCCCTCCCTTCAGGTATTGGGGGTTGATGCCGAAGCGGCCCGAGGCGACCTCTGAGCATATCCGGTCGGCATATTGATAGAAATCCGGGTGAAGTCCGCCCTCCCCGCTGCCGGCCACTATGTTCAGCTCCTTGGCGGCCATGAACAGCGATCTCTGGGCGTTATAGCTGATGGACCCCAACGAGATGTGGCCGAACATCAGGGGCATGTCCAACCGGACCAGCGGCGTATCGTCCTCGCGGATGATGACCTTCCCATCGCACATCTCCAGACGGCCGGGGCGGCGCCCCAGGTAGGTGATGGTCTCCACCGGCTCGCGCAGCGGGTCTATGGAAGGGTTGGTGACCTGTGCTGCGTCCAGGAGCAGGTCGTCAAAGATGCTCGGATGATCGTCGTCAGCGCCGCACGAGGAAAGGAGCACTCCCCCGGAGCTCGCTTGGGCCAGGATGGCCCTCCTGCTCTTCTCCGACCAGTTGCCATGAGGGGCGAACTGGGGCGGCACCGGGCGTATCTCGATGCAATTGGCCGGACAGAGCGCCTGGCAACGTCCGCAGGCCACGCATCCTCCGACGGCCACCACCCTGGACTCCTTGAACTCCAGCGCCTGGTAGCTGCACTCGCTCACGCATCTCTTGCAGACGCGGCACAGCTCGCGGTCGATGGTGGGGATGAACCTCTCCGGAAGACGATGGTCGAAACGCTTTCCCTGTTTCATAGGCTCGCTCATGACCTCACCCCCAGGAACGGGTCCTCGGTGCCACGCCTGATGACCCCTTTTCCTACGATGGCCACCAACGGGTTCCCGGCCTCCGGCGCCCAGGTGCGGGCGTCCGGTTCCACTATGCGCATCGAGCACTCCTCGCTGGCGATGTACAATGTGGAATCATCAGGTGAAAGGCCTGCGATCAGCGGCCTGAGCTTCTTGCGGTCGGCCAGAGCTATCAACATCGTCTCCGGCCGGCTGCGGCCGACTATGATGCTGAACGGTCCGTTCAGGAACGCCTCGCGGTATGTAATGCGCACCCACTCGGCCAATCGTCGTTCCTTGGGCGGCATCAGCGCGATCTCCTCGAACGTGCGCGGGGCCATGGCGAACGCGGCCACCTCGATCGGAAGTCCATTGCGGCGCACCAGCAGGTCCCACATGTAGGCGACCACCTCGGTGTCGGTCAGCACGGTGCAGCGGTAACCGTTCATCTCCACCAACTTCCTGTTCACACCATAGGATGTGATCTCGCCGTTGTGACACACCCCCCAGTCGAGCAGCGACATGGGGTGCGCCCCGGCCCACCAGGCAGGGGAGTTGGTCGGAAATCGTGAATGGGACAGCCACATGGTACCAGAATACCGTTCCACGTCGTAGAATTCGGCTATCTCGTGCGAGTAGCCATTCCCTTTGAAGACGGCCATGTCCTTGCCGGAGGAGACGCAGAAGGCCTTTTCCACCTTCTCATTGATATGCTGCACCAGCTCGACCATGTAATCGTCCTCGCTCAGGCCCTTGTCGCCTCTCCATTCCCGCTTCCCGGGCACGTTGGCGAAGTAGCGCCAGACAATAGGATGCGGGTTCGGGACGGTCGAACTCTCGCTGGTGAAGACCTTCTCATCATGTGTCACGTCCAATCGTTCGCTGAGGAACTCCTCCGCGCCGTGCTTCCCCTCCTCGTCGTCGAAGAAGAACTGCAGGCAGTACTGGTCCTTACGATCAGGGAACAGGCCGTAGCAGGCGTAACCGGCACCAAGCCCGTTCTCCCTTTCCTTCATTATCGTGAGCATTCTGGCGACACGGTCGCCGGGGATCCGCTCCCCTTTCAAGGAGATGCAGGACGCAATGCCGCAGCCCCCGAGCTGACCCTGCCAGGCGGGCGGCCTGGACGCTGTATAGTTATCGGCCAGTAATGGCATGCCCCGCCTATCTGCGCGGCCTGGGCGGCATCCTCGTTCGCTCATTGTCCGGTCTCCTCCCGTCGGTTAAGATAACAACGCCTTATGATTTCATGAAGGCAATACAATATCCATATTTCGTTCGACGATGGTCTTTTCCGATCACCGCTTTCGTTCTTCCGTGCATCTATTAAAAGGGGCGATCGGACCATCAAGCACGGTATGTCGGCTAATAGCTTGTCATATATAGGTATTTCCAAGATAAAGGAAAAATATTGAAATAATTTACGATATTCGTATCTATAACCTTATAATGCCTTTGATAAACGTTATTTTAATATCTTTATTGCGGCAATATCCAACAATCCTAGTCTATTTGTCTAATTGAAATTTTCATTGGTCTTGATTCCTTATAGCATATAGAAGAAAACGCTGGAAAATGATAATAATATGGTTGACGTTCATGAAAGACAGTCATTTAGGTGAAGTCCACATGACATCTTCCCGCACCGCCCTGGTCCCTCAACTTCCGGACCTTGACAAGATCAGGCAGATGAGAAAACGCTTGAACCTCTCCCAGAGGGAGCTGGCAGGTTTGGCCGGAGTGAGCCAATCCCTCATCGCCAAGATCGAGAGGGGCACCATCGATCCCTCGTACAGCAATGTCCGAAAGATCCTGACAGCGTTCGAGGAGATAATCAGGAGGCGCAAGGTGGAGGGCGTCCGCACCGGGACCCAGCTCACCGTCGGTGACCTGGCCACGCGTGGTGTGATCTTCGTCACTCCGGACCAATGCATCGGGGAAGCGGTGGAGAGGATGATGAAGGGGCGCTTCACCCAGCTGCCGGTGATAGTCGGTGAGCGCATCGTCGGCGGACTGACGGACGATGCTATCAGGGACTATACCATCGAGCAGACCAAGACCAAGAAGAAGACCTATGAGGAGGTCATGCGCACCCGCATCGAGGAGATAATGGATGCGCCGTTCCCGATACTGAGCGAGGACACGCCAATAGATCTGGCCTCATTCCATCTGCAGAGGGAGGAGGCCATACTCGTTTCCAGAAAGGGGGCGATCGTCGGCATCCTGACCAGTGCCGACTTCCTAAACCTGGGTCTGAACCAGTGACGTTCGAGGATGGCGTTCCTGGACCGCGCACGAAAAGGACGAGGTGATGTCGACGAGACGAAGGGAGCTGGAGATCGCCCTGCAGTCCTTGGACCGCTTCCATTCTCCCAAGCCGGAGATGGAGCAGTACTCCACGCCGGCGGTGATCGCCGCCGAGATGCTGTTCGAGGCCCTGGCCAGGGGGCACATAGAAGGAAAGAAGGTGTTGGACCTGGGCTGCGGGACCGGTCCGTTGGGCATCGGGGCGGCCTTACTGGGCGCCTGCGAGGTCGTCGGTATGGACAAGGACCCCGTCGCCCTGGCGCAGGCAGAGGTGAACGCCGCCAAGCTCGGAGTGCAGATGGACCTCAGGCAAGGAGAGATAACCGAGTTCACGGAAAGGGCGGACACGGTCATCATGAACCCGCCCTTCGGCGCTCAGCGGAAAGGGGCGGACAGGCCGTTCCTCACCACTGCCATGCGATGCGCCCCGGTGATATATTCTCTGCATCTTAGCCAGACGGAGGATTTCGTCCAGCGTTTCGTCTCCCGCTCCGGGTTCGAGGCCACCCCGCTGAAAAGGTATAAATTCGGGATCCCTTATATGTTCGAATTCCATAGCAAAGCTAAAAAGGATGTCGACGTAACGTTATTTTCATTCTTACAAAAGGTGTGTTTCAATGAGTGACAAGAGAAAGGTTTTACCAGGCGACGAGGTGGCAGTGGCTGAGGAGTACCTCCCTGCCGACGGAACTTATGAGGAGGATGGGATAGTCTATTCCGCCCTTACCGGTGACCTCAGCGTCAATGATTCAGAGAAGACTGTCAGCGTCAAGGCCGAGAACCCCATGGTCTCTTTGGAGATCGGGGACTCCGTGTTCTGCGAGGTGACCGACGTGCGCGCCTCGATGGCCATCTGCGAGGTCGTAATGGTCGAGGGCCGGTCCCGGAACGTCACTGGCGATACGAACGGTACCATACACGTGTCCAAGATATCCCAGGACTACGTGCAGGACGTAGGCCGCGAATACCGCCCCAGCGATATCATACGGGCCAAGGTCATGCAGGTCAGGCCATCCATCCAGCTCAACACCGCGCACCCGCATTTCGGTGCAGTCAAGTCGCTGTGCCGCAACTGTCGTTCAAAGCTGAGGCGCACCGATAAGGGTCTGTTCTGCGACCTGTGCGAGGAGTACGAGTCCCGCAAGTTCGCCGACGACTACGGCGACGTGGAAACGATCCTCATCACCGGTAAGGAATGAAGAGGGACGGGCCATGCCCGAGACCAACACCGAACTCGCCCGAGAGATAAAGGAGCTCAGGGAGGAGATCCGCCAGATGAAGGAGCTGATCGACCTATTGGTCGCTCTGGTGGTGGAAGAGGACGACATCGATGACGAGGACATGTCCGAGCTCCTTCTGACCAAGAACACCGACCCTCCCAGGTTCAACAACTGATGTCCATGAGACTTATCGCCTTGTTATCAGGGGGCATCGATTCCCCGGTGGCCGCATACGTAATGGCAAAGCGCGGAGCGGAGGTCATCCTTCTACATATGGACAACCGCCCCTTCTCCAGTGACATGGGCGTCAAGAAGGCAGGCATGCTGGCCGAGGCGCTGCGCAAGGCGACCGGGCAGGAGATGCCGTTATACCTGGCGCCCCACGGTGAGAACCAAGCGATCAACCAACAGAAATGCCAGAGCGCTTACCAGTGCGTCCTGTGCAAGCGCCTCATGCAGATGACCGCGCAGGAGATGGCCACCAAGGTCGGCGCTGTCGGCATAGTGATGGGCGATTCTTTGGGCCAGGTGGCATCCCAGACCCTCAACAACATCCGGGCCGAGCAGCACGGGCTCAAGATACCGGTCCTGAGGCCGCTCATCGGCCTGGACAAGCTGGAGATCGAGCGCTTGGGGATGAGCATCGGCACCTACGAGATTTCGATCATGAGCGACGGGGGCAAGGACTGCTCCGCCGTACCGGTCCGGGTCATCACGAACGCATCGGTGCCTGACATACTGGCCGAGGAGGCCAAGGTGGACCTGGCGTCAATGGCGAAGCGTTCCGCAGAAAGGGCGATGAGAGCTTAAAGGCCGGGATATCGGCTGCAGGAGAGGCCCACTTCCGGATCGTAGATCAGGTCGGACGTGATCTTCCTGACATACCTGGCCTGGACCCTGGAAACGTACAGGGTGTGCTTCCCTACCTTTATCACGATATCGCTGGGCTTGGACGGCTTCATGGCCACCGGGAGCAGGACCGGGCCGGAGCAGGTGGTGCATACTCGGTAGTCCTGACCGTTCTGTTCAATAAAATCTATCACACTCTGGTCGACAGCGATGTCGGACATCGTCCTTCGCTTAAGGGCATCCCGTATTTAACATGAGCGACATCAATGACATCGGAGCAAAATTATCTATCACCAAGTCAATGACCAGTGCGTGAAGGTCGTTTTGGACACGTCCGCGCTCTTCGGGCTGGAACAGGTGCCCCCGGAATGGGAGGCGTTCATCACCGAAGGCGTGCTGACGGAGCTGGAGAAATACGGGGACCGCCGGGCGGAGAACCTGCTGGCCGTCCTGAAGGTATCGCAGGCCACGTCGCAGACGGTCCGAAAGGTCATGCAGGCGGCCAAGGGCACTGGTGACTCAGCACGCCTCTCTCCGGTGGACGTAGAGGTGCTGGCGCTCGCTCTGGAGCTCGAAGCGGTGATAATCACCGACGATTATTCCATCCAGAACCTTGCCACCGTCCTCAAGGTCGCGTACCGACCGTCAGGTATGAAAGGCATAACCAAGGTCATCAGGTGGAACTATCTGTGCAGCGGCTGCGGGAAGGTCTTCAAGGAGCAACACCCGGACTGTCCGGTGTGCGGCTCCCCTCTGCGTACCACGCGAAGACGCTGATCAGTTCTTCTCGCCCATTTCCCTGCTCTTGTTGGCTGCTGCCTCGACGGCATCGATGAAGGCACCGCGCACCGCGGCCTCCTCCAATATCCTGATGCCTTCGATGGTGGTCCCGCCCGGGGATGTGACCATGTCCTTCAGCTCACCGGGGTGCTTCTTCGTCTCCAGGTAGGTCTTCCCCGCTCCGATGACGGTCTGCGCCGACAATTGCAGCGCCACGTCCCTAGGGAGTCCAGCGAGCACGCCACCGTCGGCCATGGCCTCGATGATCATGTAGATGTACGCAGGCCCGCTACCGCTGAGCCCGGTCACCGCGTCCAGCAGCTTCTCGTCCAGACAGAAGGCGACGCCCACGGAGTTCAATACCTTCTGTACCGTCTCCTTGTCCTCCTTCTTGACGCACTTGCCCATGGCGAACCCGGAGGCGGACTCGCCTACCAGGCAAGGCTGGTTGGGCATGACGCGAACGACGCGAACGCCTTGGTTGATATGCGATTCGATGAACGATATCTTGACACCGGCGGCAATGGATATCAGAAGATGGGCGCTCGTGAGATATGGCTTCATCTCATCGAGCACATTGCCGACCTGGTTCGGTTTTACGGCAAGGACCAATACCTCCGAGGAACGGACGACCTCGATGTTGTCCGAGACCGTGCGAACGCCAGCGGTCCTGGTGATATACTCCCGTCTCTCGGGCACTATCTCGCTCGCTACCACTTCCTCGGCCTTGGCCATTCCCGCTGAGATGATACCCTTCATCAAGGCCTCGGCCATGTTGCCTGCACCGATAAATCCGATCTTCAATCTCTCACCTGCCAATGGCGGCCTTTCCTCTATGTCCCCGGTCGTATTAATCTGATTGGTCCGATGCAGCGTGCCGGTATCTCAGCATCACTACAACAGTCCTTCTGCACACTGGCATATCTCACATCGAACGTTCGTCCCCGTCCAAATCGCCCGTGAACGGTCGCGATCTATGACCATTCATCTTCAGGATATTAAAAAAGTTCATTATCGTTTTGCATAATTTAACAGGGTATATTTTGATATTATCGTACACATGAAATATAACTAACTGGTCATACCAAAAAAATCATCCAATTTCATCATTATCAAATATCAAAAGTATAAATAACGGAAGCAGTATCCCCCTACAATGCTCGTAGACGACTATTTCCCGGTTGCAATCTTTGCTCTGGTGGCTCTACTGATTCCCTTCGTTGCCATTTTTACGGGGAAGCTATTCAGACCGACGAAGCACGCTGAGCTGAGAGAGACCACCTACGAGTGCGGTGAGAGGCCCATCGGAGTGGCCCAGATCCAATTCCATGTCCAGTTCTATATTTACGCCATCATATTCGTGGCCTTCGATATCGTTACCGTTTTTCTTCTCATTTGGGCCATGTCCTTTGAAGGACTCTCCGACATCGCAAAGATCTCTGCGATCGCGTTCCTCGTCATCATGCTCGCAGGCGTTTTCTACTCATTGAAGAAGGAGAAGATACTATGGATATAGACCTGTCATTCCAGGCCATGACCATGACCACCAAGCAGTTCGCTGAGATGACCAAGACCATGACCCGTGAGGTCATGGTGGCCACCGGCGGCAAGAAGCTGGTCGATAAGATTACCGCCCCTATATGGTCCTGGGGCCAGAGGAACTCCGTCTATCCATTGCACTTTGGTATCGCCTGCTGCGCCCTGGAAATGGCCGCTGCCGGCGGTCCTCGTTACGACGCTGAGCGTCTAGGTATCGTTTTCAGATCTTCTCCAAGGCAGTCCGATGTGCTTCTCGTCAACGGCTGGATATCCGCCAAGATCCGTCCGGCGCTGAAGGCCTTGTACGAGCAGATGCCGGCGCCGAAGTGGGTCGTCGCCATGGGCGAGTGCACCATCTCCGGCGGTCCCTGGTACGATGCATACAACGTGATACAGGGCATGGACACTTTCATCCCCGTCGATGTCTACATTCCCGGATGCCCGAGCCGCCCTGAGGCTATGATCCAGGGTTTCAATATGATATGTCAAAAGATGACCGCTGAGAACCGCGGTAGCTTCTTGGACGACTGAGGTGCTAACATGAGCCAAGTTATTGTTTACGATAAGCCCGACAGGTCCGAAGAGGACGTCGCTAACGCCATCAAGTCCAAGTTCTCCGCGGTCGAGGTGCTGAAGGTAGCCCCGCGCAAGATATTCCTTAAGGTGAACAGGGAGAACTTCCTGGACGTCTGTAAGTACATGAAGGACGAGCTTTCGTTCGAGCATAACTCCTGCGTCAGCCCCGTCGACTACATGGACCATTTCACTGTTGTTTATCATATATCCTCGTGGACAAACCAGATCATGGCGGAGGTCCATGTGGACCTGCCCCGCGACGACCCTGTCGTGGATTCCATCACCCCTCTTTGGGGCGGAGCCAACTGGCATGAGAGGGAGGCGTTCGATCTCATGGGCGTCGTCTTCAAGGGACATCCCGACCTGCGTCGCATCATGCTGCCCGAGGAGTTCAAGTTCCACCCCCTGAGGAAGGACTTCATCGTTGGAAGGAGGGTCTGAGATGTCGGATGAGATGTGGGTCAACATGGGTCCCCAGCACCCCTTCAACCATGGTCTGTGGAACCTTAGGGTAAGGCTGAACGGAGAGACGATAACGGCCGCTGAGCCGATCATCGGTTACTTGCACCGCGGATGGGAGAAGATGGTTGAGAACCGCACCTACTCTCAGATCGTCCCGTTGGCCGACCGTCTATGCTACGGTTCGTCCCTTTCTTGGAATCACCTTTACTGCCTGTCTGCGGAGAGGCTTTACGGAGTAGAGGCCCCGACCCGGGCCAAGTACATCCGCGTGGTCGCCTTGGAACTGCAGCGCATCACCTCCCACCTGTGCTGGTTGATGGCCGTCGGTACCGACCTGGGCAGCTACACCATCATGACCTGGACCATCAGGGAGAGGGAGCTGTTCCTCGACCTGCTGTGCCAGCTGAGCGGTGCGCGCATGACGTACAACTATTGCCGCATCGGCGGGGTCAGGAGCGACATCCCCGAGAACTTCGAGCGCGATGTCAACCGCACCCTGGACGAGTTCGAGAAGCGCCTCCGCGACATAGAGGCGCTTTGCGACGAGAACGAGCCGTTCCTGATGAGGACGGTCGGCATCGGTAAGATAGATGCCAAGACGGCCATGAACCTGGGACTCACCGGTCCCATCATGAGGGCCAGCGGGGTCGAGATGGACCTGCGCCGGCTCGACCCGTACGAGGTCTATCAGGACATGAAGTTCGATATATGCTATGCCACCGATGGCGACGTGTACGCTCGATACCGCGTCCGCATCGACGAGATGCGCGAGAGCGCCAAGATCGTCCGCCAAGCCTTGGCAGAGATGCCCAAGGGCCCCGTTCGGGTCAAGGTGCCCCGTTGCCCGCCGAAGGGAACGGTCGCCTGCCACGTCGAGGACCCCCGCGGTGAATCATTGATGTACATCGTCAGTGACGGCACGGAGAGGCCGTACCGCCTGAAGGTGCGCTCGCCGAATTTCGTCAACCTGTCCGCATCCCCGGCCATGTTGCTCGGCTTCAAGATATCTGACGTCCCGGCCATCATGGGCGTGATGGACATGTGCATAGGAGAAACGGACAGGTGATCAAATGTCGACACTCTATCACGAACTGACCAATTTCACCGAGTGGCTATTAGGTTTGGTCGCCTCGCTTCTCGACTGGACAAAATTAGGATTTCTGAGCGACTTTGGCGATTGGTTGCAGACCGAGCCGGTGGTCACCCTCGTGGCCACTCTGTTGGTCGCGGTCATATTCCTGATCACCGCCATGATGTTCGGTCTTTGTTTCATTTGGGAGGAAAGGAAGTTCCTGGGAAGGTTCATGGACCGCCGTGGTACCCAGGTAGGTATGCTCGGTTTCTTCCAGAACTTCGCTGACGGTATCAAGGTCGTCCTCAAGGAGCACATAGTTCCCAAGGACTCCGACCATGCCCTTTTCGAGATGGCCATATTTGCTTACCTGGCGTCCACCTTCATGCTTTTCGGGTGCATCCCGTTCAGCGACAATTTCGCCGTGTTCCCCAACGTCAACCTGGCCGTGCTACTTGGGATAGCGATATTCTCCTTCGGTCCGTTCGCCATCCTGGTCGGCGGATGGGCGTCCAACAACAAGTTCACTCTGATCGGTGGTATGAGAGCGGCGGCGCAGTTGATCGCTCTGGAGATACCGCTTCTATTGTGCGTCGTCTCCGTGGTCGTATTGACCGGCGATCTCTCTTTCGTCGGAATAGTGAGCTGGCAGGAGCATAACATTTGGCTCATCGTTCCTCTGTTCATCGGTGCGGTCACCTTCTTCGTGGCCTCTGTCGGTGAGTCCGAGCGTATCCCGTTCGACCTGCCCGAGGCCGAGGCCGAGCTCGTGGAAGGATGGGCGACCGAGTACGGTGATGTGAGATGGGGCCTGCAGATGGCCTCTGATTACTTCCGTGCCTACATCCTCTGCGGGCTGTTCACCATGCTCTTCCTGGGCGGATGGGCCGGCCCCGATTTCATATGGGCCGAGGCATGGTACCTCGCTAAGACGTTCATAGTGTTCTTCTTCTTCATATGGGTCAGGGCCGCTACCGTGAGGATCAGGACCGACCAGATATTGAAATTGGGTTGGAGACGGCTCCTCCCCCTGGCCGTGCTCAACCTGTTCGTGGCGATCGCCCTTAAGCTCGCGGGGGTGTTCTGATGAGGATAGAGGAAAAGAGATACACGAAGACGGACCACTTCCGTGCGACCGGCTACGTGCTGAAGACCATGAAGGTCACCTTCAAGGGATTGGTCCGGGCCACAAAGCACAGGCCATGCACCATCATGTACCCGTGGGAGAAGCTCATATACCCTGATAACTTCCGCGGCCGCCCCGGGATAATCCTGGAGAAGTGCATAGGATGTGCCCGTTGCGCTAAGGAATGTCCGAACAAGTGCATCGAGATGGTGCAACTGGAGCTTCCGAACGTTGGAAAGGTCAAGCGCCCCCAGGTGAACCTCGGCCGCTGCATGATGTGCGGCAACTGCGCCGAGGCATGCCCGACCAACGCCATGATCGTCACGCCGGAGTTCGAGCTTTCGTCATATAACCGCGCTGACCTGATCTTCGACCCGATCAAGCTGCAGCACCCCTACAAGCCCGGATATGAGGTGAACTATCAGTTCGCCCTGCTGTCCGAGATGAACGGGGGCGAGGTCAAGACCTATGCCAAGAACGACCCGAACGTTCATGACACGGTCCTGCTAGAGGGAGGTAAGTGCATCTCCTGTGGAAGATGTGCTAAGATCTGTCCCACCGGCGCCGTCGAGCTCGTAGAGACCGGCGAGCTGAACCCCAAGACAAAGAAACCGATCAAATGGCCAAAGTTCGACAACACCAAGTGCGTGATCTGCGAGCAGTGCGTCGAGGTGTGTCCTAAATCGGCCCTTACCATAAAGGAGGTGTTGTGATGGACCTCGACCTGTTGTTCTTCCTGATATTCTCAGGCCTGACCGTAGGGTGCGCCATAATGGTGCTGGCAACCAAGGACATCGTGCGCAGCGTGGTGTACCTGGCGGCCACATTCATCGGCGTGGCCATAATCTATCTGTTCCTGAGCTCGGAATACCTGTTCCTCATCCAGATACTGGTGTACGTGGGCGCCATCAATGTCCTGATACTATTCGGTATCATGCTGACGAAGCGCCGGATGGTCGGAGCGGACAAATGCGATGACGAGCCCCAAAGGAGGCGGTCCCCGTGAATTATGACGAGGCTACCAAGTCCATAGTGTACAAGGTTCTCGCCGTGGGTCTCCTGCTGGAACTGTTGCTCTACTCCATATTCTCCGTCGAATGGGGCGATGTGAGCAGCATCGCTGTTACGTCCAAAGAATGGACCGTAGCGGTCGGAGAGGCGATCTTCAACGATTACGGTGTGGCAGTGGTCATGCTGGGCCTGCTGCTGCTGGCCGCCATCATGGGCGGTGTCTTCCTGGCACAGGAGGATGATGACGAATGAACATACCTCTGGAATACATACTGGTACTATCGTCGTCCCTGTTCGTCATCGGTGCGGCCGGGGTCATACTGAAGAAGAACATCATCGTGGTGCTGATGTCCATCGAGATCATGCTCAATGCCGCGAACATCAACCTGGTGGCGTTCTCCACCTATTATGGCGACACCACTGGACAGGTATTCGCCCTGTTCTCCATAGGTGTGGCGGCCGCCGAGGTCGCAGTGGCTCTGGCCATACTGCTGAACCTGAACAAGCAGAAGAAGACCGTGGACATAGACGAGATCAACTTGCTGAGGTGGTAAGATGAGCATACTGGAATACGCATGGTTGATACCGGTCCTCCCGCTGCTGGCCTTCGTGATCGTAGGGTTCCTGGGCGGAAAGATGAAGGACAACGGTGCCATCGTCGCCGTCATAGGCGTCGGGGGCGCAATGGTCCTGGCCTTGTGGACGGCCTTCGAGGTGCTGACCACCGGCGTTGTCTATAAGCCCGAGTCAATGGAATGGGTCGTACTGAGCTCGGATTACTCGATGGAGATGGGCGTCTACATCGACAGCGTGGCGGCCATGATGTTGATCGTGGTCTCCTTCATCGCCTTCCTGGTGGTCGTCTACTCTACCGCCTACATGCACGACCAGGGCAAGAGGCAGCGCCGCTACTTCACCGAGATATGCCTGTTCGTAGGCGTCATGCTCGGATTGGTGCTGGCCAACAACTTCCTGCAGATGTTCATCTTCTGGGAGCTTGTCGGTCTCTGCTCTTACTTGCTCATAGGCTTCTGGTTCGAGAGGCCTGCCGCGGCCCGTGCCGCAAAGAAAGCGTTCCTGGTGACCAGGGTAGGAGACGTCATGCTCATGATCGGTCTCTTCCTGCTGTTCACTGAGTTCCACAGCCTCAACTACGAATTGATCTGGGGCAACTTGACGACGGCGGACCAGACGACGCTCGCCTTCGCTGGCTTCTTCCTGTTCGGAGGGGCCATAGGCAAGAGCGCGCAGTTCCCGTTGCACGATTGGCTGCCTGACGCAATGGAAGGCCCGACCACCGTGTCCGCTTTGATACACGCGGCCACCATGGTCAACGCAGGTGTGTACCTGACCGCGAGAGCGTTCCCGATCATAGCCACCAGCGCCGATGTCTCGCTCTTTGTGGCCGCCATCGGAGGCATCACCGCCTTCATAGCTGCCACCATGGCACTGTGCGCACCAAAGATCAAAGGGGTCCTCGCCTATTCCACCGTCTCTCAGTTAGGATATATGATCTTGGCTCTGGGAACAGGTGCGTTCCTATGGAACCAGGGTCATCACGAGGCGGGCTCGCTGGCTTTCGGTGCTGGCCTGTTCCACCTGATGAACCATGCCTTCTTCAAGGGGCAGCTCTTCCTTGGCGCCGGCTCGGTCATACACTACGTCGGTACCGAGGAACTGAGCAAGATGGGCGGTCTGGGCAAGTACATGAAGGTCACCAGCATCACCATGCTGATATCCTGCATATCTATCGCAGGTATTCCGTTCTTCTCCGGATTCTGGAGCAAGGACGAGATACTGGCGATGACATTCGAGGCCACAGATGTCAACTTGTGGTTCCTGCTGCTTTGGATAATGGGCGTGGCGACCGCCTTCATGACCGCTTTCTACATGTTCCGCATGTGGTTCATGGCGTTCAAAGGCGAGCCTGGTGAAGGCACCAAGCACGTAATCGAGCATGGTGGTCATCACCATGAGGCTCCTATAGCCATGCTGCTGCCCCTGGTCATACTGGCAGCACTTGCCTTCGGGTCCTGGCTCTCGCTGTTCATAGGTGATGGCTTCTATAGTGTCATAAACGTCGAGGGTGAGTTCCATGCCTTGAGCATAATCGAGCGCCTTGAGGAGGTCTTCTCCTCCCCGCTGACTTGGGTATCCATTGCGATGGCAGGGGGCGGCATAGCTCTGGCGTACTACACCTTCAACAAGAGGCGGATATCCGCAGAGAACGTTGTGTCCAAGGGCTTCCCCAAGGCCATGCGCCAGCTGCTGCTGGACCGTTACAAGTTCCCGGTGGCCTACGACAAGATAGGCTACGTGGGCGTGTACGGCTTCTCGCTGCTTCTGGATAAGTTCGATCGCTACGTAATTGACGGCATAGTGAACGGGATCAGCAAGTTCCTGATCAAGGCCGGTGGAGTGGTCCGCAAGAGCCAGACCGGTTTCGTTCAGAACTACACCACCCTGCTGTTGCTGGGAGTGTCACTGATCATCGTACTTCTCTACGTCGTAGGAGCGCTGAGGTGATCACATGCTAGAGAACATACCAATATTATCCCTGCTGTTGCTCTTCCCGCTGGTGGGTGCATTGGTCACCTTCTTCGTGAAGGACCAAAAGAAGGCCAAGATCACCGCCCTGGTGTTCTCCGCCATCCCGCTGATACTGTCCCTGCTGATGCTCACCGAGTACGTGCAGAACTATGGACCATACCAGTTCGAGGAAACGTACTCTTGGATCGGGTCGTTGGGCATCCAGTACATGCTGGGTGTGGACGGAATAAGCGTGCCCATGGTCTTCCTGAGCACGCTGCTGGTCTTCCTGGCCATCATATTCTCATGGGATATCGATCACAGGACGAACCAGTACATGGCCCTGCTGCTGGTGTTGGAGCTGGGGGTGCTAGGCGTCTTCATGTCCCTGGACTACTTCCTGTTCTACATCTTCTGGGAGGTCGTGCTGATCCCGATGTACTTCCTCATCAGCGTATGGGGGGGTCCAAGGAAGTCCTACGCGGCGATCAAGTTCTTCATATACACTCACATCGCCAGTTTGGTCATGCTGCTAGGTATCTTCGCCTTGTACTTCGAGGCGGGCTCCTACAATGGGGGAAACTACTCCTTCAGCATGGAGGTCATAAACTCGGTGTCCCCGATGTTCGGTGCTACGTTCCAGGCCATCGTGTTCGGCGCCCTCTTCTTCGGTTTCGCCGTGAAGATGCCGATGTTCCCGTTCCATACATGGCTTCCGGACGCGCACGTCGAGGCGCCCACCGCAGGGTCTGTCCTGCTGGCCGGTCTGCTGCTTAAGATGGGTTCCTATGGTATCATAAGGGTCGCATTCCCTGCCCTGCCCTCCGGGGCGCAGGACTGGCAGTGGGTGATGGTCGTACTGGCCATAGCGTCCATCGTTTATGGTGCCGTAATGTGCCTGGCCCAGAAGGACCTCAAGAAGATGGTCGCCTACTCGTCCATCAGCCACATGGGGATCGTCCTCCTGGGATTCGCCACCTTTACCGAGATCGGTATCGCGGCCGGTGTCTTCCAGATGTTCTCGCACGGTCTCATCACCGCCGTCCTCTTCATGATGTGCGGTATAATGCAGCACAAGGCGGGGACCAGGAACATCCCCAGGCTTGGTGGCCTGGCGGCAAAGATGCCTTACGCGGCAGCTTTCATGATGATAGGCTTCATGGCCTCTCTGGGACTGCCGGGCATGGTAGGGTTCGTGGCCGAGTTCTCGGTGTTCACCGCTACCTACGACGCCTTCGGCTGGTTGTTGCTCATACCAGTCATCAGCGTGGCCATCACCGCGGCGTACTACATATGGGCCATGCAGCGCGTCCTCTTCGGACCGGTGACGACCGAGATCGACACCGCGCACCTGCACGACGTGAACTGGTATGAGGCACTGCCTCTAGCCGTTCTCTGCGGCTTCATCGTGCTCTTCGGAATGTTCCCCCAGCTGATCATGGGATACATCACTCCGGCCATCGAGGGCATCGTAACCCTTCTAGGGGTGATCTAAGTGGACTACTCAGCTATCTATCCAGAGCTCATATTGGCCTTGTTCGCCATCGCCATACCCGCGATCGGCATGGTGGTAAAGAACAGCAAGTACCTGGCCGCGATCTCGCTGACCGGCATAGGCCTTTCGATGCTGGCGGTGTTCCTGTTCTTCTATAACGGAACAGGCCCCATCGAGTTCGACACTGGTCTGCTGGTGCTCGACAACTTCAGCGCCCTGTTCATGATGATCTTCCTGTGCGTCGCCTTCGTGGTAGTACTGGCATCAGGCAAGTTCATCGAGAACGAGAAGCACGTCCCCGAGTACTACTGCCTGGTCCTACTGGCGACCGTCGGTATGCTGTTGGTGGCCTCCGCTCAGGACCTGTTCGTGCTGTACCTCGGCATAGAGATAACCAGCATGTCCTCCTATGCGTTGGTCGCATTCCGCAAGAAGGACCTGAGGGGCTCCGAGGCTGCAACGAAGTACTTCATATTCGGGGGCTTCTCATCGGCCTTCACCCTCTTCGGCATATCCCTGATCTACGGGCTGACGGGGGTCACCTCCTTTACCGAGGTCGGGGCCGCCGTCGCCGGTCTGACCGACATGAAGGAGATGCTATGGGTGGCATTGGTCATGGTCATCGTGGGCTTCGGCTTCAAGGTGGCCATGGTGCCGTTCCATTCCTGGGCGCCCGATGTCTACGATGGCGCCCCCACCACCATCACCGCCATGCTGGCGGCCGGCTCTAAGAAGATGGGTCTGGTGGCCATGTTCAAGTTCTTCCTGATCGCCTTGCTGGCGATCAAGGCCGACTGGGAGATAGTCGTCGCCGTGCTCGCCATCCTGACCATGACCGTCGGCAACCTGGCCGCGCTGAACCAGACCAGCATCAAGAGGATGCTCGCCTACTCCAGCATCGCCCAGGCAGGGTACATACTGATCGCCATCGCGGTCGGTACCGAGTTCGCCCTGACTGGCGGTATATTCCACATAATGACCCACGCCTTCATGAAGGGCGGGGCGTTCATAATCGTCGCCACCCTGGCCACAGTGGCCATCGGCGACAGGATCGTGGAATACAAGGGACTGGCAAAGAGGTCGGCAATACTGGCGTTCGCCATGACCATCATGTTGTTCTCCCTGGCGGGAATACCTCCGCTGGCAGGGTTCGACAGCAAGGTCGTGCTGTTCTCGTCCGCCATCTACGGTGCGACGGACGGGTCCGAATGGATGATATGGCTGGCCATCGCCGGTATCATCAACAGCGCCATCTCCCTGTACTACTATGCACGCGTGGTCAAGTACATGTACGTGGACGAGCTGGAAGAGGGCGAGAAGTCCGAGAAGCTGAAGCTGCCGACCAGCATGCTGGCTGCGATTATCATATGCGTCGTCGCCGTGATCGGTATCGGTGTGTGGCCGGAGCCCTTCATCGAGTTCTGCAAGGACGCGGCAGCAGCCTTCTTCTGAAATCCCTTCCCCTAATTTTCCCTTTTTATTTTTTCATCCAGCAGATATGCTGGCGAAGGTCTTGCGGACTAAATCCAGTAACGGTTAAGTACAAAATTACCATATCGAGCGAGTGATGTCTCAGGCCTGGGATTCCTCCATCAAGGATGAACTGCAGCGAGTGGAGCAAGAGATCCACCGCAACATCCAGTCGGAGCAATCTATCCTATCGGAGATATGCGACTATGTCATCTCGTCCGGCGGTAAGCGCATGCGCCCCGGTGTCACGATACTGTCCTATCTGGCCAACGGAGGTAAAGATGTCGCTGAGGCCATCAAGATTGCCGCGGCATTCGAGATGATCCATTCCGCTACCCTCATACATGACGACATAAACGACCGCTCGGAGATGAGGCGCGGCAAGATGTCGGCATACAAAAAGTACGGGCTGCAGGAGGCGCTGATCAGCGGTGACTTCCTTTTCGTCAAGGCCTTCGGCATAGGCGGCTTCTTCAACGAGGAGATAGTGTCGCTAGTGGCCCAGGCATGCACTGCCATCGCCGAGAGCGAGATCGTCCAGATAGAGAAGGAGGGCCAGGTCGCCCCCACTGACATCTACATGGACATAATCGATGGGAAGACCGCCAAGCCTATCATGGCCGGGGCCCGCATCGGTGCTTATCTGGCCAAGGCGAACACCGATCGCATCCATTCCATGGGCGAATACGGGCATAACATCGGGATGGCATTCCAGATAGTGGACGACATCCTGGACATAATGGGGTCCGAAAAGACGCTGGGCAAGCCGCGCATGGTGGATTTTGATGAGCGGAAGGCCACGCTGCCTCTTATCTACGCAATGGAGGACGCCGAGGTGGGCGCGCAGCTCTCGAAGCTCTTCTACAAGAAGAAAAAGACGGACAAGGACGTGGAGAAGGCGCTAGAGCTCATCTCCCGGACCAAGGCCATCGAGCGGGCCAAGCAAAAGGCCCAAGAGTTCGCCGACAAGGCCTTGAACGCCTTGACGGGGATACCTGAATCACAGCATAAGACCGGGCTGCGCCTGCTGGCGGAGACCGTGGTCAATCGCAGCTATTGAGGCGTTCGGTGATAACATGGTCGATGAACTGAAGGTCGATGTGGTCATTGTTGGCGCCGGCCCTGCCGGGAGCACGACGGCCAGATTTGCTGCCGAGGCCGGTGTGGACGTCCTCGTTCTGGAAAGAAGGGCAAAGGTGGGCGTCCCCGTCCGCTGCGGCGAGTTCATGCCCAGCCTGGAGGAGATGACCAACATGTTCCCTGACGTGGGCGACATGGCCGAGCTTTTCGAGGTCCCGGCGGACCTTGTTTCCTTGAAATGCGACGTGACGCGCATCTATTCCCCCAAGTTCACCCGCTACGAGCTTCCATTCCTAGGATATACTACTGACAGGGACCGTCTGGACCAGTTCTACGCATCGCAGGCGGAGAAGGCCGGGGCCCGGATCATGACCGGCCAGAAGGTCGTCGAGGTGAAGGAGGGAATGGTGCGCACCGACGACCTCATCGTAAAGGCCAAGGTCATCGTCGGCGCCGACGGCCCCATGTCCATGGTAGGGAAGGCCTTCGGCCTGCCCCGTTCCGCGGACCTGTGCCCCGCCGTCACCACCCAGGTCAAGGGCGATTTCGAGCCGGTCTGCGAGATGTACTTCGGGACCATCGCCCCGGGCGGATACGCATGGGTGATCCCCAAGAAGGGCGCGGCCAACGTCGGGCTGGGCGTGGACCGCAAGTTCGGCGAGGAGACCGTGAACCAGTACTTCAACGAGTTCGTCAAGGTCAAGGGGCTGAAGGCCGACAAGCCCGAGGGCAAGTTCGTGCCCATGTCCATGCCCTGCAAGCGCACCGTCTCCGGACAGGCCATCACCGTCGGCGACGCCGCCGGGCAGGTCATGGCGGTCAACGGCGGCGGCATACCTATCGCCCGCCTGGCCGGGCGCGTGGCCGGCAAGGCCGTCGCCGAGAACGTCCTGAAAGGCACGAGCCTGCAAAAGTACGACGAGGAGTGGCGCAGGCAGTTCTACAGGCCACTGCGCACCGCCGCGCGGACGAAGGTACTGGCAGGACTGTGCTTCGGCAGCGCCTGGCGCACCGAGATGGCCATGAAGGTGCTTGGAGACCGTCGGATGAACAATCTCATCCGCTGCCGTCCGATATTCCCTTAGCGCCCTTTCAGCAGCGCTATGGCGGAACGGGGCACGCTGCGAAGCAGCCCCTTGGAGGCCCATTCCATCTCCCGCTTATGGGTGATGGTGCTCTCCATCAGTTCCTCTGACCGCATCTTGAGCTCCTTGAATGCCCTCTTGCGCGCTTCCGGGTCGGTTATGGCCATGGCCTCATCGACCCTCTTCATCATCGCGGCCGCTTCCTTCGACCGTTCCAGGCGGTAGTTAAGCTCTTCCTCGGTGATCAGTCCGCATTCGAACCTCGCCTTGTTGATGGCGTCGGCGGCCTCGTAGCTGACCTCGGCGATATCGTCCCTGGTCATCCACTTGGTCTCATAGGAGAGCACATGCTTCCAGCTGGGCGCTGTCAGGCGTGTCCGGTGCTCTTCCAGCGTCCGGGCCAATGAGACGTAGCCATACCTATCCGGGTCCTCGAATGCCAGTGACGCAGGGTCCAGGAACGGCGCCAAGGGCGAGATGAAGACGCAAAGCCGAGGGTCCTTGTTCGCCGCCAAGTACAATGTCTTGGCGTACTCGGCGCTCTTCACGACCGACTCCCTGGTCTGCTTCGGGAGGCCTATCATGAAGAAGACATCGAAGCGCTCCGCGCCGTACTTCAAAGCGTTGCGGATGGAATCCTCCAGCTCCTGATTGCTGTACTTGCGTCCAAGCGCCTCGCGCACCTCCGGGTCGTGCGAGTCCGGGGATATCTCCACCGAGAAGCCAGCGGTATGCGTGCTCGCCAACTTGTAGAACTCCTCGTCAGGGGGCGTGAAGAACTCGAAGATGAGCGGGTTGGTGACCTTCAACCTCTTCACCTCGGCGAAGAACCTCTCCATGTAGTCCTTCCCTCCGCGGCGCGGGTCGCCGATGATGAACGTCGGACCCTTGATATAACGCTGGATGTTGCGCACGTCCTGGGCCAACTTCTCCGGGGAACGGAACGCTGGCCTCTGCCGGTTCAGGAACTTGTGCATGGCGCCGCAGGAACCGCCGCACACGGTGCAGTTCAGGTGGCATCCTTTGACGGAGAAGACCATGGTGATCGGGTACCTGTCCCAGTCCTTGAACGGTTTATGACCTTCAAGGTCCGCGTGGCGTATGACCGAGCGTACGATCCAGCCGTAATCCACGTCCTGGTAGTCCAGGTCCTGCGGCACGTATGAGATGGGATTGTGATGAGGGACGCCGTTCTCCTTCCAGCTGAGGTTCTCCACCTTGTCCAGCGGCGTACCGTCCTTCAATGCGTCCATGAGATGCTGCAACGGTATCTCGGTGGAGTCGCCCTTCAGTATCATGTCCACCTCTGGCCGCAGCAGCAGCTCCTCGTGATAGTAGGTCGAGGAGAAACCGCCCATGAGCACCTTGGCCTCCGGGTGATATTTCTTCACCAGCTTGGCCACCTCCAGGGCGCCGTGAGCGTGCGGCAGCCAGTGCAGGTCGATGCCGAACACCTTCGAATCGAGCTTGGATATGAGCTTCTCCACGTCCAGGTCCTTCTTGTTCAGCATCATGCTGGCCAAGTTGATTATGCGCACCTTGAATCCGTTGTTGGCCAAGTGCGCGGCCATGGTGGTGAAGCCGAATGGGTACATCTCGAACACCGGCGTCGATGGCACCATATCGCTGACCGGTCCGTAGAACAGGAACTCCTTGCGGAAATCATAGACGCTGGGCGCGTGCAGGAAGATGATGTCCTCTTTGCTCATGCATTCACTCTGGCATGCCCACGAATTCGGACCTATTTAAAAGCTCAGACGGTCACTTCCCGAAGCGCCTCTGCCTCGCCTGGTACGTGCGTATGGCACGCATGAAGTCGACCTTGCGGAACCCCGGCCAGAAGACATCGGTGAAGTAGAGCTCGGAATAGGCCAGCTGCCAGAGGAGGAAGTTCGATACCCTCTCCTCCCCGGAGGTTCGCAGGACCAGGTCCGGGTCGGGGAAGTCGGCCGTATATAGGAAGCTGGACACGATCTTCTCGTCGATATCGTCCACCTTGAGCTCGCCGTCCAGCACCTTGGTGGCGATCTGCTTGATGGCCAGGACCATCTCCTGCCTGCTTCCGTACGCCAACGCGATATTGTAGAAGTAATGGTCATAGTCCTTGGTGCGCTGCTCGGCGATCTCTATCGCCCTTTTCACCTTGTCCGGCAGCAGCTCCTTCTGCCCCATGACCGTGACCCTGATCTGGTTCCTGTGGACCCTCTCGTCCTCGGCCAGCTTGAGGAAGCTCTCCTCGAACAGGTCCATGAGGTACTGCACCTCGGCCTCCTGACGGTTGAGGTTCTCGGTGGAGAAGGCGTAGACGGTCAGCACCCTGATGCCCATCTCCTGGCACCATTCCATGACCTCTTCCAGCTTGTCCTTGCCTTTGGTATGGCCTTCATGTGTTGCCAGTCCGATCTCCATGGCAAAGCGCCGATTGCCGTCCATGATGATGGCCACGTGGTCCGGGACCTTGCCCTCCATGACCTCCTTGAACAGGCGCTTCTCGTATGTCTGGTAGGCGGTATTGGCGAACACGCGGGTTATCTCGTTCGACATGGGCTCTCCGACTACTCCATGAAATCTTCGGGCAGGCCGGCGGCCTTCACGCCCAGATCGAAGCAGCCGATGGCGGCCACGGCGCCTATGGTACCGCGCTTTCCGGTGATCTCCACCAGCTTCACTCCAGTTCGCTCAGCGACGTCGATGGCCTGCTGGGGCTTGTAGATGACGCTCTTGGCGTTCCATCCGTACTCCTCCAGCTCCTTCGGTATCCTGAGGCCGACGTAGTAGGCCATGGTGGTCTCCTGGGAGAACGTCCTCTCCTTGAGCTGCGTACTGAAATATTCCAGCAGCGCCGGGAGGTCCCTCTCCGTTACGGCGAAGCTCACGCCCACCGATACGCAGTTGGTGGTCTTCTCCGGCACGTTCGGGTTGAGCTGGATTATCTTGTGCTTCAGGAAATGTCCCACGGGGCATTCCTGGGCCAGCTTGAGCATCAAGGACCATGATGCCCCCTGCTGCTTGGTGTCCGTATCGTCCACGGATATGATGACCCTGATGAGCTTCGGTGTGACGATGGTGACCTCGATGCGATGGGCGCCACCGATCTTGGCATCGTCCGGATACTCTACGGCTATGGTCCCCGGGCCCTGCGGCATGCAGGCGCCCACCCCCACGCTCGCTCCGGCGAGACCCACCCAGGTGGTGCGGACCTGCGGTCCGTCGACGACAACGGCCTTCAATCCTTGTCCGCCGACGTCCTTGGACGCCGGACCGAAATGGACCTCACCCTCACCGATGATGGCGTCCATGATTATGGTGTTGCCTTCCACGATCACGTTTGTGAGCGCCCCGCCCGCCCTCTTGCGGTTGCATGCGTCCCACTCCACCGGCCCCTTGGCCGAGCATTCCTCGATGACCTGGGCCACGCCGTTCTTCTCATCGATAAGCGTGTACACGCCTCTGCAGAACAATCTACCATACTTTTTGGTAACATCTTCCGGTGAGAGCTTTTGAACCATGAACATCCCTACGCTCCATCGTCTGGAATCGGAGAAACATATTCTTGACCTTTATTTAGGTTTCTCTGTTCGACGGTGACATATCGGGAGGGTACGGAGGCCATGTCCAGCAATCTTATGCTGTCGTCCCGCAGGCGGTAAAAGAGGAACTTGCCCTTGCATCCGAGCACCTCTCCCCGATGCCGTGCCGTCAGCTCGGGGATGCTCGCTTTCGTCAGGTCCCATTCTAGTAAGGGATACTGATCGAGAATGCGCACCTGTCCCAGCGCTCTCAACCCCAGCGGCTCGAGCGCCCGGTCCAGCATCTCCTGGTAGGTGTCCCGGTCCAGTCTCCGTCCCTGCTCCTTGAGGAACGTCGTCTTGCGCACCCATTGAGTGGCCTTCAGCGCTTTGGAGAGGTCGTTCTCTGCCTTCCTGGCCGCCAGGCGGTTAGGGTAACTGCCCAGCTGGACGATGGCGTCGGCCCCCTGCTCTATCGCCCTCTCCAGGAATCGTGACGACAACGTCATGCCTACCTTGGTCAGACCGCCGTAGAACGCCGCGTATACGTGATGCTCCTTAGCGCAGATGCTGCCGCCCTTGCAGTCGGTGTGCACGCCATCGCACTCCGGCTCGAAGATGCAGTTCTGCACCGGTATCCAGGTGGAGGCGCACTTCTGGCACTGGTCGTGTTGTCCGGTCACCACCTGGCGCATCATGCAAGGATGGTACCCTTCCTTGTCGAACGAGCCCACGCATCGGCGCACGTCCGAGATGGTGATATCGATGCGGCCGCCCGGGGCGAACTCGTCCTTCAGGTCCAAGATATCGTTCCGCTTGAGATCGAACACCACCAGCCGGGGCTGGAACCCTTCCCATTCCCAGGACACGGCGTGGCTGGCATAGGCCACGAGCCCCTTTCGGCGGAGCATCTCGTCAGCGGTCTCGAACACGTCACAACAACGACCGCCGGCGATTTAAGGTTGCTCAAAGGGCAAAATAGGAAAGGACGATCGTTCATGCCAGTTTGATTCTCAATCAGCGAAGGTTGAGCAGAATACTTTTATAGGGTTACCGCTTTTAATCCTCCTGATGTTGAGCATAGCAGCTATTTCAGCTACTACTAGCGCTGCAAGCAGCGCCATATCTATCACCTCAGCGATAGGGATAGGTGTAGGTGGGGCCTTGATAGCCATACTTCTTATCATGTTGCTATCGTCCCGCGAGCTCATATCTGCGTCGAGCAAGAACTCGAAGAAGGTCCTGGCCACCTTGGACTCGGCCATCGTCCCGCTGCTGGTGGTGTTCTCCCTGACCATCGTGTTCCAGATCCTGGAGATCGTCGGCATCATAAACGCCTGATCGCGTCCATGTCGATATTATATCATAGAACGATGAACGGTCGAACGACCGTTCGATGAAGAAATAAATGTACGGGGCGGTCCCCGCTTTTAAAAAAAAGGCAGCTCAGAGGCTCTCTTCCTCTTCCTTCTTGCAGAGGAACTCCGGTGGGATCTCATGGGCCAGGAACACGGTGCGGCCGGCCTGCGAGATCACGTTACCGGCGCCTATCGCTCCGGCGGCATCTATCTCCAGGATGATCGGTGACTCGACCCTTACCTTACCGGCGTTCAACGCGTCCTGGTAGGTCTTGGACAGATGGACCATCTTGCGGTCCGAGGGCCTCAGCCCGGTCTCCAGGATGATGTCCGCCTCCTCCGGTGTGGCCGGGTAGTAGAGGTGGTCCGGAATGTTCTCAGTGGGCAGCCTGAGGTCCAGCTCCAAGGAGTGCCCGTACGTCGCCCGCATCAGGTCGTTGCTGATTTGATACCTTCCCTTGGGGTCGGTCTCGATGATGGCGATGACGTGGTGCGGTCTGAGCCAGTGATAGCGGCGGTTGCTGTCCCTCAGCGCATTGATGAAATCGCGGATGTTGACGAACCCCTGCTCGTCCATGTCCAGCCCGAAGCGCTCCGGGAAGTGACGCAGTACCCCAGCCAGGGTCCTGCCCAACTGTTCCAGCTCCTGCTCGTTCATCAGGAACTTGCCAGGCTCCCCGCATATGGGGCACGCTTCGCCTCTATAGTATCCGTGCTCACCGCATTCCCTTAACATAGCGTCCCTCGAACATACAAAGTTGAATTTAAACTTACGTCCGAGCTTGGCGTTCCAAGCACCTCTCCGCTGCCAGCACGGTGTTCTGCATGAGCATGACGATGGTCATCGGTCCGACGCCCTTCGGCACTGGGGTTATGGCCGAGGCCTTTTCCTTCACGGCATCGAAGTCAACATCGCCCACGAAGCGGTATCCTTTGTTAGTGGTAGGGTCCTCCACACGGTTGGAGCCGACGTCGACGACCACCGCCCCCTCCTTCACCATATCGGCCGTTATGAACTTGGCCCTGCCCATGGCGGAGACGAGCACATCGGCCTGGCACGTGAGCGCCTTGAGGTCCTTTGTGCGTGAATGGCAGACGGTCACGGTAGCGTCGGCGTCAGCGGCCTTCTGCATCATCAAAGCCGCCAACGGCTTTCCGACGATGTTGCTGCGGCCGACGATCACCACATGCTTACCGGCGA
>JAJRAK010000017.1 GCA_028682895.1 Methanomassiliicoccales archaeon
ACCGGATATGGCCATACGTATCTTCACCGACCGGGCGTTGGACGGCAAGCGCCCTCAGATATTCGGTGACGGGGAGCAGACCAGGGACTTCACCTTCATCACCGACGTGGTCGACGCCATACGCCGCTGCGCCGATTGCCCCGACCCCAAGGGCGAGCCGCTGAACATATGCAGCGGTTCCACCGTCAGCGTCAACCAGGTGGTGCGCTCGATCCTCAAGGCCGTCGGCCGCGAAGACCTGGAACCGGAATACTTGCCACCGCAGCAGGGGGACGTGGACCACACCTGGGGGGACAACACCAAGGCAAGAAAGTTGCTGGGATGGGAACCGAAGGTGAAGATAGACGAGGGCTTGCACCGCTTCGTCGAATGGTATGTAAAAGAAGGAAAGGTCTAGAGGGCGACGTATACCACGTTGCGCCCCTTCTGCTCCGCCCGGATGACGCCCTTCTCCACCAGCTCCAACAGGCGCTGGGAAAGTTCCTCCTCTTCCATCGGGACGGCCTTCGACAGTTCATGGAACGTCTTACCTTCTTTCAGCATCTCCATGAGCTGGATGCGGGCGCGCTCGGCCATTACCTTGGCCTCGGCCGCCTGGACCTCTGCCTGCCTCTCGGCCACGATGGAGTCGACGTACTCCCCGACCTTTCCCTGGACCGTGTTCTTGAACAGGGCCGGGTCCTGCTCCAATAACGAGCTGAGCTCCATGGGCTCCAGGTCGAAGTCCCGAAGGCGGGCCATCTTCTGGCGGTAGCCGGGGGATTGTTGGCCTTCCATGGTGCCTAAGGTGGGCGTATAATGAACATGCAACCCCTTCAGGGTCTCGTGCAGTCCCTCCAAAAGGGCGCTGAACTCGGTATCGTTCAAGACCTCGGTCTCATAGGCGGGAACGCCGGGGACCTTCTTGAATCCCTTATTGGCGAATGCACTGTCGACCTGCCCGGGAGAGTTCCCGTCGCTGGAATAGATGACCCTGACGTACGCTTTCATAGGGACCGGCCCAAAATATCCTGCTCCTGTAATATAGTTTGGTATGTCTTTTACCGATTGCAACGTGTATTTATTCGGCCTAGGACATGCGGAAGGACGTGAACAGGGAGGTCGAGTTCGCCATGAACCTCTTCCGGGAGTATTACCGGAGGACGCCCCCGCCGGCGCCGGCGGACCTGCGCGAGCGAGAGTTCGGCTTCATGTTCTTCGATCGTGACTTCGTGAAAAGGCACACCGGGTTCCTGGAGGAGAACGATTTCAGGCGCTTCCTGCTGAACCAGGTGCCTTCGCATGCCTATTATTCCACCGCCTTGTACGAAAGGCCGGCGGCACCGACGATGGACCTCAAGGGATGGAAGGGGGCGGACCTGATATTCGATCTGGACGCGGACCACATCCGCGGGGCGGAGAAGCTATCTTACCAGGACATGCTGGTGCTGGTGAAGAAGGAGGCCATGGCCCTGCTGGACCGTTACATCCTGGGAGAGCTTGGCTTTGATGAGAGGTACGTCCGCATATGCTTCTCCGGCGGTCGTGGGTACCATGTGCACGTGCATCATCCCAAGCTGCTCGCGCTCGGTTCGCACGAGCGCGGTGAGATAATCGACCTGGTCACCGGGACCGATCTGAACATGGAACTTATCTTCCCTTCCGCCGCCTCGATGAGGAAGGACTTCAAGGACCGGACGGTGGTGAAACGTTCATATAGCCTACCGGAAAAGGACCAGGGGGGTTGGCTGCGCTTCGGTCGCCAGACGGCCGAGAAGGTGGCCAACGAGATCGGCGTCATGAGCAACGACGGCCTCAGGCAGAGATATCCTTCGCTGCAGAAGGTCAAGGACCAGGTCCTGAACGACATGAGGCAGTCGCTTTTTTCCCAGCGGGGCGATTCGACCGGCCTGGACCTCATGCTGCGGAACGACAGCCTGGAGTACCTGACGTCCGACCGGGCCAGGGACTCAGATCACCTCAAAGAGCTGTTCATGCAGATGGTGCTGGAGACGCTCAAGGAGAGGATGTCCGGTCAGATCGACGAACCGGTGACGAGGGACGTGAAGCGGCTGATACGCCTTCCCGGCTCATTGCACGGCAAGACCGGGCTCAGGGTGGTGACGCTGACCAGGGAGCAGATGGATGATTTCGACCCGCTGCGGGATGCGGTGCCGGAGGCGTTCCCGTCCACACCGATCAAGGTGCACCTCAAGGAGCGGACGGACGTTCGCATCAAGGACTTCCGCGTGAACGGCGAGGGCGACCAAGAGGTGCCTACCTACGCGGCGCTCTTCCTGGTGCTCCGGCGTTGGGCCGCCCTCTGTTGAGGGAGGGGAAGCTTTATCTAGTGGCCAGGGAATTATTCGCAAGAACCCATGAAATACGACACCGGGAAGTTCGAGGGAGGGTACCGCCTATCTCACATCCACCAGACCAAGAGGTATATGTTCCTCCTGCAGGTGGTGATCATGCTCGCTTTCGCCATCTACCTGCTGGTGGCCGGTGGCGACTTTGAGATGAAGCCCTTCTACCTGGGGATCAACTCCTTCCTGTACTTCGTGCTGGTGATGGTCCTCCTCATAATGGTCGAGGGGTTCATCTTCATCGTCCTCGAGATGCGCTTCGTGCGCAGCGATGGTACCAAGTTCATCATCACCCAGCGCGCGTTCCGGACCTCGGCCACCCTGGCCACCGTGTTCCTCATAGTCATGCTGTTGTTCTGGCTCCCGATAGTGCCGGCGGCCGTGGAGAGCGGCACCCAGTGGGGGAAGAGCGTGGAGACCGATTCCACGACCGAGCCCACCGTCATATCGTTCTTCAACTCCGACGCATTGGGACTTACGGAGATAGACACCATCGACATCGTTGCGTATGGAGAGGTGGACGTCTTCATACTCACCGAATACAACTATGTGCTCTTCCAGGACGATGGGAAGAGCGTCATCGGCGGATACCGTTTGAACCATGACGAGTATCGCGCCAACACCGAGCTTACATTGGATTTCCCTGACCTCTCTCATGGTCAGTTCTACCTGCTCGTGTATAATATGAACGAGGACTCCAACGTAGTGGTTGACATCACCGTGAACAACCGGGTGTCGGATTCGATGATGAACTACCTGCCGTTGTTATGTCTGGTGTTCTTCATAGCGAACGCCGTCTGGGCCGTGTCCATGTTCTTTGACAATAAGCGGTACAAGCGGGGCGGCATCTACCGGTAAAAGGCGCAGCATTCCTTTCGCCAAACGATCTCCCAGCCCTTCCCTTTAATCGCGCCTACGGTGGCTGGTGACGGGCATGCTATTCCGGCGGCACCCGCCTCCATAGCTGCCATCTCCGTGCCTGGATGCCCTCGGGGCCGCATGCAGCCCAGGATGATCGGGACGGGGGATGATGCGCCGATCTCGACGGCCCGAACGAGCCTTTCCTGCCAATCATCCACCTTTTCTCCCAGAAGGGACAGCAGTATGACGCATGGAACGTCCTCCGATGCAGCGACCTTGACCGCTTCCAGTTCCATTTTTTCATCGCCCAGTCCCAGTAATATGTGTGGCGTCACCCTGCCTGATGCGGCGCGGCATAACGCGTGGAAGGAACGGAGATAATCCGTCGGGGAGCGGTCCATGTGCATATCGTTACGAATGACGTCATCGTCCAGCACCAGGTCGAACGATATGCGGTCGGCGTCTGAACGCGCTATCTCCGCCGCCTCGTCCTCGCTCACCAGGCCGGGATGCAGGTTCACGTCCAATGGCATCGTGCTCTTGATCCTACGTACCGTATCTAGATACGGGGAGAGCGGCACCTTTCCTTGATCGTCGCACCCTCCGCTGAGCAGGAAGCCTTCAGCGCCCCTTGCCACCAGACCTTCGGCCGATGACAGCAGTTCCTCGGGGCCCTGGACCGGCGTCATCCCCTGCAGATACCTCCCTTGGCAGTGTCGGCACATGAGGGCGCATGATCGTCCGGTAACGGATATGGATGGGAAGTCCGCCCCTGGTCTGAAAAGGACGGCGCGCCTCATACCTTGGTGAACGACGGCGAAGTGGATAAAGCTCCCGTCACTGCGGCTCCATGAACCTGAAGTACATGAGCGAGAAGGCCGTCATACCGATGACCGCGAACGCTATCATCGGAAGCGCGATGACGCTGGTGATGTCGCCGCCGACGCTGGAAGGGCTGGAGATCAATGTCACCAGCACCATGTGGATGACCGCCAGGACGAACGATGTTATGATGGCGACGTGCATCTTTGGGAACTTGCCGTAATGCCTGTGGACGAGCCCGGCGACCACGCCGGACAATATCGTGCTGATGGCGCAGGGGATCGCTGTCGCACCCCCGGCGAAGTATCTCTGGACCCCGCCGATGAGACCGGCCCCAAGACCGAGGACCGGCCCTCCTATGAGGCCAGCAATGACCACGGGGAAGTCTCGGATGTTTATCTTGGACGTCTCATAGTCCACCGCCAGGTAGGTGCCCAATATCGCCAGGGCCCCGAACGTCGCTATGAGCACGGCGCAGTTGGCCGGTGTAAGCCGGTCCTTCACCGCGTCCTTGAACCATCGCGTCCGGGAAAGGCCGAGCGCCACAGTAATGACCAATGCCATCTCGACCAACAGATAGAATATCATCACAAGGGTCTCGTTCGCGTCCATGCCGGGCTGAATATGGAACATAGTAAATAGGTTTTCTAGCTGAGTATCAGGGTCCTGAAATCGTGCGTCCTTTCTATTTTTTTCTTGTCCGCATATCGACTAAAAGCATATTTGGAGTTAGAAATGGAGAATATTTGAACTGATGTGAGATTTGCGGTAACCAGGCCACCTGAAACACTTTGAGCCGTCAAAGGGGCGTTTCAGGTAGCCGATCTGCCTCAAGACCTCGGCATTGTTCGAGCTTTTCATCTCCAACATGACCCCCTGAATCCTGCGTAGGGTGTAGCAATCGTCCGCCGATTCCAAACCCATCTCCGTCATGAGGTCTTCAACCAAGGCCTCCAGCATCTTCTCCGCTTCAATGTCCATTACATTCTTCCCCTTGTTTTGGAGGTGATACTAGAATGCGGCGCTATAAAACCGGGAAGGGGGGACGAGCTGCAGGACGGTGACGAGAATCGCTAACCGTTCCCGCGACCGAACGTCCGCTCGAAGGTCGCATTCGTCATGTGCGTATGCGTCACCGTGCCCCAGCCTTCGGCCTGGAGCTTTTCCGCAAGCTCATCGGCGGCCTTCCACGAATCACAGCAAGCTACGACTGCATAGGTCTCGCCGCAATACATTATGCAGGGGCCTCCGTTCTCAACATACCTTTCTAGCCTCTCTTCCTTATCCGCGGAGCTAGCCGGGCCTTTAATGATGATGGGATGAACGATTACCAATTCATGCATCTCCGTTCCGTGTTCTCAGGGGAATGGGGTTTCGGATCGGCTCGATGATGTCGTAGACAACTCGTGGGGAAGTTGGAGGGCTGATCCGAAGTAAATAGGGGAGAAGAGATCGACTAAAAAGCGTTTGTTAATCAATCGTCCTCTAACCTTTCCACCAGGATCTCATGTCATCTGCCGAGGGGTTCGAGATGATGAGGGCTGCGGTATCAGATACGTTCCACGCACTCCCTTCATTCCTTCAGGGGCACCAGCACATTGCACACGGCGACCGCCATCACCGCCTTGAGTCCGTCCACCAAGAGGAAGGGGAGCGAACCGATCTCGATCGCCGACGCCAGGGTCATCTGGAATACCAGGGACAATTGGATGACGCCACAGGCGTGGATGATCCCGACCGCACAGATCATGG
>JAJRAK010000018.1 GCA_028682895.1 Methanomassiliicoccales archaeon
CTCTCGTTGGGCCTTCATGCAAGTCGCCAATTAAGCGACAAGGTATTACGCTACCTTAAGAGGGTCATAGTTACCCCCGCCGTTTAACGGTCCTTCGTTCGGTTGGACCCGAGTTTCAGATACCGTCACTGGGCAGGCTTCAACCGCTATACACATCCTTTCGGACTTGCAGCGATCTGTGTTTTTATTAAACAGTCGGAGTTCCCTTGCCACTGCGACCAGCCACTCTCGTGGCTGGCACCCCTTATCCCGAAGTTACGGGGCTAATTTGCCGAGTTCCCTCGCATCGATTAGGCCGACACGCCTTGGACTTTTAATCTAGGGGCACCTGTGTCGGTTCTTGGTACGAACGCATCAGGTGTAAATCGTTCAATTTTCACGGACACCAGGATTAGACAGAAGAGGACTTTCGTCCTCCTACTCGTACTTTCACCAAGTTCACACCATTACGGTTCTTCCTCAGTTTATATACTTGAACAACCAGACAAGATTGCTCCATTTATCCCGATGTGTCAAGAACGATGCAAAATCTGACGCGGCACAGGAATATTAACCTGTTTCCCTTTCACTATTTCCGATTAAGTAATAGTTTAGGATCGGCTAACCCTCGGCTGACGAACATTGCCGAGGAACCCTGGCCCCTACGGCGGAATGGATTCTCACCATTCTTTGCTGCTACTCCTGCCATGATCCTTATACAAACGCGGTCCACCAGACCTCACGGCCTAGCTTCTACCCACGCCTGTCACCTCCTTACCAGATCACCTTGCGGTGCTCAATAATATCGGTGTTCGGTTTAGCCCCGTCCATTTTCGGGGCCTATAATCTCGACTGGTGAGCTGTTACGCTTTCTTTTAAGGATGGCTGCTTCTAAGCTCACCTCCCAGTTGTCTTGGACTACAGACTCCCTTTGTTATTACACTTAACCGAAACTTAGGGACCTTAATTATTGGCTGGGTTACGTTCCCTGATGGACATGAAGCTTACCCCGCATGCCCTCACTCCCGGTGTCTACGGTGACCACATGTTCGGAGTTTGACAGGGGGCCGAGGGATTTCTCCCCCTAAGCCCCCGATCAGTGCTCTACCACACGATCGACCTCGACCGAGATCTAACTGCGATTAGTTTCAGGAGGAACCAGCTATTTCCAGCTTTGATTGACCTTTCATCCCTATACCCAGGTTATCCGAAAGATTTGCACATCATTACCGGTTCGGTCCTCCACCTTCCTTTCGAAAGGCTTCAACCTGCCCAGGTATAGATCAACTGGCTTCGGGTGTCCCTCCAATGACTCCAGGCGAGCGCACCTCGTCCCTCACCTTACGGTTGCGGACTTGTTGGTTTCCCTACGGCTCCGAGGATGACCCTCTTAGCCTCGCCATTGAATAGAACTCCATGGCCCGTTTTTCGAAACGGACGTATAAACACTGGTTTCCCTTTCATGCCTATACAATTTATAGCCGACTGGTTTCAGGCTCTTTGAACCTCCCGTCAAGGGTACTTTTCAGCTTTCACTCACGCTACTACTGCACTATCGGTCTCGGGGTGTATTTAGGGTTGGAAATGAATGTTTCCCAAATTCACGCGCGATATCCAACGCACGTTACTCAGGGACACCGGAACTCATCCCCTCGATTTATCCATACGGGACTATCACCCTCTATGGTACTGCTTTCCAGCAAATCTTTGGTTCGTCTTAAGGATGTAACCGGGCCCATAACTCCACATCTCCCTATCATTACTGATAGGGATTCGGTTTGCCCTGTACCGTTTTCGATCGCCTTTACTCACGGTATCTCTAGTGATTTCTTTTCCTGCGGTTACTAGGATGTTTCGATCCACCGCGTTCCCGTTCCTTACGGAACAATCCGAAGATTACGAAGTCGCATTAGGTTATCATCGGATCATAGGCTCCTTGCACCTACCCGATGCTTATCGCAGCTTGGCACGACCTTCTTCGGCACCCGAACCGAGCCATTCCCCAGTCGGCGTAGCAACGCCGCTACGCACTGTCGGCTTAACATACGTCCAGGTTGCGTATGATTGGTATCAACGAACTCCCCAGGACCTCTTCCAAATCCCCGAGGAATCTCCTCCACTTCCCCGAAGAGTTTGGCCTCCCCGGGTGCATGAGCACTATCACTTCATTCCAGCACATGGCTGGAACGCGTGAGTCCCCCAATAATTGAGGGTATATTTAAGCATTATCCTTATCAGATATGCTTCCTTTACTCGCCTACTTCGCGAGTGAAACGGGCTACCACGCTTCCATTATATAACGGTTTCTTATGACAGCCAGTTGTAGGTTGCTACCACATTCATTGAGGTCTAAGAATTACTAGGGACTCATTGCTCATAAGGTTTTGCTTTCTTTGTTATGATATGTATATTGAATCGTTTTCCCGTTCGATATTCATATTATGCCATATTCGTTGGTCGAAAAGTCCCATCCATAGGGATGCCATATACCATCTAGATCTTGCTCAATATCCCATGGGTCGATATTATGAAATATTTTTTTCAACCCAATATTCGATAAATAAAACAACGCTGGCTAGATATTTGTACTTCGATAAATTGGATATTTCGCAGGAATTTATAACAGTGTGGACCATCAACAGATCGACAAACAACGGTTGCTCTTATCTCACCAGTATTCTTATCAGGTTGATGAACTCTGTTCAAAAGTTTATATACGAACATATTTTATCGAAAATTGATGGTAGTCCGATGCCTAGCTGGGATGGACTTTGATTCCAACATATACCTATTGACAGGTGAGAATCCCATACTAGTCGACGCGGGCACTGGCATGCACCACCGAGAGATTCTGAAATGGCTCTCTTATTCTGTCAAGAAGAACAAGATAGAGCGTATCGTGCTCACTCACCGTCATTATGATCACACTGGAGGCGTTGCCGCGCTGGCCAAGGAATTGGGCGCGGAGGTGCTCATACACCATGAGGATGCTGGCCCGGTCAGGGACGGTGACTCGAGACAAACACTGGCGTATATGTTCGGTGATTCGAGCCAACCGGTTGACGTGACCGAGCTTCACGGAGGCGAGGTACTTAGTACTGGCTCATCAAACTTTGAAGTGATATTCTCACCTGGCCACACCGCTGGCAGCCTTTCTCTATGGGAGAAGGACAAAAAGGTGCTTATCTCAGGGGACACCGTTTTCGTGGGCGGCGTTGGACGCTGGGACCTGCCAAGCGGTAACTTCGAACAGCTTCGTGGTTCGGTACAAAGGCTTTTATCCCTCGCACCCCAGGAGATATATCCTGGGCATGGTGATTTCTGCCAGAGCGGAGCTCAGCAAACCATTTCAGAGGCATTGAAATATCTGGGAGAGTCTTGAATTGGACATCATAAAATGCAAGGATGCAAAATCAGGTGACTACGGCGTATCCAAGCATGACCTGGAGCAGGTGCTATCAACCCTCCGCTTCGGTAGATTGGTGGTCTATCCCACCGAGACCATTTATGGACTTGGAGCGGACCCGTTCGATGAGACGGCCGTGAAAAGGGTGTATATCGCCAAAAGAAGGCCATTCGATATGGCGCTTTCCATCGCTGTCCATGATATCTCCATGGCAGAGCAGATAGCCGAGCTGGACGAAAGCGCATACAAACTGGCCAAGGCATTCCTTCCAGGTCCGTTGACCCTGCTCGTCAAGAAGAAACCCATACTACCTGATATCATCACCGCCTCATTACCAGAGGTCGGTATACGCGTACCGGACCACCCATTCGCCTTGCGAATGCTGGAGGAGTTCGGCCCTATCATCTCTACCAGTGCGAACGTCCACTCTCACCCCAACCCGACAGAGATAAACACTGCCATCGCGGACCTGGGTAACAGCGTGGCCACCTACGTGGACTGCGGACCATGCAAGGTCGGCACTCCCTCTACGATCGTCCAGATAATCGATGGGACCGTCGAGGTCGTACGATATGGCGCTATTCCTAAAGAGAAGATCGAAGATGTACTTACTAGATGAGCACGCTCTGGACTGCATCCGCAAGGCGGGACGGCTTTCGTCCGAGGCCAGAGAGCTCGGAAGGTCCATCGCCAGCGAAGGCGTGAAGCTGCGCGAGGTGGCGGATAGGATGGAATATCACATCCTAGAGCACGGTGGCCGATTGGCATTTCCTGTCAACATCAGCATCAACGAGACAGCGGCGCATTTTACTCCGAACACCTCTGATGAAATGGTCTTTCACAATGGTGACCTGGCCAAGCTGGACGTGGGGGCGCAGGTAGATGGATACCTGGGAGACACTGCGGCAACGGTCGAGATAGGAACTCGTAACTGGCAACCTCTCATTGATGCTTCGGACCGCGCTCTGCAGCTGGCCATCGAAATGGCCAAGGAAGGCGTCTCCGTAGGCTCCATCGGCGGCATCGTAGAACGCAGCATCAAGGATGCTGGGTTCCGTCCTGTGGTCAACCTGAGCGGTCACGAGATGAAACGATACAACCTGCATGCGGGACTTACAATTCCGAACTTCAACGATGGTACGCTCTCCAAGGTGCAAGGGAACATGCTCTTGGCGATCGAGCCTTTCGCTACCAACGGCCAAGGCCAGGTGGCGAACGGAAAGTCTGGAAATATCTATAGGGTCCTGAGGGACCGCACGATCAAGGACGCCGAGGCACAGAAGCTCTTTGAGAAGATCAAGCAAGAGTTCGTGACCTTACCGTTCTGCGAAAGGTGGTGCGACCGCATACAACCGGAATCCGCACCTCTGCTGAAGACGCTCCATCGCCACGGCCTGATATCCACATATCCCGTGCTTTTAGAGGTCCAGCGCGGCATGGTATCCCAGACGGAGCACACCGTCCTAGCTTGCAATGGCCGCACCGAGATAACCACGCTCTGAACATCGAATACATTTATTAAGGTCTGCAGTTTTATCCGCCTTTACGCGAGGGTAGCCAAGCTCGGTCAATGGCGTTTAATTACGCCGGCCAAAGGCGACAGACTCAAGATCTGTTCCTGCAGAGGTTCGCCGGTTCGAATCCGGTCCCTCGCACCATATTTTTCCAGTCCCTCTTGATGGATCTATTACGTTCGAACAGGCCTGAAGGTCGAACAAGGGTCATACAATGACATCGAGAAGAGGGCTGCGATTGGGCCTCTCCTCGGGTAAGACAGCGCTCGGGTCGACCAGACCTCTCGCGACAATGCCGTTGAAGGTTTCTAACTAGGGAGACAGCCTTCTGCCCTAGAGGCCACGGTAATGAAGGATATTGCCGGAATGGTCCCCGATCATTGACTGGCACAGATAAAAAGGTGATCGGTATGGACCTCTCCCCTCGTGTCATAACGTAGACGAACGTACGTATTTGTAGCGCGCCTAGATTGAATGTTCTTCGTCCATCTCGGCAACGTGAGGTGTAGTTTATCCTATTTGTGATATATCAATCCCTTTGCGGAAATAAAACCTAAATACCGAAAAACTCATTGGAGAAATCATGTCATTAGCCATTGACCTATCATTGGCATTCATCATCATCGGAGTGATAATGCTCTTGGTGGAGGTCAGTTCACCCGGTAATTTCCTGTTGGTGCCTGCGACCGTGCTCTTGGCCTTGGGTGCTATTGGTCTGGTCTTTCCGGACATCTTGCTCTCTTGGTGGTCCCCTCTGGCAGCGGTCCTCATCTTGGTCCCTGTGACCATAGTGACGATAAAGCTGTACCAGAGGTTGGCCCCGCCAGGCGTTCCCGAGACCACAGTGGCCTCCTCGCTTGTAGGAAGGCAAGGGGTCGTCGAGTTTGAGGTCACACCAGGGAACCTTAGAGGGAAGGTCCGCATTGAAAATGTTACTTGGAGCGCCACGTCCGGTCATACCATACCTGTCGGGAAGAAGGTCAAGGTCATGGAAAGCGAGGGCGTTCATGTGAAGGTCGAAGAGGCCTGAAAATTGGAGGGGAAAACATGGCATTAGGTATGGAATTGATAATAGGTTTAGTGATAGTGGCCATCGTCGTATCCATCTGGCTGTTGAGCAGCGGGATCAAGATAGTCAGGCCATACGAGCAGGCTGTGTACATCAGGTTGGGCATGTTCATAAGGGTGCTCAATCCAGGATTCAACTTCGTCTCGCCGCTCATCAACGAGACGGTCAAGATCGACCTGAGGACACAAGTATTGGACATCCCCAGGCAAGAGGTCATCACCAAGGATAACTCACCGGTGAACGTTGATGCTATCATCTACATCAAGGTCATCGACCCCAAGAAAGCCTTCTTCGAGGTCACCGACTTCCGTGCGGCCACCGTCTACCTGGCCCAGACCACCCTAAGGTCCATCATAGGGGACATGGAGCTGGACGAGATACTTTCCAACCGTGAGAAGATCAACCTGAAGCTGAGGGACATCCTTGACGAGGCCACGGACCAGTGGGGTGTGAAAGTGGAAGCGGTGGAGATCCGTGAGATCGATCCCGCCCCCAAGGTCAAGCAGGCCATGGAAGAGCAGACCTCTGCCGAGAGATTAAGGCGCGCGGCCATCCTGAAGGCCGATGGTGCCAAGACCGCCGCCATCCTGAACGCTGAGGGTGAGAAGAGGTCCCGTGTCCTTCAGGCAGAAGGTCTGAGGCAGGCAAAGATATTGGAGGCTGAGGGCGAACGGCTGGCCATCATCTTGCAGAGCCAGGGTGAGTCGCAGAAGCTGAGGATATTGAGCGTGGGCGCGAGCACCTTGGACACCAAGGCCCTGACGGTGCTGTCCCTGGATGCGGTCAAGGCGTTGGGAGCTGGACAGGCCACGAAGATCGTGCTGCCGTTCGAGCTGACCAGGCTGGTGGAGGGCATATCCGACTACGTTGGTGGCGTCCACAAGATCCCGGAGAGGGAGATATCAAAGCCAGAGGACATCGAGAGGATGGTCGGTACGGCCGATGTCATCCTCGGCCCGATCCCCACACAAGAGGAGCTGCGCCGGGACATGAAGGAGCTGGAAGCGGCCATGGCCCAAGAGAGGAAGGAGGCCGAGGCGGTCAAGGCCCATACCAAGGTCTCCTTGGACGCTTCTGAACGGAACTGAACGTCCTCTTACAAACCCTTTTCATATCTTTTCATTTTTTCATCGATCAATGGCCGGTGCGCCAACGTCCAGCAATCTGATCGCAGGACGTTATCGCCATGGGCGGAAAAGATAGCAGAATATGATCACGGTCGCGACGATGATGACCGACGGCACAAGGTAGATGGCCCATTCACCAGGGTCATCCCCGTCCTCGCTCATGACGGCATAAAGGACGGTGAGCGCGATTACCTGGGCCTGGGTCTTAATGTCATCATCATAGATCCAGCCTCCCTGAGCATCATCGATGGAATCGGAGGATGTATGGATATGTCCCGGGTCCGTCCCATCACCATCGTAGATGGTCATGGGGTAGGAATAGAAGAGCATGGCATTGGAGAACCTTCCGACCCCGTTCAGGTCCCAATCCGTCCCCCAGTAGTCGTTGACGTTCCCGGCGATGACCTGGGGGTACATGAAGGACATGTGGTCCGAGCCGTCGAGGGCTTCCTCATCGTATGAGGCGTTCAACGTTGTTACCGCTTTGCTGACCAGCGGGCCGAGACTGATACCTCCGGCAGAAACGGGGTCAGTGACCTTGAGGTCTCTGGCGCCGATACAATCGGCCACGATCACCGCCATATGGTCCGAGAGCTCGTTGCGGTGAACGTTCACATAGTTCAGGGAGCCGACGAGCCCGAGCTCTTCACCGGCGAAGGCCACAAAACGTATTCCATATGTTGGCTCCAAGACCCCATCATCCTTGGCCGCCTGGAGGACCCTCGCGGCCTCCAGGAGCGCGCCGATGCTGGCGGTGTTATCGATGTACCCCTCGCACATGACCGTGTCGTAATGAGCCCCTATGAGCACCAGTTGCGAACCGGAGGAGGCGGGAATATCAGCGATGATGTTGCGGTGCGTTCCCTCGGATATGATCGCTGGTATGTCCATCAGTACCTTGGACCCGTTCTGGGCCAGAGATTCTAGCGCTCGCCCGTCGCTGTAGTTCACCGATCCGATGGCGATCTCCAGGTTCCAGAAGTACGAGCCATGGTAGCTGAGCGGACGCCCCCCGGTCGAGGATTGTGAGTGATCCTCGGTGTAGTTCATCCAATCATAACTGAAATGGAAGATTATCGCCTCGGGGGTCTCGGCCGATATCTTCTCGATGAACTTCGTCTCCCAGCTGTAATCCCAACGGATCTCCCTCCCGATGATCAATATCCTGCCAGTGGTGTTCACTTCGTTCCAGGCGGTCTCATTGATAGGATTCCTTCCAGTATCGGATCGACTGTTGGCAACGGGAAGAGGCAGCGTCACCAACCCTCCGAACGAACCGTTCTCTGCGGTCGGCCAGCTATATGCATCGGCGTTGAAAGAGATCATCGGGAAGGTATCATCCGATGTCGAGCGGTCTCCGTCCTCATCGACACATAAAGAGGCCTCGGACCCGAGGTTCCAGATCGGTAGCTCGAAGTTTTCCTCGTGGACGGAGAGTCCGTATCCCTCGAGCGTTTCCGCGATGAGGTCGGCGGTCTCGTTAGCTCCCTCCGACCCGCTGACCCTGTAGGCAGTATGGTTGGCGGAGATGTTGCACAGCATTTCGGTCATGGCGATCATGTTGTCACCGTCCCATTCCCTGAGGACGTATGTCTCGGCCTGGGACGGGCTATCGGCCGACGAACATGATGGCAGGACCGCTACGGCCAGAAATGGAGAAAGGAGGACCAGAGTGCAGAGCAGGACCGGGACGCGCCTTGTCATTTACTTTTTTTACGTTCTGTGAATTATAAAACGATTATGAGCAACAGGATCGTACACGGTGACGCATCGTCGGTAGGACCTGAGATCACTTCATCCTTCCTTCAGGAATGCTTATGGAGAACACGCATCTTTCACCGCCCCCCAGGACCGTTTCCAGCACCTCGACCTCCACTGGTGCGTTGAATATCGTGTCCCAGGCGATCTTCTCGAACCCGGCGCTACAGTAGCAGAACGTAGGAGATATCCGGGGCCCTCTGGCCTTGATCGCGGACCTGACCAGGGGACAGTGGCAGTAGTAGTACCTTCGCATATCGGGGTCCTCCTCCGAATAGAAGTGCTTGGTGTCGTACGGGACCTTCTCGCATATTATGCGATCGCCCTGGCGGATGCCGGTCTGGACCCGTTGATCGGAAGCGACGTGGGCCACGAACTCCGGGGTGACCTCCTGCTCGTACCACACCTTTCCTGTCCTGAGGCATTCGCTGAGCTCCTCGACCAGTGATCTGTGCTGCGCTGCCAGAAAATCGTCGATGCTGTCGGCGGCATCGAACCTATCCTTTTTTTGGGCGAACGCCTCCTTTGGCATCTCGTGATAGTTCCAGATGAGGACGTCTCGGCATTGGTCGGTGGTCAGCTCTTTCTCCATGCGGTCGATGATCTGACCGGTCGAGAACGGCAATATCTCCGGGGGCGTGCCCAGGGGCGGCATCTTCCATCCCTGAAAAACGGCCTGACGGACCTCGCATCCGAACAGTTCCTCCACCCTTTTCTCCATCAGTGGAAGGATATCGTAGGAGTTCAGTATGACCAAGAGACGGATGAACAGTCTGATCGTTTGCAGAACGAGAGATACCTCGCCATCGCGATCAAGCGCCCCACCGAGCTCTCATCGTCCTCGATCAATTGGGCCAGATACTCGTCCATCAGCTTCTGGTCGCAATCCTCGACCGAGCGATCGTTCTTGGCCAGATGCTCGATCATTTCTGTGACGAAACGCATGGCGTCATCTATCTTGGACGGTTCCATACCACGCGCTCTCAGATGGTCTCCGAACCCTTCCCTGACCATTGATGATCCCGGTTGTTATCCATCTCATCGCGGATTATCCTTTCCCATGGATGTGTGGCAATATCGAATAAATGGAAAAAAAGTGGACGGGCCGGGATTTGAACCCGGGGCTTCCTGCTTGCAAAGCAGGCGATCTTCCGAGCTGATCTACCCGCCCAGTGGGAGCGCATAAAGAAAGTTTGAATAAAAAGGTTTCGCGCTCAGCGGCATAGCGCGCCACCGGAAGCGCCTCCGACGAGCTTGCGGTATTTTGCCAGGGCACCAGTGGGCTTCCTGTCCACGATCTTGACCTTGGACAGTCTCTTCTTGAGCTCCTCTTCCGACACCAGCAGTTCGATCTTGCGCGCCGGGATGTCGATGGAGATCATATCCCCATCCTTCACGGCGGCTATCGGCCCTTTGTCGAACGCCTCGGGGCACACATGACCGATGCATGGCCCTCTGGTCGCTCCGGAGAAACGTCCGTCGGTGATGAGCGCCACGCTGTCGGAGAGCCCCATTCCCGCGATGAGGCTGGTGGGCGAGAGCATCTCCGGCATCCCAGGTCCGCCTTTCGGACCTTCGTATCGTATGACCACTACATCCCCGGCCACGATCTTCTTGGACGAAATAGCCTTCATGGCGTCGTCCTCTGAATCGAATACTTTGGCCTTACCAGTGAACTTCATCATCTTCTCGGACACGGCAGCCTGCTTGACCACCGAACCCTCAGGGGCCAGGTTACCGTAGAGCACGGCGATGCCCCCCTCTTTATGGAACGGTCTGGTCTTAGGGCGGATGACCTCCTCATTGCTGATCTTAGCATTCTTGGCCACTGTGCGTATGGTGATGCCGTTCACGGTCATCTCGTCGGATAGGTCGTTCTGCAGCCGTTTAAGCATGCCAGGAACTCCACCGGCGGCATCGAAGTCCTTCATGTAGAACGGTCCGCTGGGCTTGATGCTGGTAAGGTGCGGGACCTTCTTGGACATCTCGTCGAATGTGGAGAGGTCTATCTTGATGCCGAAATCCGCGGCTATGGCAGGTATGTGCAGAGCGGTGTTACTGGAACCGCCTATGGCCATGTCCAAGGTTATGGCGTTGATGAAAGATCCTTTCTTCACGATCTTGCGCGCGGTCATGCCTTCCTTGACCAGTTCCACTATGCGCATGCCACTGGCCCTCGCCAATGCCTTCTTACGGGCGTCCGTGGCCATCATAGAGCCGCAGCCGGTCAGGCTGAGCCCCAGAGCCTCGGTCAGACAGGCCATGGTATTGGCGGTGAAAAGGCCGGAGCAAGCACCTTGTCCAGGACAGGCGCATCTCTCGATCTCCAGCACCTCTTCGTCTGTCATTTTACCTGCCTTGTTGGCGCCTAGGGCCTCGAACACGCTTTGAAGGTCCAGCAACCTGCCGTCCTTCTGTCCGGGCTCCATTGGGCCACCGGTGACGATTATCATAGGCAGGTCGAGACGTCCGCCTGCCATTAGCATCCCGGGTGTGATCTTGTCACAGTTCGTGACACCTACCCAGCCATCCATGCAATGAGCTTGGACCATTATCTCAACGCAGTCGGATATGACGTCGCGGGAAGCGAGCGAATAGCGCATGCCAGCGTGACCCATTGCCACTCCGTCGCAGACACCAGGGACGCCGAACATCATTGGCACGCCCCCTGCCTCGATGATGCCTTTGCGGACCTCTTCGGCCAGCTCGTTCAGGTGGATATGCCCGGGGATGACATCGTTCCAGGAGTTGGCGATGCCTATCAGCGGCTTTTCCATGTCCTTGTCCGTCATACCGGTGGCGCGCAGCAGGCTGCGTTGTGGAGCCCGGTCCACTCCTTTCTTGACCGCATCGCTTCGCATTGTGACTAGGTATGTCCGCCCGGATAAAATAATTTCTTGGAATACTGATAAAATCATGCTACCGCGTCATTTCTGATACATCGGCCATATCTATACATCATCTGTATTCGTCCAGTATGGTAATGAGCATCTCTCGGTCCCGACACGAATGGATATTATGATGGTCTGGACAGTGAACGAAAAGAACGGGACATCGCGGACATCTATCTTTTAATAGATATGCCCCCATGGAATAACACGGTAACATTTTGTTACTAGAAGGAAGAAATGGACTTAATCGAGTTAATAATAATGATAGTGGTCCTGCTGATCGGTTGGATCATACTATCGATACCATTGTGGCTTGCGGCGAAGGTTCTTACTGGCGGAAATGCGACAATGGGTGCAGC
>JAJRAK010000019.1 GCA_028682895.1 Methanomassiliicoccales archaeon
CGCCTGGAGCGCGATATCGTCCGCGTGGACGGCGATCTCAAGCGCCTATCGTCGGAAATGGAAGGACTTCAGAGGCAGTTGCACGACCTGGAGGATATCCGGAAAAAGCACCAGGAGCTGATGAAGGAGCAGGAGATGCTGAACCGCCTCGGTTGCGTCATGAAGGGGTTCAAGGAGAACGTGATCTCCCGCATCGTTCCCACCATCTCGGAGGTCTCGTCCGACCTGTTGACGCAACTGACGGACGGCAAGTACGGCGGGATGCGCCTGGACGATGAATACCAGATGTACATATACGACCAGGGGGAGGAGCATCCGCTGGAACGGTTCTCCGGCGGGGAGTCGGACCTGGCGAACCTGTGCGTCCGCCTGGCGATATCGCGCATGATAATGGAGCGCTCCGGCAGCCAGATGAACTTCCTTGTGCTGGACGAGATATTCGGTTCGCAGGACCAGTCGCGCAAGCGCAACATCCTGGAGACGCTGGGACAGCTGCAGAAGCAGTTCCGCCAGATACTGCTCATAACGCACATAGACGATGTCAAGGACAACGTCACCGCGGTCCTGAAGGTGACAGAAAAAGAGGACGGCTCCAGCGTGGTGACGCTGGAGGATTGAGTTTCACTTCTGGTCGACGACCTGGATCAGGTGGTAGCCGAACTGTGTCTTCACCGGACCGACGATCGTTCCCTTGGGATTGTTGAAGGCGGCGTCCTCGAACTCCTTCACCATCATTCCCTTCTTGAACCAGCCCAGGTCCCCGCCCTTGCGTCCGGACGGGCAGGTGGAGAACTGCTTTGCCAGGTCGGCAAAGCTCGCCCCGCCCTTTATCTTCTCCAACAGCTCCTTGGCCTTGGCCTCCTTTTCGACCAGAATATGCGCTGCTCTTACTTCTTTGACCATGCCTTTCGCATCGTCAACGTCCGTATTAATTTTCTGGTCGATGACCAAGATGACGTGGTAGCCGAACTGTGTTTTTACCGGTCCGACCACCGTTCCCTTCTCGTTCTCGAAGGCGACGTCCTCGAACTCCGGGACCATCATGCCCCGCTCGAACCATCCCAGGTCCCCGCCGTCCTGCTTGGAGGGGCACATGGAGTACTGTTTTGCCAGATCGGCGAAGCCCGTGCCGTTCTCGATCATCTTCATGATCTCCCTGGCCTTAGCTTCCGTCGCCACTAGGATATGAGCTGCTCTGACCTCTGTGATCATGCCCGGCGCATGGCCGATAAGGACTTAAATCCTATCGTCCCGTCAGCGGTATACCTCTTCCAGGTCCACGTTGTCCTGGACCGCTTTCACTACCAGGCGCATCTTCTCCGTGTCCTCCGGTTCGATGCGGGCGATGAGATGCTCCACCATGTCCGAGGCGGCCATGGTGTCGTATCTCGTGACGAGTATCGGCACCCCCTTCTCGTATGCCCTTGACACGACCTGGTTGGCCGGATACATCCCTCCGGTCAGTATGAGGCACGATGTGTCCGTGGAAAGCGCCGACAGCTGGATGTCCGAACGGTCCCCGCCGGTGATTATGGCCTTCTTCCCGTGGCGGCGCATGTACCTGACCGCCGTCTCGTTGCTCATGGCACCGATGAAGACGTCCTCCACTATGCGGTCCAGATGGTCGTCCCCGACAACGACGTCGGCGGAGATGGCCTCCACGACCTCCTTCACCGAGAAGTATGTCATCTCCGGGATGTGCGGCAGGCAGCCCAGGACCTTTATCCCCTTGCTCTCCAGGAAGTTGGAGACCGAGAGGTCGTCGGTCTTGTTCAGGATCACGCCTTTCAGCTTGACGTTGTAGGACCCCAGGAACTTCTTCAGCATGGCGATCTTGTCCAGGGCGGCCGGGTCGGGGGTGGAGACGAGGACCATGTCGCTGCCGGTAGCATCGGCGATGGCCATGCCGGAGACGTCGTTCATGTAACCGGTGGTGACCTCCCTGGTCCCCTCTATCAGCATCAGGTCGCAGTCGCATGCCACCCGCTCGTAGGCGGAGAGCACGTCGTCCATGTGCACCGAGCGGAAGACATCGTACGAGAAGGGGCACAATAGCTCCTCTGGCATGCTCAACTTCAGCGCGCGGCGCATCAGGTAGGCGTCCTGGTCGATGACCCGGTCCTCCTGCCGCAGAAGATGTTCCTTGAAGGGCTTGAAGAAGCCCACCTTGCCTGGATGGTTCTTGGCCAGACCTAGAGTCACCATGGACTTGCCCGACCCTTCCACCACTGAGCCCAGATACAATGACCTCATTGCCTTTCCCCCTTGATCGTGACCAGGGCGTCCACCGCCGTCACTCCCGTCCCTTCGTCCCCTACCATGACCGGGTTCATCTCCAGCTCCTCGATCTCCGGGAACTCTGCCGATAGCTGGGACACGCGCAATATGACGTCCACCAATGCCGGCACGTCGCCCGGTCTTTTCCCCCGAGCGCCGGTCAGCATCGGGTACGCCTTGATGGAACGCACCATGCGCTCCACCTCGTTCCTGTCCAGCGGGGCTATGCCCTGCGTCACGTCCCGCATTATCTCCACGAATATGCCGCCCAGCCCGAACGTTATCACCGGACCGAACTGGTCGTCGCGCACCATGCCTACTATGACCTCGCGACCCTTTATCATCTTCTGCACCGAGACGCCCGATATCTTCGCCAGTGGCACCTTCTCTCGGACCTTGCTCATCATGACCTCGTAGGAGCGGGACAGCTCCTCGGACGAGTCTATGTTGAGCACCACACCGCCGACATCGGTCTTGTGCGCGATCTCCGGCGACTCGATCTTCATGACCACCGGGTATCCGATCCCCTGCGCCAGGGCGATCGCCCCGTTCAGATCGCGGGCGATGCCCTCCTTGGGCGTAGATATGCCATAGGCTTGCAGGATGGTCTTGCCCTCGTCCTCGCTGAGCTGCAGACGCCCTTCGGAACGGACCTTGGTGATGACCTCGTAGACGGCCTCGGTGTCCACTTCCACGCGTTTGACGGCCTGGGCCTGCGGGCGGTCGCGGTTCCTCTGATGTTCGACCATTGCGCTCAACGCCCGGATCCCACGGTCCGGAGAAGGATAGTTGGGAATGCCGGCCGCCTTCAGCATGTCCACGGACGCGGTCATCTCCTTGCCGCCGACGAAGGACGTCACGATCGGTTTCGGAGAAGAACCGGCGAAGGCCGAGAGCGTCTTGGCGACGGTCGACACGTCCACCAGGTCGGTAGGGGCCAGCAACGCCAACACGCAGGCGACGTTCGGGTCCTCCATGACGGTGTGCACAGCATGATCGTAACGCTCAGAATCGGCGTCTCCCACGACGTCGATGGGATTGTAAAAGCTGGCCGCCGGTGGCAGCTTCTGTTTCAGCTTCTCGACGGTGGCCGGTTCCAAGGATGCCAAGGTGAGCCCGAAATCGGAGCAGGCGTCCGCTGCCATCACGCCCAGGCCGCCGGCGTTGGTGATGATGGCGACTCCATCGCCCTTGGGTAACGGCATGGTGGAGAAAGCTTGCAGAAGGTCGAACATCTCCTCGATGTTCTTGACGCGGACGACGCCGGCCTGCCTCATGGCGGCATCGTAAACCTTGTCGCTCCCGGACATGGCGCCCGTATGCGACGATGCGGCCTTGGCGCCGCTGCTCGTGCGTCCCGCCTTCAATGCTATGACCGGTTTCACCCTAGTGGTCATGTCCGCCTGGTGCATGAACTCGCGACCGCGGTTGGTGCCTTCGATATAGAGACCGATGACCTTGGTGCTCTCATCCCCACGCAGATATTCCAGAAGATGGCCCTCGTCCACGTCCAGCTTGTTGCCGACGCTGATGAACTTGGAGAAACCTATATTGATGTTGGCGGCCCAGTCGAGCATGACCACGCAGATGGCGCCGGACTGAGATGATACAGCGATGTTGCCTCGCCTGGGACCTTCCTTGGCGAAGGTGGCGTTCATGCAATGGTCCGTGTTGATGAGGCCGAAGCAATTGGGGCCGATCATTCGCATGCCATACTTCTTGATGATCTCGCCCATGCGCTTTTCCATCTGGGCTCCTTCGAGCCCCGATTCCTTGAACCCAGCACTTATGACCACGGCGGCCTTGATCCCTTTCTCGCCGCACTCCTCCATGACCTGCAGGACGGCCTTGGCCGGGACGACCACCGCTGCCATCTCCAGCGGTCCGGTTATCTCTTTCACGGAGGGATAGCATTTAAGTCCCAGGACCTCAGGGTAGCGGGGGTTCACCGGGTATAGGCCGCCCTTGAACCCCGAAGCGATGAGGTTGCGCAGGATGATATGGCCCACTTTATTGGCATCGGGGGACGCCCCTATCACCGCCACTCCCGCCGGCTCGAACAGCTCGCGCATCTGGGAGGATAATGGAGAAGGCTCGGACATATCCTTTGCGGTTTTACGTAACGTTAATATCCCAGCGGGGACGTGAGGAAAGATGCCGCCGGTAAAAATGAGGGTGACAGTGATCCCTACAATAGCCTGGCGGTGCACAGTGCGCCGATAGGTCCCTGCAGGAACTACGATGTGACATCGCGTCATGACTGGAGGACAACCCCGGGGCACGACAAAGAACCCCCTGCCCGGGTCAGTGCGGGGAGCGCGGTCCGCCGCGGCCATGAACCGATCTGTTAGGGCGGGGGGCACACCGCCGATCACCCCTCTGGTCATGATATCCTGTAAATGGGGTTAGTTTTATTATCCGAATATTAATCATCATCCGATGGCCAGGGAATTCGAGGTCAACGAGAACGGCCTTACGGCCGAGGGTTTCAAGGTGCTCGATCCGAAGGTGAAGAAGGCGATGCGCCTAGGCGTCCTGCTGTTCCTTATCATATCCGTCACGATCACGGCACTGGTATTGGTGTTCAAGAACGATCTGGGGGACGCGTACTGGCCGTTGCTGATCATATGCACCCTCATTGATGTCGTCGCCGTATCGGACCTGATCGTCGTTCCCTCTGTGTTCTACGCCCGCTACCGGTACAATGTGGGCGAGGACCGCATCGATGTGCTCCGCGGCGTCCTTGTCATAAAGCATATGGTCGTTCCGGTGGAACGCATACATCAGGTGGAGGTCACCAGGGGTCCGATCAAGAACATGTTCGGGCTTGCGGACGTCACCATCACCACCGCTGGCGGCACGGCCACCATCGAGTATCTGGACCTGTCCGAGGCTGAGGGGATAGCCACGAACCTGAACGAGAAAGTGCTCAAGATACTGAAGGAAAGGGTCTGAAGTGACAGGGGAGAAGCTCCGTTTCCATCCGTCGGTCGTCCTGGAGAACGTGGTCCAGGTCGCGGCGATAATAGCCCTCATGTTCATCTCGTCCATCCAGATGATGAGGGTCGAGATCGTGATGGGCGTTCTCGCCGTGCTCGCCATTGCCGCCCTGCTGCTGTTCCTGAGATGGCGCCGGACCACCGTCCAGTTCAACGAGAACGAGATCGTGCTGGAGAGGAACACTGTCTTCAAGATGAAGAAGTCCATCCCTTACTCGAAGATAGCCCTTATCAACGTCGACAGGGGCGTCATCAACCGCATCTTCGGGACGTCGAAGCTGAAAGTGAACGTTAACTCCAGCAAGAACGCCATGGTCCCCGAGGCGGTCATGGTGTTCAAGAAGGAGCTGGCCGATAGGATCAAGGACGATCTGTCCCAGCACATGCATTCCAGCGAGCCTGTCGAATATATCGACGAGATATCCGCGCTGCAGATCGGACCGTGGGACGTGATGATGCACGGCCTGTTCAGCCAATCCACGGTCCAGATCGTGAGCGGCGTGTTCCTTCTCGGCCTTTCGGTCTTTGAGCTTTACGGGGACGTGAACGGAGGCGGAGGGTTCGTCCCGTTGCTGATGTTCCTGGTAGTGAACGTGCTGCCCACCATCATGTCGATGGTGCACTATGCCAACTTCAAGGTGTACAGAGTTAACGACACCATCTACCTGCAGCATGGGCTGGTCGGTAAATACCGCACATCGTTCAAGTCCTCCAGGATAAACGCTGTCCGGGTAAGGAGCACTTTGGCCTCGAGGCTCTTCGGCATGTCCTACGTGGAAGCGGAGGTCGTCGGTCTCAGCTCGGACAAGAACTCCAAGCGCCCAGTGCTTTGCCTGCTGAAGAAGGACGCGATCATCGAGGCGGCGATGAGGGAGCTGGTCCCGGAGTTCATCTACGAACGCCGAGCCATGAAACAGCCAGAGACGGCCAGATATCCAATAGCTGTCAAGGCGGCGATCGTATCGTCGCTCATCGTTCTGCTATGCGTCTACCAGACCTATCTCATGAACGGTTTTGCCAAGGAGATGTCGTTGTCCGGGCTTGAGCTTACCTTGGTTCAGAACATATTCACCATCATCGGCTCGCTCCTGGTAGTGGCCACTGTGCTATGGGCGATATGGTCGTACCGCATCAAGGAGATATCCTTGGGCGAGGAGCTGTTCACGTTCGTGAACGGTGTCATGGACCGCAGCGTCACCACCATGAGCTATGACAAGGTGCAGATCGTCAGAGTGGAGAAGGGACCGATAGCCAGACGATACGGGTTGGCGATCGGGTCCGTCTCGCTCCTATCATCGATCGGCGGAGGCAATGTGATCTCTGGTTATTTCCCCGAGGAACAGCTGGACCGTGTGCATAAGATCGTCATGGAAAGGATGACGAACGGGAAGTATGACTATCACAAGAACGAGTCGTGATCGCTCTCACTTGAGATAGACGCTCCCGACCGACTTGTCCTGCACCCAGTCATCCTCCGTGCGGGCACCCTTCTTGACCGTGATCATGTCCTCCAGCCTGGCATCCGTCAGGTCGGCCAGCGAGAGCGCCAACGCTTCCGGGAAAAGCGGCACCTTTGGCGAACCGTATTCCAGCGTGCCATGGCTCGATAGCACAAGGTGCTGCACCTTCGTTGACAGTTCTGCAGGGAAGCCTTCGATCAGGCGGCAGGCATCGTTCGCCATCTGTGCACCGATGACCAGATGGCCGATCAACCGTCCGTCGTCCGTAGACCCGATGATGCTGGTCACCTCGTACTCGCGCAATTTACCGATGTCGTGAAGGACAGCCCCGGTTATCAGAAGCTCGCGGTCCAGGTCCGGGTATTGCTGGGAATAGAACTCGCAGAGCCTGACCACCATCAATGTGTGCTCCAGCAGCCCCCCGATGCAATTGGCATGATGTGTTATGGCCGC
>JAJRAK010000002.1 GCA_028682895.1 Methanomassiliicoccales archaeon
ACGGTGAAGGACATCGGCAAGATCATGGCAACGATGATCGACAGCGGAACTGAGGAGGCATGATACGATGTGCGAGTTCACTGTCCTGTTGGACAATGGCAAGGAAAAGAAGCAGGTAGCTAAGAACGTCGTCAAGGCGAAGATAAAGGACGGCAAGGTGGTCCTTATGGACACCATGGGCGGGGTCACCAAGATAGAGGGAGCGATCATAACCGTCGTGGACACCATGATGGCCGAGATGGTGCTCTTCAAGGTCTGAGCCCCGTGACCGAAGCATGGTCGTCCCCGCTTCCGGACGAACTGCTGGCATTGAAAAAGTTCCACGGCCACCTTGGACCGTACGTGGTCATTGGCTACAGGATGGGGACCGCCGCCCGTGAACGATATCCGGGTAGGATCTTTGCTATTGTCTTTTGCGGGAGCAAGAGGCCGATATCCTGTATTGCCGACGGCGTGCAGTTCTCATCGTGCTGCACACTGGGCAAGTCGAACATCAAAGTGGTGGAGGACGGACAGTCCGTGGCGATCTTCACCGATGGCGTCACGGCCGTACAGATCGTCGTCCCGGCGGATATCGTGGAGAGCTATGACCGACAGATGACCCAGGTGGACGAGGGGACGCTCGCCCTGTCCATTTTCGAGATGAAGGAGGACGACCTCCTGACCATCAGTGACACGGCCGTCCCATTTTGAAGTACGTTCCCGAGGAGGGTCGTTTGGCGTAGGGGCACATCGGCATGCGCGTTCTCCTACGGCATCTCCTTCTCCCTGAAGGCGTAAACACCTAGCACCAGCAGCACCACGGTGAGGACGACCAGTATGGCCGTGGCCGTGCCGGTGTCACCCTCCACGTTCGCTATGTTCCCGCTGCTCACCATGTCCGACACGATCACACGCAGCTGATGCCTTATCGTGTACTGGCCGATGGCCCCCTCCAGTGAGCCGACGAAACCTTCCCAGATGAACACGTAGAACAGTCCCAGGTAGATAGGCTGCTTCAGCACCACGCCCAGCACCAGGAACAGTGCGGAATAGACGACCGCACCGATGCACATGGCGTACATGAACGCCAGCACCAGCCCCGCAGCCCCTTCCTCCCCGTTCATCATGAAGAAGGATACGCCTCCGAGGGCGGTGATGATCGACAATAGAACGACGAGCACTATCGTCAAGGCGATGAAGTAACCAAGATAGGAGGTACGGCGATCCAACGGAGAGGTGATGACCTGGATGATGCTCCTGTCGTCCATCTCGTTGCGTATCATCGACGCCCCGTATATGAGCGCCAGCACCGGCAGCAGGAACGTCAGTAGCAACAGGTCCATCATGTCGCTCGCCGTGTCGATGTCCGCCATGTCCTGTGTGGCCCCGTATCCCATGACGGCGCATACCAGCGCCCCCAGTGCCACTGCCAGCAGCCATCTGCGGTGGGACACGAGCTTCCGGGAGGAGAATACCAGCATCGTCCTGAACCCTATCATATTCCCTCTCAGGTCCATCTTTACCACCTCACAACGTATTTGAACACGGATTCCAGGTCGTCGTCCAGGCTCTCCATGCGTCGCAGTTCGCAACCGGCCTCGCGGGCCATCTCCGGCATGGCGTCGAAGAAGGCCTCGGGCCGGTCCACCTTGACCACCATGCCCGTGCGGTCCGGGCGCAGCTCCACGGAAACGGTGAAGTCGCGAGAGACCAGCACCTTGGCCATGTCCACCATGTGCGACCCTTCGAGCACGATGTTGTGTGGATGGCCGCTCATCAGCTGCCTTATCTCGGATATGTTCCCGATGGCCACCGTACGGCCCTTGTAGATGAGCGCCACGCTGTGCGTCATCCTCTCGATCTCGTGCAGGACGTGGGAGGACACTATGACGTCGTGCCCGTGCACCCTGTTCAGGTCCCTGATGATGTCTATGAGCTCCTTCCTCACAACCGGGTCAGTGCCGGTGAGGGGCTCGTCGAGGAGCAGGAGGGGAGGATCGTGCAGCAGCGCCCCGGCTATCTTCAGCCGTTGCTTCATGCCCTTGCTGTATCCGCCCATACCCCGGTCGGCGTCCTTGGTCATGCCGACGATCCCGAGCACCTCGGCGATGCGGTCCTGGAGCGCCGTGCCTTCCATGCTGTGCAACCCGCCGACGAAGCGAAGGTATTCCCGACCCTTCATCTCTCCAGGAAGGAAATCATAGTCAGGGCAGAACCCTATCTTCGCCAGCTGACGGGGGTTGCGCCAAGGCGCCTCACCGAGCACGCGGAGCTCGCCGACGTTGGTCTTTATGTTGCCCGTCAACAGCTTGAAGAATGTGCTCTTCCCGGCGCCATTCGGACCGACTATACCTGTGATCCCCTTCTCGACCTTGATGCTGAAATTGTTCAGGCCGATGACCTTGCCGTACCATTTGGATATGTTCGTCGCTTCGACTATCGGGGTCACTTGCCCACCCCCTTGCGGACGATGCGCTGGTAGACGAACCACATCGGCGGGACCGTCAGCACGACTATCATCAAGGCCATCAGCGCCGTGTTGACGTCGCTGGAGAGCGTGATGCCGTACAGCACGTCGTAGGAATCGCTCAGCACGTTGATCGGGCTGAGCATCTCCCAGTCGGCGGAGAAGCCGGAAAGGACCATCGACACTATGACCAGTATGAAGAAGAACATGAACGTGCCCACCCCGGCGTAGGTCCTCTTACTGGTGATGGCGGACATCATCATCCCTACCGGCACCAGGAACAGCGCCGCAAAGGACCCGGCCAGAACCGTACGCCCGATGACGCCGAGGCTGGCCAGGTAATCGCCCCCGCCCTGGGTGGCGGTGACGGCGATGGACACCGCCAGGGGCGGTATGAGGGTGAAGAGGGCGAGCGTGACCACTGCCCCGAGCCACTTGCCTAGGAGGTAGCGGTCGGGCTGCAGCGCCCGGGAAAGATAGAGCACTATGGAATTGGACCTCATGTCCTCCGAGACCAGGTCGGCGCAGATGAGGGAGACCAGGATGATGTTGAAGATGAGGAAGACCATGTCCTGCATGTACCCGGACATCAGGTCGGCCTCCAGTACGTCGTGGGACATCATAGAGTGGAAGATCAGCGGGAAAACATGCACCAGGAACATGCCCAGTATGTACATGAAAAGGAACGACTTGGACCTCAGCTTGTCCAGGACGATGTTCTGCGCTATGATAAGGAAGCGGCGGTTGTGCTCCGTCCTCTTTCCGGTCCATGGCTTGTAGCCGATAGGATCGAGTCCCATCAGACCACGTCCTTCATGGAACGTATGAACACGTCCTCGAGGGTGATGCGGTCAGGGGCATACGAACGTACTTGCACGCCCTCTTGTCCGGCCAGCTCCAATAGGGCAGCGCTCCCCTCCTTGTTCAGCAGAAGGATGGTCATCTGACCGAACTCCTCCGAGACGGAAGTGACCTCGTACCTCTTTTTCAATTTATCAACGAAGGCCACCAAGGCGCTGGCGCTCCCACGGACCTTGAGGCGTATGCGACCTTCGCCCTGGTCCAGCAATTGCTTCATGGTGCCATGCGTCACCGCCTGGCCGTTGTTCACGATGATGACATGCTGGCACACCTTCTCCATGTCCTGGAGGATGTGGGAAGAGACCAGTATGGACTTGTCCGAGGCCCCGATCCTTCCTATGAGCTCGAGCATGTCCTCCCGACCGATGGGGTCCATGCCGTTGGTCGGCTCGTCCAGGAAAAGTATGCCGGGGTCGTGGACTATGGCCTGGGCCAGCTTCACCCTCTGTTTCATTCCGGTGGAATATGTGCCCGTGGGCCGGTAGCGCTCCTCGCCCAGCCCGACGAAGTCCAGCACCTCGTGGCTGCGAGGCAGGGCATCCTCCTGGGTCAT
>JAJRAK010000020.1 GCA_028682895.1 Methanomassiliicoccales archaeon
GGACCGTCACGTTCGCGTCTGTCGATATCAGGGAGCCGTTGGTGTCGTTCAACGATGCACGCAGTTCGATCAGCGTCGCCTTCATGATCGTGATGTCCTCGAGCATGTCGGCGACCTCGTCGGCCGTGGCGTTGATGGCCGCGCGCGCTGTTACCAGCTGCGCCTGTAGCGATACGATGAGCTCCTGCTGCTCCGTGGCATTGTCCTTGAGCTCGTCCACCTGGTCCTGCAGCTCGTTGTCATAGGTCACAACAATGCTGATGGAAGCGCTGATGCCCCACTTTTCATCGGTCGCCGTGGCGGTGATGGTTCTCGCCCCCTCCTCGAGAGCGATGACCACCGAGAAGCTGCCGTTGTCGTCCACGTTGATGACCAAACCATTGATGACCAGGCGCACGTTAGGATCGGTCGTGCCGTTGATACGAACGGTCGGGGTCGTGACGGTCGAATCGTCGCTCGGGGACGTGATGGTGACCGAGATCGGATCGACGTACGTCGCGGCGTAGATGCTGTTATATGAACCATCCCACCGATACCACACCGCCACCGTGTCCCCGTCATCGTTCATGGTGACCTGCGGGTACCAAGCATCATAGTCCAACGTCTCTAGCAGTCCGGCCGTTCCCCAGGTGCCGTTGGAGCATACGGCGGCGTAGATGTTAAAATACGAACCATCCCACTGATACCACACCGCCACCACATCGCCGTCATCATTCATGGCGACCTGCGGGGAATATGCATTACCGGTCGCCGTATCCAGCGGTCCGGCCGTCCCCCAGGTGCTGTCGGAGTACACGGCGGCGTAGATGCTGCTATACGAACCATCCCACTGATACCACACCGCCACCGCGTCCCCGTCATCGTTCATGGAGACTTGCGGTTCATATGCATAACCGGTCGTCGTTTCCAGCGGTCCGGCCGTTCCCCAGGTGCTGTCGGAGCACACAGCGGCGTAGATGCTAAAATACGAACCATCCGACTGATACCACACCGCCACCGCGTCCCCGTCATCGTTCATGGCGACCTGCGGGGAATATGCATCACCAGTCACCGCTTCTAGCAGTCCTGCTGTTCCCCAGGTGCCGTTGGAGCACACGGCAGCGTAGATGCTAAAATATGAACCGTCCCACTGATGCCACACCACCACATCGCCGTCATCGTTCATGGTGACCTGCGGGGAATATGCATCACCAGTCACCGCTTCTAGCAGTCCTGCTGCTCCCCAGGTGCTGCCGGAGCACACAGCGGCGTAGATGCTAAAATACGAACCGTCCCACTGCTGCCACACCGCCACCGCGTCCCCGTCATCGTTCATGGCGACCTGCGGGGAATATGCATTTCTGGTCGCCGTTTCCAGCAGTCCGGCCGTTCCCCAGGTGCCGTCGGAGCACAAGGCGGCGTAGATGCTATAATATGAACCGTCCCACTGACGCCACACCGCCACCGCGTCCCCGTCATCGTTCATGGCGACCTGCTGGGAATCTGAATCACCGGTCACCGTTTCGAGCAGTTCAGCGGTCTGCCATCCTGCAGTTATGGACGTGTCTTTCGCGCCCGCGGTAGCGATCGCGCCTGATGAGGAGACGATAGAGGCGATCAACATTAACGATGTTATCATTAGTAAAGTCCGTTTGAATATGATCCCCACAATTATCACTCCATTGAATTGTTGGAATGGAAATGCATTATCGCGCTATAATAAAAACGGAGCGCGCTAGTAGTACGACAGGCCAATTGATGGATGATGACAATCCCGTCTCACTTCCCCGATGACCTCAAGCTTACCAGGTAGCCCCGCAGCATCATCAGGCAATTCAAGCGCATACTCGGGAAGGATGCCGAGGCATGATATCCAAGACGAAACGCAAAATGACCGTTTCCTTGAGGAATCGTCCAAACCATGATGCCAGCACCATCTCTTACTTCAGCTCCGCGGAGATATCCGGGATAATGTCCGTTTTGGTCGAACGGGAAAAGGAAGCGCTGGACGAGCTTACCGACAATCCGGGCGGACATAAGCGCATGATGCCCCGGCCGATCAAAGCGAAGAGGCAGCACCTGATGTTCCGGTTAGGCTTCGAGCTCGGCCCCCTCGTCTCGGAGATCATCGGGATCCTGTGGGAGGACCTTGATAAGGAACGGAAGACCATCCGTTTATAGAACGAGGAGAAGGACCTGTAGCGTCAATACATTATCATTGACGACCTTTGGGCGGATCTCGCGGCCATCTCGGAGCTGGTCGACAGACGGGTAGAGCTGCTGTTCCCGATAACCGACAAGACCACGAATCGTTGGATCAATGGATGGGCGGCAACTGCAGTCTGCAGGCTGACCAGGGACATAGCGATGGCGGCGATGATCCTGCGGCACATCTCACTGAACGTGACGTTCCAACACTTCATCGGCATGGATTCCGCGGAGATGTCCGAAGTTCAGGCTAGGCTTGCGACGCTAAATCCCGAGCCGTCGAGCCAGTCAGCTTAGTTACGGATATTACAATTGTTATCGAACGCCTCTTTCAATATCACCATGCCAGCAATTTCAGGCATATTCCTTTGGAACTTGGACGGATGTTCAAACGATGCGCTTGGCTGCTGATATGATAGTATTTCTTGTCCCAACGAAAGGATTTATAGCGACAACTTTTATCGCCATCCGATGTCGGCTCAAAATGATCTTAAAGACAAGATAAGCAAGATCCGCCAATCCAAGTACGGCGGATACATGGGGCTGTTGCTGGCCACCGTGGTCACGGTCATGTTGACCATGGTCACCTACATATACGTCTCTTCGATCCTCTGTCTCCTACCTATGCTCGTGGCCTTCCTGGCCTATGGCATTCCCACTTACCTCGGGTTCAAGGACCGCAAGAAACTGGCCATATTCGGACTGGGATTGTTCCTGCTCATCGGTGTGGCATTGGGTTCTGCGCTCTACGTCAACATCGATGGATATGAGGCCGCTCCGCTCAGTTCGGACGACAACTCACTGATAGATGGAACCGCCACTCCGGCACAGGGAGTGCCTGGCGACACCTACAACTTCACCGTCACCCTGACCTCGACGGGCAATAACGCCTCTGTCGGACTGGAACTATTGAACAATTGGGATTCTACCACACGCAACCTGACAATGACATCAATGGGCGTGTCCAATAGTACAGGCATGGAGACGTTCTACATACAGCTCTCCGATATGGACGAGGGCATCTATTACTTCAACTTCCACCTATCGAACGATACAGCTTACGTGGAGACCGATCAGGAGTTCGGACCGGTGAACGCCGGTATGGACGTCGTGTTCAACAACTGCCTGATGTCCGGCATACTCGTCTCCTACCTAGAGATCGCCATATTGTTCTACGTCCTACTGCTCCTTACCTGGTGGATGGACCGCTCCAAGAAGAAGATGTTCGCGATGGAGCAGACCCGCAGGAAGCCCGTGGAGAAGAGGGCCATGGACGAGAAGTTCGTCTGTTCCGACTGCGGTGGAGATGTTCCGACGGATGCGGACAAGTGCCCCAAGTGCGGCGCCAAGTTCGATGATGACGAAGACATCAAATGCCCGCAGTGCTCGGCGAAGCTCCTCAAGACCGACGAGAAGTGCTGGAACTGCGGGAAGAAGCTCTAAGGGACAAAACCTTTTTACTGCGCCCGGGGATATGCACCCCGGGATGCAACTCACCTTTTCTTTGCATAGGATGATCAAATGAGTTCGATAGCTGACGAACTAGCGAAAAAGCAGAAGGAGATCTCCGTCTCCGAGTTCTTCGAACGTAACCGCCACATCTTGGGCTTCGATTCAGCGATCAAATCGCTGATCATGGGAATAAAGGAGGCGGTGGACAACTCGCTGGACGCCTGCGAGGAAGCCAACATACCTCCAGAAGTGATCGTCACCGTGGAAAAAGTTGACAAGGACGAGTACCGGGTCACCGTGGAGGACAACGGTCCGGGCATCATCAAGAAGGCCATTCCCAACGTGTTCGGGCGCCTGCTTTACGGGTCCAGGTTCCATGCCGTCCGTCAGTCCCGCGGCCAGCAGGGTATCGGCATCTCCGCGACCGTCATGTACGGGCAGATAACCACAGGAAAACCGGCCACCATAATATCGAAGACCGGGTCGGAGGACGTCGCCTGGCGCATGGACATAATGGTCAACACCAAGAAGAACATGCCCGACGTTCTCAAGGAGGACCCGTTCGTCTGGAACGGCAAGGAGCATGGAACGAGCATCACCTACAACATCAACGGCCGCTACGTCTCGGGCAAACAGTCCGTCATGGAATACCTGAAGCAGACGGCCATCGTCAATCCGCATTCCCGCATCACGTTCATCGACCCGGACGGAAAGAGGACGACCTTCGAGAGGGCGACCGACATCTTACCGCCGGTCACCAAGGAGATCAAGCCCCACCCGTCGGGATTGGAGCTCGGTACGCTGATGAACATGTCCAAGGACACCAAGAACAAGACCTTGGGCAAGTTCCTGCAGCTGGACTTCTCCCGCATCAGCGACCGTTTGGCCAAGGAGATATGCGACAAGGCGGGCCTGGACATGAACATCAACCCGGCCAAGCTGTCCCTGGACGATCAGAAGCACCTGCTCAACGCCATCGGCTCGGTGAAGATAATGGCACCGCCGACCGATTGCCTGTCGCCCATCGGTTCTCAGCTGATAAAGAAGGGGCTCCGCAACGTCCTGAACGACGTGAAGCCGGAGTTCTACGCCCCGCCGGTGACCAGGGACCCGAAGGTACATTCGGGCAACCCGTTCCTGGTGGAGGTGGGCATCGTCTACGGCGGCGACCTGCCGAAGGACCAGCCGGTGCAGATCCTGCGTTTCGCCAACCGCGTGCCGCTGCTGTACCAGCAAGGCGCATGCGTGATAACCAAAGCAATAGAGAACACCGATTGGAGACGATACGGGCTGGAGCAGCGTGGCGGGAGCGGGATACCGTTCGGACCGGCCATCATCCTGGTGCATGTCGCCTCCACCAAAGTTCCATTCACTTCCGAGGCCAAGGAGGCCATCGCCAACCTTTCGGAGATGCAGACGGAGCTGGAACTGGCGCTCAAGCTTTGCGGTCGTTCTCTGAAGACCCATCTGAACAAGAAGGAGACCAAGAGCAAGACCAAGGTCAAGTTCGAGATCGTGCAGGAGATATTGCCGATGATCGCTCAGAAGAGCGCCAAGATAATCGGCAAGCCGGTGCCGAAACTGAGCGGCACCATAACCAAGATCATGAACGTGGTCTGGATAGATGATACCGTCACCTTCGAGAAAGGGACGCACAAGGTGCATCTGGCCATCTACAACTATACGCCGCTGTCGCAGAAGTTCAACCTGCATATGGTATTACCAGCCAGTTCGTTCGATTATAAAGGGCTGCAGTTCTTCCCCATCGAGGTAAGGGACGATGGAAAGGCGTCGTGGGAACTGCCGAAGATCGCCTCCACCGAGCGTTTCGACCTCAACTTCACATTGAAAGGTCTGTCCAAGGAGGATTACGACGAGAACGAGATCTACTCCTCGAACATCAACCCGATCTTCATAATCGGGGCAGAACCGCTGCCTGGCGATTGGGACGTGAAAGGGCTGCAGATAACCGAGAGCGCTGAGGCCCCGGCTGCTGCGGAGGAAGAGGAGGACGAGGTCGATTACGACGAGTCCACAGAGGCGCTTAACGATGACTGATGAGGACAATAAAGTGATGCGTTCCCTGAACGAGATCGCCCAATCGATCTACGACCAGATCGATTCCGGCAAGATACCGAAGATGACCTTGCCCTTGAGGACCAAGAGCAACATCCGTTTCGACCCGAAGCACAGCGTATGGAAGTACGGAAAGGCCACTGGGGCCCGTTCGGCCAAGAAGGTGAACGGGGCGCTGATGCTGCTGCGCACCATGTACGCGCTCGAGTTCATCGAGGAGATGATCGAGACCAAGAAGTCCTCCACTTTGAGGGAGATGTACTACATCTCTGAGGGTTGGGAGAAGGCCAAGTTCCATACGCAGGACGAGAGCAACATGCTGGCGGAGGACCTGGAGATAGTCACCACCTGCATGCGCGAGGACTTCAAGCTGCGTGCGGAGGAGAACGGGGCCAGCGTCCTCGGTGATATCACGATAAGCGAGATGGACCGTAAGGGGAAGATCAAGAGGATCAACTGCCGGGATGACGTGGGCGATTCCGGATATGGCATTCCCAACAACGTGGAGAAGGAGAAGCTGAACCTGATCAGCACCAACGCCAATTTCATCATTGCCATCGAGACCGGCGGTATGTTCGATAGGCTGGTGGAGAACGGTTTCGATGAGAAGTACAACGCGGTTCTCGTTCATCTCAAAGGACAGCCTGCGCGCTCCACGCGCCGCTTCGTCAAGCGCCTGAACGAAGAGATGAAGCTTCCTGTGGTGGTCTTCACCGATGGCGATCCCTGGAGCTTCCGCATCTTTGCCTCTGTTGCATATGGAGCTATCAAGACCGCACATATCTCGGAGTTCCTGGCCACGCCCACTGCCGAGTTCGTTGGCATCACCGCCTCGGACATAACCAACTATGACCTGCCCACGGACAAGCTGACGGACATGGACGTGAGGGCTCTGCACGCCGAGCTGAAGGACCCTCGCTTCGCCGATGAGTTCTGGCGCGGAGAGATAGAGACCATGCTCAAGCTCAACAAGAAGGCGGAACAGCAGGCACTGGCCAAGTATGGCCTGGACTTCGTCACCGACAAGTACCTGCCGGAGAAGCTGACCAACATGAGCGTCCTGCGCTAGGATCTGGGGACAAGTTTCAAGGTCCGGATCATCCTATTTCACCTGAGATAGATGAGCGATCGATCCTCGATAACTCTGACGAGCCTTACAGCCTCTTACCTCATAATGGCGACAGCGGCGGCCATAATGGTCGCTTGGCTGAGCGATGACTGGACCCTTTTCATACCTTCCATCATGATGCTGGGAGGCATGTTCGCCACGTTCATCGGCCTGAGCCAGCGCTCGAAGGGGATGAACAGGGAGATCAATGCCGATTCCCGCTACCTCATGTTCTGGGGGACGCTGCTCATAGCCTTTGCCATCATCTGGGCGGTCAATTATGCCTACCCTGGGAACGGTGTTCTCCTAGTGGTGGCGTTCTTGGTCTGGATGGCGATCGCGGTCGTCCTGTTCACATTGAGAAAGAGAGTGTGAGGGCGTCCGCCCTCTGGTCTTAAAAGAGATCGCTCACGCTTCTGAGAGCCGCTTCAGCACGAACTCCTTGTCCAGCGTGGAAAGGAAGAATCCGAGCTTTGGCCCCGAACTGCGGGCGATGAACAGCCTGTACAGTGCCTGGAAGCACACCTTGGGCTGCATCCCGCGTCCCTTTGCCGTCTCATAGATAGCATCGTGGATGGGGCCCCCGGTCCATTCCGTGTTCACGAGACGGGTTTTAAGTTCTGCGATATAGGCGCGCTCATCTTCCGTGATCTCCACGTCCGGCCTTTCCTGACTGACGGTGAAGAGCACCTCCTCTGGAGCGAATGCGTTCAGCCACTGACGGACGCACCCTAACCTCTGTTCGAGTATGGCCATGTCCTCGGCGGAGATGTCGGAGATGTCCATGGAACGCTTGAGCACGTTCACGGTGCTCTCGAAGGAATCGGATATCTGCGCCACGCTGACCAAGTGCCGGTATGGCACCTGCAGGGGCATCTTCGCCCTGACACCCGATGGCTGGGCTATCTCGTAGGCCCTCAGCAGGTCCTTCTCCTTCTCGTCGACGCCCCCGTTGAAGTAGAAAGACTCGATCTTGTCGAACTCGTCCACTATGTCCAGTATGCCCAATCCGGGATCGTAGTCGATGTGCCTCTCCGGGTTGTAGCGCAGCACGCTGAACGCCAGCACCGGTGCGGGTGTGATGAGCAACGCGTCCGTCCCGGTGACGACGTTCCCGGTGGACTTGTGCATCTGACCCTTCCCTTTGAACTGGATGAACTCATAAGGCACGGGGTACGGCGGCTCCACCCCGAATATCTCGCGGCAGATGCGCACTCCGCTGTCATAGGAACCTCCGGCGGCTGCGTGGTCCTTACCGAAAGGTTCGCAGGTGACGCCGAACAGCTTCCATTTGGCTGGCCACTCCACGCGCCAGGGCATCTTTCCCTCGCCCTTCCGTATGTCGGCGTCCCCCTCGTGACCGCATTTGCATTTGAAGTGTACGTACGGGAACTCGTAGCTGATGATGTGGTCGCTGAACAGCCCGCACTTAGGGCATTCAGCGGTGAAAGGCCAGAAGTTCTCCGGCATCTTCCTACCGGTCACCTCGCCCAATATGGCGGCGACCTTATCCCTCTCCCGCAGGACCAGGTCGACAATTTCGGTGAACTTTCCCTCCTCGTAGAGCTTATGGGTCCAGATGATCCGGGGCTTTATGCCCAGCTCGCCTATGGCGTTCAGGAAGGGAGTGATATAGTGCTCCGCGTAGCTGCCGTGGCATCCGTCAGGGCAGGGAATGTAGCAGATGGCCTTCCCTACTTCGTTCTCGTAGCATTCCGGCAGGAAGGGATAGCGCTTGCGCAGCGGGTCGTAGGAATCGACCAGGTAGATGAAGTCGACGTCGGCCTTCTGGTCCTTGAGCGCCTTGTACACCGCATTGGCGGTGATGGACTCCCTCAGACTGCCTACGTGGATGGCGCCGGAGGGGGTGATCCCGGTGGAGATCAGGTGCTTATCGCCCTTGGCCATGAGTGTGTTAGCTATGACATCAGCCCATTGCATGCTATCGAGCGGTGAGAATTGTTCCGCATTAAAAGGGTATCGCAACCTGGGAACTTGTTATCGGCATCGGTCGTAGTTTGGTAAATATTTTTTCCGAGCTTGAACCAGCTGGAAAAACACTTTGGGATACGATTTCCGAGCAGATTGATGCCCTCGACTGCCAGATAGAAAACGCTTACAGAATTCGATTTAACGAGTTGATCAGCGAAAGCTCTCGGGAGGGGCGGCCGTGAAAAAGGTCTACTGTCCCCTCAAGCCGGGCCTTCTCTGCCCTGCCGGGCGCGTCTGCTCCGAGGCTTTCATCTGCCCCTTGGAAGCGTCCGGCGACGTTCTGACGATGACAACCGGGGAAACCGGGCTCCGCGCCTCTACGAGCATTTGAGCGCGTCCGAGCCCGGGATCCCCGATCCTGAGGAGGTGTTGCCGTGATCACGGCCGCCTCGATCTTCACTGTCCTTTGTTCACAAGGGACCAGCCCCGACCTACACGGTCAGGGATGGGATGCACTAGGACA
>JAJRAK010000021.1 GCA_028682895.1 Methanomassiliicoccales archaeon
CCGTAAGCTTTAATTACGGCCATTTAATTGGGGAGCTACACGCTCCCGTGGTGTAGTCCGGCCAATCATGAAGCCCTCTCGAGGCTTCGACTCGGGTCCAAATCCCGACGGGAGCACCATTTTCCTATCCGCTGCCCTTTACATTACATCCTACCCGTAACTGGCAACCATAAAGAACCGGATGATCCCCAAGGCCATCCAGACCATAGCACACACTAGAACACCGAATATTATGATCTTCACGACCAAGCCGACGGTGACCGTTGGGTCGTCCGGCATATCTTCATCCAATCCAGATGTGGTCCCATAAGGATCATCCCGAGATAATGGACCCGCGGTCATATCTTCGTTCAGAACTTCGCCCTATTGTTCATTGACCAGTTATCTATAAGATACCCCCGGTGGCGTTTAATAGGTCATGAAGAAATATAAAAATTAGGAAGGGGGAAAGGGTTTGGGGGATCACGTTATCGTAAGGTCTACGCCAAGGTCAGGTATTCGGTCGAGTAGAAGTCGGGTGTGGTGAAAGATATCGCGTTCATCTGGCCGTATGCCGGGATGATCTTGATCTCCACATCCTCGCTATATCCGCAGTCCAGGCCGATTATGGTGATCTTGGCAAGGTCGCCCTGGCCCAATACCCATTCCTCATAGAGCTGAACGTCCAGCTCCTTCTCGAACCCAAAGTTGACGTTGGTCAAAGCGGTCGTCCTGCTGGCGTTGTTCAATTTCAGTATTCCGGAGTCATCATAATCAGTGACGGAGACGATGACATTGTCCATGTTCACTGCCGGACTTCCCGAGGCCAGCCTCATGTAGATGGTGACATTGATCAATTGGCTATAGTTGGAGTTGACCCTTCCGACCACATCCTGGACGATGAAACCCGTAGCGACGTTGTCGATCGCCTGGTCTCCGGTCGACTGAGCCTGCTCTCGTACGTTATTGGCCGTGCTGATCATCACGGAAGCAGCTACCGCTGCCACTAGGACCATGGCGATGAAAATGATCATCGTTCCAACGCCCATCTCAGCACGTTCATCGTTCTTCCTTTTGCTCCAATTTCTCATGTTTTCCCCGTCCTGCAGGCCGGTCATATCAAGGCCTGTTCTCCATGTGCTCAACATCGGACCTCGGTCCCGCTAAGCTTTGTGAATGATTAGTCGAAATAGGGATATTTAAAAGAACGAATCCGATAATCATAATTGATAATCTCTCGTTGGCATCAAATCGCTTAGTCAGTGTCATCACGATTATTAACTGGAAAAAGCCCTGTTCTCTATATGAATATGGATAACCCCTTCATTCTTCCATGTCCGGGGTGACGATCTTGCAGAACTTATCGTAGGTCTGCCGGACCGTGTTCCAGAGCAGGTATATGACGATGCCTGCGCCGATGAAGACCGAAATTATCCCCAAGGGACTGAAGACCAGCTTAGGCATGAACGGGACCATCACCACCGCCAGCGCCAATATGAACGTGATGTTGCTGAGGTTGGCGAATATCAAGAAGACGGTCCGCTCGTTCATCCCCCCGCCCTTGGGCGATTCCATGACCAGCCTGGTCATGGTCCGGGTGATCCTCCTGACGTTCATGAACCAGTTATAGACCACAGGCGCCAGGACTATCAGCATGGCGATGAGGAGAAGTTCCTGAGGCAGCAGCGCCAGTCCGGTCGCGGCATCGGTGATGGAAGAGGTGACGCTCTCCACCGAGGTGAAGGTGATGAGGATGATCAACATGACCAGGATGTCGATGACTATGAGGGTGAGGTCCTTCTTGATCTCACGCTTGGTCCTCTGGTCGATCCTGGTGTTCCTTTCCACGACCGCATGGATATCGTCTATCCTGACCAATGCGCAGCGCAATCTGTCTGGCATGGCCCGGACCGCCCAATCGTACATCTTGGGCTGCTTGCTGTCGATCATCGGCATCAGTACCATGGTGAGGATGGCAGCACCGACCACGGCGGAATAGAACCCCTGGCTTACGACATCTGCATCATAGGCCGCTTGGGCTATGACGAATGCGAACTCACCCATGGCTATTAGGCTGGTGGCGATCATCAGACTGTCCTTGGCGGTCATGTTCATCAGATAACATCCCATCCAGATGCTCACGATCTTGCCGATGATGAAGACCACCGCGATCACGGCGACCAACCAGAGGTTCTCAAATATGAGCATCGGGGTGATCTGCAGCCCGATGGAGATGAAGAACACGGCCATGAACAGCTCCTTCGTCGGCTCCACTTTGGTGGCTAGCACCCGGTTGTACTTGGAAAGGGAGATTATGAGGCCCATGAGGAAGGCCCCGATGGCGATCGACAGGCCGACCTCCGAGGACAGGGCCGCCATGGCGAAGCAAAGTCCGACGGCCACGATGAGCAGTATCTCGGGAGAGAACCTGTCCCCGATGTAGTTGAGCGCCTTCGGGACCAAGGCCATCCCGATGACGATGGTCAGTCCGATGAACAATATGAGCCCTACGATCATGTTGACCGTCGAGCCGAGGGCCGGCGAATCCCCTGCCAGCAATGGTGCGGCCAGGGTCAATATGAGCACCTGGCCCACGTCCTCGAATATGGTTATGGTGATGATGGTCCTGGCCATCTCCGGTGTGATGTGCTTGGAGCCTCTCAGCACTCCGACCACCACGGCGGTGCTCGTACCGGATATGATGGCGCCTAGGAATATGGCCTGGACGGCGGTCATTCCCAGGGCGATCCCGGCGAGGAAGCCGAACGCCACCATCATCGGCATCTGTAGGGAGACGACGAAGAGCAGCTTCGACCCCTCTGCCTTGAGCTTGCGCACGTCCATTTCCAGCCCGATGTAGAACATCAGGAGGACTATGCCGATGCTGGAGAGCACGTCCACAGTGTTGTTCTCCACCCAAAGGTCCGGGAACATCGACGGTCCCAGGACCACTCCTGCGGCCACATAGCCGAGGATCGGAGGCATCTTGATCTTGACGAAGACTAATGAGAGGATGCCCGATATCAACAGCAGTAAGGCTAGGTCGATGACGACCCTGTACTCTTCGGTCATCGGTTATCAGTGCTCTCAATAAAATCCAAGACCAGCTTCAATTCGGATATGCTCCTCTTCCGTTCTATCCCACGCGTTTTCTTTAAAGGGATAATGTTCGTTTTAAAAATAATTATGTACGGACCATCGTTCGGCCGTGAAATGCTGGCATGTGTTAGGATAGATGGTACATCTCCAAATGTTTGTTGTATCTATGCATATCTCAATCTCAATTACTGATATCCAGCTCGCACCCTTTATAAAAGAAGCACTACTTTTTTAATTTTCAGTTCAAAGGGACGATGTACGAGCATCATGTACGCCAATAAAGTAGGGATCACGGAAAGGCCTCTTGCTGCCGAGGGATCATGGGCCGGGGGACCTTCCATAGGTGGGGACGAACCCTCACTTAAAGGCATCATCGGACTACGTTTGCTCTCTTACCCAGGTGACAACAGGCGAAAAGATGCATGCACCGATGCCAGCCGAGCAAGGACTGCCGATAAGGGCATACGTGAATGCAGTTGGGACAAGGATGGTATCTGCGCATACACCGGTCAAGACCGTCATAATGCAGGCGGGACCGAGGAACGCCCCTCCGTGGCATCTACCGCTCCCACACCGAAATGGTCCGATCCGTCCCTGGTCATAAGAGAAGAAAAATCTTTGATAAGATGGAAAGTGAGATGAGATGGCAATTTCTTCCTTGGAGAGGGTCTTTACCGTACTAGATAGGAAGGAGCCGGACAAGATGCCGCTCTTCCTGCTAGTGACGATGCACGGGGCTTTGGACATGGGAATGTCCATCCCTGAATATTTCTCCAAGGCCGAGAACGTGGTCGAAGGGCAGAGCAGGATGCTCAAGCGCTATGGCCACGATTGTCTGTACTCATTCCTATACGCCCCTATCGAGATCGAGGCCTGGGGTGGCGAGGTCATCTTCTATAATGACGGACCGCCGAACAGCGGCAGACCTTTCATGGACCCGAGGGACATCCGTTCAATGGAACCTCCTGACGTTCATAGCTCCCCATCCCTTCTGAAGGTGCTGAAGGTGCAAAGGATGCTCCGGGAGTGCCACGGGGAGGAGACCCCCATAATCGGGGTGGCGATGTCACCGTTCTCCCTGCCAGTGATGCAGATGGGGTTCGATAAGTACCTAGATATACTGTTGAACGACACTGAGACGTTCTGGGAGCTCATGTCGATCAATGAAAGGTTCTGCATCGATTGGGCCAATGCTCAGATGGAGGCCGGGGCACATGCCATGATCTACTTCGACCCGGTCTCATCGGTCACGATCATACCTCCGGAGCTCTATGTCTCCACTGGAAAGGTGGTCGCACAAAGGACCCTGAAGGAGATCAAGGGGCCTACGGCCACGCACTTCGCCTCCGGGCGATGCCTGAGGATACTGGATGACGTCATTGATACCGGGACATCCCTGGCCGGGGTGAGCGGCATGGAGGGGCTTCCCGACCTGCTGCAGAAGAACGCCGGACGCATGACGCTGTTCGGGGGACTGAACGGGGTGACCATGAGGAGATGGACCCCGAAACAGACGGCCTTGGAGGTCAAGCGCACCATACAGGGCGCTGCGAACGGAGGTGGGTTCATATTGTCGGATAATCACGGCGAGATACCTTGGCAGGTTCCCACCGACGTCCTTCATAACATAGCAAAAGCGGTTAACAAGTATGGTCATTACCCTATAGCGGAGTAGCCGAATGCCCGACACCACGAACCTTATCATCTGCGAGGAAATGCTGAGCGAGACCGAGGCGGCCATCATGTCCGAGGGGCTGTCCAAGGTGCGCATCTTCACATACCCTGCTAGCTGGTGCCATGGAAGGGTGGATTGGACCATGGTCTCAAAGCTGATGACGGAGAAGTCCATACCCAAGGGACGCAGCTGTATCATCATCACGGACAAGATGGGTCTCATCATCGACCCCCCCAAGGACATGGGCCGATGGAAAAAGGTCAATGTGAGGCATTTGACCGATCTCTTCCTGGCCGAAGGCACCGTCGAAGCACTGGAAAGGGACGGGGCATACCCGATGCTGCCAGCGCGGGCGGTGGCCTGTCTTGATGAAGGCCGGCCGGCCATCTCACAGACCAATACCGCTCTCAGAAAGGTAGTACTTGTGGACGTCCTGCAAAAGGACGGTCTCTCCGCAAGGGCAAGGGACCTCGGACAGAGACTGGGCCTTCCCTGCGAGGTCATGACGACCGCGATCGACATCTTCCGTCTCAATATCGTCGGGATCCTGCTGAGGTCCATGCTGGAGGCGGAGTCGGAGAGCCACAGAAGCACCCAGGCCGCAATGGACAAGACCAAGGCCGACTATGCCATGATATTCGACGTCCTGGACCGTATCAGCCGGGTCATGGACGAGACGAGCGTGGTCGGATCGGTCCTCGACCTGTTCACCGTGCTCTTCTCCCCACGCACGATCATGTACGCCTCGGAGCGCAACGGCAGCATCGAGAACATGGTCTCCCGAGGCAAGACGCTGGAAGTGCTCTGGAACCCGAACAATGTGGCGGAGATGTGCGGCACCTCCTCCTATGCCCTGACCAAGGCCGGGTTCTGCCTGCGGGTCAGGAGCATGGACAAGACGCTGGGGTGGCTCGAGGTCATGGACCTCGAATATCCCCAGCACAAGGAAAGATATCTGGAGCTGGCCAAGGCGATATGCGACGTGTTCGCTCTCTCGTTATCGAACGCACGCGCGTTCCAAGAGATGAAGAAGATGCAGGACGTCATCCTAGACCTGAACGAGGCCATGCGCCTTATCAACAAGACCATGCGCCACGATATGATGAACGAGATGACCATAGTCAGCGGTGCGTTGCAATTGTACCGGAGCAAGCACGAGGAACGCAAGCTAGACATGGCCGAGAACTCGGTCATCCGCAGCATCAGGCTCATAGAGGACATGAAGGAGCTCGAGTCTGGTATAATGGCGAACAAGGCCTCTGAAACGGTCAGGGTCCGAGAGACGATCACTAAAGTGCTCTCCACGTTCGACCTGCCCAGCTCCATCGAGGGCGAGGAGGTGCTCGTGACCGCGGACGCTGCCTTCCATTCTGTACTGGAGAACATTGTCCGAAATGCCATCAAGCATGGCAAGACCGACCGTGTCCATGTTTCCATCCGTATTAATGGGCACAACTGTACAGTGAGCGTGATGGATTGGGGCAAAGGCATACCGGACAGCATCAAGACCAAGATATTCGAGGAAGGGTTCTCCTATGGTTCGACCAGCGGGTCCGGGCTTGGACTGTACATCGTCATGAAGGTGATGAAACGCTATGGCGGCACCATCGGCGTACGGGACAACGTCCCGAACGGTGCGATAATCGACCTCACTCTGCCGATCGCTGATGAGGAGCTCTCCGAGCGATCACCGTTGTGACGATGCAACTTTTAAGAACATAACTATCGTTTCGGGCTGGGTGAACGTACCATTGAAGACGTGTTCCCAGTAAACGATGACGATAGGTCTAATATATAATATCGGCATTAAATTATTATTTGCGGTCTGTTGATTATGAACGATGCTCGGGAAAGATTGCTTCTAGCACTGCTGGCCTCAGAGAGGCTCAAGGCCGAAGGCATTCTCAACGAGATGAGGGACCAGCTCACCCCGAACGAGATCGTCGAGCAGATCGTGACACCGATATTGGAAGTGATAGGCCAGATGTGGAACCGGGGGGAGGCAAGTCTGTCCCAGATCTACATGAGCAGCCGTATCTGCGAGGATTTCCTGGATGCGATAATGCCCACTGAGAGCTCCCTGAGAAAGCATCAGCCCAAGCTGGCCATAGCTACATTGGACGACTATCATACTTTAGGAAAGATGATAGTCTACGCAACGGTCAGGGCGAACGGGTACGTCATCATCGATTACGGCACCTTGGATGCCAAGTCATTGTCCGAGAAGGTCAAGATGGACGAGGTGGAGGTGCTGTTGGTATCCACGATGATGTTGCGCTCGGCCTTACGTGTAAGGGACCTGCGGGACTTCCTCGATGAGGACAGCAACGCACCGTTCCTGGTGATCGGGGGGGCTCCCTTCGTTTATGACACCTCGCTCTGGAGGGAGGTCGGTGCCGACGCTGGGGGCCTTAACTCCAGCGATGCCATCAACATAATAAACGATTACAATGAAAAAAAGCAGTGAGCGGTCCGGCTTCCTTTTTAACACTGGCCCCGCAGCATCCCATCCACCAAGGGCGATAGGTCCAATCCTCCGATGACCAACGTTCCTTCGCGATCATGCAGTCTGCCATCCTTGATGTTCAGATCACCATCGACGAGCTTTTTAACGGCCATCATGAGGAGCGGCGCCTCGCGCTCCACCTCGGTCGCCCGAACCTGCTTCACCAGCTCCTCCGAGCAGTTGTACCTTTTCCTTATCTCCGCCAAGGGAAATCGGTCAAAGGCCACGGTCTGGCCCCTGTCCAGTTCGGGTGTGCAGATGTGTATCGTGGACCCATACTCAGCGTCGTCGTTCTCCACCACCTTGCGAACGATCTCCTCCCACGTCCCCTTGTAGGTATCGGGAAGCGCCGGGTGCAGATTGATGATGTCGTTGCGCAGACAGGTCTCCGGGTCCAAGATGAGCATGTATCCGGCTAGGACACCGAAGTCCATGTGATACCTAGATATCCGCTCCCGCAACGCCTTGCCATACTCGCGCCTCCATGCATCCATATCGTTCCGCTTGAGGTCGGGACGGAACGGATCGGACGGCAGGAATATGACCGGAACACCATCCTCCTCCGCCATGGATACGAGCTTGGCCCGGTACTTGTTGTCCTTGACCTCGCGATTAAGGAAGACGAACGATAGCTTGGCGTCGATCTCCCCGTTCTCGATCTTGGACCTCATCATGCTGAACAGTCCCAGGGAGCCTGGGCCCCTGCCGGTGGTGAACCATCCGATGCTCTTCATCTTCCTCGGACCATAATGGACATCGCATTCATATCATAACCGCTCCGGTCCCCTAGAACTTGTCCAGGGTCCCCCTGCTGCGGGCCAGGTGCTCGAATGCCCGGAACATGAAGTAACCGACTATGAGGACTATGAACCCGACCAATGCCTCCAGCCCTACCAGTCCGGATATGTCCGCCAGCGACGCCCCGTCCACCGCCATCCTGGCCGCCTCCGTGCCATAGGTCATCGGGATGGCGTAGGAAAGCGGCTGCAGCCATGTCGGCAGGTACGAGACCGGGAAGTTGACACCGCAAACCAGCAGCCCGATGAAGAGGAAGATGTTGGCAATGATCATGGACGTCCTTAGGAACAGGCCGAGCGAGCTGAGCATGAGCCCAAACCCTGTCATGGCGAAGGTGGTGACCAGTATGACCACCGCCAGGGACACCAGGTCCGCCTGGGAGAAGTCCACGTTGAACACGAACGCGGCATAGAAGAAGGCGATGACCACGGTGGCGATGCCGTTAGCGATCTGGAACATCGCCCGTCCTACGAACACCGAGAAACGGTTGGCCGGGGAGACCAGCAGGTTCTCGATGGTGCCCTGTTGCTTCTCCTCGCCCGTAAGATTGCATACCGCGAAGATGCTGACCGATGCCAAGGACTGCAAAGCGTTCCCGATGGCCACGTACGCCACGCTTATCTCGTCGTTGTTCACGAACAACGCGACATAGACAAAGAACGCCATCTGGAATATGGACATGAAGAACAGCTGGGTTATCCACATGGCCGGGTTCAGCCAGGCGAACAGCGCTTTCTTGGCCAGCACGGCCGAGCTCCAGAACACCCTGATCGGATTGTTGACGGTCTCCATATCAATACCTCGTCAGGCTGGCGGTCTCCCTTGCCTTTTTGTCCACTATCTTGTACAGCCATACGGAGACGAGCAGGTAGACTATCGACAATACGCACATGGCCAGCATGTCTCCCCAGAACCCGGCCCAAAGCCCCTGGTCGTAATCGAAGATCGCAGCGTATCGGATGGCGTCGATGCCCCACGTGGGCGCCAACGCAAGCGACAATGGGCTGGTCCATAGGGGCAGCAGAGCTATCGGGAACATAGTGCCCGTCCCTACGTATATGGGGAATTCCAATCCGTTTGTCATCACCTGAGCCGAACGTGTGAGCACGAAGGCGGCACTGAACAGCATGCCTAGTGCGGCCAGCGACAGCAACGTCGTCACGAACGATAATACGAACAGGGGCAGGTCGTTCACCTGGAACGGCATCTGGAAGGCCAATACTACGACCACCAGGACGAACAGCCCGTTCAGGATGCCGACCAAGGCGTTCCATAGGGTCCTCCCGCCGATTATCCATATGAGCGGAGAAGGGGCGCCGAAGATAGCATCGGACGTGCCCCACCAGCGGTCCGATTGGATGGAGAACCCGGAAGCGTACAGGGTGTTCCCCCACATGCCCATCATCCCTCCTCCCAGCACGGCATATAGGAGTGCGTCCGGGCCAGGTTCCTTGAAGAGCATGAGCACCACCATGGTGAATATGAAAGGGGCGATTATGTTAGGTATGAGCCATTGCGGTTCCGCTATGAACATGGTCGCCTGATGGCGGAAAGATGCGGCCAGAGCCCTGAGCCTAGGCATCTTCCCTCACCAACCACAGGTATGCGTCCTCCAACGTCGGCTCCTTGATGCGCATACCAATTATCTTACGGTCCTGGAGCGCGTGGGTCACGCCGGTAAGCAACGTGCTGGCATCTCCCGTCTGAACCCGTAGGACCTGCTTGTCCTCGCTCATGTTGGCCGATACGGTGCGCACCCCGGCCAGTGCCTTCAGTGCGTCTATGTCGACGTTCGTGATACCGAAACCTTCCACCTCTATGACCGAAGTGTCACGTACCAATGACTTCAATCCGCTGGGCGTGTTCAATGCGACTATCTTGCCGCGAGTTATGACGCCGATGCGATCGCACAGCTCGTCCGCCTCGAACATGTAATGAGTGGTCAGCAGGATGGTCTTCCCGCTGGCTATGAGGTCCTTCGTAAGCTCCCGGGCCTCGCGGGCGGCCTGAGGGTCCAGCCCCATGGTGGGCTCGTCCATGAAGATGAGCTCCGGGTCGTGGATTATACCCTTGGCGATGTGAAGACGCTGCTTCATCCCGCGGGAGAAGTCCTCCACGCGAGTATCGGCCTTATCGGTCAAATTGACCTTGGCCAGAACCTCATCGATACGCTTGTCCCTGATGCTCATCGGAACTCCATACAGGTCAGCGAAGTAACGTAGGTTCTGGCGGGCGGTTATGCGGTAGTAAAGTCCGCGCTCCCCTCCCAGGATGAGCCCGATGTGCTTGCGCACTTCCATCGAGTCCTTTACGATGTCATATCCAAGGATCCTTACGCTCCCCTGGGTGGGCAACAACAGTGTGGTCAGTACCTTGATGGTGGTGGTCTTCCCCGCTCCATTAGGCCCCAGCAGTCCGAACAGCTCACCGCGCTTGACCTCAAGATCGATATGATCGACCGCTACGGTCTCCTTTTTCTTCTGATGGAGGATGCCTGAGTTGCTCTGGTACTTCCTCACCAGTCCTTTCACATCGATGACGACATCCTCAGAAACGCTCACTTTTCCCTCTCCATCGTTCAGCATTTCCTGTTCCATAATAAAGATTTACAAAGGCAGAGCGAAAACGGTCCGCGAGCGATCGGTCTCGCGCAGCGTTTCATGCAGAAGGCCCAGACGTAAGATGGGTGGGTATTTCCTCTATTTCGGGACTAAATCGATCTCACGTTCTTGAAATCGAAAGTATGATAAGCTCACCGCTCAAGTATTAACAGGGGTGAATGGTATGAACACGAAAAAGAACACTCTATCAAAGGAAAAACCGTGCCGCATGGCGGTGACCTGTAGCACGAGCGACCTACAGGCTAAAGTAGTTCCTATGGCCAGGAGCAAGTTCTTCATTATCTTCGAAGGCGATCCGAAGAACTATCTGGTGATGGAAAATCTGATAAACAAGGCCGGCAGCGAATCCGGGCTCAAGATGGCCGGCGAGCTGGCCAAACAGAAGGTGGACATCGTTATCACCGGAACCATCGGACCTAGGGCGTTCAAGCAGCTGGAGAGTGCCGGGGTAAAGGTCCACGCGGGATGCGATGGTAACAAGGTCAGCGATGTCCTGGACAAATGTCTCAAAGGGGTACTGCCAGTCTGTACGAAGGCTACCTACAGCGGCTATCTGGGGATCTGAGGGTCAGCGCAGGGGGGCGCCGCAGAACTGACATTCCAGTTCACCTTCGGCGTTCTGGCCGCCGCAATAATCGCAGACAAGCCGTTCCCTTTCGTTCCTCATCCTCTCTTCGTCCCCTATCATGGTCTTTCTCCATATGCGGTATCCGGTGGCGACCATCAGTGAGCCTATGACCAGGATGATCGATGCCGGGACCAGAAATCCACCGATCCCAAGGCCGGCCACGAGCCCGAAGAACGATCCTACGAAGAGCAGCATTCCTCCCACGGCGGCAAGGACGATCGCGGTGACGGGAACGGGCGGGCGGTCCACGGTCCGCTGCCGATCACCTTTCTCGGACGGACCGTCCGGTCCGAACATCGTCTTCTCAGTCCCTGTCATCCTCCGGGTGCAGGGGTCATTGAAATTTATCCATTGTCATCCTCAGACAAGGCCATGTAAGAACAGCGTCCACTAAACTTATTTCCTCGGACCGACCTTGTTACCGCAGCGATACTATGATGTCAAAGATACCGATCGACCTGACCGTCGTTAAGCAAGACCAATTGGACCGAGAGATCCTAAGGACCGCGATCATAGCTGAGCTGGACGCAGTGAACCTATACGAACAGATGGCGGCGTTGACGAAGGACCACAAGATCCGCCACATACTCTTGGACGTGGCCAAGGAGGAGAAGACCCATGTGGGCGAGTTCCAGACATTGCTGCTACTGATCGACCACGAACAGGTGGAGGAGCTTGAGGAAGGGCGTAAGGAAGTGGAAGAGGAGTTAAAATAGAAAAAGTCACCGTATGTCCGATCCATCTGGTCGGCATACGGGATACGATTTTTAATATCGTTACAGGATCACTTGTACCCGAACTTGTTACGGAACAGGATCAGAGAATCGTTCACTATCTCGGTGGCCCGGGCCCTGCCCTGCCATCCGATGACGTTGGTGCCCTTCTTCTCCTCCAGCCTCTTGTACGTCTTGAAGAACTCGGATATCTCGTCCAGGTAGTGCTGGGGGATGTCCTCCAGTTCGTTGTACTGGTTATTCTTCGGGTCGCCGCAGGCGACGGTCAGGATCTTATCGTCCTGCCCCTTCTCATCGCTCATCTCCAGGACACCGATGACCCGGGCCTCGACCACACAGCCGGGGAACGTTGGCTCGCTGATGAGCACCATGGCGTCCAACGGGTCGCCGTCATCGTAGAACGTACGGGGTATGAGCCCATATGCCAGCGGGAACACTACGCTGGAGTGGAGCACGCGGTCTAAGAGGATGCAGTCGAACTCCTTGGACACCTCGTACTTGTTCTTGCTGTCCTTAGGCGTCTCGATGATGACATTGATGATCTCAGGCGGGTTTCGTCCCGACGGAACCTTTTTCCATAACGACATTTTTTTTCACTCTCTGTGCTTCGATTAACTCATGTAATTTATGTCTTTTGTTTTCACCGCCGGTCTTGTCCTAGTGGTCCGGTCCTATAATTATTATTTATAAAACAATAAATATTAAATTCGCTGGTACGTGCATTAGAGATTAATATACAACAAATCACATACCTCTACTGATGGGAGACATCGAACTAGTACTGGTCCAACTTTTCGTCATTATCGCATTGGCACAAGTGGCCAAGATGGTATGCACTTGGATCAAGGTTCCCACAGTGATCGGGGAAATATTGGTGGGAATTCTTATCGTCAATACCTTCATCTATGATTTCATCGACCTGGAGACCAATCGTGATTTCTTCGATGTATTGAAAGAGCTGGGTGTGATATTCCTTCTCTTCACCGTTGGTCTGGAGACACCGTTCAGCACCTTGCGCAAAGTGGGCAAGACCGCCTTGCTGGTAGCTACGCTCGGTGTGATATTACCGTTCATCGCCGGATTCGTCTTCATGACCTTTATGGGGTATGGTGAGCTGGAGTCTCTGTTCGTCGGTGCGGCCATGGTCGCTACAAGTGTCGGGATCACTGCCCGAGTGATAAAGGACCTCGATCTCACACAGTCCATAGAGTCTCGGGTCATCATCGGGGCCGCGGTCATCGACGATGTGATGGGCATGATAGTCCTCGCCATAGTAGTGGGCGTCGCTGGTGGCGGGTCGTTAGACATTATCCATGTGGCCGTTGTCTCGCTCGAGGCCGTGGCATTCGTCCTGGCGGTCATCTTCATAGGGTCATTGCTCCTGCCAAAGGTCGTTGAGAAGAGACAGAAGAAAAGGCTAGAGCAGACATGCCTGACCGACAAGAAAAAAAATGGTTTCAACCCATTGCCATTAGCGTTGATAGTTTGCTTCGCTCTTTCCGCATTATCTGCGTACTTGGACCTCGCGGCCATAATCGGTGCCTTCCTGGCCGGAATGGCATTCGGTGAGTTCAGGGACAGGTTCCCATGTGAGCAGAAGATCGAACCGATCACCGAGTTCCTTTCCCCGTTCTTCTTCATCTTCGTCGGTATAGGCGTGGTCTTGGACGCATTCTCTGACGTGCTGCTGATCGCAGTAATATTGACCATTCTGGCCATTATCACCAAGTTCATAGGGTGTGGTCTAGGTTCCTTAAAGCTAGGTGGCAAGTCGGCCGCCATTATCGGCGTTGGTATGATACCCCGTGGCGAGGTTGGGCTAATCGTTGCAAGTTTGGGGCTGAGCATGTTCATCGTGGAAGAACCAATCTATAACGCAGTGGTCTTCATGTGCATGGCTACGACGTTGATCGCACCAGCATTGTTAGTGATGACGTTCAAGATGAAGAATAAGAAGCAGGATAAGGCCCCGCGCTTCAAGACGCAAGAGCCACAATAAAAAGCCGATCTATGTCGGCCACACCGCGTTAGCGATGCAGACGATGGCGATTGTTAACGCACACAAGGATATGACCAGATATGGGCTGAGCTTCAGGGCCTTCTCGTCCTCGTTGTCGAAGTATCTGATCAGACCGGCCGCGGATTGGAAACCTCCGGACTTCTCGTTCTTTGCCATATCTATCGAGACTGCTTACCTGCGAAAGGATATAAAAATATTTACATGTCCTCCGAGGACTGGATTTGCCTGTCGGGACACAAATCGGCCAATTCTCTCTGTACTGACTCCATTTCGGTCAGATCTGCGCCGATGTAATGCTTGAAGGTCGTCCCGGGGTTCGAGTGCCGCAGGATCATCGCGGCGAGAGCGACGTCCCGCTTCTTTTTGTAGACCCGGTTCCCGCACGTTTTCCTGAAGTCCCGCTGCTTGACATAGAACCCGGTCACTTCCCGAAGCTCGGTCGTCCGGTTGTTGATGACGCGCCTGGTCATCGGGACTGTTTTCCCGCGCCAAGTGTTCAGCATCAATTGATCGAACGAATCCAAGTCCTTCAAGGTCCGGCTCAGGGCAAGGTACCGCTTCAACGGTCCTGCGGTCATCGGCGAGAGGACCAGCAAGCCTTCTTTCCCTCCCTTCCTTCCCTTGCCTAGTATGACCGACTTCCCGGTGTCGAGCAATTCCCGCGCGTTCTTCAGGGTCATCCTCTCTATGTCCACCGGACGGCAGCCATCGTCCGCCATGAGGCTGAACAGCAGCTCGTGGACGTTCGACAGTTCCCGGGCCTTCATCCGGAACGCCGCCATCTGTTCCTCCGTCAGATAGACCGAATCCTTGGCCGGTTGCATGGAGCAGAGGAGAGTATACCGCTGCGCCTCCTTGTTCCCGGTGTAGACCAGCATATCCTTGAGGATGGACATCTTGGCCGTTATCGTCGATTCCGCATACTTCAGCCCTATCAACGCTGATTCCAGGCTCTCCAATTCCTTGACTGTGATCTCCCTTCCGTCCTTGAACCCAAGCCTCCTTCCCATGTCCTCCAGCCATACTCCGTATTGCCGGATCGTGGTTGGCGGGAGCCTTCGGGATTTGTCTTCCAGATATGCCCTCTTCTGCCTCGCAAACGCGGTGTTGTTCTTGTAAGGCATTGAATGTAAACCTCCGTGTGTCCGTGATAATGCTTTTGGAAGGGGAGGCCGCCCGGCTGGCAAACTGGACTACTAAAGGAGGATGTGGGGGATTCATCCGGGCGGCGGTCATTGTGAAAGCGGTTGTGCAAGAGTTCCTGCACAACCGTGCATCGTTAGGGTTTGTTCCGGCAGGTAAGGCGTTTTGAGGGATGGAAGACTGGACGATATCCTGCCGGGTACGGGCCAGGCGGTCCCCTCTGGGGTCTTCGGGGGACGCTGTCTGGCTTGTACAGGAATTCATGATCTCACGCTTCGGTCCCGATGATCTCCGCAGCGCGCTGCTGTTCGGTCCGAAGCTGGCGGTCTTCGATCTCGCACTCGATATCACCGATGGCGCGATTGATCAGGTCGCGCTCGGCCAAGATGCTCCATGCGCGTCCGTGATGGTGCCCCTCGGAGCGTTCCAATGCGTATCGGATGGTGCCGAACTCGCTGATCATCGCTGCGGTGTTGTCGCTGAGCGATGCCCTAAAGCGTCGGAGAGCGTCCTGAAGGTCTGGAAGGGAGGCGTCCTGGATCGTGGTTATGCCTCCACCTTGGCGATTCTCAGGATCTCCCCATTGATCATTCGTGGGCGTCCCTTAGTTCCGCTTCCTTTCGTTTGGTGATGTCGACTATCACCGCCAGTACCAGCGGGGGGTCCTTCTCTAATATCTCGACCAGATTGACGATGACCCGGGCCCACATGATGCTGCCGTCTTTCCGTATGTACCGTTTCTCCAGATCGTATCGGTCGATCTTCCCTTCGACGAGATCATTGAAGAGCCTCAGATTGTTCGGCAGATCGTCCTTGTGCGTGATGGCGGTGAACGGTATGTTGATCAGCTCTGCCCGACGGTAACCCAGCATCTTCGGCAATTCATCGTTGAAATCGAGCGCCTGCCCTTCCGTATTCAATGTGGTGATCCCGATAGGGGCCTCGTTGAAGATTACCCGGTATTTCTTCTCACTGAGCTGTATCGCCTTCTCCATCCTCTGCCTCTCGGAGAGATCGGTTATGATGGAGAGCAACGAAACGTCGGGATCCTCAGAGGTCCAGACCTCGGAGAGGGATAGGTGAATGGGGAACTGAGTCCCATCCTTCCTTATCGCCATCAGTTCCGCATCGAAGGACGAGCGATCGTCCAGCCGTTGGGATATGTAGCTATTGACATTTTCACGCTCCTGCGGTGCGACGATGTCTGCGATCGGTTTGCCGACGAGATGGTCGTCGCGGTCATAACCGAACATGCTGATGGCCCTTGGGTTGGCATATTCGATAGTGTTACCTTTAGTCAATACGATGGCGGCATGGGCCCCTTCGACGAATGAACGGAAGCGCACCTCGTTCCGTTTGATGGCCTCCTCGGCATTATGCTTGGCAGCGATCTGTCTCACCCAATGGGCCAGCTCGATGAACAGGGATGATGATTCCCCGCTCTTTTGCAGATAGGCGTCCGCACCGCTGTTCAGCGCTTCGATGGCCACCTCCTCTCGCCCTTTTCCAGTGAAAAGTATGAAGGGGGTGTTGTCATTGTTCGCACGGATCATTTTCAACAGGGCGATGCCGTCCATCCCTGGCATCTGGTAATCAGATACCACCGCATCGTACTTTCTGGCATTCATCTTTTTCATGGCTGGCATTGCACCAGTGGCCGTATCTACATCGATCTCGTCTAGTTCTCCCAAGTACTCTTTGCAGAGATCCAAGAGCGCCGGTTCGTCATCGATATAGAGGATGCTGAGCGAGGACATGAGTCGTCTTAACAATCGCATTACATTGTCCATAAGTCTTTTGGCGTCAGAGTTGTACACGATAATTTAGATTGAAATTGTATATAATTCACCTTATGAAATTCCGCCGAAATTTTCAGGCGAGGGGGCATTTCGGGTCTCTGAGGAGCCTCCTTATGCGGGGGTAACGGGGGATCGATGCCACGTACGGGAGAATTCGAGCATATAGTTTTATAAATTTATATGAAAATATTTTGTATGCCATGTGGAAAAATAAGAAGATCTGCTATGTAACCGGGATAATTGTTTTGCTCATTGGATTGTTTTTCACAGTGATCGGACTGTGGGCAACGGATCCGTACAGTTCCAGTTTTTATCACTCATATGCCCCCACTACCTGGCAGTTCTTCGGGCTGACATTGATGGGGATAGGATCGACAGTATTAGTAGTGAATTTTCTTAGGATCGAATGATGCGCGCGTCGTGTCCAACGTTATTGATCCCGAAATTCGATTGATGATTTGTTGAATTAATGATCAATGGTGTCGAGTTCCCTATCTCATACCGGTCTTCCAACGAAAGCCGGGAATACCACTTGATCAGCGTAGCCAGTGAGTCCCCGGTCTGCTGCGATATCCAGTCCCAATCGCGCCCGGCGCGGCGCGACTGGACGATATTCGTATGCCTCATCATGTGCCAGCGCACCCTACGGCGTATCCCGGCCGCCATCGCCCATTCTTTGATCCACCTGTTCGCCGTCTTGTCGGTGATCGGGAAGATCCGCTGCTCCTTGCGCAGATCCACTAGGTCCCGGAACGAACGCAGCTCCTCCCATATCTTATCGGGCATGGTGCAGCAGCGGGCGACGCCTTTATTCTCGTCCCATATCGTCACGATCCGGTTGTCCCAATCGAGCGCGTCCCACCGGAGCCCTATGATCTCCGAGACGCGCGGGCCGAGCTCGAGGCCCATGAGGAACATGATCCGCTGCCGCCTCACGCTGATCAATCTCGGCAGATATCTGCGATGTCGCCCCGGTTCACGTTTCATGTCGTCCAGCACGTCCCCTTCACGCAGGGCGAAAACGGACATTATGCCCGATATCTCCGCGGTCGTGAAGTAGTAGATAGTGCTGGACATGACGTTTGTCCGATTCCGAGCAGAAACGAACAATTCGCGTTTCGTCTTGAGCTCACACCTCAGCATCCATCCGTCATACGCTTAAACTGCCTGATGATTCCGCGTTACTGCTTGGTGATCAGGAGTTCACCCGAGAAGTAGGATTGTCATCTTCCACCCATCGGCTTATTGCACCACTGACGTGTTACGTTTCCATTATAGCGAGGTGATGTGTTCTACCCCAACAGTTTGAATGGAGTGATCATTGTGAACATCGTGTTCAAGCGAACATTATTGTCGATAACATCGGTAATGTTGATTGTATCGATCATAGCCTCGTCCGGGGTGATAATGACCGTGGAGGCGAGCGTCATATCCGCCGCTGGGGGATGGCAGGCCGCTGAGCTGCTGGATATAGCAAGCGATTCTACGTATACCCCTCAGATCGCCATGAACGACGACGGCGACGCGATAGTGGTATGGAATCAAGTCGACGGTTCTAACTTCAACTTATACGCCGCCAAATATTGGGCATCAAACGATACCTGGAGCGACCCCGTCTTGCTGGAGACGGAGAGCGGAGCTGTTGATGTCCCCCAGATCGCCATGGACGATGACGGAAATGCGATAGCCGTGTGGCCTCAGTTCGACGGCTCTGTATACTACAACTTATACGCCGCCAAATATTGGTCATCCAATGATACCTGGGAAACAGCGAAGCTGTTGGAATCCACGAGTGGTGATGCGTTTTCCTCTCAGATCGCCATGGACGATGACGGGAACGCGATAGTCGTATGGTCTCAGACCGATCTCTCTAACTTCAACTTATACGCCGCCAAATATTGGTCATCCAATGATACCTGGGAAACAGCGAAGCTGTTGGAATCCACAAGTGGCGATGTAGAAACCCCGCAGATCGCCACCGACGGTGACGGGAACGCGATAGCCGTATGGTGTCAAGGTTACAACATCTACGCAGCCAAGTACTGGTCGTCCAACGATACCTGGGAAACGGCCACGCTGCTGGAAACGGCGATCTATAATGCATATTCCCAGCAGATAGCCATGAACGATGACGGGGACGCGATAGCAGTGTGGCGACAGTACGATGGCTCTGCTGACAACATCTACGCAGCCAAGTACTGGTCGTCCAATGACACCTGGAGCGTTCGCGTCTTGTTGGAGACGGCAAGCGATTCTGCTTATACCCCCCAGATCGCCACGGACGATGACGGGAACGCGGTGGCGGTGTGGCAGCAAAAAAACGAATCTGTTTACAGTATCTACGCCGCAATGTATTGGGCATCAAACAATACCTGGAGCGACCCAGTCTTGTTGGAGACGGCGAGCGATTCTGCTTCTGATCCTCAAATCGTCACGGACGATGACGGGAACGCGATAGCCGTATGGTGTCAAGGTTACAACATCTATGCCGCCAATTACTGGTCATCCAATGATATTTGGGTAACTGCCACGTTGCTGGAATCGTTGAGCGGCCATGCGAGTTATCCCCAGATCGCCATGGACGATGACGGAGATGCGATAGCCGTGTGGCTACAGGATGAATCTCCCGACAGCGTATACGCCGCCGTCTATAGCGATCCGACCAAGGTCATGATCACTTCTCCGAGTGATGGTTCGACCGTTACGACGCCGAGCGTTCGCATCAACGGCACGGCTAATCCCAGTGCCACCGTCGTCGTCAACGGCATTTTGGTCTATGTTAACGATGACGGTAATTTTTCGGTCGTCATCGCCCTTGAGGAAGGAGAGAACATCATCATCGTGACGGCGATCAACGAGACTTTGGGTCTGACCACCTCGGCCAGCATCATCGTCACGTACGAGAACGAGATGCAGGACGTGATCGACGACCTCAAGACACGATTGACCGTGGCCGAGGCCGCGATTAACGCCACGAACATCTTGCTCTCCAACGTCAACGATACCCTTTCAGAGTGCTACGACGCTCAGAACGCAACCGCCGACGAGGTCGCGGACATGATCGAGGACATCACGAGCATGAAGGAGGCACTGATCGAACTCCGCGCCTCGCTGAACGACACCAATGGCAACCTGATCTCCACCGACGCCAACGTCACCGCAATGGCTGGCGATCTGGACGAGATGATCTCCAATCTCTCGACCATCGAGTCCACGCTGCAGGGCGAGATAGACGATACCAATGCGCGCATCAGCGAGATCTATGACGCGCTCAATGATACGGAGGATTGGCTGGCATCGGTCAATGATACCCTTTCAGAGTGCTATGACGCGCAGAACGCAACTGCTGACGAGGTCGCCGACATGCTCGAGGACATCACGATCATGAAGGCGACGCTGATCGAACTGCGTGCATCGTTGAACGACACCAACGGCTCCCTGATATCGACAGACGCGAACGTGACGGTCC
>JAJRAK010000022.1 GCA_028682895.1 Methanomassiliicoccales archaeon
TATCCAATGGGATTATTGCGAACGGCCGGAGCAGGACGGGCCGGAAAACGACAAAGAGCAAAGGTAAAGTCCCTGTAAGGAATACCCTAACTCCCCTAGTTTGAACTAGAGAAACACCTTGAGGACCGTTTGGAGTGGTGCTTTTGCCCATAGATTACACTGATGAGGACCTTACCGCGCGTTGGGAGGAGTTCCTGGAGACCGAGGACAACCGGCTGAAGCTGCTGGAGCTCACCGACGGGTATCCCGGATTGAAGAGCATCATCGTCACCTATTCCGATATAGACCGTTTCGACCCGGACTTCGCCTCCTTCATCCTGGTCCATCCCGACCAGGCGCTGAAGAGGGGCGAGGCCGTTGTGAAGCGGCTCATAGACCCTAACAAGGCCAATCTGGACGTCCATCTCCGCATACGGGACCTGCCCCGCGACAGCCGCATCGAGATCCGATCGTTGAGGAGCGAGCACCTGGGCAAGCTCGTTTCCGTCGAAGGCCTGGTGCGTAAAGCGACCGAAGTAAGGCCCCGTTTGATATTGGGCGTCTTCAAGTGCATGCGCTGCCCGGCCCGCATCGTCGAGCCTCAGGAGGGTCTGTTCTTCCGCGAGCCGATGGAGTGCTACAAGGACCAGGAGGGCTGCGGACGTACGTCTGGTAGTACCAAGTTCCAACTGCTGACCGAGGAGTCATTATACGTCGATACGCAGAAGGTCGAGATGCAGGAGTCGCCCGAAGGTCTGAGGGGCGGGGCACAGCCCGAACGACTCACAGCCTTCCTGGAGGACGACCTGGCAGGTAAGATCTCGCCCGGCGACCGTGTAGTTCTCAATGGCATATTGCGAAGCCAGCAGAAGGGACAGCAGCTTAAGTCCACCCTTTTCGACATCGACCTCGCCGTGCTCTCGATGGAGTTCGAGCAGCACGAGTACGAAGAGGTGCAGATATCTGAGGAGGACGAGGCGCTGATAAAGAAGGAGGCCAAGGACCCCGAGGTCTTCCGCAAAATAGTCGGCTCCATCGCCCCGGCCATCCATGGCTATGATGAGGTGAAGGAGAGCATCGCCCTGCAGCTCTTCGGCGGTTCGGCGAAGACGTTGGAGGACGGGACCAAGATCAGGGGCGACATACACATCCTCTTGGTCGGTGACCCGGGTGTGGCAAAATGCGTCACCGGGGACGCCAAGGTGCTCATGGGCGATGGCTCGGAGCAGAACATCAAGGAGCTGGTGGAAAACTGGCTCTCCAAGGGCGAGGTCAAGGAGGTCGAGGACGGCGAGTACGCTGACGCCAGTTTCGACGTCATGACCTTCACCAACCGCGGTTATATCGAGGTAGGCAAGGCCGTTCGCGTCTGGAAAAGGGACTCGCCCAGGCGTCTCATCAAGTTCACCACCGAAAGCGGAAAGACACTGACCGTGACATCGACGCATCCCCTGTTCGTGCAGAACGCCTATTTCATCCAACAGAGGCCGGCCGCAAAGATCACCGAAGGAAATTATCTGGCAGTCTCCGTCGACAAGGCCCCGGAGGGGAACCACTGCGGCTACAACCGCGGCCTAGGATGGGACCAGGTCGTCAAGCGCGAAGAGGTGAAGGCAGAAGACCGTTTCGTCTACGACATCGAAGTGGAGGATACTCACATCTTCGTGGCCAACGGCGTGATCTCTCACAACAGCCAGATACTAAGGTACATGTCGGAGATGGCCCCACGCGGCATCTACGCATCGGGCAAGAGCTCATCGGCCGCTGGTCTCTGCGTCGCGCCTGATACGATCATCTGCGTCGACGACAAGGAGCAGAGGATAGGCGATTTCATAGAATCGCGCATGAGATCCCCGCGGGAGATCGAACCGGGGGTGTGGCGGCAGGACGTCCGTATCAACGGTGTGTTGTCGGTGAAGGACGATCGTCATACGGATGTAAGACCGGTATCGGCGGTGTTCCGTCTTCGAACCCCTCCATTTCTAGTGGAACTCGTTACCGAGCCTGGTAACACCATAACGGTCACCCCCGAGACCATGTTAAGAGGGGGTCCCGGCGTCGATCCCAGGTGGATGCGCGCGTCTGACATTAGAGCTGACGACAAACTGTTCATCAAAGCATCTGGCTCCGGCCCCGCGGACGTCCTTCCGGTGAAGGTAAAAAGCGTGCGCGAGGTGCGCGAGGACCTGCCCCCGTACGTCTATGACCTGACGGTGGAAGGGGCTCACAGCTTCATCGGAAACGGATTTCTAGTGCACAACACCGCCGCCGCGGTCAAGGACGAGTTCGGTGACGGACGTTGGACACTAGAGGCCGGTGCGCTGGTGCTCGCCGACAAGGGATTGGCGGCCATCGACGAATTGGACAAGATGACGGAGCAGGACCGCTCCTCCATGCACGAGGCCATGGAATCCCAGCGCGTCAGCGTGGCCAAGGCAGGCATCACCGCCTCGCTGCAGTGCCGTTGCTCCATGCTCGGTGCGGCCAACCCGAAGTTCGGGAGATTCGATGACACCGAGGCGCTGGCATCGCAGATCAACATGCCCCCTGCGCTACTGTCGCGTTTCGACCTCATATTCGCCCTGACAGACAAGCCGAACGCCGTCAAGGACCTGAGGATCGCCGAGCACATACTGAAAGGGCATGTCCGCGGCGAGCTGCGTGTTGTGCCCAACCCAGAGACGATTAAAGGCATCGACTACCAGCGCATAATGGAGGAGACGAACGTACTGAAGCCCATCTTCGACCGGGAGTTCATGCGCAAGTACGTGGCCTTCGCCAAGCGCTACACGCCCGTCCTGAGCGACGATGCGCGCCAGCTGATCATCGACAAATATCTGTCGATACGCAAGATGGGGGAGAAGCAGGGGGCGTCCGTTCCGATAACGGCAAGGCAGCTGGAGGCGTTCATCCGTCTCTCCGAGGCCTCGGCACGCATACGATTGTCGCAACTGGTGA
>JAJRAK010000003.1 GCA_028682895.1 Methanomassiliicoccales archaeon
CTGATCCCCTTCTGCCTGTTCAACATCAACTCTCAGGAAGGGAAGACGTTGTACCGGCACGAGATGTGGTCGAAGTTCAGCGAGAACAAGTGAGAAAGGGGCTCACGCCCCATTTTATTATGAAAAAAATTAACGGGAGTTGCGCTTCCCGAAATTAGTGTAATAATTGCCCAGGATGTTGTTCATATAGTTGGCCAGGTACTTCTCGCCGTTCCTGTTCTTTGTGATGACCTGCTCCATGGGGAACTCGGTATCGCAGTGAGGGCAACGCGCGTAGCGGCAGTTGGTGCTGGCCATACGGCATCCGCGGCAGGCTATGGCGCGGGACTGCATAAGGCTGAACTGCTTGCCACAATTAGGGCAATCGAACCGTCTGGTGGTGTTCATCAGTTCAGGTGTGACCCCAGCCCTTTGCATTTCCGGTGTTAGCGGCATATCATTCCTCGTCCAGCGTAACTGCGCTTAAGGTATAATTCTTTTCCCCTGTTATCGTTTCTATAAGTCCTTATCGCTATTCCAGCTCCTTTCCGCGGGGCTCCATGGACGGTGGGAAGAGCACAGGCCAGTTGAGGAACGGCTTGAACGGGTGGGAAGAGAATCCGTCGGTCGCCCTCATCCCCTCTATCAGCTTATCGAAGATATGCGGAGAGAAGGCCATGACCAGTTGGTCGTCCGTGACCAGGCCCCAGGTCCTGTCCCCGACGCACGGGATGTCGAGAACGATATCATCTCCGGATATCACCTTGGCGATAGCGGAACAAACGGAGGATTGCGCGGCGATGGTGGCGTTACGCAATACCTTACCTTCGGCATACTCGTATCCCAGCAGTACCTTGAGCGCCTGCCCCGGTGTCAGGTAAGCGACTATGACATCCGGTATGACCGGCATCAGGTCCAAAGGTGCCGTCAGCAGACCACCGTATCTGGCGCCTTCGTTGCCCAACATGAATATGCTGTCCTGCAGGGCCTTGGCCGCCTCATCGTCCTTGGTGAACGGCCGGTTCAGCTCTCCCTTCACCAACCTTTCAGGTGACCTGATTATGCCAAGCGATGCCAAGCCCCAAAGGCATTTCATCCCCTGGGCGGTAGATGTGCATATGCCGTCCTCACGATAATGGCGGGACAGGGCGAGCATGTGGCAGACCGCGGTGGAACGGAGCGGATTTGCGCACTTGACATCCGCCGCCTCCGAGGCCCTCTCATACAACTTGACCCCCACTGGGTACGATCCCAGGTTCAGTAATGTGCGGAATTCCTTGGCCTGCTTCGTCCGACCGACATCTGGCATGCCCTTGTCATTGCTGTGTGTGCTTAATACCCCTGCGGTCCTTAAAAAAATATATGGGGCGAAAGGCCGTTGAGCCCGACGATGAGCATCAAGGAACGCGTGATCGTCGCCTACGCCCGCACCAAGCTTTCGTCCCGAAAGGTGGGCGAGGACGTGGAGAACCCGCTGCATGACTGGGTCCAGCTCAAGGTCCGCGAGACCTTCAAGCACGATGAGGAGTTCCGCAGGGTATTGGGGAAAAAGTCCCTGGACAAGATCGACAGGGAGGTCTTCGAGCAGTACCAGCTGCACAAGTTCCGCAAGCAGATGGCATATGTCATGGAGAACAGTCATTATTACAAGAAAAAGTACGGCGAGGCCGGCATCGCTCCCGATATGATCAGGACCATGGGCGACCTGGACAGGGTTCCGCTGACGGAACCGGCCGATCTGGCCGAGGAACCTTACTATTTCCTATGTCCGTCGCAGAGCAAGATCGCCAGGACCTTTTCCACCTCCGGCACGACTGGAAAGAACAAGCGCCTCTTCTATACCAAGGACGATCTCTTCAACATCATCGATTCCATCGCCGCTGCGCTGCGCTCCGCCGGGCTCAAGAGCAACGAGACGCTGCAGATAATGTTCCCCGCGGTGGTCGCCTGGGACCCTAGCCTCATGCTCGAAAGCGCCTGTAAGGTGGCAGGGTTGAAGTCCGTGGTATGCTCGGCCGTGGACGTCGACGAGCAGATGCGCTCCGTCAAGGACAACCAGACCAAGGTGATAATCGGACTGACCTCCTTCATCTACCGCATCACGGTGATGGCCCGCGATAAGTTCGATCTGCGCTCCTTTGGCCTCAAGGCCATAATCTGTTCCTCCGAGCCTCTGTCCGAAGCGGTGCGCAGGGAGATGGAGGACGCCTGGGGCTGCAAATGTCTCAGCCAGTATGGCATGACCGAGATGGGATTGGCCACGGCGATAGAGTGCTATGCGCAGACCGGGCTGCACATCAACGAGGCGGACTTCCTGGTGGAGGTCATCGACCCGGACACCGGGAAGCGCCTTCCGCCCGGGGAGGAGGGCGAACTGGTCTGGACCGCGCTGAGCTTCCAGGGATCGCCCCTTCTGCGCTATCGTTCCTATGACATCTCCAAGTTCATATTGCCCCCCTGTGATTGCGGCCATATCACCATAGGGAAGATGGGAAAGCCCAAAGGAAGGCGCGACGCCGCTACAAAGATAGGACTGGGGGACCGCATCTTCCCGGTACTTTTCGACGAGGCCATCATGAACGTCAAGGGCGTTCTGAACTATCAGCTGGTGATAGATAAACCGTCGTTCCGTGACCGTCTGCGCTTCACCGTGGAATACAACGGGAACGAGGCGACCGGAAAGGACGAGGTGATGGCCGCCATCCTGGAGCTGGAACCGATAAAGATCGGGCTGGAGAACGACCTGCTGGAGCCGATCGAGGTTGAGATGAAGGAAGTGTCCAAGGAGTTCTCCCCCAAGATGAAACCTATCGTGGACCGCCGTCAGAGCTACGACCGTTAGCATGGCAAGGATTATCTAATCACCTTGGAATCGGCTTGGCGATGAAGATCGGAGTCATCTCCGTCCAGGGGGCCGTCCCCGAGCATCTGAACGCCTGCAGGGCGGCACTGGACGATATGGGGAAGAGGGGCGAGGTACTGACGGTCAGGCATCTGGACCAGCTCAGGTCGGTGGACTGCCTCGTCATACCCGGCGGGGAGAGCACCACCATCTCCAAGCTTCTGCGCAAGTTCGGGCTGTTCGACGAGATAATCAAGATGGGGTCGGAGGGCACGCCTATTATGGGGACGTGCGCCGGCTGCGTTCTCCTGGCCAAGGAGGGCGGGGAACAGGCGGAGCGTACCAGCACCGAGCTGTTAGGCCTCATGGACATGGCAGTGGACCGTAACGCCTTTGGCCGTCAGAGGGAATCGTTCGAATCCCCGCTCACCATCGCAGGGCTGGACGAGCCCTTTCCCGGCGTTTTCATCCGCGCCCCTCTCATCACCAAGGCTTGGGGCGGATGCCACGTGCTCAGCGTATACAAAGACCAGGCAGTGATGGCCAGGCAGGGAGACTTGCTGGCCCTGTCCTTTCATCCCGAGCTGACGGGGGACGCCCGTCTGCACCGGATGTTCTTCGATATGGTATAAAAAATGAAGTTCAGGCGGTCCCCTTGGCCGCCTGGATCAGTTTTCTGAGGTCATCGCCCAGGTCGCTGTTCTCGACAACCGTTCCGGTGACCACGATGTCTGCGCCGGCCTTCCTGACACGTTCCGCCGTCTGCGGGTCGCGTATGCCACCGCCGACGATGAGCGGTATGGTCACGGACTTCTTGACCGCTACTATCATTTCCACCGGGACCGGCTCTGGGGCGCCGCTGCCGGCCTCCAGGTACACGAGCTCCATGCCCATGTACTCTGTGGCCAAAGCGTACGCCACCGCCTTCTTGAGGTCGTTGCGGGGGATCGGCTTGGCCTTTCCCACCTCGCCCACCTTCATTCCCGGCTCCACGATCAGGTAGCCCATGGAGATAGGCTCGATCCCGATCATCTTGACGATGGGAGCACCCTTGACCTGCTGTCCAATGACGTGGTCGATGGTCTCGCTGTTCAGCATGCTCATGAAGTACATGGCGTCAGCGTAAGGTGATATGGCGTGAGCACCGGACGGGAAATAGATGACCGGGACCTTAACGACCTTTTTGATTGCTTTTATTGTGGCGTCCAAGTTCTCCTGGGTAACACCGGTGGAGCCCCCGACCATGATGGCGTCGCTGCCCATGCTCTCGGCAACCGCGGCCATCTTGGCCGCCTGTTCCGGTTCCTGCTTGGCCGGGTCCAGCAACGTCATGTGCATAGTACCCTTCTTCACCGCTTCCTTGATGTAATCCTTGACCGTCACAATATCCCTCCGACGAGGAAGGCCAGCATGGCCAGCAACATACCGTATTTGGCCATTTTCTGTCCTTGGGTGGGGTTTCGAAAATGAACAATGGAGCAATATATAAACGTTGCATCGGCGAAGAGCACCCCTCCCATATACCAGATGCCGAACGTCCCGTCCAAGTAAGGCAGCGGGCTCAGCCCTACCGCGATGATGAACGATATGCTAGCGATGATGCCCGCGTTCTTGGCCCCTATCTTCTTGGGGAGGGTAAGGCGGTCGAAGTCGCCTTCCATGTCCTCTATGTCCTTCACGATCTCCCTTCCCAATATGGCCAGGAAGGCGAGCAGGGCGATGACGTACGTTCTATCCATCATGCTGACGATGGCACCGCCCAATAGGAACAGCATTCCCGTGAGCAGGGCTATCTCCAGGTTGCCGGTGAGGGCATCCTTCTTCAACTTGACCTCATAGGATAGCATCAGGACGATGGCCAGAACGACGATCACGGTGGATTCCAGGTTAAGCGCCAATGACGAAAGGAACGATATGATGAAGCATGCCGCCGAGATATAGAGCACCTGTTTCGGTTTGATCTGTCCCGAAGGGATCGGTCGTTCTGGATGGGCCAATCTATCGACATCGCGGTCAGTGTAATCGTTCAACGAGTTACCGCCGGCGATGAAGGCGAAGACCGCGATGGCGGCCCAGACCATTGGCTCCCAGTGGTCCAGCATGCCGGTGCCGGTCGCTATCAGGA
>JAJRAK010000023.1 GCA_028682895.1 Methanomassiliicoccales archaeon
TCAGGGCGTCGAGGTCGCTGCCCTCCTCGCCGCTCGATGGCACCGCTATGAGGTCCTTCCCCAATGCTTTGGCCATCTCCGGAAGATGTTCCAAATTTAAGGTATGGAACACCCATGAATGAGGGTCGGCCGGGATGACCGTCACCAGGTATGGTATATCGTGCCCGGCCTGCTCCATGAGGTACGCGGCGTACGTCGAGTCCTTTCCACCGGAGAACAGGCAGGCCAAGCGCATGAACGTAGAACCTTCTAGCAGGATTTAACCGATGCGCCAGGGAAGCTTTGAAATTTGGACCGACCTATAACCCATTTGGTACGAGCATGCCCCTTCACTGCCCCCGCTGCAACAAGAACATCGACAAGGCCAAGGTCCAAGAGATCGACGCCAGGCTCATGAACGATTTTAAGAACGACGCATTGAGACGGGGAAGATGCCCGGTCTGCAAAACGCCGCTCATAGATACTGACCCGAAGGTGAAGGAATGAGAACGCTCTACATAGAGGAGATGACCTCGAAGGAGTTCGCCAAGATAGTGAAAAAGGACCCGATCGTCTTCCTGCCCATGGGCGCCTGCGAGGCGCATGGGCCCCACCTGCCCCTAGGCACTGACACGTTCCAGCCAGTGGACGCGGTCCGCCAGGTGGCCGAGCGCGTCGGAGGCGTAATCGCCCCGCTGATCCATTATGCACAGCATTCCTCCACCCATAACCTGCCGGGCACCATCAGTATAACCTTCGACACGGTCCGCGCCCTGGTGAAGGACGTGCTTGATTCCTTGCGCGGGAACGGCATCAACAAGGTCGTAGTGGTCACCGGGCATCTGGGGTCCGCGCACCGTACCGCCATCAAGCTTGCCTGTGATGACGCTGCACTGAAGGGCATGAAGGTCATGATGCTGAGCGACTATCAGATCGCGTATCTGAAGAAGCCGGACGTGTGCGAAGGGTTGGAGGATGGACATGGCGGGCTGTTGGAGACATCGCGCGTGATGGCCATACGGCCGGACCTGGTCTCTTCGAAAAGGACGGTGGGGAAGTTCATCGACAGCGACTTTATGGTGATGCCCGACCCGGAGAACTGCTATCCGCAGGGATTCGTCGGGGATGCTAGCCGGGCCACCGAGGAGAAGGGGCGCCTGGTGAACGAGTACGTCGTTGACACTCTGACCGACCTCGTGCGCAAGAACTTCGGGTGCTAGGATGAGCGAGAGGAAGCGCTTGGCGGCGGAGAGAGCGGTAGAGTTCGTACAGGACGGCATGAAGGTCGGGCTCGGCACTGGCAGCACGGCCGCTTTCGCCATAGATGCCATCGGCCGCCTGGTGAAGGACGGGTATGACCTACTGGCCGTGCCTACTTCCGTGATCAGCGAGAGGCAGGCAAGGGAGCTCGGGATACCATTGGCCACCTTGGAGGAGGCGGGCACCTTGGACATCACCATCGATGGGGCGGACGAGGTGGACGGGAACCTGGACCTGATAAAGGGGATGGGCGGGGCCTTGCTGAGGGAGAAGATAGTTGCCTATTCGACCAGGCAGGAGATCATAATCGTGGACGATTCGAAGCTGGTGCATGAGCTGGGCACTAAGTTCCCCCTTCCGGTGGAGGTCGTGCAGTTCTCCCACGGGCGCACCCGCATGTTCATGGAGGAGCTAGGGTGCAAAGCGGAACTGCGCGGCGGGGCCGCACCGTTCGTCACCGACAATGGCAATTTCATCTATCACCTGCACTTCGAGCACGGGATACGAGACCCTTACGAACTGCAGAGAAAGCTGGATGACATACCGGGCGTGGTGGAGATGGGGCTGTTCCTGAAAATGGCTAAGAAAGTGATCGTCGCCTCAGAACAGGGAATAAGAGTGATGGAAAGGGTTTGATCAGGGGAAGGACAGCGATTTGAGCTGCTCGATGTTCTTCTCGATAGACTCCATCCGCTTCCTCTCTTCCTTCTCTAGAGTCTCGATGATTTTGTCGAAGGGGATCGCCAGCTTATAGGCGTGGACCGGGCGGCCTTTGCCCTCCTTCTTTATGTCCCTCTTTATGACCCACTTCCTCCGGCGGAGCTCCTGCATAGCGATAGAGACCTCGGGCTGCCTTAGGGCGGTCATGATCTCTATTTCGACAGATGTCGTTTCCTCTTTCTTGCGTAAAAAGGCCAACGTCTTCGCTACGTTCTTTGGCATCCCGGTGTTTACCAGCAGCTCGACCAGCGACTCGTCCTTTTTGTTAAAGCCTTTATCGGCCATTTATTAACACCTCATCCTTCATTTATAGATACATATCAATTATTATTCGGTTGATATATATCCTTTTCTATTTTCCATTTTATTAATATTGCTGGCCAACTGACTGGCTAACAACCATGAAGTCCAATAGAACTAAAATGGCATTCAGCAGATATTATGGGAGGAATACGGGAAGAAAAGTGGTTATATTATAACCTTTCGAGAAATATATGTTCGACCGATGACGGTAAATAATGATTTTTATTGACCGAAAAATAGGATGTGCTATCTCCTTATAATTTTTGTATTAAAATTTTTTTAAACTGCCTTTTTACCCTCGATAGGCAGAAAACCTCGGAAATCGACTAGCAATTGACGAATGTACTTATATGACTGATCCTTTCAACCGGTAAAGCATCACCCAGCGTGTTTTAGGGTCGTTTTCATCATGCTAAGGGTTTAAATATAGAATGGGTATTAAGGAAATTTTGCTCCAAAGGGATGAATATAATGAAGATGCCCAGGTCTATCAAGACTTACTGTCCATCCTGCAAGACTCATACCGATCATGAGGTCGAGAGGGTTAAGAAGAAGAAGGCCAGTGAGATGAAGTGGGGTCAGAGAAGGTTCCGTCGGGCAACCGCCGGTTATGGTGGTTTCCCCAGGCCAAAGCCTGAGGGCCGCGAAAAGCCCACCAAGAGGATCGCTCTCAGATACCGCTGCAAGAAGTGCAAGAAGGCTCACCAGAAGGCATGCTTTAGGGCAAAGAAGTTCGAGCTCACGGAGTGATTACTATGGCCACCACTGGTAAGTTCATAAAGGTAAAATGTCAGGATTGTGGAAATGAGCAGATCACCTACAAGAAGCCGGCCATGAACGTGGCCTGCGCAGTGTGCGGCTCAACCCTGGTCAAGTCCCGCGGAGGCGAGGGCGAGATCAAGGGGGAGCTGCTTGAGGTGGTCGACTAATGGCAAGGTCCATCGAGTTCCCCGAGGAAGGGGAGCTCGTAGTCTGCACTGTTCAGAACGTCAAGAACTTCGGAGCGTTCGTAACGCTCGATGAGTACGGCGCCAAAGAAGGCTTTATCCACGTACGTGACGTAGCCACTGGCTGGGTCAAGTACATACGCGACTATGTTCGCGAAGGCCAGAAGGTCGTCTGTAAAGTTCTGGGTGTAGACTCGTCCAAAGGTCACATAGACCTTTCTTTGAAATCGGTCAACGAGCACCAGCGCCGGGAGAAGGTCCAGCAGTGGAAGAACGAGACCAAGGCCGAGAAGCTTTTGGAGATCGTGGCCACTCGCCTGGAAAAGACCCCGGACCAATGCTGGGATGAGTTCGCCACCGAGCTTGTGGACAAGTTCGGAACATTATACGGAGCGTTCGAGAGCTGCGCCGTCGAGGAGGATGCGCTCGAAGAAGCTGAGATGTCCGGTGATTGGAGCGATGCGTTCGTAGCGGTGGCAAAGGAGAACGTCACACCGCCGTTCGTTCAGATCTCTGGAACGCTGGAACTGCGCTGTCCCGAACCGGACGGGGTCGACCGGATCAAGGCCGCCCTGAAGAAGGGGCAGGAATCCTCCGAGGACGAACTGGTGATCCAGTACATCGGGGCACCACGCTACCGTATGGTAATGACCGCCCCTGACTATAAGACAGCCGAGGAGTCATTGAAGGCCGCTACCAACATCATCATCGCCGAGATCAAGGAGAACGGCGGAGATGGTATCTTCCATAGGGAGAGCAAGTGACGGCCTGCCGTCAATAATCATTTATCAAGTGGTAACGCCTTATCAGGGTCTGCAGGGAATTGGAAGATGAAGACCACTCTCAGGATATGTGACAAGTGTCGTGAGTACACCCTCAAGGACGCTTGTCCCCGTTGTGGTTCCAGTACCTCCACGCCCATACCTCCGCGGTTCTCTCCCGACGATAAGTACGGGGAATACCGGCGGAGGGCCCGTCAGGAACAGAGGGATTGAAATGGACAGCGTAACAATGGTCATGCATGAACGCCCCAACCTCAAGGCACCTGTGCTAATCGAGGGGCTCCCGGGCGTGGGCAACGTGGGCAAGCTGGCTGCTGAGCATCTGGTGGAACAGGTCAAGGCGGTCAAGTTCGCTGACATCTACTCCAAGCACTTCCCTCCGCAGGTACTGCTGGACGATGACGGTGTCATCCGTCTGGTCAACAATGAGCTTCATTACTATCGCGGCGAGGGCACCCGGCCGGACATCGTGATCATGACCGGTGACTACCAGGGAATGACCCCTGACGGACAGTACGAGCTGTCGCATCACGCCATCAATGTATGCCAGGACCTTGGCGTGAGCCGCATCTACACCCTGGGCGGGTACGGCGTGGGCAAGATCGTGGAAACTCCACGCGTGCTAGGCGCGGTCACGGACATCTCGCTCTGCGAGGAGATGACCAAGCATGGCGTCATATTTTCCAAGGGTGAGCCGGGAAGCGGCATCGTCGGCGCCTCGGGGCTGATGCTAGGATTGGGAAAGATGGTGGGCATAGAGGCGGTCTGTCTGATGGGCGAGACCTCCGGCTACTTCGTGGACCCCAAGGGAGCGGAAGCAGTGCTAAAGGTACTGATGTCGCTGCTCAACATCGAGCTCGACCTGACGGAGCTGATGGAGAAGGCCGAGCAGATCGACATGATCGCTAACAAGCTCAAGGAGTCCGAGAACGTCGATGTGCCCAAGCGCGAGGACCTCGGCTACATCGGCTAAACCCATTTTTTTAAAAAAAAGAAAAGCGAGGTTCCTGGGGAGCCGGAACCTCGGGGCCTGAGTAGGTGCATCCCATCCCATCTGACAACAGGCTATTTTCCCAAATATCGCTCTTCCATTGCTTCCATTTCCGCCATTATCTTCTCGGCCTCTTCCATCTTTTTGACCTTGTCAGTGACGAGCTCGAGCCTGGCGTAAATGAAATCCCTGATGGCTGCTCTGATGGCTTCTGATCTGGAGGGGAAATCGTCGACCTGAACCAGGAAATCCAGAGCACGGATGTGCCTGGCAGGCAATCGCAACGTGACCTTCTCCAGGTCGCCTTCGTCCATCGTATCTCCCTGGGAGAGGTCGGTTAGACCTCTTCCGTCGGACAATGATATGAGCGGGGGCGTATATAATCCTTCTTTTGTCGGCCTTTGAGGCGTTATGAGCGGCCAGTAGGAAAAAACGGCTAGGACCGACCGCACCATCGGATAATAATTGATAAATACGGTATCCGTAATACACAGGCAGAAACCCGACTTAGCTCAGTCTGGCTAGAGCGGCTGACTGTAGTGGGATCCCGGCTTGCCGGTCCTCAGCCGCCGATATCAGCAGGTGCCCGGTTCAAATCCGGGAGTCGGGACCATCCTTTCCTTATTTTGTCCGGGCGGCTATCTGGCCCATGGCCTTCTGCCCATCCCTGATGA
>JAJRAK010000024.1 GCA_028682895.1 Methanomassiliicoccales archaeon
GGCTCTCCCTATCCTGGCGGTGCAGCAGCTGCCAAGGGTGGGGTTGTTCGCCCATTAAAAGGGATCGTGAGCTGGGTTTAGACCGTCGTGAGACAGGTTTGTTGCTTTTTGGTGGAAGTGTATTGATGCCTGACGAGAAGGACCCTTGAGTACGAGAGGAACGGGGGTTCGGTGCCTCTAGTCAATCAGTTGTCCGACAGGGCATGCTGAGCAGCCACGCACTACTGGATAAGAGCTGAAAGCATCTAAGCTCGAAGCCACCTTGAAAAAGAGGCATCTTAGGACGCTCATAATTGATGAGCTTGATAGAATCGGGATGTACGCATCGAGGGCAACCGAGATGTTCAGTCCGCGATTACTAACGTCCATCGCCGCAAAGCACTGAAGGCTTGCCTTAATGGTAGGCTTTGGCTTAACCGTTAAACAGGTTGCGTATTTACCTCTTCCAGAGTAAAATTTTTATAATTTTCAGGTGGAATTAGTTGCGTATCTTTGATTATCAGTGATTGTAACAATTGTTAACATATTTCATTTTACTATTTATTTGGAATCAATATAGCATTAGCCGTAGGCAACCTCTTTTCATGTCGTTCATGAAGGGCGTGCCTCCGACATCATAATGGCAGATGATCGGAGTATTTTCTAGAATGCGCTAGTTCATGTTGCTGTAAAGTTCCTGCAATCACTTAATTTGAATTTTTAATGGATAAAGTCAGTAGAGGGCGGACGAGCTGGATTTATGTATATTCAAGAATAGAAGGGACAATCTATAATAACGACAGGCTGGATATTCGAGTGACGATGTCGACCTGTGATCTGAAAGGAGTGAATGCATGAGCGAGATACCTGCCCACGTCCAGGGGATGCTCGATAGCCATCCCTGCTATAACGAGGGGGCTCACAGATCGTTCGCTAGGATGCATCTTCCCGTAGCACCAAGATGTAACATACAATGCAACTATTGCAATCGCAAGTATGATTGTACCAATGAATCGAGACCGGGCGTTACTAGCGAGGTACTATCGCCTGAGGACGCAGTGCGCAAGGTACGCATCGTCAAAGAAAAGATACCACAGCTCAGTGTCATAGGCATCGCCGGTCCGGGCGACCCTCTGGCAAATGAAGAGACGTTCAGAACACTGGAGCTGGTGAAGAATGAGTTTCCAGAACTTACTTTGTGCCTGAGCACCAACGGCCTGAACCTCCCTCGGTCTGTAGAACGATTGAAAGAGCTGGGGGTAAAGTTCATCACCGTCACAATAAACGCGATCGACCCCGCTATAGGGGAAAAAATGTATGATTTCGTCATATGGGACGGAAAGGTGTTGAAAGGTAGGGAGGCTGCAGAGACATTATTGAAGAACCAGTTGGAGGGGATCAAGCTCTGCACAGACGCCGGCATATTGGTGAAGGCCAACGTCGTGATGGTACCGAACATCAACGCTGGCGGCATTCCGGACGTGGCGAAGAAGGTGAAGGAGATGGGTGCGTACATCGTGAACATAATCCCGCTCATACCCGTCCCGGGCACAAGATTCGAGAACATGTCCGCCCCTACGCCCGAACAGCGAAAAAAACTGCAGGATATGTGCGAGGTGGACATACGCCAGATGCGGCACTGCCGCTTCTGTCGTGCGGACGCCATCGGCATGCTGGACCATGACCGTTCATCGGAGTTCGCTCACGTGACATGCGGAGCGCGCGAGACTTCCGAAGGAGCGCCGATCGGCATTCAGGTGGAAGGAAAGGCGCGATACCGCCTGGCCGTGGCAACCTCCAACGGTAAGGACGTCGACCAGCATTTCGGTCAGACCAACGAGTTCTATCTTTATGATTACGAGGACGGAAAGATCACGCCTACCGGTAAGCAGCGCACGGATCCTTTCCTGGACGAATCTATGTTCGGGGAGGCCCATCGCAACAAGATCGAACGGATGGTGACAGCGCTCAAGGGCGCAGATATAGTCCTGACCTCAGGTTTCGGTGACAAGGCTATCTCTGAGATCATGGCAAGAGGGATGCACCCGTTCAAGAAGGAAGGTCCGATCGATGATGCAATAAGATGCGCTGTAACTGACCTTTTCGAGAAGCGGGCCAGCATTTTCGGGTGATGCAGATGAAGGTCGCCAGGTTGCTTGTCTATTGCTTGCGGGAAGAAGGGGTAACTCGCATCTATGGCATACCGGGGGAGGAGAACCTGGACATCATGGACGAGATAGATTCCGCCGGCATCGAGTTCGTCCTTACTCGTCATGAGCAGGCAGCGGCCTTCATGGCCGCCACGGAAGGGCGGCTCACCGGTAGGCCAGGGGTATGTCTCAGTACCCTAGGTCCCGGAGCCACAAATCTGGTAACTGGCGTCGCCGACGCGTATCTGAGCAATGTTCCGATGATCGCCCTGGTGGGGCAAGCGGGCGCGGAGAGAAGGGACCCTCCGCAGAAACAAGTGCTGGACCTTCTGGCCATGTTCGGTCCGTTGACCAAGGAGGCCATCGATGTTAACGGGCCCGGTCTAGTCCGGAAAGCAATGAAGGATGCGTTCAGAGTTGCGATGGAGGAACGTTCTGGGCCGGTAATGGTCCAGCTTCCCGAGGACGTCATGAAGATGCGACCCGATGTCCAAGTTCAGAGCGATGAGAGAACGTACGAGCCGAACATCATCGACGATACGAAGATCAATGTTTTACGCCACCTCATCCTTGCTTCCGATAGACCAATGGCCATCATCGGTCATGGCGTCCTGCGTGGAAAGGCCACCGATGAGGCCCGGTCGTTCTGTAGAGCCTGGAACATCCCTACCGGCTGCACATGGATGGCGGCAGGGACAATGCCTTTTGACGATCCCTTGAGCCTCGGCACGATCGGTATGCGCAATAGCGATCTGGTAAAGAGCGCTTACGAGGTGGCCGATCTGATTGTGCTCATCGGATACGATGTCACTGAGTTCCAGCCTAAGTTCTGGAACAAAGGGTGCGCCAAAAAGGTGGTGTTCCTGGGCGAAGGTCAGCCCGGAACGGCCAAGGAACTAAAGGTGGACGCGGCCGCGATAGGCCCGCTCACAACGACACTGGGACCGCTATCGGCGAACGCCATCCCTAAGAAGGGCTGGGCGATGGACCATCGCAACGCATTGATCGATGAACTGGCAAGGCCGGCCGCCGGTCCTCGCGGTGTGGTGCAGGCATTGCGCCGTCAGTTGCGGCATGACGATATCTTGGTCAGCGACGTAGGGGCTCACCTCATCTGGCTGGCGAAGTACTATCCGTCATACAAGGAGAACACGCTGCTGCTTCAGAACGGGCTCATCTCCATGGGCGTGGCCGTCCCTTCAGCCCTGGCCGCCCGCAAGGTCCATCCCGAGAAGAAGGTCGTGGCCGTCGTAGGTGATGGTGGTTTCCTCATGTCATCCTCGGAACTGGAGACAGCAAAACGATCAGGCGTGAACTTCATCACCGTGATCTTCAACGATGGGGGCCTGGGGCTGATAAGGGAGAAGATGAGACGTGGCTATGGCCGCGCCTCGAACGTGGACCTGACCTCGCCGGACATACCTGGGTTTGCGCGCTCGTTCGGAGCAGAGGGATATTCCGTGGAAGAGAAGGAGTTCGAGCGGGTACTGCACGATTGTCTGGCAAGGGACGCATTGGCGGTCATTGATGTGCGCGTCGATTATTCCGAGATCGAACGTTTGTTCTAATGTGCATCGATTAAATACCCGACGCTACCTGGTCAGAACGGTGATCATGTGGCAATGAAGAGAGCAACGTTCGCGGCTGGTTGCTTCTGGGGGGTGGAGGTCGCGTTCCAGGACCTGAAAGGGGTCGTTGATACCAAGGTCGGTTTCATGGGCGGAAGCACAGAGTCGCCCTCATATCGACAGGTATGCACCGACCGGACCGGCCATGCTGAGGTGGTGCACATCACCTATGACGATTCGATCATCGGTTATGGGGAGCTACTGGACGTGTTCTGGAGCATACACGATCCGACGCAAAAGGACCGGCAGGGTCCGGACGTTGGTACTCAATATCGCACTGCCATCTTCTTCCATGATGATGAGCAGAGGATGGGGGCCGAGATGTCCAGAGGGGACCTGGAAAGGTCTCATCGGTATGCCCGCCCCATAGCCACTGCCATAGAGCGAGCGGGGGCGTTCTGGCCGGCGGAGGAGTATCATTAAAAATATCTGCAGAAGAAGGGACTGGCCTCCTGTCATAAGTAGGGTGGGTGAGGTCAAATCGCGACGATCCGTGTGATGCGGGGGTCGCGGCAATCTACCTGCTTCCCGACCTTTTTACAACAGATGTTCTGCCAGTATCTTCACTCCGATCAGTATCAGGATGATACCGCCCAGTATCTTGATCCTATTACCGAAGACCGTTCCTATCTTTGAACCGAACGAGAAACCTGCGAGAGATAGTACGAACGTGACAATTCCGATTATCACGATCGGAACGAAAATGGACGTTTCCAAGAAGGCAAAACTAAGGCCGACCATCAAGGCATCTATGCTTGTCGCCACTGCCAGAACGAGGGCTGCGTATATTGTCACATCCTCTTCTTTTTCTTCCTCCCCCTTGATGGAATCGTAGATCATTTTTAAGCCAATGAAACCGAGCAGTCCAAAGGCGATCCAATGATCGATCCCCATGATGGTGTCCTTCAGGCCTAGACCTGCAAGCCAGCCGATCAACGGCATCAGCATCTGGAAACCTCCAAAAAAGGAAGCCAGTAGGATAGCGGACCTTCGTCTCTCTTTGGTTACCGTTATTCCTTTCACGATCGCGACCGCGGTCGCATCCATGGACAGGCCGATCGCGATCAGGAGGATAGTGATATAATCCAAATTTTCACCAATAGACCCGTCCGTAATGATGGGAAGAAGATATAGGGTTTACCGTTTCAGTTCCATCGAGCGTGCTGCAGGTAGAGACCACATTAGCGAAGTACCTTGATATTTTTATAAAGTTAATTTTATCATTTCCAGAGGGTCAGTACCGGAATATTCTTATAACGACCCCTGAATAACGCCAGTTATGACAGGCTCGGAGTTCGACCTTGCCTTCTTCAAGGAGAACGGCTTCAAGCGAAAATGTTGTCCCAAATGCCAAAGGCACTTTTGGAGCATTGGTGACTGGGAGACATGCGGTGAGCCGCCGTGCGAGGAGTACACCTTCATCGGAAACTCTCCGATGAACCAGAGATTGACGTTGCATCAGATGCGCGAGGCCTACCTGAGCTTCTTCGAGGAGAACGGTCACGGGCGCGTGAAACGTTATCCGATCGTTGCCAGGTGGAGGGATGATGTGTTCTTCACACAAGCATCCATCTACGATTTCCAGCCATGGGTCCTGAACGGTGTGATCGAACCGCCCTACAACCCGTTGACCATCTCCCAGACCTGCGTGCGTTTCAATGACATTGACAACGTGGGCAAGACCGGCAGGCATTTCACGTTCTTCGAGATGTGCGCCCACCACGCCTTCAACAAAAAGGACGGGAAGTACATCTATTTCAAGGACCGGACGGTCGAACTGTGCCACAAGTTCTTCTCCGAGAGACTGGGCACCGATCCGCGAAAGATGCGCTACATAGAGGAGTGGTGGGAGGGAGGCGGGAATGCTGGCCCATGCGTCGAGGTCATACTGGACGGGGTAGAGGTCGCCACACTGGTGTTCATGATGTACAGGGAGACCCCCGATGGCCGTAAGCCCATGGACATGACGGTCGTCGATACCGGTTACGGCCTGGAGCGCATGGCCTGGGTATCGCAAGGTACATCTTCCGCCTATGAGGCAGTGTTCGGACCGGTCGTTGAATGGCTGAAGGAGCTAGCGGCCGTGACACCGGACACGCGAGTTCTCACCGAATACAGCAAGGTGGCTGGTGCCACCAACATGAAGACCGCTGCCGACGTGCGCCGCATCCGGGAGACGACCGCAGAGCGCATCGGCATAGGCTACGAAGAGCTGATGAAGACCATAGGTCCGCTGGAGGACATCTACGTCATATGCGACCACTCCCGGGCGCTCATGCTCATGCTCAACGACGGTGTAGTACCGTCAAACGTGCGCGAGGGATACTTCGCGCGCATGCTGGTTCGGAGGGCCCTTCGGGCGATCCGATCGCTCGATCTCGATATCAGGCTGTCCGAGGCGGTCAGTAGGCAGATCGACCACTTCGTGGACATATTCCCGGAGCTGGCGGCCAACCGCGAGGACATAATGAACCTGGTGCAGGTGGAGGAGGACCGCTACTATGAGACCTTGGGCAGGGGAAAGCAGCTGGTCGGCCGCCTGGTGAAGGACCTGAAGAAGGGAGAGAAGCTCTCGGTGGAGAAGCTCATCGAGCTCTATGACTCGCATGGCCTGAACCCGGAGATAGCAAAGGAGTTCGCTCCAGAGCAGATCGACGTGCCGGACAACTTCTACATGCAAGTGGCGGCCAGGCATGAAAAGCCGGAGGCCGCGGCCGCGGTCCAGAAGGACCGTCCCGAGTCCATGCCGGAAACGCGCATGTTGTACTATGAGGACCCTGAGCTGGTGGAGTTCGATGCCAAGGTGATAGCGGAGATCGATGGCGGCATAGTGCTCGACCGGACGGCCTTCTATCCCGAGGGCGGAGGGCAGGAGTGGGACCTGGGCATGCTGGACGGAAAGCGCGTATGCCGCGTCATCAAGATCAAGACGACGGTGGTCCACTTCATCGAGGGGGACAACCCGAAGGTCGGAGCCACCGTCCATGGCAGCATCGACCTGGTCCGCAGAAGGCAGCTCATGCGCCATCATACCGGTGCCCACCTGATCAACGGGGTGGCCCGCGGTCTGTTCGGCAACCACGTCTGGCAGGCAGGGGCCCACAAGGCCGTGGACCAGGCCCGGTTGGACATAACGCATTTCGAGAACCTCACCACCGAGCAGCGTGACCTCTTGGAGCGCGAGGTCAATTGCGTAGTGCTACAAGACCTGCCTATCAAGATACAGTTCATGCAGAGGGACGAGGCGGAGAAGCTGCATGGCTATCGCCTCTATCAAGGCGGAGCGGTACCTGGAAAGGTAATTCGCGTGGTGGAGGTGACCGGTCTTGACGCCGAGGCCTGCGGAGGGCTGCACTGCAGCCACACTGGCATGGTCGGTCCGGTGCGCATCACGCGTACCAAGCGCATTCAGGACGGAATAGTGCGTGTGGAGTACACCGCAGGTCTGGCCGCTGTCCAAGGGATGCAGGCTGACAAGAACCTGTCCGAGGAGCTCGGAGACCGATTGAACGTCCCGGCGGAGAAGGTGCCGGAGGCGCTCACCAAGCTGGAGGAGGAGGTACGCGAGCAGCGCAAGAAAGTAGAACTGCTCTCGGCCATGATCAACGAGCTGAGCATAAAGGACCTGGTAAGCAGCGCCCCGAAGGCTGGCAACGTTCGCGTAGTTGTGCACGAAGCGCTTATGGGCGAGGACCCTGAGGAGATGTCTAAAAAACTTGCTGCGCTCCCGTCTACCGTGGCCGTCATCGGCGTGCGCGGCGAGAAGGCAAAGATGCTCGTCGCCTGCTCTGTGGACGTAAGGCTGGACTGTCGCGCCGCCCTCAAGACGATAATGGCGGTCATGGGCGGTGGTGGCGGTGGTAAGCCGGACTTCGCCCAGGGAGGCGGAGGCGACCCGCAGAAGCTCAAGGACGCCTTGGACTCTGCCTTCGCCGCGGTGTCGAAGGCACTAGGCCAGTGAAACCTCTTCACCTGCCCTTTTCGGGCAGAATACTTATATACAGGCTCAAGCTTGGCTTTATTGACAGAATCGATACTGTTGAAGGGATCCTTCTTAAGAAGGACCTGTTCCCGGACCGGTAGCCCTATCCGGAGATGGGAACTGCAAGACGCGCGATTGAGCGCGTGGCGCACTTCGTGAGGGCGAGACTCGATTCGCGATCATCAGCGAGGGATTATCTTGGCTGAAGCGAAAAAGACTACTACTGAGGAGAAGAAGGACGACGACTTCAGGTACATCATCCGTATGGTCAACACGGACATCGATGGTGAGAAGCCTACAGTTGTCGGACTGCAGAGCATAAAAGGCGTGGGAAAGAGGGTCGCAGAGATCATCGTCCGGAAGGCTGGCGTCGACCGGATGCAGAAGATCGGCTCCCTGGATGAGGCCAAGGTGCACGAGATGACGGAGCTCATCAGCACCTACGCCGACTACGCCCCTAACTGGGTCATCAACCGCCAGAGCGACTATGAGACCGGCGAGGACCAGCACATCACTGGCACCGACCTGGACATCGTTCTGAAGGATGATATCAACCGCCTGAAGATGATCAGATGCTACCGTGGCGTTCGCCACGACACTGGACACAAGGTACGCGGCCAGCGCACCAGGTCCAACGGCAGGAAGGGACTTACCCTGGGTGTTTCCAAGGTAAAGCAGCCCGCGCCGGCTAAGAAGGAGGCCTGAACATGGGTGATCCGAAATTCCCGAGGCGGAGCTATGACACTCCGTCCCACCCCTGGCAGGGCGAGCGCATAAAGGAAGAGGCAATACTGGTCAAGCAGTACGGCCTGAAGAACAAGAGGGAGCTGTGGAAGGCCAAGACGATCGTGCGGGACATGAGGAAGCAGTCCCGTGACCTGCAGGCCCGCATCAGGACCGGGGAAGGTCAGGCCAAGCTCGAGACCGAGAACCTGCTGCGCAAGTGCGCCAAGATCGGCCTGCTGCCCGTAGAGGGAACCAAGCTGGACGATGTGCTGGGACTTTCAGACCTTTCATTGCTGGACCGCAGATTGCAGACCATGGTCTTCCAGAAGGGACTGGCATCCACCGTTGGCCAGGCTCGGCAGTTCATCGTTCATGGACACATATGCATCGATGACCAGAAGATTACCATACCCGGTTACATCGTCACCCGCGAGGACGAGGACAAGATCGTCATGAACCCTCTGTCCCCCATCGCTGATGAGATGCACCCCCTGAAGCAGGCCCAGAAGGAAATCAACGCTGTTCGTGAGCACAAGGAGGAAGCCTCCAAGTTCAGGGAGGAAGCGGGCAAGAAGAAGTTCGTAAAGCACGTGCCCAAGGAAGTCGAGGCCGCTGCCCAGGATGTCGAAGATGTCCCGGTCGAGCTGCCGCCAACTGAGGAGGTGAATTGATGGGAAAATGGGGTATCGCTAACATATTTGCCAGCTACAACAACATCATCATCACCCTGACCGATGTCACCGGTGCTGAGACCATCACCAAGTGCACTGGCGGAATGGTCGTCAAGGCGGCCAAGGATGAATCGTCGCCCTACGCTGCCATGAGGGCCGCGGAGAAGGTCGCCGAGATTGCCAAGGAGAAGGGGATAGAGGGTCTACACGTCAAGGTGCGCGCACCTGGCGGAAACCGCTCCACTTCCCCGGGCCCGGGAGCTCAGGCCGCCATCAGGGCACTGTCCCGCGCCGGAATGAGGATCGGCCGCATCGAAGATGTGACCCCCATCCCGCACGACGGTACCAAGAAGAAGGGCGGTCGCCGCGGCAGAAGGGTTTGAAGAGGCGCCTCTATGCAAGTCAAAATGCTGGAGCTAATGGAGAACAGGGCGAAGTTCATAATCAGCGAGGCCAGCCCGGAGAAGGTCAACGCCCTGCGCAGGGCGCTGATCATGGACGTTCCGAAGATGGCCATCGATGACGTTGAGTTCCTGCTCGGTTCCATCCGGGACGAGGAAGGCAACGAGTACGAGAGCATAAGTCCGGTCTTCGATGAGATCGTGGCGCATCGCCTCGGACTTGTGCCAATACCCACAGACCTGGAGCTTTACGGCTTCCGCGACCAGTGCTCTTGTGGCGGCGAAGGCTGCCCCAACTGCACCATAATGTACAAGCTGGAGAAGCGCGGACCATGCGAGGTGTACTCAGGCGACCTGGACTCCCTGGGAGGGGAATCCTGCCGGCCTAAGGACCAGCTGATACCGATAGTCCGTCTGGGCGAAAGGCAGGGGATCCTGGCCTACGCCACCGCCGAACTGGGTACCGGCCGCAAGCACGCCAAGTGGCAGGGCACTCACGGAGTGGGATACAAGTACTTCCCCACCGTGACCATCGACCATTCCAAGTGCGACAACGGCGGGACATGCATCGCTGCGTGCCCGAAGCATGTCATGGGCTTCAAGGAAAAGAAGGTCCAGGTCATGGACAACAACGCCTGTGTGCTGTGCGAGGACTGCGTCAAAGTATGCCGCACCGGCGCTATCAAGGTCAAGTGGGCAGAGGACAAGTTCATCTTCGAGTTCGAGACCGATGGGTCACTGACCGCGAAGGATGCCCTCCTGAGCGCCTTGGAATCCCTGGAGAAGACCTTCGACGAGTTCCGTGAGAAGGTCGCCTCCCTAGAAGGTTGAAACGCTAAGAGCGGCCTCACGGCCGCCCTTCTGTTATTTTTCTCTCAGGGCGAACGCCTTAGAATTCATCCAAGCTCGAGGTGCGCTTGGTCGATGGCGCTTCCACAAGCTCTTCCTTCGGGACGTCCTCTTCTATCGGTTCCACGACCGTCTCTCCGTCCGTCTCATCGCTGAAGGACTCGAGCGTCACATGACCATCGTCCTCGCTCCCCTTCTCTCCGAAGATGGATATTATCGACCCTTCTATCAGACGGATGCGTTGCTGCGTGTATTCGGAGACGCCATAGTCCCGGCCTATCCGGCTCGTCACCTCCAGATACTTTTTCACGCTCGCTTCGTAGACCGTCAGGTTCAATTTGTTGCCGCAATAGCAATGCCCGGTTATCGGCACACGGCGGTAGCTCTCACCGCACTTGGTGCAGCGGAACTTTTGACCGGAGAACGATTTCAGATTACCGATCAGGTCGGGAAGGAAATGCTTGGTGATCACGCGATGGACCACATCGCTGGCGTCCACGGCCCGGATGCGCTTGGCCAGTTCCACCTGTGCCGTCATCTTGTCCATCATGGTCTCCAACGTCTTGTAGGCGGATTCGTACGGGCCTTCGGCGATGTCGTAGGTATCATGCGTCATGCCGAAGCCCTCGTATTGCAGCAATGACTTGATACGTTCGGACACCAGGTCCATCTTCCCTTGCACTTCCTTGGGGTGCTTGTACTCCACACTGGCGCGATAGAACTCCAGCGGGTACTCCCAGAGCAGGTCTATGTTCTGAGCCTCCTTGTCGACCTCGTTGGGATCGAGGCGGATGGCCAGCACGAGCGGGGCGTCCATGAGGCCTCCGCGGCTGTCTGGCAGGTAGGAACGGGAGAAGTTAAGCAGGCCGTCCAAGAGCAGCATGACGCTGTCCTCGTCGCCATCGGCATTGCGCCTTTTCGCCGCGTGGAAGAACGGATGTCCGAAGCAGACACTGGCGCGGGTGAACCCGATGATGCGGCAGAGAATACCTCCCGATGTATGAGGGGCCAGACCCATGGTCATCTGCCCGATTATGTCCTCCTTGGTCCTGGCGTTATAGTACCTGGGCATTCCATAGAACTTTTCCAACATGTCATCGATGAAACCGGCGACCCGCACCATGAACTCGCCGCATGATATCGAAGGCACTATGTCCTGCACCTTCAGCTCGCAAAGCTGCTCCGGGTCCTCCAGAGGGCGGTCGTGCACATCATATTCATATCCTAACTGACGGGCCTTCTCTATGCTCAGCCCTATCTCCCGAGGGCGGAAGTGCGTCAGCGGCACGTCGGTAAGGTCGAAACGTATGGTGCCGTCCTTGTTCACATATATCTCGTGCTTGCGCCGTAATATCCCTTTCTCCAGCGGTTCCGGGCACATGTCCTTGGACTTGAGCTCCTTCTCGCCCTTGAGCTTGTTCGGCAACTGTTTCTCGCCCAGGGCGGTCAAGGCCCCGCGAAGTTCCTGACCGATATCTATGTCCATCTCCTTCGGTTCACCGTACGGTTCCGTATGAGCGCCGCACTGGCATCTGTATATGAAATCGGTCCGGCCGCATTTCGGGCATTTCCTGTTGCCTATCTTGACATGGACGGTGCCTTTTTCCGCGGCCTTCTCCATCAGCCGCTGGGGTCCTCCATTTATTCCGATCGGGAATATGGTGTGCGAGGGCGCTTTGGCGCTGCGGTCCTTGGCCTTCTCTGGCCTGGCCATACGCGAGCCGATGCGGGTGACGGAACGCGGATTAACCTTTATGCCCGCGCAGTTCGAGACCGCCTCCATGACGGTGGCCCCTACCAGTGGGACGACATCAGCTATTCCGTCCTCGCCTCTCAGGCCTAGGCCGGCCAGGAGCGCTTCCCCATACCTTTCTACGATCACGTTCCCGTCTTTTACCGTGTGCAATGCGCCCATGACCTCTAAGGTACGCTTCTGCACCGGGTCCGAGGGAAGGACCAACGAGCCATCCCATCTGCCCTCCTTCAAAATGAATTTCCTGAGCGCCTGAAGCTCTTCCAGGGGCAGGTCGTACCAGAACAGATTGTATTTAGGGTGGAGCGGGACATCATAGCGTTTGGACATCTCCATCGCATCCTTGAACGTAGGAGGGTCATCCCAGCCCGGTGGAAGTTCCCAATCGCTGGCGACGTTCAGCTCCGCCCGGTGCCATTCCAGGTCATAGTCCCCTGGTACGAGCACATGATTGTTCTCCACGAACTCGCCGAACGGGAGAAGTATCTGGCCAACATCGATAATTTCCTTTACCTTCCCCTTGCAGACAAGATACTCGTCCACCTTGTTCGTCTGCACCAGCGCGCCATCGTCCATCAGCAGTATCGGGCCTTCCAGACGATCGCATGGAGTGACCGCCCCCGCCTTGCCTGGCCTTTCCAGCTTTATCTGCGTGCCAATGGCCAAGAAATCGTCCAGGGCGAACATGGTGGCAGGGTTCAGCGCGATGGCCGCCAATCCTGTTGTGCGTGCCCGTCCGTACCGTAGGCGCAGGCCGCCAGGGCGGGAAGGATGGCCAATTACTGGCCTCCCGGCCACTATATCCTTGAGGTACTTGTAGTCGGGGACCACCTTGACTCCCTTATCGTCCTTGGCCCCGACCTTCTTGCGTTTTATGTATTCGCTGATGAAGTCCCAGCCGTTCAGGCCGAGCTTCTTGACGTGTTTCTCCAGCTTTGGCGCCTTCAGGCACATCCCTTCGGCGATGACCAGGCATACACCTCCGCGGACGCAGTTGGTCTTGATGCGCGGCAGGTTACGAAAGCCAGATATTTCCAGGTCCTCGGTCTTCTCCCCGTCCACACATACCGGGCAGCCGCGATATATTATCTCTATCTCCTCGTTGCTTGGCGAATATTGAAGATGCTGGCATTGTTTGTAGAGCGGGATCTCTTCCTTGAGGCGCTCGACCTCTCCATCCGTGGCCACATAGGGGCCGATGCCGAACTCTTGCCGGACCACATCGGCGATGAGCACGCTCATGGCCTGAGCGGTACCGCCTGCGGACCGGATGGGGCCGTTGAAGAACACGGACAGATATTCCGTGCCGTCTGGATTGGGGTTGATCTTGACCCCGGCGATGCCTACGATGGGGGCGACGAGGATGCCCTCGGTGAGCACGGAGAGACCGACCCGGACCGCCCTTTCTATGGCCATCTCCCGCCCTTCATCGTCGGCTATCGCCTCCTTCGCCAGTTGCTTGGCGATGGCCAACGACACCTCTTCACGGCTCTCGATGTGCCGGGCCAGGTCTCGGATCTTTTCGGCCACGCCTTCCACGTGATAGTCCAATAACTGCTTCTCAACGCGCTCCGCCAGGTCCTCCGCCTGCGGGATCTCCACATCCAAGTTCGGGTCCAGGCCTCTGGAGCGCGCTTCCTTGGCGATCGCGTAGCAATGCTCGTTCTCTCTGAAGAGCTCGGAGAAATAACGGCGCATTGACTCGCTACAGGCCAGTTCTTGCAAAGGTGTCCCATCCGCACAAAGGGGAGGTAAAAATTAAAACATTTGCCTAGAACATCGCATCGGCATCTTCCAGGTGCTTCATGGACCCGAGCACGACGGCCATCACCTCATCGATGCCTTGGCCGGTGGCGGCACACATCTTCAGATGGTCGGAACCGGTGTCTATGATGTCGACCTTGTTCTCCACCACGGTGACCGGGACACCTGGGAACAGCTGTTGCACATAGTCGAGCAGACGTAGCTGGCTCTCCATGTGGTACCCGCAGGTCTCCGATGGGTCCAATATGAACAGTATGGAATTGGCAAGGTGCTTCAGCGCCGTGACGGCCTGCATCTCGATACGGTTACGCTCTTCCGGTTCTCGGTCAAGCAGACCAGGCGTGTCGATGACCTGGTAACGTCGGTAACCCGATTGATGGATACCTACCTCTATGCCCTTGGTAGTGAACGGGTAGGCGGCAACCTCCGGCTCGGCATGGGATATCATGCGCAGGAACTGGCTCTTGCCAACGTTGGGGAATCCGGCGATGACGATGCTGAGCATGTTGTCGTCGAAGTCCGGGACCTTGCGGAACTCGTTACGAGCGTAGGTCAGGAACTCGAGATCGGGCGATATCTTGTTGACGACCGATGATGTGCGGCCATAGAACGCCTTTCTATAGGTATCGGCCGCGTTCACGGATGTGCTGGTCATGACCTTGCTGGTATACTGTTTCTGCAGTTCCTTGATCTTGTCCGAGGCCCAATCAAGGTTGCCGAGCGCCTTCTTCATCTTATCTATGCCGACTGTGACCTCGATCATCTCGGCCACGAAATCATCGCGCTCGTTGATGCTTGGAAACGCCTTGACATATTTTTGTAAAGTGGATGAGATCACGTCCGTAGCCGATGCTATTCGCCCCATCGACTTACGCTTGACCATCTCGACCTTGTCCCGCCCGACCTTATCAACCTTACTGACCTTGCGGAAGGCCTTATCCAGTATCTCATCTGAGGTGAGAATAGTGGGAATTCGTTTCCTAAGATTTTGCACGAAGCGTCACAAAGTAAAGGTAGTTTATAAAACATGGCTCATGCCATGTCTTACGGCCTAAGGACGGAGATCACGCTCACCCGGGACGGTCGTGAACTGATCGACGAGACGGACCTACGAACGTTGCAGGCCGTGCGTTCAAAGAGCATCACTGGCGCGGCAACCGACCTCGGGGTGAGCAGAAGGACCGTACTAAGGCGCCTGCGCACCATCAGTGTACGTACGGGTGCGGCAGTTTATGAAAATGGCCGCTTGACCGCCACCGGTTCTGAGCTGATCGAGCAGATGGAGCGCCGCCAACGTCTGCTCGAGGGGCAGATGGAACACCTGTGGCGCAAACCGACCCTGACCTGCGACGGCCTCGTCATCCGCGATGGCATGCTTCTATTGGTGCGGCGGGGGCGTGACCCTTTCAAAGGTCATCACGCTCTCCCCGGTGGGATCGTGGAATATGGGGAGACCACCGAGGATTGCGTTGTTAGGGAGGTCAAGGAAGAGACCGGTCTGGACACTGAGGTCGTACGTCTCATCGGTATCTTCTCGGACCCGGCACGAGATCCCAGGGGACACTTCATCACCCTTCTCTACGAACTGAGCGAGAAGGGTGGGGTGATCGCCGGTGGGGATGATGCGGAATCGGCTGGATTCTATCCATTGGACAAGCTTCCATTGTTGGCATTCGACCATTCAGTTCTCGTTCGGAAAGCGCTCGGCGGCGGGCCGGGACATTCTATATAGCCCTAGGCGAGGATATGGTGGGTGATGGGGCAGGACGACCTGGACCAAAGGATACTCAGCATCCTTCAGAGCAACGGTAAGGTCAGCATCGAGGACATGGCGGTCATGCTGGACCGATCCCCTTCTACCATACGCGATCGGGTGCGGCGCATGGAAGAGGAACGTCTCATCCTCGGATATTCCACCATAGTGGACCAGGAGAGGCTGGACGTTGATGCGGAGGCGTTCGTGCTGGCTGACATCGACATCAGCGCGGAGCCCAAGGCCATCAGCGCCCTCATGTCCCTGGAGGGAGTGAGCGAGGTCATGAAGATGACCGGCGAGCCGAGGCTGATGTTCAGGGTGCATGCGGCGAACAGGAGCGAGCTCCTTCAATATCTGGACAAAAACATAAGACCTTTGGGCTTCCGCCGATTGGACGTGAGGCTGGTGCTCGACCGCACCATACGATATCCCGGTTTCGTTTGAGTACGCTGCCTTATTTATCCAGCGATCGATTTCCCCTCGGATGCAGACCGAGACCGCGTTGGCATTGCTCATATTCGTTTTCACCTATGCCCTGATATCAGTGCGGCGGATCAGGGGAGTGAGCATCGAGAGGCCGGCCGCGGCCCTTTTCGGGGCGTTCCTGATGATCATCATTGGCGTCCTGCCTATGGACGAGGTGCTGGGGGCCATCGACCTGAACATATTGGCCCTTCTACTTGGAATGATGATAATCGTCTCCTGCCTGGAGATAACCGGTCTGTTCGATAGGGCCTCGCAGTTTCTTGTCACTAAATGCGGCGACATGTTCACCTTTCTCTGGGTGAGCATGGGGGTGACCGCTCTCCTTTCAGCGCTGATATTGAACGATACCGTCGTCCTGATGTTCACCCCCATCATCATCAAGGTCTGCCGCTCCATCGATGCCAACCCAGTACCTTTCCTGATAGGGGAGGCCTTGGCCGCTAACATTGGGAGCGTAGCGACGGCAGTGGGTAACCCGCAGAATGCATACATCGTCATCCGCTCAGGGATAACCTTCCCCGACTTTGCCATGGCCCTTACACCGCTGGCAATAACATCCTTGGTGATGGCCATCGCCATTGTCGCAGTTGTGTTCAAGAAGGACATCTTCAATGGCCGCATCGGTACACCGAAGATGATCGACCGTACCCTGGTCCTGAGGAACATGTCCAAGGCCAAGATGGAACGGCCGTTCTACCTGGTACTGGGAGTGCTGATCGCGGTGTTCATCGGGTTCATAATCTCCCCCTGGATCGATGCATCCATCTCCATCATCGCCTTCATGGGCGGCTGTTTCCTGTTGTTGATGCTGCCATTAGTAAAGAAGGACACTGGAACGGCACCGATATTGCGCGGTGTGGACTGGACCCTGCTGCTGTTCTTCGTCGGACTGTTCATCCTCCTCAAGGGTGTCGAGACATCCGGGCTGATGACAATGATGTTGGACGGGTTCGAGGACGCGGGGGCTGGAGTGACCGGAGTGCCCGGACTTTCCCTGATCTCTGCTGTGCTGTCGAACCTGATAAGCAACGTCCCTGCGGTAATGCTCCTGTCCCCGGTGATAGATGCTGGAAATAATACGCTATGGCTCGCTCTAGCGTCCAGCTCCACACTGGCTGGGAACGCCACCATCCTAGGCGCAGCGGCCAATGTCATCGTGGTGGAAAAGGCATTGAGCCAAGGTGTGGAAGTGAGGTTGCGCGACTTCATAAAAGCGGGATTGCCAGTGACCATCGTCACATTGCTCATCGCTATGATATATCTCGGAATATGAAAAATGAAAAGGTTTGAAGAAGAACCTCAGATCTTCTTCGTGCAGAACCACCAGTCGTAGCAATCCTTTCCCTTCCCAACGTTCTTCTTTCTCTCCATGGCGGTCTTGTAGTCGGCGGGTGCCGGGATGATGACCCGGTCCTTCAGGAAATCATTGTTCGGCCAGTTCTCCGGGGCGGCCACGTGGTTCTTGTCTGCGTACTGCAGGGCCTTGAGCGCCCTGAGGACCTCGTTGATGCTACGGCCGATCTCTTGTGGGTAGTAGATGATCAGGCGTATCTTACCCTCGGGATCGACGATGAAGACGGCCCTGACGGTGTTGCTTCCCTTGTTCGGGTGTATCATGCCCAATCGCATGGCCACATCACCAGTGTCCGCGATGATCGGGAAGGGGACCTTGACGTCCATGTTGTCCTCGATCCACTCGACCCATTTGATGTGAGCGAACACTTGGTCGATCGACAGCCCTATCAATTTTGCTCCGACCGCCTCGAACTCGTCGTTTCTCTTGGCAAAGCCAACGAACTCAGTGGTGCAGACCGGTGTGAAATCGGCCGGGTGGCTGAACAGCACCATCCATTTGCCAGCCAAGTCCTCGGGCAGGTTCATCATTCCATGCGTGGTCTTGACCGTCATTTCAGGGAACTTGTCCCCTATCAGAGGCAGGCCTATCATATCTTCTGTGTCATCGCAGATCTTTATCACCACCGATACTATGCCAGCACATCAATATTTAATGTTTGTTCCGAGAATTGGCTCAGTATCAGGGAAACAGACCACCAAGTTCGTTCAGGCGAAGGTCCGTGGTCAATACGAGGGGCTCCCTAAGCTCTCTGATCCTTTTTACTACAGCAACTACTGGCTCAACCGGGTTCGCGCGCGAGTTACCATTCCGTTTCATACCAATGCATCCAGGTATGGAAGGGCATGAGAATGGTAATTGCCATCAGTAACGAACGCTTCTGAGCGTCCGTGTTCATCTCCTTTAAAGTGATCAGGCTGAAAAAATAATGAGGGCCAGGGGCCCTTCTAGCTCAGAAAAGACCGAGTAAACCAACGATTATGGCGATTACGCCGATGATGGTCTGGAACCTTCCCAGCCACTTAGCTAGCTTTTCCAAGCTCTTGCCCAGGGCAGGGATGCTCGGGAGGATGCCCATGGCCAGGATCAGGCCTGCGATTAAAGCGACGATCTCCTGTAGGCCGATCTTACCCGAGTCCAATATGAACCATATCGCCAAAACTATCATTACGACGCCGATGATGGTCTGGAACCTTCCCAGCCACTTAGCTAGCTTTTCCAAGCTCTTGCCCAGAGCGGGAATGCTGGTCAGGATGCCCATGGCCAATATCAAACCCGCTATTATGTTCAATACCGGAAGTATGTCCATGTTATGATCTCCCTACTGTTAATTAACAATTTTTTTATTATAAATATTTAATGTCATACCTCACACTATCTGGATGATAAAAATGACTTTATGTGCTCTATATAATCAATATTTATATTGTGACGTATTCATTTATTTATAATTTTAGTTAATTACACGACCCTATCTCTATTGGAACGATACCACAGATCGACATTTTCTCGAATTCCATGATTTTATATCCTTGTTGGCAGTCTCCCATTCATTACAAATTCCTTCACCATCAAGGTGAAGCATTCATTACGGAGGGTTCGATTTGACAGCTAAGAAATCATCTGGAAGTAAGACCAAGGTCGAGAACAGCGAGAAAAGTTTGGAGGCGGCGAAGGTGAGCGACGCTGAGCCGACGATATTGGACAAGAACCCGATCCGCTCCATGATGTTCAAGGACGTGCTCCTTCAGGAGATCGTTGATGGTCTCAAGGCCGAACAGGTGCCCAAGGAGGACATGGAAGAGGTCCTTTTCCTCACTGTGACCAATGCTGTGCTGGAACAGGTAGGGATGAACCTCTCTGAGGAACTTCTGCTCGTATTCCAGGAGAACCTTGACGACTATCTTGCCATCTCCATGATCAACAGGGAGCACAACATCGACATACTGTCTTTGTTCAGGGACCAGTTCTTGGAAGCTCAGGGCGATAGTTTCGATGACGAACGCGCCCTCATGGAAGCTTTGACAGCATTCGAGGACGAGTGGTGGGGCACCCCCAAGGACTTCCTCGGTGGAAGCTCGCCGAACGACCTGATGGACCAGGCCAAGGATCAGCTGGCCGGAGATTCTGATGAGGAAGAGCACGAGCATGAGCATGAGCACGAGTGCGAGTGCGAGGATTGCGGCGACTCCCATTACTGGGCCGCAAGGTCATACGCCATCAGGGACATGTGGTTGGAGACGATCATCGAGAGCGTGACCAAGGAGTCGATGCCCACACCTCAGAGGAGGGAGCGTCTTTTCATCTCCCTGACCAATGCTCTGCTCGATCTCGTCGTCAACGTGATGCCGGACTTCATGACCGAGGACCTGTTCGTAGGGCTCGACCAGGCATTGGCGATGGCCTTGGTCGACAAAGAGTCCAAGGTCGAGCTGATGCAGATATTCCAGGACGCTCTGGCCAAGTTCGAGGAAGAATGGTGGGGGACCGAGCTGAAGGAGCTGGGTGGCAAGAGCCCGGACGAGGCCGTGGAGAGCATGGCCCGTAAGTACGGTCTATAAAGGTCGATCATGCCAGACAGGCTCTGGGACACGTCCGCCCCGGCCAAGGTCATCTTGCTGGGGGAGCACGCGGTGGTCTATGGGCAGCCGGCCATATCCGTGGCCGTTGACCTGCGCATGCGCTGCCGCATACGTCCGGACCGATCATCAAGCCTCAATGGCACGCCCCTCACGCCGCAGAACTACTCATACGTGTCAGCCTGCATCGATAAGCGTCGCTCCGGTCCCATGGCCGTGACGACCGAGTCTGATTTCCCCTCCGGTTCCGGGCTCGGTTCGTCAGCGGCCGTAACCGTTGCTCTGCTCGCCGCCCTGGCTAAATGTCAAGGGGGATGGAGGGAGGACGAGATCGCCCGCCAAGCGTTCGAGGTGGAGAGCGAGATACAGGGGCGGGCCAGCCCCATCGATACCTCCACCTGCGCTCATGGCCGAGGCATCATGATCAAAAAAAGGCCGGGGGAGAAGCTGCTATGGGAGATATCCCGGGACACTCGTCACTGGTGCGTCCACGATCTGGACGTGCCGGAGATGAAGCTCGTCATCGGTTTCACCGGACGATCGGCACCCACCGGTCCCTTGGTGGCCAAGGTGAAAAGGTACGTCGACCGCACTAGGTTCGCTTCGGACATCATTCAAGAGATCGGTCAGGTCACCGAGGAAGGTGCCCGACGGCTGGCGATGAACGACCTGGAATCATTGGGTCGACTGATGACAAGGGACCACAAGTTGCTCGCCATACTGGGCGTGTCCTCTGTGGGGCTCGACAAGCTCGTCTCAGCGGCCCTGCCATATTCATACGGGGCCAAGCTCACCGGTGCCGGTGGCGGTGGGAGCATGATCGCGCTGACCGATAGGCCGGACATGGTCGTTGAAGCGATAAAAAATAAAGGTGGCCAGCCGTTCATCGCTAGTACTGGCGTGCCTGGTGTAAAAGAGGAATAAAAGGGTTTGAACGAAAGACCTCAGATGAGGTCCTCGAACTCCTTGACCAGCTCGGGGTGGTTCTCCTTGATGGCGATGAGTATGTTGTGCACGGACATCTTGTCCACGTGTGCCGTGGACAAGGTCTCGATTACACCGTCCAATGTCTTATCGGACAGGGTCAGGAACTTCTCCTTGGCCATCCAGTTGCGCCACAGGCGGTTCTCCATTGCGTCGCGCCACTTCTTATCGTAAGGCATCATGGCCTTCTCGCTGAAGTCGTTCGCCTGGAAGCAATCGCCCAGCACCTCACCGGCGAACTTGCCTGCCAGCAACCCGTTGGCGATGCCTCCGCCAGTTATCGGGTCGATTATGCGGGCAGAGTCCCCGACCAGGACCAGACCGTCCATGACCGATTTTTCCACCGGTGGTGAGACGGATACGCCTCCGGCCAAGGCCTCCAACGGCTGGCCGCAGCTCAGCCGGGGGTCCTTCTTGATCCAGGAGTCTAGATACGCCTTTACCTCGCCTGGCTTCTTCAGCTTGGAGGCCAGTACGCCTATGCCGACGTTGGCGGTGTCATCGCCCTTGGGGAATACCCATATGTATCCGCCCGGGGCCACGGACCCGATGATGAACTCGCAGTAATCCGGTTCGGTCTTCAGGTTGGCCATGCGATACTGGTAGCAGGTGGTGATGTCACCGGTCTTCAGGGTGGTATCTATCCCGGCCCAGCGGGCCACCTGTGACTCAAAGCCGTCCGCCGCTACGACGCAGCCCGCGGTGAGCTTCAGCGGCTCGCCCTCGCGCAGCGCCTTCACGCCCACGACCGTCTCACCATCTTTGATGACATCAACGGCCGATGTCTTCAACCATATCTCCGCGCCCGCTCGAGCGGCCTCAGCGGCCATGGCCTTGTCGAAGAGATGCCTTTCCAGCACCATTCCGACCTCGTTCCCGGCCTGGCTCTCATCTATGCGGAACACCTTGCCTCCGGGCGAGACGAGCTTGGCCCCGGCTATGTCGGCCGAGACCCAACGGCGGTCGATCTCAACGCCCGCCTTCGCCAGTCCCTTCTTGTTCACGCCCTCGGCGCAGCGAAGGGAGGCACCGATCTCCTGGCGCTTCTCTATCATCAATACACGGGCGCCCTTCATGGCCGCGTGCTTAGCTGTCTTGCTACCGGCCGGACCGGCACCAACGACGATTATGTCGTAATCGGGCTTCATTTCTTACCCTCCATCGTCAATGCTCCGGCCGGGCACAAGCGAACGCACCGACCGCATTTGTTGCACTTCTCGTTGAACTGAAGTACGACCTCGTTAAGGAATATGGCGTTCTGGGGGCACGAGCCCACGCAGGCGCCGCAATGCATGCACTTCTCTATGCTGACGATCATTGAAACACCTCCTTATGTGTGCTCCGTTCCCCTTGTCCGCCTCCACTCCTCGATGGGCACGGAGAACTTCTTTTCCACCTGCTCGCGGTAGGTCGGTCCACCATTGTATGCGCAGAACGGGATGATCCTTCCGTCAGGCACAACATAATGGATGGCGCAGCGCTTGACCCTTTCGATGTCGTAGTTGTACAGGTCCTGGAAATGCATCCCTCCGATCATCATCATCTTCCAGGAGAAGTTGGCCAAGGATTGCTTGGACTGGTCCCCCATGACCGCTGATAGCAGTTTCAGGAACGACATCATGTCCAGTCCCTCGGGCATCTTGTCCTCGTGCATGTACTTCTTCATCAGCGAGATGGCCTTCAGCTTGGAAGGGAACTTCACTTTTGACCTCTCGGCCTTCTTCGAAAGCTCGTACAGCTCCTTGAACAGTGGCTCCACATCAACGAACTGGGTCAGGGGAACGACATGGTCCTTGTCCTTTATGAAAAGGTACGTGGCGATGCCACAGTGCGGGTGCGTGGTGAACGTCACCTTGGGCTCCCCGATTATGGCAGTTGCCAGTGTCGAGATGGGCACAACGCTAGGCACCGGGAACCAGTCGCTCTTCTTTATCTGTCCGTTGGTCTGGGACTCGAAGTCCGCTACCAGGTCGGGCAGGGTGTACCTCTGCTTGGCCAGCTCCTCCATGTTGATCCTACCGGTGAACGACACAGGCTGGAAGTTTATACCACGGATAACATCGGAGTTCTCCAGGGCGTAGCTGAATATTGGACCTACCTGGCTGTTCGTAACTCCCTTTACGACGACCGGGACCAGTACGATCGAGGGCCGCTTCTCCAGCTTCCTCACGTTCTCGACGACCTTCATCTTGATGTCGAGCATCTTCCTGGCCCTGGATATCATGTAGATATCATCGTTCATGCCGTCGAACTGGAGATAGATGGTGTTCAGTCCGGCATCGGCGGAGGCCTTCAGGAACTCGAAGTCCTCGGCGAACTTTATGCCGTTGGTGGCGACCTGGATCTGGGCAAAACCCATCTCTTTGGCCTTCTTCACCACGTCTACGAACCTGGGATAGATGGTCGGTTCGCCGCCGGCGAACTGGATGGCCGGGCACGGTACTGGCTTTGAGTCGCGCAGGACCTGCATCATCTTAACGATCTCATCATAGCTGGGCTCGTAGACATAGCCCGCCTGATTGGCGTTAGCGAAGCAGATAGGGCACTTCATGTTGCAGCGGTTGGTGAGGTCAAGGTTGGCCAGTGCGGTGTGGCTCAGGTGCAGGTCGCAAAGACCGCAATCGTTGGGACACTCCTTGGCCTGCGGTATGAACGGGTTCTCCACGCCCACACCATCATAGGCATACTGCTCCGCCTTCAGGTAAAGCTCGACATCGGACCAGACCACGTCGTGGAAGCTTCCATGCTCAGGGCAGGTCTTGTCCATGACGACCTTACCATCCTTTTCGCTTATCGTAGCAGTTATGATCTTCCTGCATTCCGGACAGAGGGACCCTGTCTTCTTGGGCAACCCTCTGGGCAATGTGCTATCTTTTGCAATCATTATTGCATCCCCTAGGCCACATACTAAAAAGCGACAATATAATGCTTATGTAGCTGTACGAGCTACATGTATACGCATGAATATCATCGACGTTCTCCGTCTGGATATAAATGACATAGAGAAGGAATTCGGGCAGATCGCATCCGCCCTCGGGAACATCGGGTTGACCGGTTATGAATCAAGGGTCTACGTGGCCTTGATACTTAGGACCCACGGGACCGCCGAGGAGGTAGCGGAACTGGCCATGATACCACGGACCTCCGCCTACAAGGCATTATTATCATTGAAGGAAAAGAACTTCGTGGAGGATGTGGGGGGTCGTCCCGCGATGTATCACCCCGTATCGACCGAGGAGATACAAGCGCGCGTCCTGGCGGACATCAACGCCGCTTTCAGCAAGCTGAACTCGGTTAAGGGGCTGCTCAGCGAGAAGGGCACACCTGAACTGGTGTATACGATCAATGGCAAGAAGAAGGTGCTGGATAAGATCGGTGAGATGCTCGATGCATCGAAAAGGACCTTCATGATATCCTCTCCTAAGATGCACGAGGTCCGCGCCGAGCACGCCGATCGGTTCAAAGAGGCCGTGGCGCGAGGGGTGCACATCACCATAATAACCGAACCGGCCATCAAGGTCCCGCAGGCCAGCGAGGTCTACCGTCGAAAGAAGCTGATCGCGACGGATGTAATTTCGGATGGAACGCACGCCATGATCGCCTCCGAGGACCTGGACCTGTGCGGTTTCTCTGATAATCCGTTGATAGCGACACATCTAGAGAACTTCCTACACATGGTCAAGGGAATGGATACGAACGTAACCTGATTGTAGTTCGGCCCCTTTTTATTGCCTCGGCGCTTGATTGGAGGGATGACAGACAGTATATCCTTCCGCAGGCTGCCCCAAGACCGCCGAGGACAGATGCCCTTCTCTCTGATAGCCATAGTCCTGGTGCTGCTGTCCAGCATCTCTGCGGCATTGATCACCGACCTGAGGGACAAGTCCGACGGTGCGGAACTGACCGTGGAAGAACTGGAACGGATGGATGAGATCTCTCAGGAGGCGCGGCGTAACGTGGAAGGCGTCGCGTTCCAAACGGTCCTGGGAATATGTTCCGGGGATACCAGCAACGAGAGCAGGCTAGTTACGTCATTCGACACCAGATTGTCCAATGCCATATCCGATCTATATCCGCAGAGCAAGGACGGACATCTCATCGAGGTCGATGCCAGTGACACACACCTATCGTTCCTCCGTCTGTCATTGTCCGATAGCGGTGAGGGATGGGAAGGGACGTACATTCCCGCGTACATCGGTCTTTGCGGGCGGTTCCAGGTCAAGGTAGGCACTGATGATGGGAACCTTACTCGGAACTACACAGTGGCCACGGACACGAAGGTCCCTTGGCCCCTTCTCAACGATCGCATGGGGGCCTTCAGCGCATCGGTCAGTGATGACATGGGCGACCTCAGCACCATGACCAAGGCCATGCTCGATGCTCTTTCCGCGTACCGTTCACTGCAGGGGTGGGGAACGATGACATCAGATACCGATGAAGGATTGGACGATATGATCACCGAAAGGGACGTGGTCAACGCACTCGACCTCGGGCTCATCATCATACAGTATAAAACGTTCAGGAACGCCACCCCCTGCATGGACATCTCCACAGACCACATGGATGGACAGGTGGCATGGAGCTATGTTCTAGGTCAGATGAAGATGGGTGGGACCATCGATCCCACGGACATGTTCCTGAGCCTCTATGGCTATGAGGAACTGGATTGGGGCAAGGTCTTTTCCCAGGCCATATACGCGGCGATTGAACGCGTCACACTACGTTGGATGGAGGGCATGCACATGATCGATCTGATCAACATCGCAGAGTCCATCGGTGACCAGGTAATCGCTTCCACCAACGATCTCATCGATTGGATGACCGGGACGGACCTGGTGGAGGACCAGTACAAGGATTGGATATTGGACAAGTTCGAGGATGCTGGCATGTCGGACGCCCTATATCGATACTTTGGCGCTGGCGGCCCGGAGAGCACAGTGCCGACACCTGATGCTGTCATAGAGCTGATGGACGGAGATGGCGAGGCGGTCCTGCTGCGAGCGTCCGGGGAAGTATCTATAGACCTGCCTACGGTCGATATCTTGGATTGGGACGGTTGGGGCGAGTTCAAGGACCGGTACGAGATAGGCACCAAGGAGATATTACAGAACATGCGCCAGTCGCTGTCGGTCATGGCCGAAAGCATATCCAAGGAGATTTTCGTACCGACATCGACCTTGGTCCTGGATCCACGCGACGGCGTTTCGTTCATCGACGAGATCCGTTCAAAGCTCGATGAGGCCTTAACGAACAAGGAGGACTGGCTGCGCCCAGCGATAAGCGCCGGGGAGCGTTATGTGACAGCGGTCGACCCCTTGGCCGAGGCGACCTGCACCATGTTCAAAGAGAACATAGACACGATACTGGGCCGCTCTGATATACTGGATGTGATGGTCAGCTCCGTCGCGGAACAGGTCCTGACGGACATCCAGGTGATGAATCCAGAGGTCGACATCCCCTGGGATGACAATGTCGCGTTGATCGAGCAGGCCATAAGGAACGATGCTGGATGGTCCATGATGGATCAGATAACCGCCACATACGAAGCAGCGGCGTCATATCTGGTATCCAACTTCTGTTCGGGGATGGAATATCAGCCTGCAGTATCCGGCCATTCCACCTCTTTCATAACCACTCTGATCGTGAACACAGGTGATCCCCTGATCGGCCTGAGCTCGGTGCTCTGTGATGATGTGGATTCCCTTCTCAGTGAGATATCGGGATGCATGGAGATGCGCGGCGACGATCTGGAGATCACGCTTCCCGAAGGCGAAACTTTCGTCCTTGTTGATGATGGCGGGACCCCTTTCTTGGAGCGTCTGGACGTTGAGATAATATATCCATCGAATAAGAGCGTGGGACAGAGCATGCGCGTGTTCGTCGTAGACCCCTCCTCCTATCTCGTGCGGTCCGACGAATGCCCGCAGATACACGACACCGACCTGATGAACAAGAAGTGGGCCTCCTACCAATCGGTATGGGCATTGGTGTGTTCGGGAAAGGTCGATGCGACAATTTCCCCGGCCGGGGATGTAGGTGACCTGTTATCGATGGAGATGGAGCAGGGAGTGAAGATATCCATCTATCAATCACTGACCGTACTGACCGGCCAGCCACTGTCCGGTGTGGAATACCGGAACATCAACACACTGTATGATAACATGGTCAGAGTGATGGATGAGATACTGCGTCCGCTGCGGGATGGGATCGAAGCGGTGTCTTCCGGACTTCAGAAAATATATCGTATGTTAGTGGACACCGTGAAACGTCTGCTGGATATGGGCACGAAGGCTTTGGACGCGCTGGCAAAGATGGTACAGGGGCTCGTGGAGAAGGTCCAGGGTTTCGTCAGCGACTTAGTGTCAGGGCTCAAGGCCAAGGTCGTCGAGACCGTGGCCAATGTACTGGGTGAGAAGATCTATGCCATTAACCTCTTCGGTATGGACATGGTCATCAAGGTCAAACCCAAGGACCTGGCCTTGAAGAGCACTGGTGTCCCCGTCTCTTTCTCTCTGTCGCTCGAGGCCGGTGAATGCGCCATCTCGGTGACGTCTCGGCTGATCAAGAGCAACGATGACTATGGATTCCTGACAAACGCCACGCTGACCGGGGACGATTGGGCTGTCTACATCGTCATAGACCCGTTCATGGACATATTCTCGCACATGGTGGAAGTACGCGGGGTGATGAACGGGGCATGCATCGAACTGGTCATGCCCGAGGTGGTCACTTACCAGGAGATCTCGCTCTCCCTCTCTGACATACCTGGCATGGGAGAATTGTTGTCCAACATACCGACGCCTGTCCCCGGTCTCAAGGGCAGCGTCGACGCTGGGATAATGATAAAGGTCCTGACCGGCCGCACGGACGGGGTCGTCATCAACGAATACGAGCTCAATCCTGCTGGCGAGGACCGGGGCAAGGAATGGGTGGAGCTGTACAATCCGACGAGCGGGGCGGTCGATCTCGCGGGGTGGTCCCTTCAGACGGAACACGGTGTGCAGTCGATCGGCTCCATAGGCAGTGCGGTCCTCATGCCCAAGGGGCGCCTGGTCTACTATTTCTCCGGCCAGTCATTGGATAATATGGGCAGTGGATTCCCGTTCGAGGAGAGCATAGTGCTTTTGGACAACAACGGCCGGCACGTCGATAGCACGCCGTTCTCGACGGACTACTGGAACGACAAGCGAACCTGGCAAAGGGCTCACGACGGCACAGACCGCTGGGAGTTCAAGGACAGTACCAAGGGGAGCAGGAACGGGCTTGACGCATTCTCCCTGCTCGACCTGACCGCGGTACAGGACGCCTATCTGTCAGCTGTGACAGAGTCCATCAATCAGTTGATGTCCCTGAACCTTACAATGGAGACACTAGCAGGCGTCCTATCTTCAGCGCTCCTCCACCTGGGCGAGAGACTGGCCTCGACGATATTAGGCCTAGAGATCGAGATGGCCCTGTTCGTCCAAGTGGCGATGACGGACTATACGTCCTCGGCCAAGGTGGGCATGAAGGCGACCATGACATTGCATTGCGGGACCATTGGTGACGTGCTCAGATACCTGGCAGGGTCCGTTGCCGAGCTCATCTCCTGCTTCGGTGACCCTTACGATGCTGGAATGTACGCCCCTTCAGTGACAAAGGACGTTTGGATAGGGGTTCATAGCTACGCATCTCTCGGCCTTCCAAAAATGATCTCCGCGGCCACGATCGGCATGAAGGTCCAGTACGTGACATCGCTTGAGGCGAACATCGCCACCCTCTCCGCCGTTCTGGGCGAAAAGGACGCCGGATGGGGGGTCGAGGGAGGTGTCTGCATCAAAGGCATACCGAGCAGTGCCCTAAAAATCAAGAATGTGGCCTCAAACAGCCTCGTATCGATATGGCTGTGCAAGGCCAGCATACATGAGATGACCGCATGAGCGCCCAAGGTGAAAGGTCAGAAAAAAACATACGATCTCGTCCCTTTCACCCTAGGTCTTATCTATTGGCAATGATTATTGGAGGACGAGGTAAAATACATGGTTAGCCTGAACGATCTGATCGAGGAGCTCGACTGCACCCTGGAGGATTTTTTAGACCAGGTAACCCTGGCCATCGACCTTCTTGAGGAGGGCGAACAGGATGAGGCGGTCGAAGTCCTGAAGGGCTTGGAAGAGGACCTCTTTGACTTCCTTGGATACGAAGAGATGGAAGAGGGCGACGAAGCCGAAGGGGAGGAAGCAGAGGAAGAAGAAGAGAAGGAGAAGGAAGAGGAGAAGCCCAAGAAGGCGCCAGCCAAGAAGGGAAAGAAGTAAGACGGCCGTTCCTCGGCCGTAAAAACCGTTTACTTCCTTATTCAATAATTTCCTGTCTCTGCATATAGGGCCTTAGCACATTGGGTATGCGTATGCGTCCCTGGGCGTCCTGATTGTTCTCCATTATCGAGACCATCGTCCTCGGCAATGCCAGCCCAGACCCGTTCAGGGTATGCACGAACTCGCTCTTCAGATGAGGCTCGGGTCGGTATTTCACCCTGGCTCGGCGGGCCTGGAAATCGGTGAAGCAGCTGCATGAGGACACTTCCAGCCAGCTCTTGGTTCCAGGGGCGTGCGACTCGAGATCATATGTCTTTGCCGAGGCGAACCCCATGTCGCCCGTGCATAGTAGCAGCGTCCGGAAAGGAAGCTCCAGTCCACGCAGCACGTCCTGTGCGTCATTCAGCAGGAGCTCCAGCTCATTGAACGATCCATCAGGAAGGACGAACTTGACCAGTTCCACCTTGTTGAACTCGTGGACGCGTATCATCCCCTTCTCACCGACATGCCTTCCGGCCTCCCGCCTGAACGAAGGCAGATATGCTGTATAGAATATAGGCAGGTCCTCTTTGGTCAGGATATCGTCCTGCAGCAAATTGGTGACAGGCACTTCGGCGGTCGGGTTCAACCAGAGGTCGTCCCTCTCGCACCAATACATATCGTCCTTCATCTTTGGATATTGTCCCGTGCCGATGACCGCGGCCCGGTTGACGACGACAGGGGGGAACACCTCGGTATATCCCTGGGTGTGGTGCAGGTCGAGCATATAGTTGATCAGAGCCCGTTCCATGCGCGCGCCGTCGCCCTTCAGCACATAGAACCCACTGCCAGCGATCTTGACCCCTCTCTGGAAATCGACGATGTCCAGTGACTCTGCCAGGGCGATATGGTCCTTTGGCTCGAAATCGAACTTTCTCTCCTTTCCGTGCTCAGATACGATTATGTTCTTCTCATAACAGTCCCCGATCGGGACGGAAGAATGAGGAATGTTAGGGATGAGAAGAAGGGAATCGTCCCTCTTCGCCTCGAGATCCACCGTCTGCGCCTCCAGTTCGGCGATGCGCGCGGCTACGGCCTTCATCTCAGTCACGGCCGAAGCCTTCTCAGGTCCGCTCAATTTGGAAATTTTAAGGGAGGCCTCGTTCCTCAGCTTCCTGAGGCGATTCCCCTCCTCGATGTTGTTCCTCCAAGCGGAGTCAAGTTCAAGGAAGCTGTCCAGCACATCCTCGCTATATGTGCGGTTCTTGAGCATTTGACGTATCGCATCTGGGTCGTTCCTGATGATGGTGGTGTCGAGCATTTCTTCACCCTGAGAGCTTGGTGTCCTCTTTCCCTTCCAGATAGCGGCGGTCGCATAAAAGCACTGTGTGGCCGATGACGTTCACCAACACCGAGCCTGACCTTTTAGCCAACTCCTCGCCGACGACCTTTCGGTCCTCTTCAACGCTTGGGAGGAGCTTGACCTTGACGACCTTTCGTCCCTTGATCTGCTTTTTTATCTCATCTATGAGGGTATCAGTGATGCCCTCCTTTCCTACATGAATGGTGGGTCGTAGGTCATGCCCCACCCTCTTGACGTCCTTCATTGTCCTTGCTGGCATGTCCTTCTCTCCTTTATCTCTCGAATGTAAGGTATCCTCTTGATCGAATCGCATTCTAAACAGTGCATGTTTATGCGGTGCTCCCGCAAGCGCACCCTGCAATTGAGCCCCGGCACCAAAGGCACCGAACAGCGACGACAGTATAGGGCGCGAGGCGGCATAGGCACCTTGTTGCGTCCTGAGATACGTCTGGCAATCTCCATGTAACGTTTTGCCCGTACCATGTTCCCGCCGAGTGCCTCCCGCTCGGACATTCTTACCAGTATGTCCATTCTCTTGCGGGCGATGCCCCTCAGCTGATTGTTCGGCACTTTCTTCTTGCCCACAGGATTCCTCTTCAATGCGCCATATTCCTGTTTTCATTTAATAGGTTTCTCCGCTCACCGACCATTCCCAGCAGCAGGCATCCGTTCCAGTATTACGCTCCTGGGGCGGAAACCGAAATGGGCGTAGAACTCCTGGACCCCCTCGTTGCCCACGATGGTGGAGATCACCCTTTTCTTTACCCCAAGCCCGTCCATCCAACGCATGGAATCCTCCATCAGCCTGCTGCCGATGCCCGCGCGCCTGTATGACATGGAAACGAAGATGGAATCGACCTCCCCGGTCAATGCGCCGTTGACGCTCGATACGCAATACGCGACCCTCTGCCCGTCCTCATCCGTGACGACCTCGACCCTGATCAGTCCGTCCGAGGTTTTCATCAGTATCTCGTCAATGCGTTCCTTGAACGTCTTCATTCCCAAGGTGCTCTTGAAATATGTCGATTCGACCCGGTGCATCTGTCGGAGCTGGATCCAAAGAGGCTCGATAAGTTCAAGACCCTCTTCCCCATAGACCTCGTAGTTAACGCCCATCTGATCGGTGATGGAAAGGTATTCAAGTAAGAATCTTTTACTCTGGTAAGTGATGGGCGTCGGCCTTCCTATACATCAGTCTTATATAGGAAAATATGAATGTAGCCATCCCGTCGCTATACTAAGCATAGGTGATATGATATGGCCAGAAAGCCGGCAAGGATGTACAGGAGACTCACGGGACAAGCATACACCCGCAGGGAGTATATGGGTGGAGTTCCCGCTCTTAGGATCAACACTTTCGACCTTGGGACCACCAATGGCGATTTCCCCATAATAGTGAACCTCAAGGTGAAGGAGACCTGCCAGATCAGGCACACTGCTATGGAGGCCGCCCGTATCGCCTGTAACAGGGTCATGGGCAAGACCCCGGGGATGAACTATCATATCAAGTTCAGGATCTATCCTCACCACGTGCTGAGGGAGAACAAGCTCGCCACCGGCGCCGGTGCCGACCGTGTCTCCAGCGGTATGAGAGGTGCGTTCGGTAAGAACGTAGGGACCGCTGCCCGCGTACACGCTGGGCAGGTCGTCCTCACCATCAGGGTCCCCGCCGCTAACTTCAACAGTGCCAAGGAGGCGTTGTGGAAGGCGTCCCTGAAGCTCCCTACCCCCTGCTTCATAGAAGTGGAGAAGGGCGCTGAGCTGGTGAAGTAAACCCCTTTCCTCAATCCTCTTTCCAGCTTTCTCTATAATCATTATCTATTCAGGCGTCTTTTACTTCCAGGTCATCAGGTGCAGATCGCATCGAGCTTACGACGATGATGGTGATTCCGATGGATGTACGACTCGACAAGGCCATTGATGAGATCAGGGTCAGACAGGCATCGACCGTCGGACTGCAGATGCCCGAGGGTCTGAAGGTCCGCGCCAGGTCCATGGCCGCCGAGCTGGAGGAGGCGACGGGGTGTCAGGTCATCATAATGGGGGATCCCTGCTACGGCGCCTGTGACCTGAGAACGTTCGATGGCGTCGAACTGCTGGTCCATGTCGGCCACGCTCCGATGCCCGACATCGTTCCCAAGATGCCGACCATCTTCCTGGAGGTTCCAATGGACTTCGATATCGTCCAGGGGCTGGAGGACAATGGATCGAGGTTATCGTCCCGGGTGGGCTTGGTCGCCACGGTCCAGCATCTCCATCTGCTTCCTATCGCAGTAAAAACGCTGGAAAGCATGGGGCGCCACGTCCGCATCGGGAAAGGCGACGCCCGAACTGCCGCTCCAGGCCAGGTCCTTGGGTGCAATATAACGTCCGCGCTAGCGGTAAAGGACGATGTGGAACAGTACATCTTCCTGGGCAGTGGATACTTCCATCCGCTGGCCGTTTCGCTGGGAACGGACCTTCCCGTGCTAGCTATGGACCCTTACAGGGGAGCGGTCAAGGACATCGGGGACGAGAAAGAGAAGATCGTCCGTCAACGCTACGCCGCCATTGCCAAGGCCCAGAACGCTGACGATTGGCTCGTCCTTATTTGCGATAAACCGGGACAGAGGCGCCTTTCGGCAGCATATCGTTGCAGGGATATGATCCGTCTCTCCTGCAGGAAGGCGGACATAGTTCTTATGAACGAAATCAGGGCGGAGGCATTGCTGCCATATCGGGCACAGGCCGCGGTCAGCACCGCCTGTCCACGTCTGGCCATCGATGACGGCCCACACTATCCGATCCCTCTGCTCACTCCTTGGGAGATGGAGATGGCCTTGGGTCTCAGGGACATGTCCGATTACCGCCTGGACCAGATATTGGAAGGGGACACGCCCGGAAACGTAGGATGACCGCCGTGCTGCAATGAACGAGCTGGAGCGGTCCACATCAAATGGGGATGATAATATATCCGTGGGCACGAATCACCCCCTCATGCTTGCCCCTGAACAGATCTTCCAGAGGGCCATCGCCAATCATGCCAGGGTGGGCATAGGGCAGGGCGAGGGCGGCAGCAAGGTCAAGAAGAGCGCTCGTTCGGCAGAGATGAAAGGGTATGCCGAGGTGATCATCTTCGAATCTCCGGAGGAAATGATAGATGCATTGCAGAAGGGGGACGTGGATGCGGTTGTGCGGGGCGACATGAGCGCCAATCGCACCATGGCGGTGATCAAGCAGCGTTTCTCCCTGGGCCATCTATACCGGGTGGCGCTGATGCAACCCAAGGGTGGGCGTATGTTCTTCCTCGCTCCGGTCGGCGTTGACGAAGGTACCACCGTTGAAGAGAAGCTCGAGTTCATCCGATTATCGGCCAGGATGTTCTCTCATATAGGTCTGCGCATGGAGGTGGGGGTGCTCTCCGGTGGGCGCATCGGAGACCTGGGAAGGAGCGCCGAGGTGGACCGGACCATACGCGATGCCGTGGAGGTGGAGCGCACGGGGAGGGCGGAAGGTTATTCGGTCGAGCATTGCCAGATACTCATCGAGGAAGCAGTGCGGACCAAGAACCTGATAATCGCTCCGGACGGTATCAGCGGCAACATCATCTTCCGAACGATGCACCTGGTGGACGGGTGCATCTCCATGGGCGCCCCGATACTGAACCTGGAAAAGGTGTTCATCGATACGTCCCGAGCAAAGAAATGCTACACGGACTCCATCGCCTTGGCATCGGCGCTAGCGATTCGGGGAAAATGATTATCCGGGCTCAAAGACAATGGTGTAAGGAGGTCAGGACTTGAGATTGGAGATAGACGGGGAGTACACAGGCATAAGGTTCTCCGCTTGCCACTTCATCGCCGGGCACGAGAAGTGCGGGAGGCTGCACGGCCATACCTACGTTGTCAGCATGAAGCTGCACGGGGACATGGGTCATGACGGTATGATGATGGACTTCATCCCTTTGAAGAAACAGCTCAGGGCCATAGCCGACCAGTTGGACCATAGGATACTGATCCCGGCCAATTCGAAGAAGATCATCATCTCCACCGGTGATGAGGTGCTCATCAATGCGGGATGCAAGAGGTATGTGCTACCCAATGAGGACGTCGTCATGCTGCCCACCACGGAGAGCAGCGCCGAGGAGCTTTGCCATTACATACTCTCCAAGGTGCTCGAGACGGTCAAGTTCCCCGATAACATATCCGAGGTCGAGGTAGGGGTCCACGAGGAGCTGGGGCAAAGTGCGTGGGTCAATAAGGTGTTAAGGAGGTAAATGGATGAAAGCGATATGCCTATTGTCCGGAGGATTGGACTCGACCGTAACCTTGGCCTACGCCATACGGGAGAAGTACGAGGTCACCGCCCTTACCATCAATTATGGTCAAAGGCACGTCAGGGAGCTGGAAGCAGCGAAGGCCGTTACTGCACATTACGGTGTTCGGCACATCATTATGAACATCCCGCTCAATAATCTAAAGAGCGCCCTGACCGATGCTTCGATACCAGTGCCAGACCGCAAGGTCGACGACATCGGTTACGACATACCTGACACCTATGTGCCAGCCCGCAACATCATTTTCCTGAGCATCGCGGCCGGGGTGGCCGAGAGCGAGGGTGCGGAATGCGTCTTCATCGGTGCCAACTCCATCGATTACAGTGGTTATCCCGACTGCCGTCCGGAGTTCTTCCAGGCGTTCGAGGGCATGCTGGAGGTGGGGACGAAGAGCGGGACGATGGGGCAGCCTGTGCGGATCGAACACCCCATCCTGCGCAAGACAAAGAGCGACATAGTCAAACTGGGCAAGCTGCTTGACGCGCCTCTGCACCTTACTTGGAGCTGCTACCGCGGCGGGGAGAAAGCATGCGGTCGTTGCGACTCCTGCGTGCTGCGCTTGAAGGGTTTCGAGGGGGCGGGAATGAAGGACCCTGTCCCCTACGAGGAATGAGATGTTGGTCTACGAGATCTTCCTTTCCATCCAGGGTGAGGGAAGGACCATGGGGTCGCCTACCGTTTTCGTTCGTACGAGCGGATGCAATCTGGACTGCCGATGGTGTGACACCAAATACGCTGGTGAAGGGGGCACGGAAATGTCGGTCGATGAGGTCCTGGCCAAGGTGCTCACGTACGACATCTGGCACGTCTGCCTCACCGGGGGGGAACCACTGTGCCAGAGCGAAGCACCAACGCTGATCGCCAAGATGCTGGGCGCAGGTATGCATGTGACACTGGAGACCAATGGCTCGATGTCATTGCGAGGTCTGCCTGGACATCCCGACCTGCTCATCAGCATGGACTACAAGTGCCCATCCTCCGGGGAGGAGCCCAAGATGCTGATGAAGAACCTGCAGATGCTCTGTCCCAAGGACCAGCTAAAGTTCATCGTGGCTGACGTCCGTGACCTAGAACGGGCCGAGGCAGTCCTGAACGAACATCATCCTGATTGCCCCATCATATTCACCCCGGTGGGCGGCCTTTCCTTGGAACCGGTGGTCGATTTCGTCCTCTCCCATCATCTGGACGTCAGGGTGTTGCCCCAGTTGCATAAGATCATATGGGGGGACAGGCGCGGCGTTTGAGGCGTGTCAACTATTAGCAATGATTAAATAATCCGGTTTATGTTCATAGCCCGTACATACGGGGTACCAAGATGAGCATCATTATCGTGGACGGACACGGTCTTTTGCGTGCTTAGAGTGGCTCATCGCTGCGACCCTGGATGTGAGGAGTGGTTATCTTGACCGAACTTCGAACGCCGAGTAGTCAGAACTATAACGCCCGTGACGGGCCCGAGGCTAGCCAGATATTTACCAGTCATTTCAATCGCTATGCCTTGGACTTGTCCACGCCCTCCTCGGTGACGATACTCGACACCACGCTGCGAGACGGCGAGCAGACTCCGGGCGTAGCCCTGTCCATCGAGGACAAGGTGCGCATAGCTCAGATGCTGGACGACCTAGGCGTGGACATTATCGAGGCCGGGTTCCCTCGTGCGTCCCAGGGGGAGCAGGAGGCGATGCGCAAGATGAGCGCCCTGAAGCTGAAGGCCAAGCTCTGCGGGCTGGCCAGATGCTCCCGGCCCGACATAGACGCGGCCGTGGACAGCGGCGTCAATTACGTTCACGTCTTCATCGCCACGTCCGAAGGGCACATGAAGCACAAGCTGAAGATGACCCGGCCGGAGGTCAAGACGAAGGCCGTGGAGGCCGTGGAATACGCCAGGTCACGCGGCGTCATGGTCGAGTTCTCCTGCGAGGACGGGACGCGGACTGAGCTCGATTTTCTGAAGGAGATGCATATGGCCGTTCAGGAGGCCGGCGTCGACAAGATCAACCTGCCCGATACTGTAGGTACTATGTCCCCGGCGGCGATGGAATATCTCGTGTCCGAGGTCATGAAGGTCACCAAGGTGCCTCTGTCGATACATTGCCATGATGACTTCGGCATGGCCACGGCCAACTCCCTGGCCGCGGTGCGAAAAGGGGCGCGCCAGGTCCACGTATGCGTGAACGGGCTGGGCGAAAGGGCGGGGAACGCCGCCCTGGAGGAGGTGGTCATGGGGCTTCTCGCCTTCATGAACGTCCGCACCAATGTGGACAGCAGGAAGCTGGGCATGACCTCCAAGGCAGTCTCCCGGATGATGGGGATGCCCATACCGGACAACAAGGCCATTGTCGGCAACAACGCCTTCGCTCACGAATCGGGCATACACGTGCACGGCGTCCTCAAGGACCCATCCACCTACGAGGCGATGAGCCCCGAGCTGGTGGGCATGCAGCGCAATATAGTCATGGGCAAGCACACTGGTGCCCATTCTGTCAAGGATAAACTGGGCCAGTACGGCATCGTCGTCTCGGAAGAGATGCTGGCCGACATCGTGGAGAAGGTGAAGAGGCTGGCCGAAGGGGGCAAGGGCGTGGATGACGCTGAGCTGGTGGCACTGGCCATGCACATAGGGCAGTCGGAGAAGCAGCACCGGCACGTGCAGCTCAAGGAGTTCACCGTATTCACTGGAATGAACATCACGCCCACGTCCACGGTCGTCGTGGACATAGACGGCGAGATAAAGCGCTCATCGGACATCGGCATCGGGCCGGTGGACGCCGCCCTGAACGCCATCCGTTCAGCGGTGAACAAGAACATCTCCCTGGCCGAATACCGGCTGAGCGCCATAACCGGCGGGAGCGACGCCCTGTGCGAGGTGACCGTCAAGTTGAAGATGAACGGGGACCAGAAGGTGATGTCCGTAGGAAAGAGCATAGGCTCGGACATCGTGCTCACCAGCGTGGACGCCGCCATGGAAGCGGTGGACCGGCTGCTGGCGAGACAGAAGGTCCAGGAGTGAGCAATATGAGAACTGGGCATGCAAAGACCATCTCGGAGAAGATACTGTCAATGAAATCCGGCCACGATGCGCACGCCGGCGAAATAGTCGAGGCGGAGGTGGACCACGTGATGGTCAATGACGTCACCGGGCCGCTGGCCTTTCAGGAGTTCGAGGCCCTGGGATGCGAGCCGGTGAGGGACAGGATCGTGCTCATACCGGACCATTTCGTCCCCAACAAGGACGTGGCGTCGGCACAGCAGGCCAAGGAGATGAGGGACTTCGCCAAAAAGTGGGGCATCAAGAACTACTACGAGGTCGGCCGTGGCGGCGTGTGCCACCAGGTGATGCTGGACCACGGGTTCGCCTATCCCGGAGCGCTCGTGGTCGGCGCTGACTCCCATACCTGCACCTACGGCGGTGTGAATGCGTTCGCCACCGGCGTCGGCAGCTCCGAGGCCGCAGCGGTGTTCGCCACCGGACGCCTATGGTTCAAAGTACCCGAGTCCATCAAGGTCATGCTGAAAGGACGACCATCGAAATACGTGGGCGGGAAGGACCTAGTGCTGAAGATCATAAGCGACATTGGAGTGGACGGGGCGACGTACAAGGCGTTCGAGTTCGCCGGTACCGGCGTCGCCGCTCTGACGGTGTCAGATCGCCTGTCCGTATCGAACATGGCCATAGAGGCCGGGGCCAAAGCGGGGATATTCCCCTGCGATGCGGCCACGGTCGCCTACATGAAGACCGTGCGCAAGGATGGTTTCAAAGCAACGCTGGCAGATGACGGTGCCAAGTACTGCCAAACACTGGAGTACGACCTTTCCTCGTTGGAGAGCATGGTGGCACTACCGCACCTGCCGTCCAACGGCAGGAAGGCCAGGGATGTAGACGTCACGATCGACCAGGCGTACCTGGGCTCTTGCACTAATGGACGGATAGAGGATTTGCGCCTGGCGGTCGAGGTGATGCGCGGGCGCAAGGTGCATCCCGAGGTCCGTATGATAGTCGTGCCCGCTTCCGTAAAGGTGTTCGAGCAGGCCATGAACGAAGGTCTGTTGGCCGAGTTCTCCCGCGCCGGGGCCTTCGTCTCCGGACCCACGTGCGGAGCGTGCCTCGGAGGGCACATGGGCATACTCGCACCCGGGGAGAAGTGCGTCAGCAGCACGAACCGCAATTTCATAGGGCGCATGGGACACCGCGATTCCGAGGTGTACCTGGCCGGCCCGGCCGTCGTGGCCGCTTCCGCTGTCACAGGCAGGATAACCGACCCGCGCGACCTGGAGGTGGCGCAATGAAGGACGTGAAAGGTAACGTCTGGAGGTTCGGTGACCACGTGGACACCGACCAGATCATTCCCGCGGAGCGGCTCACCAGCGATAACAACGATCGTCTGGGCACGTTCGCCTTCGAGAAGGTGCGGCCAGGTATGGCCAAGCAGGTCAAGGGGGGCGATGTGATCGTGGCAGGCCGCAACTTCGGCTGCGGGTCGAGCCGCGAGCACGCGCCCAGAGCGCTGCTCCAGATGGGGATATCATGTGTGGTGGCGGAAAGCTACGCAAGGATATTCTATCGCAATTGCATTAACACCGGACTGCTTCCGGTGGAATGCAAGATAGAGGCGGACGACGGGGACAAGCTCTCGGTGAACTTCGCCAAGGGCGTGATCGTCAACGAGAGCAAGGGCAAGGAGTGGAATTTCGCTCCGTTCCCTCAGTTCGTCCAGGAGCTCATCGACAAGGGCGGGCTCATGGCCAAGATCAAGGAGGAGAAGAGATGTTCAAAGTAGCTGTACTGCCAGGTGATGGCATCGGGCCCGAGGTCGTGGCCGAAGGGATCAAGGTACTGAACGCCCTGTCCGAGAACTACTCGGTGAAGTTCGACTTCAAGGAGTTCGACATCAACGCCGAGAGGTATCTCCGCACCGGAGAGCTGGTGACGGCGAACGATATGGACCAGCTGAGGAAGTTCGACACCATCTTCCTCGGGGCCATCGGCGACGACCGTGTGAAGCCAGGCGTCCTGGAGAAGGGCATATTGCTGGCGCTGCGCTTCGGCTTCGACCAGTACATCAACCACCGCCCGGCCCCCCTGTGGAAGCCGTTCGGCCGGCTGAAGAGGGACGTCGATTTCAACATAGACGTCTTCAGGGAGAACACCGAGGACTACTACATAGGCGCCGGTGGGCGCATATCCAACGGCAAGGGCGTGCTGGACCTGCGCGTGAAGCGCGAGCTCTATGATATGAGGGTCCGCCTGGATGCCAACGCTGACGCCGCTGACGACTATGCGTTCGAAATAGGCATGATGTCCCGTAAGAACATCGAGCGCTTCGCTGACTTCGTCATAAACAGCGCCAACGACATCGGGGAGAACTACATAACCGTCATCGACAAGGCCAACGTTTGTAGTAACATCTACAGTCTATGGCGTGAGATCTGGACGGACAAGTGCCGCCGCGCCGGGAAGGAACTGGGCTTCATGTACGTGGACGCGATGACCATGGCCCTGGTCAAGAACCCGGACAAGTTCCGCGTCATAGCGACGCCTAACATGTTCGGTGACATTATAACGGACCTGCTGGCAGAGGTGACCGGAGGCCTAGGGCTCGCGCCTGGCGGCAATATCAATCCAAAGGGCATATCCATGTTCGAGCCGGTGCACGGTTCCGCTCCCAAGTACAAGGGCATGGACCGCATAAATCCCGTGGCGACCATACTGGCGGCCAAGATGATGCTCGACAACCTCGGGCGCCGCGACCTCGGCCAGGTGGTCTTCGACGGAGTGCGCGAGGCGTTCGACAAGGGCGTCTACACCCAGGACCTGGGCGGAAAGGCGAAGACCCACGAGATGGGAGATGCCGTCGTGGCCGCCATTCACAGGACGAAGTGATCGCACCAAAACCTTTCCAACATCTTTCTTTCCTTAACTCTCGTTCGCATGGTCTCAATTATATAGGAAAATGTCAATTTATGACCGATGTGCGCGAATAAGGTTATCACGGTCGTAGGTATTGCCATCCTCATGATCTCCAGCGGACTTATCGGCTACTGGATCGCACCTGGGGAGAGCGAGGTCCTGCCAAGCTACGGAGATTACTATCAGGTCTCCACCTATGACCGCCTGGCCGACGGTGTCTTCGGCGGCGGCATCACCATCGAGCAGCTGCTGGAGCACGGGGACTA
>JAJRAK010000025.1 GCA_028682895.1 Methanomassiliicoccales archaeon
ACCAATATTGTGGCCATTGTTTTTTCGACCCAGTCCCTGTTCCAGATTTTTCGAGCAATAAAGAATCCAATTGTAATCCAGATAATGCTATACAATGGAATGAGAAAAATTGAATTTTCTATCTCGTCTAATGCTTTACCGAATGAAAAAGCCAGTAGGAAAAAAATAATGGAAGCTATTATGAACGCTATTACTATTTTCGATAATCTCTTTAATTCATGCAATTTTCTAGCAATTTTAAATATATGATATTTTATATAATCAAACAAACGGTTTCCGATTGATGATTTCGAAGGATGCAAAATACTATAATATTTCCTTAGTCCGGTAAATGTTAAGTAAAAATGATCATGTTTTTCACTCAATGGATTATATGAAAAAATTGTTCCAGTTTTATTTTCATTGGAACCTTGTTTTTTTGTTCCGGGTAAAGTGATAAAATCGCATTCTTTTAATATTTTAAAACATTTTTCAATTTCCGAACACGATGTTTCCTTGATGATTCGTTTTACCTCAAATATTACATCAAATTCATTGATTGCATGTCTCATATCATTTTTAAAAATTTTTAATAATTGTAATTGTATCTTATCATCAATATCTAATTTTTTACGTATTTTTTTATTGCTATCAACCAATCCAAACCAAATTATTGATGAACTAGATATGAAGAATATTACTAACGCATAGAAATATTCGGAATAAGATCCAGCAATATAATAGCTAAGTGCCATACAACTGAAAATATAAAAATTAAAAATGGCCTGATAAATTATTATCCATATTTTTGTATAGTCATGTCTAGTTAGTTCTAGAACAGAAAGATTAAAAACGAAAACGGTGAGGATTAAACAAATCACTAAAGGGAAATTGTCAGACAATGATTTTTACCTCATTCGAATATAAATTATCAACCTATATATATTATTTAATGACATTTTCACCAACCTCCCCTCCTTTTCGCTATATACACGTAGTCGGTAGCATCAACCCTAATGGAATGGTTGGGGAATGACATGGAATCAGACAAACTGGATAGGGGAAAGTTGGTTGATGAGTTCGTGAAGGAGATCATGGATCGAGAGGGCAACCGAGGGAAGCAATGCGTCGCTCTTGATCTCATGAGGAAGCACTTGATCGATCCTCCCGAAGGGATGATCATAAACGATGAGGAGTTCTCCTGGTTGATCGGTGTTCTCCGCCGCCGGTATGCTGACTTCATCATACCGGAGAAGTGCAAGATCTGCGTCAAGAGGGTGAAGGCAATGAGCAGCGTACTTTCGAGGACATAAGCGGGTCAAGCAACGTATCAACATGGTTTGCACCATCTAGCCAAGGTCATTTTTAATGACCCCCGGCTTTTATAATTTTATAGTGTTGAGTGGAACACAGCTCTTCAAAATGGTGGAGAAAATGATGCAGGACATACGACTGGAAAAGGAACTGGAATCAGCCTACGACCAGATAGCCGACCGAGTGCCGATCAATAAGCGGAAGAAGTGCGTCGCCTTGCGGATGATTGCATACTACATCGATGCGATGAAGAAGGAGAATAATCACACTATCGCCATCGAGATGGGCGCGATTGAAAACGTGTGCGATGACTGTGATGGATGCGATTAACGAATGATGACGCTGGGTGGAATGGTTTTCGTTAAGGTCATTTCGACAGGAAATTCATTCATACCCTTCCTTTGAATAACGACTATCACCTTCTTTTTATTCGTCGTAGAAAATTCATCAGTAAAATGGGTTGTAAAATTACCATACTCTTTAGAGTTTTCAGATTCATCGTCAAACAACACTTTGACTCTGAATTTCCATCTGCCTGTCAACTCTATAGAAATAATCGATGCCCCTTCGATGTCGTTCCCCTTACGAACGACCTTCTTGTCTAGATGTATTGTATTTACCATAGGCGGTTTAAACCGAGATGCATAACCCATTGTTTTTGGGGTTTCCTGCACTTTTTCCATTTGTTGCGTCTTTTTCAATCGATGGATCTCACCACGTTGTTCAAAGATAATTATAATTTCAAATAAAGATATAAAAATCAATGTAGCGATTAAGATATTGTCTTGCCACCATTGAAATGCTACAGCTGCTACAAAAGATATAATAAACTCGATAAAATATCTACTAAGCGGTTGATCCAATTAACCACCCATTATCTTCTCAATCTCAAGTAGCTTCTGGGCAACCTCCTTCCCTCTGGAGGTCAATTTGTAAGTGATTCTGATTCGTGGATACTCATCGATATTGATGTCAACAAGACCTTCCGTTTCCATTCGTTCCATCAATTTTTTTAGCCTGTCATAACTTGATATAACGACCTTCATATCCGTCGCGTAAGGCTCGTGGTTTTCCAGTAAAAAGAGTAAAACTGAAACTGCATTTAGCTCGTTCAGCGACTCCAGTTTCTCGAATTTTTGATTTTGCATTACAAATCTAGATTCGAGTCTACAAATAAAACGTCTACATTCTTGATTTTACATTAGAAACCTTAAATACACCTAGTACCATTTGTGATTTCAAATATAGAAGGTGAAACATGCTTGAAAGACCAGTGGCTGTGAAGATCACCATCGGTGGCCGTATCGTTCTGACCAAGCCAGTCATCGACCGGCTTGATGCAGAGATCGGTGATAGCGTGATGATCTACGAGGAAGGTGGCAAGATCTGCATAGACAAGCTGCGCTCGCCTACGGAGGCATAACCACGATCCAGGACGCCTCCCTCTCCGACCTTCAGGACGCTCTCCGGCGCTTCAAGGCATCGCTCAGCGACAACACAGCAACGATGATCAGCGAGTTCGGCACCATCCGATACGCATTGGAACGCTCCGAGGGGCACCATCACGGACGCGCATGGAGCATTTTGGCCGAGCGCGACCTGATCAATCGTGCCATCGGCGATATCGAGTCCGAGATCGAGGACCGCCAGCTTCGGACCGAACAGCAGCGCACAGCTGCGGAGATCCCCGAGATCGAGGCCTGATCATGTCCGCAGCCGAGGCGATTGAGCTTGAGATCAACCGCCTGATTGACGAGGATGACTTCTACGCCCGCCTCGACGGCGAGGCCGAGGACATAGAGATGCGTCTTAAGGACGGCACGAAGAAGTCCTCCTTGGAGTGGGAGATCGAAGCCCTGATGGACGGCGTCGCCATGCTCAAGCCGAAGGAGAGGCCGAGGTTCCAGGCATACGTCGCCAGGAAGTACCCCAGGACCGCCAAGACGATGGGCTGGATGGCGGCCGCCAAGATCGAAGCGTGAGATCATGAATTCCTGTACCAGTCAGGCAGCGTACCCCGAAGCCCCCCGAGGGGACCGCCTGGCCCGTACCCGGCAGGATATCGTCCAGTCTTCCATCCCTCAAAACGCCTTACCTGCCGGACCAAACCCTAACGATGCACGGTTGTGCAGGAGCTCTAGCACAACCGCTTTCACAATGACCGCCGCCCGGATGAATCCCCCACATCCTCCTTTAGTAGTCCAGTTTGCCAGCCGGGCGGCCTCCCTATTACCCGCGAGGTGCGGCTGAAATGAACGGAGAGGCCCGGAATGTACCAGCAGAAATACTACCAGAACGACCTGATAGAGAAGCATCTGGGCCTCATGCGGCGCCGCGGACGCCTCAAGGAAACCCAAGTGAAGGAGTACAGGCGGGAGCTGCGCACCATGCTCAAGGATCTCAGCGACGCCGGTCTGCGATGCACCCCGAAGCTGATCGGGGAGAAGGAGATCGAGTGGCTGATCAACGAGCATTGGCAAGGGCTCTCCGTCAAGACGAAGCGCTGGAAGCTCACCGTGCTCAACGGATTCCTGAAAAGGCACAGGAACCCGGTGATCGCGGAAATGCAGCTAGGCTGGCCCCGGAGCGACCGGGTGAACGTGGAATGGCTCACCCCGGAGGAGGCGGTGACGCTCATGGATGCCGCGGTGGGCGTGGAAAGAATCGTCGTCCACCTGGAGCTGCACCTGGGGCTGAGGCGATGCGAGGTGCAGCGCATGAAGCTCTCGGACATAGGCCAGGGCTGGTTCAGGGTGATGGGCAAAGGGAAAGGGGAGGGAAAGCCCCGCACCATCGCCTGGGCCCCGGAGACGTACGCGGAGCTGCCAGCCTGGCTGGAGGAAAGGGAAAGGATCATAGAGGACGCCCGGAAGAGGAGCGGGAAGGATCTCGCGGACCCGGAGTCCCTGGTGATATACTGGCACAGCGGAAGGCTGGCCGGGTACTCGGACAGCGGCCTGGATTTGGTGATGGAGCGCGCGGTGAACCGCTCCGGGATAGACAAGCCCGGGCTGCATCACCGCAACAGGCGGACGTGGGGACGCTGCACCATGGAGGCGGCCGGGAAGGACAATCAGAAGGCGCTGCTGATCGTGTCCGAAGCGTACGGTCACGAGGATCTCAAGCAGACGCGGCAGTACCTAGGGCTGCCGATCGACGAGCTGCAAGAGGTGCAGGAGAAGCGCGCGGAGTACCTCGAACGGATTCGGGAGCGCATGAAGAAGGGGCTCCCGCCAGAGAAGAACTTCAGCATTCGAATCAGTCAGTAAATGGACATTTCCAACCTGATTCGAAATCGCTGCTTAGCCAGATGAAGATGTGGGCCCGGTCGGATTTGAACCGACGACCAACCGGTTATGAGCCGGTCGCTCCACCGGACTAAGCTACGGACCCATTTTATGGGTTCAGGTTAAAGCAGGGTGCAATATAAAATTGTTGTTCCCCCTGTATGGCTAGAATGGCAGATTCATCCAGCGGCGATGGGTATTTGGGAAACATCTGACGTTCTTCACTCTCAGGCGATCGATTGGTAAAGAGAATGTCGTTGCGCAGGGGAGTATTCACCGGTGTCTCATCGAACGTACTGGTCCTCGGTCTGGTCTCTCTGCTCAACGACATGAGCAGCGAGATGATCTACCCGATACTGCCGTTGTTCCTGGCCGGTCTCGGCGCCACCGGCACGATCATAGGTCTCATCGAAGGTGCCTCCGAGACCACGGCATCTCTGCTCAAGGTCGTCTCTGGCCGTATGTCCGATCGTTGCGGGAAAAGGAAGCCGTTCCTCAACGTCGGTTACGGACTGAGCATGATAACAAAGCCAATCCTCTTTTTTGCCACGTCCTACTGGCACGTTCTAGGCATACGTATCACCGAACGGGTCGGCAAGGGGTTGCGAAACGCCCCCCGGGACGCGCTCATCGCCGACTCCACGGAGAAGGACAAGATGGGCAAGGCCTTTGGGTTGCACAAGTCCATGGACATGACCGGCGCGGTCATCGGTCCATTGCTCGTCCTTCCAGTGCTCCTGTTGGCCAGTACGGTCACAGAAGGGACCTATCGGCTCGTGTTCCTGCTGTCCACGATCCCTGCCATGATCTCCATCCTGATACTGGTGCTGTTCGTCAAGGACACGGACCGCTGCCACGCGAAGCCGACGGGGAGCATGTTCAAGGATTCAAAGCGCCTAGGCAGGGACTTCTGGTGCCTGACCGCGGTCGTGCTCGTGTTCTTCATAGGACAGATAAGTTACGCCTTCTTCGTGCTGCGGTCCGACGGCCTGGGCATGAGCACTATCACCACCATCCTGCTGTACGTGCTATCCAATATCGTATTCGTCATCGTCTCCATCCCATCAGGGGCGCTTTCCGACCGCTTTGGACGAAGACCGGTGTTAGCCTTCTCCTTCATCATGTTCGCCCTGACCTGTCTGGTCATGGCCCTGGCCGACGACCTTCTCTTTCTTGCGCTCGGTTTCATCCTCCTTGGTGTGTTCGAAGGGTCCAGCGAGGGTGTCTTCAAGGCGTCCGTGGTCGACATGGTGCCGGACGATCTTCGTGGCACGGCATTGGGGGTCTATCACACCGCGGTAGGGCTGGTAATGCTCCCTGGCAGCGTGATCGCCGGTCTACTTTGGGACAACGTGGGCATATGGAGCACGTTCGCCTATGGGATCGTCACCAGCATGTTGGCGTTATCTCTCATGCTGTTCCTGACCAGGAAGAAAAGGGTCACGACCCCATCTTCAATATTTGACGGACCTTCACATAAGTGATCGCGATCCAGATGGAGCCGACGGTACCGCCGAAGATGCCGACCATGAGGATTATCCTGGCCCAGCCCTCATCGATCCAATCGACCAAGAATCTCAGGGATTCCGGAAAAGGATATGAGAACTGGGACATATCGAAATGGAAGTTGTTCAGGAAATAGATGGCCGATAGCACGAAGAGCGCTGTGTTCAGCACGTCAAACGGTCTCGCCGGATTCTGTCGCATATAGACCATGCGTATGAACGCAGGGAAGATGCCCAGCACTATCGGTACGAACAGCACCACCGCGTCGACATCGCTGAACTCCGATGTATAGAACCCCGGGTCACCCATCCAAAGCGCTATGAAGTACAAAAGAACGAACACGGAACCGAAGACACCGACCATCTGACCCGTCTGGTCCTCCATGTTCAGCGCGTCATCGTCCGCATCGTGTTGCCAAACCGAACCCAACAATTTACTCCCTAAAGGAACGAGATGATACGCGCATAAGAATGTGAGCATCTAGAAGGCGTTTTATACCTGTTACGTTCATGTTAGTTAGTGATAACTAGCAAGGTATGAGCATGAACGGGAGAATGGGTTCGGACGCCAGGAAAGCGCAGGTATTGGGAACGGCGTTGAAGATAGTCCATCAGAGCGGAATTAGTGCTCTTACACTGAGGCAGATCGCCAACGATGTCGGCGTCAGCGAGGCCGCCCTGTTCAGGCATTTCAAGAGCAAGGAGGACATCGTGAACGCGTTAGCGATCAAGGTCTTCGAGGAGAACCAGTTCGTCCCTCGGGGCGATGGGCCATGGGAGACCTTGCAGAACATGATGACCTGGCAACTGGCATTGTTCCAGGACAACCCCATGCACACGTCCGTCCTGTTCCAGGAGGACCTCTTCCGCGATTTCCCGGTGGTGAAGGAGAGGTTCGATCTGCGCCGAAGATCGCGCTCCTCTCTCATCAACCAGCTGGTTAAAGGTGGACAGAGCGATGGGACCTTCTCACCCGAGGTGGACGGTGAAGCGTTCGCCATCCTGTTCATGGGAAGCATACGCATGGCGGTGCTGGAATGGCGCCAGGCGAACTTCTCATACGACCTGAGGTCGAACGGACCGCCGCTCCTGTACCTGCTAAGAAAGGGTCTGGAAGGCCGGCAATGAGCACGAAAGAAGAGGGGTGAAAAAATGAAGGCAAGCAAATATACGGATTTCCCGGAGAAGGACACGCCGCATAAGGTGAGCGTGCGCAAGATATACGACCAAGAGCACGGACAAGCGGTAGTGATAACGCTGAGGTCAGGCGAGACGCTGAAGAAGCACGTAACCCCGGTGGACGTCTTCTTCTACGTTCTGGAAGGGACGGGGAAGGTGGAGATCGGGGACGAGGTGCGCGAGGTCACCAGGGACATGATAATCGAGTCCCCGGCCAAGATACCTCACCGGCTGTTCAACGAATCCTCGTCAGACTTCCGTTTCCTGGTGGTAAAGATGCCCAGGCCATCGGAATCGACCAAGGTGCTCTGAAGGAGGCAAGGACGATGAAGAAGGACATGATAGGATTGGACGGAGAGAAGAGGGACGAGATGATCGGAAAGGTGCTGGTGACCAAGGACCTGGTCTCGTACCAGGACGGCGCCGTGGTCAGCCGCACGCTGATAGACAAGAGCGTGGGCACGGTGACGGTGTTCTCCTTCGATAAAGGGGAAGGGCTCAGCGAGCACACCGCCCCCTACGACGCCATGGTGGAGATCATCGACGGCGAGGCGGAGATAACCATCGCCGGTAAGAAGAACCTGGTGAGAGCGGGGGAGATGCTGATCATGCCAGCCAACCAACCGCACGCGCTGCGCGGGGTCAAGGCCTTCAAGATGATGCTGATAATGATACGGGCCTAGACCTTTTAAAAAATAACAAGAAAGCGCCGTCGAGCGGGATCGAACCGCTGACCTTATGATTAACAGTCATACGCTCTACCGACTGAGCTACGACGGCCTTGTGATGTGAGTCGTAAAATAAGGGTCGTATATTAATCCTTTGTGATTTTCTTGGACTCCTCTTCCAGATGTCCCTTCAATTTGCCCACGGTCTCTTCCATGCGGTCGAGGATGAGCACTACCCTTTCATAGAACTCGTCCAACTTTTCAGTGGTGACGGCGCCCTCCGGCGAAGGGTTGATGAGGCCTTCCTGCTCCAAGATGCGCAGCGAATACCTGACCTTGTGCTGCGGGATGTCCAGCAGCTCGGACAGACGGATTATGCCGATGGGCTCGTGCTTCTTGATGGCACCAAGCATGATGACGTGTCTCTCAAGGAGCTCGACCTCAGCCTCGATCTTGCTGGTTAGTACGCTGTGTCCCTTCATCCCGGCATCTCCCGTATACCTAGACACGTGATAGCAATGGGTATAGTTAAATCAGTTTCCCTCGTTCGATATCGTCCGATGATGCCGTCCTCGCACCTGTTATATATCGAGCCCCATATCTTTTCCCGATGCCCGCCATCGTCGTGGAAGGACTGACCAAGAGATACGGCGACTTCTTGGCATTGGACCAGGCCACGTTCACCGTGAGCGAAGGCGTCTTCTTCGGTTGTTTCGGGCCCAACGGCGCCGGAAAATCGACCTTGTTGAAACTGCTCACCGGTCAGATGCCCCCCACGAGCGGGCAGGCCCAGGTGCTCGGGCTGGACCCGGTCACCCAGGCCATGGAGATCAAGCGCCGGGTAGGCATCGTCCCCGAAGTGGAGAGCCCGCCCTCATATCTCACCGCCTCCGAGTTCCTCATGTTCGCCGGGACGCTGCACCAGGTGCAGTCGCTGGATAGCAGGATCGACCATTGGTTGAAGTTCTTCGACCTGAAGGAGGCCGAGGGCACGCTGTGCCGGGACCTGTCCAAGGGGATGAGACAGAAGGTCATGCTGGCCGCTGCGTTCATCCATGAGCCGAAGCTGCTCTTCCTGGACGAGCCGTTCATCAACCTTGACCCTATATATCAGCGCAAGCTGCGCGATCACCTCCTGGAGCTGAGGGACGACGGACGGACGGTCTTCCTGTGCTCGCACATTCTCGACATAGCGCAGAGGATGGTGCAGGAGATGATCATCCTGAACCGCGGCAAGATAGTGCTGAACGACAAGGTATCGAACGCGCTTGTCAGCGGAGAGGACCTGGAGACGCTCTTCCTTAGGATGGTCGGCGGGGGAAATGGCGTCGCTCCTTAGTCTGATGCTGCGAGAAGAGTACCGCATGCATACCAGGTACTCGTCGCGGAGGATATTCATGTCCCTCCCGATCTACATCTTCTTCTTCAGCGCGCTCTTCACCTACGGCCTGGAGACGCTCATGGGCGACATGCGCCTGGGCGACATGATGCTCATGGTCTATGGCGGCATCTTCATCTACGGACTGAGCGTCGGCGCGTTCGGGGTCCTGGGCCAGACGTTCCTGGAACGGCGTTATGGCAAGGATAATTACCTCTTGAGCACGCCCTTCCTGCTGCCCGTGACGTTCGCCCGCCTCTTCCTCGGCATGTACCTGAGGGACGTCGTCTTCTATTCATGCCTCATGCTGCTGCCGGCGCTGGGCGGCATGCTGCTGGGAGCGGTGATGGCGCCCTTCTCCCTTCTCTCCGTGTCGCTGGTGTTCCTCGGGCTTTTCGTCACCTTCCTGGTGAGCATGTCCCTCAGCTTCCTCATCTCCGTCCTGTTCACAATAGACCGGCGGCTGTTCCTCATCGCCGTCGGGGCGCTGATGGCCCTCATCGTCGGGTACGGTCTCACGCAGAGCTACGAGCTGGAGGTTGTAATACCCACACTCGGATACCAGCTGAACGCCCCGCCCTTCCCTGCCAACTGGGGGGTAGCTTCTTTCTATTTGGCGGTGAGCGCGGTCCTTAGCGTTGGCTTCCTCGCTTTGGCGTTGGTGCTGGTCCGGCCGGGGGACCACGTGACCGTCAGCAAGCACCGCGACCTTTACGTGAAGAACTTGAAGGGCTTTTCCTTCCTCTCCTCGCCCGCCCTTTTATCCAAGGAGTTCGTGGACATAAGGCGCTCCGGACTGGTCACGAAGATGGTCTTCGCCTACATCGTGCCACTGGTCTTCCTCAGCTTCACAACTTATTACATCAATCACGGATTGAACATCCCGGTCGGTTTCAACTCCGTGTTCTACGGGGCCATGGTCGGATTCTTCGGCGTCCTCCTTTACAGCTGGCTCACCAACACCGACCTGTATGATTACCACGAGACGTTGCCGGTGCGGGTGCCTCAGATCATACGGACGAAATTGGCGGCCTTCTTCATCCTGACCACGGCGGTGTCCACGGCGTTCGTCATATCCATATCTGCGCTGAACAACGAGTGGGAACTGCTCTGGCTAGCGCTCGTCGTCCTGTACTGCACCTCCGCCTACATGATACTGGCCACGGCGTACCTCACCGGACTGAGCACCAATTCGTTCTTCTTCAATCCCACCATATTGACCAAGTTCACAGCCATATCGCTCCTGCCCGACCTGTTGCTGACCATACTATCGTTCAGCATCCAGTCCGGGGCCTGGTGGGCCCTGGTCGGGATATTGGTCGTATGCGGGGTACTGCTGCTCCTCAGCCTCTACTTCTTCCGTGGGATCGAGAGGAAATGGGGAAAAGCCAGCTTCATCTAGGCAATTGATTTATGCTGACGCTCCGATAACCGCCGCATGGGCCCGCACCAGTTCAGGCGGCTGGTTCATATCTCCGCCCCGCTCTTCTGCGTCTATTATATCCTTCCAGAGGAACTGTTCCCCGGCATCGGCCGCGACCAGGGCGTCATTTTCATAATGCTATTGGCCCTGGGGTTCGAGGCGCTGCGTCTGATATTCCTGATCAAGGTGCCGGGAATGCGTCCCTACGAGTTCGAAAGGCCGTCGGCGGCGGCCTGGACCGCCGTCGGGATGACCTTCGCCCTCCTCCTCTTCCCGGTGGAACTGACGCTGCCCGTCATGATGGGGATGGGGTGGGTGGACCCCATCATAGGCGAGATGCGCAAAAGGAAAAGCGACCTCTACCCTTCCTTCCCGGTCATCATCTACGCCGCCCTGATGGTGGTGGGGCTGGGATACTTCTACGGTCTTACACCAATGGTGCTGGTCGCCTCGGCGCTGGTCGCTCCACTGGCAGTGTTCGTGGAATCGTTGCGCGTACGCTATATCGATGACGACATAATGTTGATAGTTGTGCCCTTGCTCTTCCTGGCACTGGTGTTCGGCCAGCTTCCCCTCTGACAAAAAGGATAGGGAAGCCGGGTGAGGTCTCAGTTACCTATGAGACCTTTGCGCTTGCTGAACTTGGTTATGCCCGTCTCAACGGTCTGGGTGGGCCCCTTGTGGCAGTTCTCGGCCGCGTCCAGGGTATTGTGCACCTTGTTGCAGACCAGGCATTGGTATATCAACTTGGACATGAGGCAATGGAATCGTAAGGGGGCATATAATATTATTGACGCCTTCCTTCGCCGACGACCTTCGAAAATGCCCTTTAGAGGAAAAATACGTCATTGGACGGTATTATCTGGCACAGCAATGCAACGACTGTCGTAGGACCTTGCTCGCATTATCGGGTGAATCCGCAGTCTTTTTATTTCGTAACGACAATTAGTGGAGGTATGAACAAAATCAAGGTCATCAATGAGCCTTCAGAGCTTGTTTCTATGCTCCGGGCCGTTGATACCCCGGTAAAAAGGGACGTCCTGAAGGAAGTCACTTTGGAGTGGCGGACGACCAAGGATGTCAAGGACAAGTACGGGGAAGAGGGTGAGGAGGCCTTGAAGTTCTTCGAGAAGATGAAGTTGGTGGAAACTAGATGGCAGCCATCCGGCGGCAATCGCCCGGAAAAGGCCTATCACACTTACTACAACTCCTTCCACATAAACGCTTCTTGGCCTGTTTATGAGATCTCCGATGTTCTGTACGCCGCAATGATGCCCGAGGACGAGTTCGAGGAGGTCGAAGAGAACATCCTCGACCAGGTGGGCAAGGACGGCAAGTTCGCCGGAGACGTGGCCGAGAACCTGGGCCTGACTGCCACCATGCTCAAGAGCCTGGTCAAGCGCTCTGTCAAGATGGACTACCGCGGGCACCGCCTGGAACGCGTGAAGGAGTGACGTTGCCTAATATCACCGTCCTCCGGCTGGGTCACCGCCCGGAGAGGGACAAGCGAATAACCACTCACGTGGCGCTCACCGCTCGGGCCTTCGGAGCGAAAGGCATAGTGGTGTCCACAAAGGACCCGACCCTGGAGGAGAGCGTGAACGATGTCGTCAAACGCTTCGGCGGGGATTTCACCATCACCACAGGCGTCAACTGGCGTCGATATCTGGCAGAATACAAGGGAACGGTGGTCCACCTTACCATGTACGGCCTTCCCGTGGACGAGGTGGCAGGGAACGTCCCCGAGGGCGATGTCCTCATCGTCGTGGGAGCTGAGAAGGTGCCCCCTGAAGTATACCAGCGGGCGGACCTGAACGTGGCCGTGGGCAACCAGCCTCACTCCGAGGTGGCGGCGGTGGCGATACTTCTGGACCGCATATTCAAGGGAGGGATGCTGCAACGGGACTACGAAGGGGCGAAGATCAAGGTGCTGCCATGCGAGAGGGGGAAGAGCGTTGTCGAGCTACCCAAGCAGTGATGATTGCTTTCGCATGATGAAGGAGGAGAAGCTCTCCTCCGTGGTGGTCCGGCATTGCTGCGTGGTGAACGTCGTCGCCATGACCATCGCTCGCAGGTGCGGCGCCGACCTGGACCTGGTGAATGCCGCTTCTCTTTTGCACGACATCGGACGTTCCCGGACGCACGGCGTACTGCACGTCGCCGAGAGCGCCACGATAGTCAGGGACCGTCATCTGCCCGAGGACCTATGCCTCTGTATCGAGCGTCACATAGCCTCCGGTTTCACCGCCGAGGAGGCGCGCGAGCTGGGGCTCCCGGACGGCGATTACATGCCGATAACGTTGGAGGACAAGGTCGTGAGCTTCGCCGACAACCTGGTCCATGACCGTTCGATAAAGACGACGGCGCAAGCGGCGGAACGCATGCGCAACAAGGGCTTCGACCTCTCCGCCGCCCGCATGCTCCTCATCGGAAAGGAGCTGGCGGCAATGTGCGGCGAGGACGTGGACCAGCTGCTGGAAAAGGCCAACGTCCGGGAGCTGGCCTTGGAACGCTGCGACAAGCTGGCCTGATGGGTTCTCATCGATCGGCGCAGCATAATTCACAAAGGATTTAAGCGTGTCACGCTTTACCAAGGCGCACGCCTGCCGATCGGTATGGGCGTAATGAATTACGGAGATCTCTCATGTCAGAAAAGAAAGCCATGATGTGGATGAACGGCACACTGATCGAACAGGACAAGCCCCTGCTGCCCTTCATGACCCACGCGCTGCACTATGGCAGCGGTGTCTTTGAGGGCATACGCATCTACGACACACCGAAGGGGAAGGCCGTCTTCCGCCTCAGGGAGCACATGGTCCGGTTCCTTGACTCGGCCAAGGTGATGTGCATGAAGCACCCCTACTCCGTCGATGAGCTGGTCGAGGCGACGAGGCTCACCGTCCGCAACACCATCCCCAACGCCGATTACATACGACCGTTGGCATGGTATGGCGAGAACGACGAGAACCGCATCGTCCTGAACCCGTTCAAGTTCAAGGTGAACGTGGCCATAGCCTGCGCCCACATGGGCGTGTACATGGGAAAGGAAAGTTTGGAGAATGGCGCCAAGCTCATCACCTCCTCATGGACCAAGCCCGCCAACACCTCGACGTCGCTGCAGGCCAAGATCTGCGGCAACTACGTCAATTCCATATTGGCCAAGATAGAGTCCAACCAGCTGGGCGCCGATGAGGCGCTCATGCTCAACACCAACGGCACCGTTGCCGAAGGCCCGGGCGAGAACATATTCATGGTCAAGAACGGCAAGCTGTTCACTCCGCCGCTGTCGTCCGGTGTGCTCGAGGGCATCACCAAGGACTCGGTCGTCGCCATCGCCAGGGACAAGGGGTATCAGGTCATCGAGAAGGAGATCACTCGTTCCGAGATCTACATGGCCGACGAGTTCTTCATGACCGGCACCGCCGCCGAGGTCACCCCGATCCGTTCATTGGACGAGCGGACCATCGGCTGCGGGAAGCGCGGCCCTGTCACCAAGGACATCCAGGAGGCGTTCTTCGAGGCCGCCCGAGGCAACGACCCGCGCTACCTGCACTGGCTGACGTTGGTGAACTGAGCCATTTCTTTCATCAAACCTTTTCATCCTTTCACATCTCTGCGTTCACAGGGGAGAGACATGTACGAGATACGGTTCCACGGACGAGGCGGGCAGGGGGCGGTCATGGCCGCCCAGACCATAGCCGAGGCGGCGATACTGGAGGGCAAGCAGGCGCAGGCGTTCCCGTTCTTCGGGGCCGAGCGCCGCGGCGCTCCCGTCATGGCCTTCGCCCGCATCGACGACAAGAAGATCTGTGACAAGACCCAGGTGTACGAACCGGACATGCTGGTCGTGATGGACGAATCGCTCCTGGACATCGAACCGGTGGCCGCCGGTCTCAAGAAGGGCGGTTGCGCCGTCGTGAACAGCAAAACGGCACCGTCCGATCTGGACCTGGGCATCAAGGTCCGTTGCATCAGCGTGGACGCCACCAGCATCGCCATCGAGCTACTGAGGGCCCCGATAGTGAACACCTCGATACTGGGGGCGATGGTCCGCGCCAATGATTTCGTCTCCCTGGAGTCCGTTCAAAGAGCAATAATGAACCGTTTCGGCGAGAAGCTGGGCGAGAAGGCCGGGCGCGTCAACTCGGACGCGGCCAAGGCCGCCTACGACCGGGCGCGCGAGGGAACATGCCGCGGGGAGCGGAAGATCGTCAAGAAGAACGCCTGGCTACCGACCTGGCAGGAGACCCCGCCTGGCGTTGCCATCGGGAAGACCGAAAAGGCCGGCATGGCCGTCGGTCCCGGAAGCATGTCCCAGAACCTGACCGGCACCTGGGGCGGTGCCAACCCGGTGTATGATGAGCAAAAGTGCATCAAATGCCAGAGATGCTGGTTCATCTGTCCCGAGGGATGCGTCCACCGCAAGGACGACGATCATGTGGAGTTCGATCTGCGCTACTGCAAGGGCTGCGGTCTCTGCGCCAAGGTATGTGCAAAAGAGGCAATAACCATGCGCAAGAAGGGGGCGAGCGAATGAGGTCCGTCAAGGCGCTCACAGGGAACCAGGCAGCGGCGTACGGCGTCAAGTTGTGCCGGGTCGAGGTCATACCGAACTATCCCATAACGCCGCAGACGATCATCATCGAGCAGATCGCCGATTTCATCAACGACGGCGAGCTGGACGCCGACTTCATTCCCGCCGACAGCGAGCATTCCGCCATGAGCATGGCCATCGGCGCCGCCGCCACCGGTGTGCGCACGTTCACGGCCACCGCATCCCATGGGCTGGCGCTGATGCACGAGATGCTGTACGTGCCGCCGCAGGTGCGTCTGCCAATAATGCTGGTGAACGTGAACCGCAGCCTGGGCGCGGGCAGCGGGATATGGGTGGAGTACAACGACTCCATGGCCGAGCGCGATTCTGGCTGGATGCAGGTGTACGTCGAGGACAACCAGGAGGTCCTGGACATGGTCCTCCAGGGATACCGCATAGCCGAGGACGGCCGGGTAGTGCTGCCGTTCATGCTCTGCCTGGACGGTTTCGTTCTATCCCACACCGTGGAGCGGGTGGAACTTCCGCAGCAGGAGGAGGTGGACCGTTTCCTACCCAAGTTCGTACCGCTGAACAGGCTGGACCCGAAGGTCCCGATGAGCATGAACATAGCCGTATCACCGGCGCACTCCATGGAGATGCGCTATCAGCTGGACCGTCAGATGGACAGCGCCCGCTCGGTCATCAAGGAGGTCGACGTCGAGTTCGCGAAGGCCTTCGGCCGTTCGTACGGCGGACTGATCGATACCTATCAAATGGAGGGCGCCGAGGTCGCGCTCATCACCCTTGGCACGGCAACGTCCACCGCCCGGGTGGCGGTCGACGAGCTGCGGGCCGAAGGCAAGAAGGTCGGTCTCATCAAGCTCAGGTTCATGCGCCCCTTCCCTCACGAAGAACTGCGCAAGGCCACCAAGCACCTGAAGGCGCTGGGAGTGTTCGACCGTTCCATATCCGCCAACCGGTTCGGACCGGTGTTCACGGAAACGCGGAATTCGATGTACGGGAGCGATATCCCGATCACAGACCACATCGCCGGCATAGGCGGCAGGGACCTGACGGTGCCAGTGTTCAAGGAGATGTTCGACGTGCTGGAAAAGAGCGCCTCAGGAAAGAAGGTAAGGGAGTGCACCTGGCACGGCCTCAGGGGGGAGATGTGATGGAGAAGAAGATGAACATCCGCACCATGCCTCAGGAGGACCATCTGCTGAACGGTCACGGGGCCTGCGCCGGCTGCGGTGTGGCCGTGGCGGTAAAGAACGTCATGCGCATCCTAGGCGAGAACACCACCGTGTACGTGCCGGCCAGCTGCCTGCTGGTCAGCGGCGGCGGCATGTATCCCCATTCCGCTTTCGACGTACCGTTCTTCTACAGCGCCTTCGAGAACACCGGCGCGGTGATATCTGGCATCAAGGCCGGCTACCGCCGTCAGGGAAAGGACGTGACCGTGGTCGGCATCGCTGGCGACGGCGGGACGTTCGATATCGGCCTGCAGGCGCTGGCCGGGGCTGCGGAACGCAACGAGGACGTCATCTATATCTGCGTGGACAACGAGGCATACATGAACACCGGGACTCAGCGCTCCGGTTCCACCCCGTTCGGGGCCTGGACCACCACCACGCCAGTGGGTAAGAGGGTCCAAGGGAAGCGCCAGTTCAAGAAGGACCTGATGTCCGTCGTCTCTTCGCAGGACATCGCGTACGCCGCCACGCTGTCGATAGCTCACATGAACGACTTCGTGCAGAAGGTGGAGAAGGCCAAGAGCAAGAAGGGCTTCCGCTTCCTGCACATCATGACGCCGTGCACGTCCGGCTGGAAGAGCGATCCCTCCATGACGTACGACCTGGCGCGCATGGCCGTGGAGACGGGGATGTGGTCACTGTACGAGATCGAGGACGGGGAGACGCGCGTCACGTACCGTCCGAATGAGATGGTCCCGATCACCGAGTACCTGAAGCTCCAGGGGCGCTTCAAGCACATGAGCAAGGAGGACATCGAGACGCTCCAAGGCTGGATATGCCAGAAATGGAACAAGCGCTACTGTCCGGCCGTGCCTCCGCTGGAAAAGAAGGAAGAGGAGCTGGCGCTCAACGGGGACCACTGCGAAGGCGTCTGAGCCCCTTCTTTCTCATCTTTTTATCGCTCAGCCTATGGACGGCGACCTCGCACGGTCGATGTAGATGCCGATCACCAGTGCGATCACCGACGCCGGTATGGCTATGACCAAAGGGTCCACGACGGTCCAGGGGCTGCCCAGTATCGCATCGGACCCGAACACGAACTTCGAGAGGCCGATCACGCTCGACTCCTTGATATGCACGAAGGCGGTCCACAGGAACCAGGTGCCAGTACCGACGACCAAGCTGGCCTTGGCCGCAAGGAGGGACGGCCTTTTGGAGAATATGCCCAACGTGAACAGCGGCAGGAACGCAGCGGCGCACAGTCCCATGAACATGGCGGTGGCCCGGGCGATTATTCCGTCTGGCATTAGGTAGGCGATCACCACGCTGACCAGGATCATGATGGCCGTGCCGACCCGGTTGGCCATCAAGGTGCTTTCCGCTCCCCGTTCCTTGCGGAACTTGGATGGTATAAGCTTAGATCGACCCAAGTGCGCCCAGAGGTCATGCCCGGCCGCCGTGCCCATGGTGTGATACAGCGCGCTCAGGGTGGACATCGCTGCTGCCAGCAATGTCAATAAGAAAAGGATGATGATGATGTCGGGCATGGCCGAATTGATGTACAACGGGATGATCTCATCGACGTTCCCTCCCACCATGGCGGTGGAGATGAGGCCGTTCTCACGGTAGAAATAGACGTTGGTCAAAGCGCCCACGGTGAAGGCCACGCCAGTGCATAGCAGTATGAAAAGTCCGCCGACGGGGATGGCCCGGTTTAACGCCCGGTCGTCCTTGGCGGTCATATATCTGACGATGAGCTGCGGCTGCGCCAGCACACCGATCCCGACGCCCATCACGATGGTGGTGATGAGGGTGAACCATATGGGCGACCCCAGGTCAGGCATGGCCGTCCAACCGTTCATCCCGGAACTGACCAGGCCGGCAGGCACCAGCGAGGCCATGTTGGTCAGGTCCTGGTGGGCCGTCGTGACGCCTCCCAACGTAACATAGGTTATGACCAGGATGGCGACCATCCCGAAGGCCATTATCCCTCCTTGGAATGCGTCAGTGTACATGACGGCCAATATGCCACCGAACACCACATAGAGGGCGGTGATCAGGGCAAAGCCCAACAGCGCTGTATCGTATGAGACTGCCAGGGTGGTCTCGATGAAGTGGGCCCCACCGATCAGCACGGCCGAGGCGTACAAGGGCATGGATGCCAGCACGATGACGCTCGTACCGTATTGCATGAAATCTGAATTATATCTCTTGCCCAGCAGGTCAGGTAAGGTGACCGCGCCCAGGCTCTGCCCGATCTTCCTTGTTCTTTTTCCGTAGACTATGAAAGCAAGAAGCACCCCGACGCCGATGCACAGGACGGTCAACCATATGATCCCCATACCCAGCTGCGCCGCCACTCCGCCGAAACCGACGATAGCGGAGGTGCTGATGAAGGTGGAACCATATGAAAGTCCGATGATGGCCGGATGCACCTTCCTCCCGGCAAGCAGGAAGTCCTCTCCTTTGCGCGTACGCCGATATGCCAAGACGGTCAGCAAGCCCAGGACCACGACGTAAAGCACGACGAAGGCGGCCAGGGTCAGAGTATCAACCATCTGCATCCCCTCCATCATTCCATTTTAAAATTCCATATATTATACAAATGAGACCTAGCCCTAAGGCCAGTCCATATCCAATAATGATCTGAGGGTCATCGATCCCGAACACGCCTGTCACCTCTCCCTGGTCCATTCCGATCGGACCCTGCACGGTGGCAGGCCCGTTGCTCACCTTATGGCCGATATTTTATAAATATGTTACAAGTTAGTATGGTCCATGCTAACATATATCATATTAGAAAAAGAGACATCTTACCAAGATGAACTGGATATAGGTTGATCATGTAATAAAAATGAAAAAGAATGATGATTGAAAAGGTTTAGACCGCTTTTTCAGCATCTACGGTTTTATGTCGTTTATCGTAGAACCAGACCACGATAAGGGTTATCGCTGAAAGCGGCAGAGCATACAGGATCGGGTCCAGTACGGCCATCGTCCCGGTCAACAAGGTGTCCTTGCCAAAGACCGTGTTGCAGATGCCCAGCACCGACCCGTCGGTCTTACAACAGAAGAGGGCGGTGAATAGCCAGACGACCGTTCCTACGATGAGGGAAGCCTCAGCGGCCTTCTTCGATGGGTTCTTCGAGTACATCATATGCACATACAGCGGCAGGAAGGCGCTGGCGCAGATGCCGAAGAACATCGTGGTGGCGATCGGTATGAAACCTCCCGACCGGGGCATGTACCACGCGAGCAGGAACGACACAAAGATGAAACCCATCGTCGCAATGCGCGTGATGTTGAGCGATCTCTTCTGGCCGTCCTCACCGCGCCATTTCCCTGGCAGCAGTCTTGTCTTCTTCAGCTCCGTCCAGATGTCATAGCCGGCGGACGTCCCCATGACGTGGTACAGCGATGACAGCGTGGACATCGCCGCGGCCACTAGGGTGAGCGTGAACAGCACGACCACCCAATCCGGCATGGCGGTCTCGACGAAGAACGGGATGATATTGTTCTGTGTGCCAGCGGCTAGTATTGATGTCATCTTAAAGTCAACGCTGTTGTAGAAATAGACGTTGGACCAAGCGCCTATGATATAGGCGAAACCGACGGTCATCAATAGGAACACGCCTCCGAACGGGACCGCACGGTTCAGCGTCTTGCTGTCCTTGGCGGTCATGAACCTGACCGCCAACTGAGGCTGGGCCAGAACACCGATCCCCACCGGGATGATGATGGTGCCTACAAGGATTATCCAGTTGTCGGAGAACATCTCCGGCATAGAGGTCCACCCGGTCATTCCGCTATATGATCCAGTGGTCGGATGGAGCGACGCCATGTTGGTGAGGTCCTGGGTCCCTGATTCTATGCCACCGATGAGCCCGATGGTGATTATGAAGATGACCAGCATGCCGAAGATCATCAAAGCCCCCTGCAGTGCATCAGTGTACATCACCGCCCGCAGGCCCCCAGTGATGACATAGAGCGCAGTGATCAACGTTAGGACGATCAACGCAGTATTGACAGTGGTCCCGAGCGTCGTGGCGATGAGCAATGACCCGCTTATCATGACGGCCCAGGTATACAATGGCATTCCAATGAGAATGACCACGGCCATGAACCAGCGGATGAACTTCGATCTGTACGCCGCTCCAAGAAGCTCTGGGAATGTCTGAGCCTTCAAGCTCTTGGTCATCCTCCGGACCCTCTTGCCGAAGAGCACGAACGCCCCGAGCAATCCGACCGCTATGTTCAACGCCGCCAGCCAGATGATGCCCATACCGTAGTTACCGGCGAACCCACCGAACCCGACGATGGCCGAGGTGCTGATGAACGTGGCCCCATACGAAAGTCCGATGATCCAAGGACTGACGTCCTGACCTGCCAGAAGGAAGTCGTTACCGCTCTTAGTCTTTTTCCATCCGATATATCCGAGGAAGATCATGACCGCGGCATATACCGCGGTGGCCCCGATCATCAAATTCGTGTCGACCATCTTCAATCCTCCTCATCGTTCTCGTTCCATTTCCAGATACCGTAGATCACACAGGCCGCGGCCGATCCGAACAAAAGCACATACGCTGCAATGATCCATGGGTCATCGATCCCTAACATTACGTATCCTCTCCCCTATTGCCAGATAATAGATTGGACGAGATTCACCAGATGATATATAAATGTTATATGTTAGCACGCCACACGTTGACACGCATCAGTAAACACGTTTGTCCACGACGCGCTTGGCCTTGCCCTCGAACCTCGGTAGCGACCCAGGCTCGACGAGCTCGACGTTGACGCCAACGTTCAACGCGCTGCGCAGCCTCTGCGTGATCCTATCTTTGATGGCGTCCAGCTCGAACACCCTGTCCCCGAAGGCCTCGGGGCGCAGCTCAGCCCGTATCAGCATGGTGTCCAGCGCCCCTTTGCGGTCCACGACGATCTGGAACTCGTTCCCGACCTCCGGGTTCGTCATGAGATGGAACTCCACCTGCGAGGGGAAGACGTTGATGCCGCGGATGATGATCATATCGTCCACACGTCCGGATATGCGACCGATTCGCGGGTGCGTGCGTCCGCAGGCGCAGACCTCCTCATGCAGCGTGGCGATGTCACCAACGCGGTAACGGATTATCGGGAACGCCTCCTTCTGCAGCATGGTGAAGACCAGCTCTCCCTTCTCACCAGGCGCCACATGCTCCCCGGTGGCTGGATCGATGACCTCTACCAATGCCATGTCGCTCCACACATGAACGCCGCATTGCTCGCTGCATTCGCTGTATAGCGGTCCGGAGAGCTCGCTGGTGCCGTAGATGTCTATTGCCCTGATCCCAAGCCAGTTCTCGATGCGGTCGCGCATGCGCGGCGACCACGGTTCAGCACCGAGGATGCCGATGCGCAGTTTGGTATCGTCCTTGATGGATATGCCCATCTTCTCGGCCACCTCGCCCAGGTGGAGCAGGTATGAAGGTGTCGCTGCTATTGCTGTTACTCCAAGGTCCCGTATGAGGTCTATCTGCCTCTCGGTGTTGCCAGTAGACGCCGGGACCACGGCGGCGCCGATGCGCTCAGCGGCGTAGTGAAGTCCCAATCCTCCGGAGAAGAGGCCATATGTATAGGCGACCTGCAGCACGTCGTTATGACCTAGGCCGGCGGAAACTAGCCCGCGGGCCACCGACTCCGCCCAGTTGTCTATATCGTTCTGGGTGTAACCTACGATGGTCGGCTTGCCGGTCGTCCCGGATGATGCGTGATATCTTACTATCTCTTTGGGGCTGGCGGTGAACAGCTTGTCCGGATACCCGTCGCGCAGGTCGGACTTGGTCATGAACGGTAATTTTACGATGTCGTCAAGGGTCTGGATGTCCTCAGGCGTGACGCCCTTTGCCTTCATCTTGGTCCTGTAGAAGGAGGAGAACGTGTACAGCTTATAGACCAGCATCTTCAGTTGCTTGAGCTGCATGGCCTTCAGCTCGCTCACCGGCATGTCCTCGATCCTAGGATTCCAGTAGACCATACTTTTTCCCCCGTTCAGAACAGAAATGACAACGCCTTGCCCGGGCGGGACCATCCGCTAATGCACGATATCGATCGCGGAAAGTACCTGTCTGGCATGGCGTGTGTGGTGATAGCATGCCGCATATATTACATTTCTGCGATGCCATCAGTGGAAGGTGGCGTTGTCCAGAAGGTGCAGTCCGCCTTCCAATAGCGAGCGGATGCCCTTATCTATGTCCTCGACCCGAACGATGAGCACAGCGTACGGCGGGTTGCGGTAACCATAACCGTACTCGATGTTGATGTCCTTCATCTGGTCGGTGAGGTCGAAGAGGCCGCCGGGCGTGTCCTGCATCTGGATGGCCAGCACTTCGGTGAACTTGACCACGAACCCTTCCTTGGTGAGCAGCTCCTTGGCGGCGTCCGGATCGTCCACGAGGACGCGTATTACCCCATAGCCAGCGCCCTCGGCGATGCTGAATCCCAGTATGTTTATCTTCCCCTCTTTGAGCACCTTGGCCACCGCTCCCAGACGATTGGGCCGGTTCTCGGAGAAGATGGATAGCTGCTTGATCTTGTACTTGCCGATATCGCTCATCAATATTCCCTCCTGTCCACCACACGTTTGGCCTTGCCCTCGAACCTGGGGAGCGTTCCTGGCTGCACCAGCTCCACATTGGCCGAGATGCTGAGCACTCCCTTTAGCCTGTTGGATATGTGCTCGCGCAGGGCGTTGAGCTCGATGATGTTGTCGGTGAAGGCCTCCGGTTTAAGCTCGACGCGCACCAGCATAGAGTCCAGATGGCCTTTCCGGTCCACAACGAGCTGGAACTCGTTGCCCAGCTCGGAATGCTGCATCAGGGTGTGCTCCACCTGCGAGGGGAATACATTGATGCCGCGAATAATAATCATATCGTCCACACGACCGGTTATCCTGGCGATGCGCGGGTGCGGTCGACCGCAGGGGCAGTCCTCCTCGTACATCGATGTGATATCGCCCATGCGGTAGCGCACCATCGGGAACGCCTCCTTCTGCAGCATGGTGATGACCATCTCCCCCTTCTCCCCCGGCCCGAGCGTCTCTCCTGTGTCCGGGTCCACGATCTCCAGCAATGCCAGGTCCCTCCAGAAGTGGATACCGTCCTGCTCGGCGCATTCCATGAACAGCGGCCCGGAAAGCTCGCTGGCCCCGAAGCAGTTCATCCCCTTGATCCCCATGCTCTCGTAGATGCGGTCGCGCATCCGGTCGCTCCACGGCTCCCCTCCCAGCAGTCCGTAGCGCAGGTTGGTGTCCTTCTTGATGCTGATGCCCTTCTTCTCCGCCACCTCTCCTAGGTACATGAGGTAAGAGGGCGTGCATGCCATGGCCGTCACGCCCAGGTCGCATATGAGATCGATCTGCCGGTCAGTGTTACCGGTGGATGCGGGAATGACCGTTGCGCCGAGCTTCTCCGTGGCGTAATGGAAACCTAACCCCCCGGAGAACAGACCGTAGGTGTTGCTCACCTGGATGATGTCCTTGCTGCCAAGTCCGAACGAGGCCATCGCCCTTGCCAGGGATTCGGACCAGTTCTCCAGGTCGTTCTTGGTGTAGCCCACTATGGTCGCCTTACCGGTGGTCCCGGATGAGGCGTGGTATCTGAGCAGGCCGCCGCGGTCGGTCATCATCAGCTTGTTCGGATACCCTTCCCGCAGGTCCTTCTTGGTCATGAACGGCAACTTGCTCACGTCGTCCAACGTTCTGATGTCGTCAGGGATGATGCCGGCCATCCTCATCTTGCTGTGGTAGAATGGAGAATTCTCGTACAGCCTTCGTACCTGGATCTTCAGCAACTTTAGCTGCAGTTTTTCCAGCTCCTTCTTTGGCATCATCTCGATCGTAGGGTTCCAAACCGTCAATGCAAATCCTCCTGGCATGAGATCAAAGATCGTCAGGACGTTCCACGCACCATCTATGGTATCGCGAAGCGTGTAGGGTGATAGCATGGCTCATATAAATCACATTCAGCCACGCTTCCATCTATGACAAACGGATCCGCCATTCCGTCTTCAGGACCTTGATCGTATATCAGAACGTCCTCTTTGGATATCGACCTTGGATATGGCGGTCCTTGAGCTCTTCATAGCTTCGGGCGCTCTTTTCCGCCCTTTCCCTTATGGTCAGGTCGTTGTGCCTGGCGACCTTTCCCGGAACGCCCATGACCACCGAGCGGGGCGCTACCTCGGTCATGCTGGTGACCAAGGCATTGGCGCCGATGATGCATTCGTCACCGATCACGGCCCCATCAAGGATGGTGGAGTTGATACCGATTATGCACAGGTCACCGATACGGGCACCGTTGATCACCGCACCGTGACCGATGGTCACCCGCTTACCTATGATGGTCGGAAAATCATGACCTACGTGCAATACAGCGCCTTCCTGGACGTTGCTACCCGCACCAATACGGATATAGTTCGCATCCCCCCGCAGCACCGCAGTGGGCCAGATGGATACGCCCTCTCCCAGTTCCACGTCGCCAATTATGACGGCGGCGGGGTCCACATAGACCTTGCGCTCGATCACGAATAAGGATGTGACTAAGAAGAATATAATGGTGGCCTTACTCGGCCACGGGCTTCGCTGCAGTGGGGCGGCGGGCCGTCACTCTCTTGGGGAAATACTTCAAGATTATGACATCGCCGATGCACTGGATCCAGCGGAATGGAACGTTCACGGCCTTCGAGTCCTCGACCAGCAATGGGTTGGACTCGCTGACGAAGAGACCGTCCACCTTTCGGTTCTCCACATCGATGACCAAGTTGTTCACGTTGCCCAGGAACACTCCATTGGGCGTGTACACCTGCATCCCTACGAGCTCAGAAGCCTCCTCTAACATCGTACTCCCTGGACAGATATGTCCATCCTCTATTAAAAAGATTATCAGCGTTGAATACTATGTGGTGGAAGACCGACCGATATGGAGGGGATCCCGATAGCTATCACGCCCCTGACCCATCAAAACCGATTCGAATAATAGGAAGGATTCTGCCAAGTGTTATATACCGATGAACTGCAATACGGTTTTACATCGTCAATGCACAACCGTATCAAGGAGCCATCCAGATGAACGATGATGAGTTGGCAGAGATCCGTAAGAGGAAATTGGAAGCGTTGATGAATCATACTAACGATACAGGAGTGAATAAAATGTCCGGAGTCACAGAGGTCAAAGACAGCAACTTCGATGAGTTCGTAAAGAGCGCGCCCCTGGTCATAGTGGACTGCTGGGCTCCCTGGTGCGGCCCCTGCCGCATGTTGGGTCCGATCATCGAACAGCTGGCAGAGGAGTTCAGCGGCAAGATCACCTTCGGAAAGATGAACACCGATGAGAACGAGACCACGCCCATGAAGTTCAATATCACGGCCATCCCCACCATGCTCGTGTTCAAGAACGGCGCACAGGTAGACCGTATCGTCGGCGCTGGCAACAAGGACTTCATGAAGCAGAAGTTCGCCAAGCATCTCTGAGCCCGATGCAAACCCTTTCAGCAAACCGTTTATCCTTTCACTCTTATTTTGACGGGGATACCAATGAATTTTGATGTCATCATCATCGGCGCCGGCCCAGCCGGACTTCAGGCGGCCATGCACGCGTCACGAAAGAAGGTCAAGGTATGCGTGCTCGGCAAACCGTCCAACAGCGCCCTGGAACGTGCAGAGATCGAGAACTACTTCGGCGTGGGCATGATGAAGGGGAAGGACCTGATAGAGACGAGCCTCAAGGCGGCCAAGGAGTTCGGCGCCCAGGTGCTGGAGGAGGACCTCCTGACCATCGAGATGGCGGAGGGCGGTTTCAAGCTGAAGACGGAATCGCTCCGGGAACTGACCTCTAAAGCGCTGATACTCGCCCCGGGGATATCCCGCAAGAAGCTGAACGTGGAAGGGGAAAAGGAATTCCATGGGCTGGGCGTCAGCTACTGCGCCACCTGCGATTGCAACTTCTTCAAGAAGAAGACAGTGGCCGTTCTCGGGGATGCTAGCATGGCCGCTTCGGCCGCCCTTCTGCTGAGGGAGTATGCCTCCAAGGTCTACTGGGTGGCGAAGGAGTTCACCGCCTCCCCGCAACTGATGGAGAAGGTCAAGGCCACGGACATAGAGATGGTGAAGGCCTGGCCGACCAAGATATACGGTGAGCAGACCGTGAAAGGTATGCTGCTTGACAACGGAAGGGACCTGACCTTGAACGGCGTCTTCATAGAGCTCGGCGCCAAAGGCGTCGCCGACCTGGCGATGGAAGTGAACATCTTTCCGGACGAGAACGGCTACATCGCCGTGGACCGCAGCTGCGCCACCGGAACACCGGGCGTCTTCGCCTGCGGTGACGTGACCGGTCAGCCCTGGCAACTGGCCAAGGCCGTCGGGGAAGGGTGCGTCGCCGGTCTGGCCGCGGCCAACTACGTCAAGAAGGAAGGCGAGTGACAGCATGAGCATGGTCGAGGAGCTGATGTCCGGGATACTTCGCAGCGAGGAAGGGTTCCGTGAGGCGTTGCGCAAGATACTGGAAGAGGAGCTCAAGATGTCAGTTCCCGAGTTCTGCGAGAAGACCGATCTCTCCTCCAGCACCATCTACAAGATATTGCAGGAGCGGCGTGAGCCGAATCTGCGCACCGTACGCGCGGTCATAAAGGGCGTACGCAAGCTGGACATGAACCCTGGTGGAGAGTTCATCGCGGTCATCGCCTCGCGTCCCGTACTGAACAGGATCGAGGAGCGAATGATGAAGGTGGGCGAGCGAAACGTCCTGGTGAAGGAATACCCGGCCAACACCATGGAGGACGCCATCATAGCCGCGGTCAAGGCGGAGAGGGACGGCGCTCTGGCGCTGGTCTGCGCGCCAATAGTCGCACCTACCGTTGAACAAATAGTTAGGATACCCGTGTCCGTCGTTGTGCCCAAGGACAGCATGGTCCGTGCCATCGAGATGGCGGCGCAGAAGGTGCTGTGATCAACCGTCAACTCTAACATTATCTTCTAATTGGGTCAATATCTGCTTTCTCAGAGCTGCAAACTCCGGATTAGCTCGATCTCGCGGCCTCTCCCATTTAATATTATAGATCTGACCAACACTGCCAGGTCTGGTTGTCATCACTACTATACGATCCGCCAAGAACACAGCTTCATCTACGGAATGGGTGATAAAGATGACCGTTTTCTTTGTCTCACTCCAGATGCGTAAAAGCTCTTTCTGCATTAAATTACGTGTCTGAGCGTCCAAAGCTCCAAACGGTTCATCCATAAGCAAAATCGCCGGTTCGTTAGCCAGGGCCCGAGCGATTCCTACGCGCTGTTTCATGCCACCCGATAATTGATTTGGAAGATAATCTTCGAAACCTCTCAAACCGACAAGATCGATATATCTATCAGATATGAGCCTCTTTTCTTTCGGTGGTGTTTTTTTAATCTCTAGGCCGAACTCAATATTTCTTCTTACAGATCTCCAAGGGAACAATGCGAACTCCTGGAATACCATCCCCCTATCTGAGCCGGGTTTTAATGTAGGTGCGCCATTGAGTAAAAGCGCTCCGTATGTCGGTGTTTCCAGGCCAGCTATTATCCTCAATAACGTTGTTTTTCCACAACCAGATGGACCAAGGATGCAAACGAACTCACCTTCTTCAACATCAAGATTAAAATCTTCGATGGCAATCATATTGCTGCCATCCTCTTTTGGAAAGGACTTATTCAGGTGCTGTATGCTCAATATCATTAAAATCCCATCCTCTGGTTCAACTTCTTCTCTATTTGGCCCATTACTCCGGTTGTTAGTATTCCTAGGATCGCTATTACAGCAATGCCAGCGAACATCCCCGGATAATTACCGATCTGTCCTTGGATGCTGATATAATAACCTACACCTCCGCCGCGTGCACCTATCATCTCAGCAGCGACGATGCACATCCATCCAATACCCAGGCCTATTCGTATGCCTGTCATTATGAATGGGACAGTTGACGGCAGGATCACTTTCCCAAAAATGTCAAACCGGCCAGCTCCCTGGGTCCTTGCTGCATCCAATAATACTGGATCGACGCTCTTGACACCAAAATAGACATTCGAAAGTAAAGGAAAGAAAACTCCTATGAATATGACGACGATCGGACCCCAGAATATTCCTAGTGCTAAAAGAAAGATGGGAACCCATGCGATCGGAGGTATCGGTCTGAAAACCTCGACAACGGGCTTTATTAGCATGTCTAGGAGCTTTGAAAATCCCATCAACAATCCCGCTGGTACAGCAATAATAAACGCTAGTAAGAAGCCATATGCAAATCTCTGTAACGACGAAGAGATGTTTTGCCACATATCGATACCCATCACTGGGTCGCGGTGAGTGAAGGAATTGATGAAAGCATCCCAAACCAGAAGCGGCGTTGGTAAGTATTCGGATATATAGATATATTCAGCAATCAGCCACCATACGCCGATAAATCCCGCAAGCGATATTATTATAAATATAATCATTTTTATATTATCTAGACCAGTCGCCTTTCTTATCCATCCATATATCAATTTATTGTCCCTGGTCATTTGATCCCTTCATGATAAGTTTTGATGAATAAAAAAGGTTTGTTGGAAGAGGTTTTAGAGGTTACGCTGCTACGACATTGTATCCCTGTTGGTCTGCATAATACAATAGAAGTAGGTACTGAATCGAGCTTGGTCCTGGTACACCAACGGTCTTTCCAGCGAGATCTTCGAAGCTGGAAATCCCATCACCGACCACGATAGCAGACCCCTCTGTATTCACCAAGGCAACGATGGTCACATCAACGTTTGCGTTGATCGCCTTAAGGAGGGTTGGCGGGGCACCAAGATATCCAATGTCAATATAGTTACCCGCAAAAGCATCCATGACATCTCCTCCGCTAGGATAACCAGCTAGGTTAGGGCTTGTGACAGTTATACCGAACTGTTCGAATATGGTGGTACCATTCCCTACGGTAGCGTTCGAAGCGACGACCCTGGCGAATTGGTGCAGATCTCCTGCAAGATATCCTACCCTGATGTTATAGGTCTCGGTCGGGTTGGATTCCAATAGCTCAATGGCCATTTCGTAATATGTCTGATTTACCAGCTGGTCGACAAAATCCGTGGCGTTGTCATATCCGCGGGCGGATAAACTGGTTGTAAACAGGTCAAGTTCCTGGTAGCTTTCAGTGTAGTTAACGAACCACGAGAGGGTTGCTTCATCGATTAAGGTGTCATATTTAATATGTGCCAATGATGCGTTCACTACCTCCTCACTTCTTCCACTGAACTGCGCTCCGATCTCTAGTAATAATGAATAATTCTCACTCTCGGGATTTTCAATGGTGTCCGTCAGCCATTCAGTCGCTACAATGAGGGCAGCGATATAGGTGGCGACAGCCTCTGGGTTATCTTCAGCATAATCCGTGTCAACAGCAAGCACACAGCATGGATGCCCCGACCAAATATCACCAGACCATATTAGTGCACTGCCAGATCCTGCCAGTATTGAGTCGGATACATATGGTTCCCAACTCACTCCTGCTGAGATAGTGCCATTTGCAATGGCCGCCTTCTGATTAACTGGTGCTACAGTTGACCAGTATATGGTCTTCGAGTCATCGTCCCCGCCCGGCATCACCGTTATGGCGACAGCCCCCACAACGACGATTGCGACAACAATTACTGCGATTATCGCTAATTTTTTCTCCAAGAGAAATTCACCTTTATGATTAAAATCAGAGCATAATATTTAGCGTTTGTGCCCAATGAGGAAAAATTAATCCTCTTTGTCCATTTTTTTGGCCATATTACCTATCTGTACCCCGTTAACACGCATCATGCTACCCTGCGTTACTACAATTATTAAAGCCCATTCGTTAAAAAATCCTTAATAGTCCGTACATCTTAACGGTAACCTCGATATTATGTTCGAACTGAATGTTGTTAGCAACACACCGCTTACGCCGGTGGAGGACCTCAGGGACGCCTCATTGCAGTTCCTCAAGCAAATAGGATACATATCCAAGGGCTACGACCCGAAGACCGACGTGGACGATATTCAGGAGAGCATACCATACCGTCTGTTCACCGAATGCTTCCTGGGCAACCTGAACCGGGTATGGGCCGTGGAGGAGCTTTCCGCCTACCTCAGCACCACCAAGCCGACGGTGTACAGGCACCTGAACAAGTTGAAGGCCATTGACGTCCTGGAGGACGTCTCCATCGAGATAGACGGTCAGAAGAAGAAAGGGTACCGCGTAAGGTACGGGGACATGGGCAAGGCATGGAGCTTCACCGAGGCCAACGTCGAGCTGGCCATGCAGTCCTATAGAAAGACGGTCGAGCACCTGCAGCGCCTGGCCAAGGAGGGCTGAACATGGACGAAAAGTTGCCTACCAAGCTGACCAAGGGGTCACACTACCGTCTGGCCATTTTGCTCGGTGACGGCAAGCTGCAGACCATGGATGGGGAGTTCGTAGGATACCTGCAATATGGTAGCGATGTCGCGATCACTCTGCGCATGAAGGATGACGTACTGAGGGTCGTACCATCCCGCTCCGTGCTCTATCTGGACATCCTGTCCACCATGGATGAGAAGGACGAACGCCCCAAGGAGAACGGCGTCTACTTCGGGTGAGCAGGGTTTAATAACCGCTCGGTCTAGAGGTGTCCATGGACCGCCGCCAGGAATACCACCAGCACCTGATCCGTCTCCTTCTTTATGGGGAGATCGGGGACAAGGACGAGCTGCAGCGGCGGAAGGTCAAGATGAGCGGCGAGTACGGACTGCCAGAGGTCCCGCGCAACTCAGAGACGCTGGCGCTTGTGCGCCCGGAGGACCTGCCGAAGGTGCGCGAGATACTGCGACGCAAACCGGTGAGGACGCTGAGCGGTGTGGCGGTCGTGGCGGTCATGACCTCCCCGGCGCCATGTCCTCACGGAAAATGCACCTACTGCCCCGGGGGCGTGGAGAACAATTCCCCGCAGTCGTACACTGGGAAGGAACCGGCGGCGCGCCGGGCGGCCGACAATGAGTTCGACCCGTTCCGACAGGCCAGGTCCCGCATGGAACAGCTGTCGGCCATCGGGCATCATACCGACAAGATCGACCTCATCATCATGGGCGGGACGTTCACCTCCCGACCGTTGGAGTACCAGGAGTGGTTCGTGAAGCGGTGCTTCGACGCCTTCAACGGACGCGACTCCGACGTATTGGAGGAAGCACAGCTTCTGAACGAGGCCGCGGAGCATCGGGTCATCGGCATGACGGTGGAGACCAGGCCCGATTCCCTGACGCCCGACGTGGCCAAGGGCTGCATGCGGCTGGGCACCACCCGGGTGGAGATGGGAGTGCAGATACTAGACGATGATATTCTAACCGCGGTCAACCGCGGTCACGGGGTGAAGGAGGTGGCCGAGGCGACGCGAACGGCCAGGGACCTCGGGCTGAAGGTCTGCTATCATATCATGCCCGGACTTCCCGGCTCCGGCCCGGTGAAGGACCTAGCGTCCTTCGCCCAGATGTTCAGCGATCCGCGCTTCCGGCCGGACATGATCAAGATATATCCCACCCTGGTGGTCAAGGGTACGAAGCTCTACGATTCCTGGCTGAGGGGCGAGTACCGTCCCTACGACACCGACCAAGCGGTGCACGTCATATCGGAGATGAAGAAGCTGGTGCCCGAGTACGTACGTATACAGCGGATACAGCGCGATATCCCGGTGCCGCTGATAGAGGCCGGTGTGGACAAAGGCCACCTGCGGGAACTGGCCAAGGAGCGATTACGGACGCAAGGGACAGGATGTAAGTGCATCCGTTGCCGCGAGGTCGGTTTGCTCGGATTGAACGACTTCTCAATGGACGACCTTGTTCCTAAGGTTATATCGTACGAGGCCGCCGGCGGCCGGGAGGAGTTCATCTCACTGGTACTGGATAAGAACGCCCTGGCCGGTTACGCCCGATTGAGGCTTCCGCCGTCGGGGGACGCTCTGGTTCGTGAGCTGAAGGTCTTCGGCCGCATGGCCCGGCTGAGCGAGAAGGAGGGTGAGTGGCAGCACCGTGGCATCGGAAGAAGGCTCCTGGCCATGGCCGAGTCCTCGGCGATCGATGATGGCCGTCGCGGAATAAAGGTCACCAGCGGCGTCGGTGTCCGCGGATATTATTCATCCCTAGGTTACGAAAAAGAGCTGCCATACATGAGAAAGGTACTCAAAGGATGAAAAGGCAGGCGACCACCAACAGCACCGCGCCCGCCCCGACCAGTTCCATCAAGCTCACATCATCCTTCTCCGGCCCGATCTCCTCCTCTCTGAACGTCGCCGTGCATCTCACCTCGATCACACGCATACCTTCTTGACATACCGGCACCGCGGGCACCTCAGCGTCAATACCTCGGCGCACGAGTCCTCATCGGTGATGAGGCTCACGAACTCCAGCTCCATCCCGCAGTTGATGCATATACGCTCCATATCAAGCGGTGGACCATAGGGAACGGCTTGCTCTACCATCTCGCTCTCCGTCGCTACCTATGCAGGAACACATACATCCCCTCTGTGAACGTATCATGCAGACGCTTCGTCCAGAGGTCCGAGGCCAAATGATTAATCTTTAAGCGACAATTACCTCACTGGGGATGTTATGGTCTGTACGTTCTGCGGGGCGCCGTCCTTGGAAGGCGCAATGGTGTGCTCAGGATGCCTGGGTAAGATCGAAGGGGAGATATTTCTTAAGAATTGGGCGATAGACCCCCGTTCCGACCAACGGTCCCTCGGATGTCGCAGCGCATGCCTGAGGACCAGGCCCACCTCCAAGGGTGAGGTGATCGTCAGCAAAGGGTCCGATACATATCTTCTGTTGCAGAGGACGATGCAGGCCGAGGACCGTTCGCACCTGCCGACGGTCCTCGACCAATATTTGGACGGGCTCGGGCTAGGATTGTTCCTCATGGGCGACGAGATGCTCCCGACCCGTCCGGTGCTCAAGGACCTGATGTCCATCCCGGACCAGGTCGATTACCAAGGTGAGAAATGGGGCAGGGCGCTGCTGCGTCTGGGCAACCTGATGGCACTGAGCGCCCGGGACACGTCCAACCTTCCGTTGGGCGACGAGGGCCGTAAGCACGCGTTCGCCCAAAGGGCCGCCGTGGCCATGGGCCTGTACCAGAGGGCGGAGGCCATCAAGGAGACCGAGGCCATCGCCAAGGGCAACCTGGCCATGCTGAGGAACTGGGGCGGGGAGCGCGAGGCGGCCCTGCAGGATCTTAAGGCCTTATCCTCCACCTCCGAAGGGGCGGCGCTGCAGTTGGCCAAAGCATATCACGACCTGGGCATGGAGGACGAGGCCGCCGAGGCCGTGACCGGCACAGTGGACATCGAAGCGGCCATCCTTCGCCTGCGGAGGGGGTATCAATGACCGACCTGGCCGAAAAGTTGGACCAGTCCGAGAGGCAGCGCCTCGTCGCGGCCATAAGGGCGCTGAACGATGCTGATTACCGCGACCTGATGATATCGCTGCTGGGCGGCATCGGTGTACGGGTGCAATCGGCAAAAGAGCAGCAGGGCATTCTCATCATCTATGGCCAGGGCGAGGAAGGATACCTTGTTCTAGCGTCCCGCATGGAGTTCAGCGACCCGGAGCTCATCGTCCGCTCCCTGATAGAGGACGCCGCGAACATGGGCCGGACGCCCGTGTTCATGGCCCTGCAGCAGCTGGACCCCGGCACGCTCAACCTGCTGGAGAAGGAGGAGATTTCCTATGCTGACATGGACAAGTTCCTGGTCCTGCTGCAGAAGTACGGCCTTGACCAGCAGCTGCAGGCCAAGGAGGACCTGAAGGTGCTGGAGGACCGCGGGGAGTCATGCCTCCCGTCCGTGGGCAAGCTCGAGGCCCTGGTGGAGGAGGCCGACGAGCGGAAGGCAAAGGGAGACCTGGCCGGGGCAGTGAAGGCCCTCGGCCTGGCGCTGGAGATCAAACCGCTTTACGATACTCTCTGGCAGAAAAAGGCCAGCATCCTGTTGGAGATGGGACGGGCCTCCGATGCTTTGGCATCGGCGACGCGCGCCGCCGAGCTGCGTCCCGGCGACGCTGGCACATGGTTCGTCATCGCCCTGATACAGAACAGGCTGGACGACAAGGAAAAGGAGTTGACCGCCTACGACAACGTGCTGCGCATTAACCCCGCTCACTCGCCCGCCTTGCTGAACAAGGGGGCGACGCTGTACGAGATGGGGCGCTACGAATGGGCGCTCAAAGTGTTCAACGACATGGTCCAGCGCTATCCCAAGGAACCGCGCGGATGGAACAACCGCGGTCTGGTTCTGAAGTCGATGAATCGTCAATCGGAGGCGCAGGCATCGTTCGAGAAATCGAGCGTCCTGGACCGTAACTTCGCCGACCCTCTCATCAATATCGCCCTGCTGCTGGAGGACAAAGGCGCTCTGGCAGAGGCCGTGGACGTATGGAAGGACGTGCTCCGCCTGGTCGACTCGCGCGCTGACATATGGGCGCACCTGGGCAGCTGCCTCAGGGACCTGGGGGAGAACGAGGATGCGCTGACCGCGCTGGACCGCTCCCTCTATCTCGACCCGTCCCAGGAGATGGTCAGACAGGAAAGGGCGGCCCTGGCCGAGCTGATGCACATAGACTCGCTAGAGGAAACGTCCGCTGACGGCCGAACCCTGAGCGAGGCCGTTCAGCAGGGATGCGTCGAGGAGGCCGAGGCACCGACGTCCGAAGAGGGCCCCGATGGAACGATGGAGGAGGCCGCCGTCCTGCCCGCGACCGTTCCTGAAGAGGTCGCCCTGCAGGAGATCGAGGAACCTGGCGAGCTGCAGACCGTGCCCGAGCCTTCCCTTCCGGTCGAGGTGAAGGAGGGGACGACATCATTGGTGGTCCCGGACGAACCAGGTGAGCTGCAGAACATTCCCGGGCCGTCCCTTCCGGTCGAAGTGAAGGAAGAGGCCAAGGCGCTGGAGGTGCTGAGCGCTCCCGGCAAGCTACAGGTGACGGAGGAGGCCATCACGCCGCCGGTCGTTCCCATGCCGGCCGAGGTCTTCGAAGATGCACCGCGGAAGAGGCATGTTTGGCCGTTCGAGATCGCTTTGCCCGCCCTCCCCTCGGAGCGCGAGGACCGGGCGCTGCAGGAGGCCAGCCTGCTGCTGGCAGGCGGCGAGAGGGAGAAGGCGGTCCATCTTATCGAATTAGCGCTCAAGGAGCTGCCCCATCCCGAGCTGCTCCGGCTCAAGGCCAGGGCGCTGATCGTCATGGGCCGCAACGAGGAAGCGGCCGATTCATTGAAGGAGGCGCTGCGGCACGCCCCGCAGGACGTCAGGACCATTCTGGACCTGGAGGCGCTGTTCCACCGCTACGGCGGCGAAGGGTCGCGCCTTCTGAAAAGCGCAATGGATTGCGACGAGGCCCGCTCCCGTCAGGCGCTGGAGATGCTGGAGGACCGCGAGTACTCCGAGCTCTCCCGTCTCGACATCAAAGGGGCGCCGGTCACGGTCAGGCACGCCAAGGCGCTGGCGCTCATGCGCATGTCCCGTTACCGTGACGCATCAAAGCTGCTGAAGCTGATCCTCACCGAGTTCCCGGCGTTCCCGGAGGCGCTGAACAGCATGGGCGTCTGCATGCGCTTCATGGGCGAGTACGATTACGACCAGGCGATACACATGATGGAGCTGGCCATGGAGGTCGACCCCCATTACTCGGACGCCATGAACAACATTGGCTGCACCTTGATGGCCTCGGGCGACTACGTGCGCTCCAAGGAGGTGTTCAAGGCGGCGGTGGACGAGGACAAGCGGCCGGAGTACCTGCTCAACCTGAGCAACCTGTACATGGTCATGGGCGATGTGGAGGCGGCCAAGGGATGCCTCACCTCAGCATTGAAGATCGAGGAGGAGGCGGACGTGCTGTACATGCTCGGCGTCATCGCCGAGGGTGAGAAGCAGTACAGGTGGGCCTTCTCCCTCTACCAGGACGCACTTGAGAGGTCCCCAGGCTTCCGTGAGGCGCAGGGCGGCCTGGACAGGACCAGGGTGCCGGCGAAGAAATGAGAACGATGGCGCCGCGAACCCGGCGCCTTTTTTTTAAAAAAATGGGGTTTCAGATCAGCGGGAGATGCTCATGACGACCACGTCACGAACGTCCTTCATCTCGCTGAACGGGAGCACCAGACGCCCGTGGCTGTCGGTGCGGAACAGCCGGCTGTCTATCTCCTCGGCCGGGACCACCAGAACGTGGTTTATCTCGCCGGTGACGGTGTCCACTACGAAATTGTCTATCATGCCCAAAATCTGACCGTCGTTGGTCATGACCGTCTTCCCTTTCAGCTCGGTTATGAACTTCCTCATTTGCGCACCCCAAACAGATGGCCTAATTGACTATCGCATGAGATTGAGCGTATTTATAGATTTATGGAAATCTGACCTGGACGCTCAGAACACGGCGAAATAGCGGCAGCGGCAGTAGCCCTGGACCTCGTCCTTCTTGGTGCTGCACTCTTTGCAGGGCAGGGGCATCGTGTTCGTCGCCTCCTCTATCGTCATCTTCTTTCCCGCCATCTTGCGGCAGGCCGGGCATGCGCCATCGTCGCACTCGATCTCCACACGCTCGAACCCCATCTCCTTGAACCCCTTCAGGTTGATGCGGGCGATTATCTCCTGGATGACCTGCAGGTCCTCCTTCTGTCCCAGCGAGGCCAGCAGCTCCACCATGGCCTGATACATCTTCAACCTCAGGTCAGGGTCCTCCGTCTTGATGACCCGGTCCTTCAGCAGCTCCAGGGCGGCCATCCAGACCGGCCCTTCCTTGCCCTGGGCTATGAGCATCTGCTTCTCCTTCATCTTGAGGTCCATCTCCCCCATGTAGAACTTGGCCAGCATGCGCATGCTTTCCGTCCGGGGGTCCAACGGCTCCTTCTTCTCCACCTTCACTGGTACCTTCTTCGTCTGGACCTTCTTATCGTCCGCCCTGGGCTTAATGACCTTGACCATCACGACACCTTTACCTGAATATGCCCAGGTCGTCCCTGCCGGCCCAGGCCTTGTGCAAGTTCTTGCTCATAGCATCATACTGCTTGACCGACTCCTTGTCCACAGACGGTTTCACCGTCTTGAACGCGGCGTCGAAATGCCTCATCTCCACCACGATACAGTTCTTGTCCAGGCGCAGAGCTATCATGGCCGCTTCCCGGCACAGGTTCTCCAGGTCCGCGCCCACGAAACCCTCGCTGCGAGACACCAGATCGTCCAGGTTCACATCCTTGAGAGGCATGCTCTTCGTATGCACCTGCAGTATCGCCTTCCGGCTTGGGGCGTCCGGGACCGGTACGAGTATCAATCGGTCGAAACGACCCGGGCGAAGCAGCGCCGGATCGATTATGTCCGGACGGTTGGTGGCGGCGATGACCGTCACCCCTCCCCTGGAGGCAAGGCCGTCCATGGAGGTGAGCAATTGATTTACGACGGTCTCGGTGGCGCGCGACCCCTCGCTCCATCCGCGCTTCGGCGCTATGGAATCTATCTCGTCCAAGAATATTATGGCCGGGGCGACCTGCCTCGCCTTCTTGAAAATATCACGGACGGCCCTTTCGCTCTCGCCCAGCCATTTGGACATGATCTCCGGGCCCTTTATCGATATGAAGTTCGCCTTCGATTCGTTAGCGACGGCCTTGGCCAGCATCGTTTTTCCAGTTCCAGGCGGTCCATACAGGAGCACGCCCTGCGACGGACGTACGCCCAGGCGCTTGAACGCGTCCGGGTCCTCGATGGGCATCTCCACCACCTCGCGCAGCTGCTGCTTTACCTCGTCCAGACCGCCCACGTCGGTCCAGGCGACGGTGGGGATCTCCACCAGCACCTCTCGCATGGCGGAGGGCTCAATCTCTTTTAACGCGTTGTCGAAATCGGAGGCAGTCACCTTCATCTGGGAGAGGATCTCCACCGGTATCGCCCTGTCCAGCTCAAGATTGGGCATGAACCTGGCCAGGCACTTCATGGCCGCCTCGCGCGCCAGGGCCGCCAGGTCCGCCCCGGCGAAACCGTGGGTCACCTGGGCGTAACGGTCCAGGCTGACATCATCGCCCAGCGGCATGCCGCGGGTGTGTATCTGCAGTATCTCCTTCCTTCCCAGGAAGGACGGGACGCCCACCTCTATCTCCCTGTCAAAACGTCCAGGGCGGCGCAGGGCCGGGTCCATGGCCTGCTGCCGGTTGGTGGCACCGATCACAATTACCTGTCCCCGGTCGGACATGCCGTCCATGAGCGTGAGGAGCTGGGCGACCACGCGGCGCTCCACCTCTCCGGTCACGTTCTCCCGCTTGGGAGCTATCGAATCTATCTCATCGATGAATATGATGGAGGGGGCGTTCTTATGCGCCTCCTCGAACTTCTCGCGCAACTTCTCCTCGCTCTGCCCGTAGTACTTGGACATGATCTCCGGGCCTTGGATGGAATAGAACGATGCGCCCGATTCGTTCGCCACCGCCTTGGCCAAAAGGGTCTTTCCCGTTCCCGGTGGCCCGTAGAGGAGCACGCCCTTGGGCGGGTCGATGCCCAGACGGTCGAAGAGCTCCGGATGCTTCAACGGCAGCTCGATCATCTCCCGGATGCGCTGCAGGACGTCCTCCAGCCCGCCTATGTCATCGTAGGTCACGGACGGGGAGAACGTGTCCTTCATCTGCGTGGCCTCGGTCTTGACCACCATCTCCGTGTGGTCCGCCACGACGACGACCCCTGACGGCTGCGTCGAGAACACCTTGAACGGGGTGATGCTCCCGCCCAGGGCGAAGTTGGGCACGATGAACTCGTCCCCCTTCACCATCGGCCTTCCGATCAGTCCCTTTCGGAAAAGGTCGTCAACGCCCGCGCCGAAGGTGATGCGCTTTCCTCCCGGGATCTTGGGCACCAGCACGACCTTGCTGGCCGGCTGAGGGTCTGCCCGTGACACGGTCACACGCTCTCCGATGGAGACACCGGCATTGGACCGGATCATCCCGTCTATGCGGATGATGTCCTTGCCCTCGTCCTCCTGGTGGGCCCGGAACACCCTGGCCGCGGTTAGTTTCTTGCCGGTGATCTCAACAGCATCGCCGACCTCCACTCCAAGCTCCTTCCTGGTCTTCATATCCAGGCGCGCCCTTCCCAGTCCGACCTCGGATTGTGCCTGGGCCTTCGCCACTCGGAGTAATACTGAATCGGCCATGAGTATCGGTACCACCAATCGATTCTCTTGATATTAACTTTGCATCGGCGAACGAAAGGAATAATAGCGCCACCTCTCTTTTCCGCTCATGGATTTCTCTGCCGAGTGCGCCCCATGCCTGCTGCGCCGCATATTGTTCCAGACCAGGCTGGTCGACCCATCGAAAGAGGTCCAGGTCATGTCGTCCTGCGTGCGCATGGTCGGGGAGGGCTGGGAGCCAGGCATAAGCTCGGCAAAGCTGGCCACCAAGGTGCACCGATTGTGCTACGACATTCTGGGGGCCGACCCATATGCTGACCTGAAATCACAGGCCAACGATGTGGCCGCCTCATTGCTGCCAAGGGCGCAGGAGATCGTCGACGCGTCCCAGGACCGTCTGCTGGCAGCATGCTTGGTCAGCATCGCTGGCAACGTCATGGACTTTGGCGTGGGCGACCTAAAGGACCCCAACGAACTGCGCCATACGTTCGACGTTCTTATTAAGGAGGTTCCAGAGCCGAACGACATCGAAAGGATGAGGGCGCTGCTGCTCAGCTCGAAGGAGGTCGTATACCTCTTCGACAACTGCGGCGAGATCGTACTGGACCTTCCGCTGTTGAAGGAACTGAAGGCCATGGGCCTGCGCGTCGTGGGCGTTGTGAAAGGGGAGCCAATAATAACCGACGCGACGTGGAACGATCTAGCAATATCCGGCGTCGACAAGGTGCTGGACGAATGCCTGACCACCGGGGTGTTCGCCGTGGGCATGGACCTGGACCTCGCACCACGGGAACTAAAAGAAGCGTTGGACCGGGCGGACCTAGTCATAGCCAAGGGAATGGCGAACTTCGAGGCGCTGTCCGGGGAGGACGTGCGGCCTATCGTCCATATGCTGCGCAGCAAGTGCCAGCCAGTGTCCGATGCCATCGGGGCGAGGAAGGACCGCAACGTCATCAAGTTGTTCGAGTGAGGTGCTGTGATGAGAGGGAAGGTAAAGCAAGCAGTGATACTGGCCGGGGGAGAGGGGACCAGGCTGCGCCCGTTGACGACCACGAGGCCGAAGCCGCTGCTACCGGTCCTGGGAGTGCCGTGCATCGAGTATGTGATAACCTCCCTGGCCCAGGCGGGCGTGGAGCAGATATTCCTGGCCTGCGGATACCGTTCCGAGGACGTGTCGCGCGTGCTCGGGAATGGCGAACGCTTCGGCGTGGACATCGAGCTCGCTTACGAAAAGGAGCCTATGGGCACCGCCGGGGCGGTGAAGCTGTTGCAGGACCGCCTGAAAGGCACGTTCGTCGTAGGGAGCGGCGACACACTGACGGACGCGGACCTGGGGGCACTGATCGATTTCCACGTCCGGAAAGGGGCGGAGGCCACCATGGGGCTGACCGAGGTCGATCGCCCGGAGCAGTTCGGCATCGTCGGGGTGGCGGCGGACGGTCGCATCGAACGGTTCAAGGAGAAGCCCCGTACCGAGGAGGTGTTCTCCCACGTGATCAATGCCGGCACGTACGTGCTCGAGCGGGAGGTGCTGGACCTCATTCCGGCCGGGCAGAAGTACGACTTCTCCAAGAACCTGTACATGGATATGCTGCAGAGAGGCCGCGGTCTCTACGCGGAACCGCTCCGCGGATACTGGAAGGACATAGGGCGGCCGTCCGACCTGTTACAGGCCAATATCGACATGGCCGCGCGGCGCGGCGTCCGGACGGAGCGCGGTCCGGTGGCAGGCGACGTACCGGCGGGAGCGTCCGTCGAAGGCCCCGTCTTCTTTGGAAAAGGTGTGATAGCGTCCGGCAGCAACGTCCGGAAGAGCGTGATCGGTCCCGGCTGCGTCATCGGTAAATGCACGTCCCTGGAAGGATGTCTGTTGCTCAGCGACGTCATCATCGGCGAAGGGGCAGCGATGCGAGATTGCGTGATCGGTGAAGGATGCCAGAGCGGCTCCGGGGTCGTGCTCTCCAACTGCGTCCTCGGGGACGGCGCCAAGGTCGCTCCAGGCACTATCGCCGATAGCCTCAGTGTGGAAGCGGGAACATCCGTTTAAGATAAATCGACGGGGACACATTCTCTCCTGACATGACCGAGACCCCATCCCGCACAAAGGCCCTGCTGATACTGGCAGGAATGATATGGGGCACCTCGTTCGTCACCGGGAAGCTGGGCGTGGAGGGAATGGACCCCTACCTGTTCACCATACTGAGGTCCGCCTTCTCCGCCCTGTCCGTGGTGCCTTTCCTTCTTATGAAGGACTTCGACAGCTCCCTGTTCAAGAACAAATGGCTGTGGTTCGTGGCCCTCATGAACGCTGCCGGATTGATACTTCAGAACGTAGGTCTCACCACGACGACGGCCACCAATACCGTTCTGTTGGTGGACATCAACGTCGTCATCGTGGCCTTCATGGCGGCCTTCATACTCAAGGAGAGATTGAACCGCCGCATAGTCGCCGGACTGGTGCTGGGCATGGTCGGGGTCACGTTCGTGGCCACCAAGGGAAGCCTGGGCAACCTGGGCGGAGGCTCGTTCATAGGAAACCTTCTGGTGTTCATCGCCGGGGTCGCCTGGGCCTTCTACATAGTCTTCACCACCCGGGAGCTGAAGAAGGGTTATTCCCTGCTGCACCTGACCTGCGCCATGATCATGATGACCGCCATACTGGCCATCCCCATGAGCATGCCACTGGTCGCTGACTTTTCCATGAACACCAGCGGAGTGGCGCTGGGGGCCTATTCCGGCATCTTCTGTACGACCATAGCCTTCCTGCTGTACAACATGGGGCTCAAGTCCCTGGGGGCGACCACCACCTCGATAATCCTTCTGGTGGAGATGGTGTTCGGCCTGCTGTTCTCCTTCCTTTTGTTAGGGGAGAGGCCGGACAGCTATACCATCGCAGGGGGCGGCCTGATACTGCTGGCGATAGTGGTGATATCCCTCAAAGGGTTCGAGAGGGGATGGGCCAGCCGCCACCGTTCCTAGGAAAAGTCAAGTAGCTTCTTGGCTTCCTCTATGCAGTCGACTGTGATCGCCACCTCTTCCAGTTGTGTCCTGGCCCCGAGCATGAACAGCGAGTTGATGTTCACACCTCCCCGGGACAATCTCTTGGTCAGCTTGGCCAGCTCCCCGGGGCGGTCCGGCATGGAGACGATCAGGACGTCTTCCTCGGTGAACTCCAGCTGCGCCCCGTTCAAAGCTGCACGGGCGCTGCTGTCGTCATCGGTGATTATGCGCACACCAGCCTTCCCGCCGACGCCCGTGGCGATACCGCGGATGTTCACGGCGTGATGGGCCAAGGCCTCTGCCACCCGGTGGACCTCCCCTGGGCGGTCCTGCACGTAGACATCGAATTGCTTGTAGGACATCGCTTTTCTATTGATGGTGTGGGCAGTTAATACTTTGTAGGAAAGGCATCGAGGATTAGATTTATAGCAGGTTTCCATATCGACAGCCGATGTCGTCCGGTCCCAAGGTCATAGCTGTCACCGTCAATTGGAACCGGGGACAGGACACCTTGGAATGTATCTCATCTATATTGGAGGGAAATCCGGGCACTGGAATCATCGTGGTGGACAACGGCTCTCATGACGGTTCCGTAGCGCTTTTTCGAGAAAAGTATCCTGATCTCGATATAATTGAGAACAGTGAGAACCTAGGCTACGTAAAAGGGGTCAACGCCGGCATCACTCTGGCCTTGAATAAGGGGGCGGAGTATGTGATGACGATCAACAATGATGCCATCGCCCACCCTGGCATGGTCTCTGGACTTCTCTATGGGATGGAACGTCACTCCGACGCTGGTATCGTCGGTCCGAAAATATTTTACTACGGCAGTGGCGACATCGTCTGGTTCAAAGGAGGCCACTTCAATCGGTTCCTGGGCTATCCCAGCCATCCGTATATGGACAAACACGATGACGGCAAGAATGATGATAAGAAGGTCGAGTTCATCACTGGCTGCATCATGATGGTCAGGACCGAGGTGTTTAGAAAGCTCGGTCTCTTCGATCCGGACTATGAAATATACTCGGAGGACCTGGACTTCTGTCTCAAGGCAATGGACGAAGGATGGGCCTCCTGGGTCATCCCGAGCGTCGCCGCGGAGCATAAGGTATCAACATCAACAGGTGTGGCTGGTTCCAATACCATGACGCCGTACCGTTCTTACTTCTGCGGCAGGAACATGATGATATTATTGGGCAAGCGTTTCAAAGGAGCGCGCCTAGTCACCTGCCTGATAGGGCAAGTTACCATAAGGATGCCCTACTTCTTCTTGCTGATAATCATGCAAGGGGAGAAGGGTGCACTGAAGTTTTTTATAAAGGGGTTCGTGAGTTCATTGAAATACTGGGCAACCCAAAGGTCCTGAACGTCATTTCTCAGGCAGGGCGCTGCTCACAGCGTTCCAGAGATAGGCGATGCCAAAGCCAAGGAACATGGGCCAGGTCTGCACCGATATCGGCGAGGAGAATGCCATATAGAATATGTACAGATTGACCAGGTATCCTGAGAAAGCCGTGAAGACCAGCTTTACGCCCAGCACCATTCCCTCACGCCTTCCATGGGTGAGCAGATATTTGTTCGCCACGACCAGATAGGCCATGGCCAGGACGAACGCCAATACCGTCGATGTGACCAGCTCGTCGCCATAACCGACGTCGAGCGGGCCCATGACCCAGAAGGTGAACGCCAATCCAAGTCCTAACGCGGACAGGAACCTGCCCAGCATGTTGATCAGCAGGAAGTTCACGGCCAGTGCAGCGAACTTACCCGCTACGCCGCATTGCCTCAATATTGAAAGGATGACGCGCGATGACAGCTTAGATACCCCGCTGCGGCGGGTATTGAAATCGAAGCTCACCTCGACCACATTGATGTCCCTCGGTAGGAACTTGAGCAGGTCGAATAGGACCTTGAAACCGGCCCGCTCGAACCTCTGCCCGTTCTTTGCTATAACGTCCTGGCACATATCGGTACGGCCGCCGAAGAACCCGCTCATGGTATCATGGGAGCATGACCGTCTCATAACGGTCAGATATGTCCTGGCAAGAGTATGGGCACCCCAAGAGGCGAGCATGCGTCCGAAGCTCAGCTCGTCCTTGTCCTTCCTGACCCCGACGACCATCTGTGTCCCTGAGCGCAACTGGGCGTAGAGGTCGCCAACGGACTCCGGCGGATGCTGGAAATCTGCGTCCATGACCACGAAGTGCTCCGTGCGGACGTTCATAATGCCTTCCATGATGCTCGCCGTGAGCCCGCGGTCGGCCGGGTCGCGGGTCAATAGCTTGACGCGCGGGTCCTTGGATGAAAATTCCTGAACGATCTCAGGGGTCCCGTCGTTCGAGTTGTCGTCGGCAACAATGACAGAGACCCCAGGATACTGTGATGTGAGGGCATCCAGCATGCACTGTATGTTCCCTCCCTCGTTGAAGGTGGGCAAAATGACCGTCAGACCTTCATACGTGCCCATCAGGCATCCCACCCTTAAGTCAAATTTGTGGGACATATATAACCTTTGGCCAAAAAAAGGGACGATGTGGGTCGATCCTCATGAAATATGAAATAATTGAACGGGGTTCCATTCCCATCCGATGCTGACCATCTCCGCAGGGGTCTGCGCCTACAACGAAGAGAAGAACGTATTGAAGTGCCTCCAGTCCCTAACATCACAGTCCTTGCACGGTAAGGAGCTCATCGAGATGCTGGTGGTGTCCAGCGGTAGCACCGACCGCACGGACGAGATCGTGCTCGAATACTCCCGGAACGCGGACCCAAGGGTGCGCCTCATCCGTCAGGAGAAGAGGGAGGGCAAGAACTCCGCGGTGAACGCCTTCATCAACGAGGCCAAGGGCGATGTGCTGTTCCTGGCGAACGCTGACAACGTCATGAAGGATGATACGTTCGACCTCATGGCCGAGCATTTCAAAGACCCGACCACGGGCATGGTCGGCGGGCATCCAGTGCCGGTGAACTACAAGGGGACGTTCATGGGCTTCGCCGTGCACATGCTGTGGGACATGCATCACCGTCTATCGCTCATCCATCCCAAAGTGGGGGAGATCGTTGCTTTCAGGAATATGAAGCAAGGCATACCCACCGGCATGGGAAGCGATGAGGACCTCATCCGCCGGGACCTGGAGAAGAAAGGTTATAAGATCAGGTACGAGCCGAACGCCATGATATACAACCGCGGCCCGACCACGGTGCGCGACTTCTTCATTCAGCGTACCAGGGTCAACATCGGTGAACGGTACATGAAGCGCTGGTTCGATTACGACATACCGACCTGGGACAAGCGCTTCCTCATCAACGCATATCTCAGCTTCCTGAAGGACAACGCCTCCCATCCTATCAAAATGGCATGGGCCATGTCCTTGGAAGCCTTCGCCCGCGTCTATGCCGCTCTCCACGTCCGCCTGGACAAGGGAGATAGGGCGGTATGGCAGGTGGTGGAGAGCACCAAGGAGATCGAGAAACGGTAAAGAGGTATTTTAAAAGGTTTGGAAGGGGTTTTGAGAGGGGCTCATCATCGTTTCCTGAACACCACTATGCCGGCGACAGCTACTAGTCCGACCGCGCCGATCATCATGGCCAGACCGATGGGGCTGAACAGATCGGAGAGCTCATCCACTCCCTCTACGGTGATGGCACCGACGGTGTCCGCCGGCAGATACACAAGCATCTGCTGGACCCCCTCGTCCTCCACTATGACGTAGCAGGCCTCGTCCGGCTGCCCATACATCAGTTCCAATGCATCATCGGCCTCTGAGATCTCGGTGCCGTCGATGCAGACCCGAAGCCTGTCCTGGGTCATGTCCATGGTACCTGAGTCGGTGTTGATCAGCAGCAGGCAGCCCTGTTGGTTCTGGCCGCCGATGCTCATCTGCAGCTTGTTCTGCGTCACCTGCTGGACCTGCACCTGCAGTTCGTTCCGGTAGCACATGACATCATAGACGCTCTCTTCATCGTCGGCCATCACGGTGACCTCAGCTCCCACGGAACCGTTCTGCACCGCATACATCAACGCCGTCTCCAGCCATTGGTGGCGATGAGCCGTCTGGGGCAGGAAGCGCACCATCAGGTCCTCGGTCACGGTGCATTCGATGACGGTACCGTTCTCCGTGACCATGAACGGGTCCTCCGAAGCGATCATACCGGTGACATTGCCGTCAGAGATGACCAACTGGTACGTCATATCGCAGGATTCGTTCAATACCTTCTGCTCAGTCACGACTATGTCCCCGGCCAGGACGATGGTGACGTTAGTGCTGTCGTTCACGAACAGATGGTACATACCGGTCGGATTATCATGGACCATGACCACGGTATCGCCATCGACGATCTTGGCCACGGAGCCAGTGGTCCTGACGCTTTCAGGAACGAACCCGTCCACGGTTATGTTCGAAATGAGCACCTTCTCGCCGTAAGAGGTGTTCAGGCCGTAATCGGTGATGATGCCCGTATCCTCGTCCAGGTCGTAGAACACGAACCCTCCTTGCCCATGTCCGTAACTGTAGCCCATCTTACCTAAGAGTGAGTTGCCCGAGGCCTTCTGATAGGTCTCAGCGTTCACACCGTTACCGGAATCGGAGCTCTGTTCTCCGCTACCCTCCGATCCGTTCCCGTTGCCGTTCCCTGCGCCATTGCCATCTGCCAGCACTGGGGAGGCTACCATGGCCAAGGCCGAGAGCAGGAGCATCCCGCCTAGGATCAGACCGAAGATCTTACTCGTTCTCATTTTTTCACCTATATGCTCGATCTCAGGGCGAAGGTCATTATCGTTTTGGTACGCTCATCGAACTGACTGGTTCGTTCGTCGAACAGTCCGCCCATCAAGGTCGAACGTCATGTTCGATGATTGTACCGTAACCGACTTATCCCCACGGATGGAATGAGCTAAGCATGGATTCTTTGGACATGGCCTTGAGGATGGTCCTTCTCGGCCTCAGCATCATCATGACCTTGGTGAGCGTGCAGGCATGTAGGAAGGCTGGCGGCAGGAGAATGGTCTGGGTGTTCATATCGTTCCTCGGCTTCACCGCCCTATCTGCACTGGCGCTCACTGGGGAGTTCATCGATGATATGATGTGGCAGATACCCAACACGGTCGTGCTTCTCCTTCTTCTCATCATCGGTGCGAACTACCTGGCGCTCCTCAAGGGATGATGCTTTTTGGACGGGATCCTCGACCTGGAGAACCGCCGAAGGATATTCGACATCATCCGTTCCAGGCCAGGGACGTTCATGAGGGAGATAGAGAGGGAATCGGGTCTGCAGGTAGGGGTCCTCACCTATCATCTGAGGCTCCTCACCGAAGCGGGGCTGGTACACAAGGAGGACGAGGGCAATCATGAACGTTACTTCCCTTCGGACGGGTTCGTTCTCACCGATCGTCGGATGATCTCCCATCTGCGAAATCGTTCCACACGGGCGCTGCTAATGTACGTTCTGGACAAGGGAATGATAAGCTTCAAGAACCTCCAATCCGCCCTGGGCATCTCCAAGTCTACGCTGTCCTATCATCTGAAGCGCCTGTCCGCGGCCGGCATGGTGCTCATAGTAAAGGATGCTGGAATGACGGTCACCATCGCTGACCCCAAGAAGATGGCGGACATGCTGATATGGGTGGCCGAGGATGTGGAGAGGGATTCCGCGGACGCTCTCATAGATGTCTGGAACCGTCTGCGGGATAGGTAAGATATCCATTTTAACGGTCGATACTGACCCGGTCTTATACTGATGTTTTATGATAAGGAAAGATCAAGAAGATGAAGAGGTCGGAGGCCGACGAGATCGCGCTCAAGACCCTGGACAAGGTCGGTCTCAGGGACAAGGCCGATTCCTATCCCGGAGAACTGTCCGGAGGGCAGCAGCAACGCGTGGCCATCGCTCGTGCGCTGGCCATGGACCCCAAGGGCATTCTTTTCGACGAACCGACGTTAGCGCTGGACCCCGAGCTCATCGGGGAGGTCCTGGAGGTCATGAAAAAGTTGGCTGTGTCAGGCATGACCATGGTCGTGGTGACACATGAGATGGGGTTCGCCAGGGAGATGGCCGATAAGGTCATATTCTTGGACCCGGGCATACCTTCGGACTTCATTCCTACGGTGACACGCCTTAGTCACCACTAGGAATAGGTCATATCCAGATCGAGTCGTCTCCATAACTTCATCGATCGCCTTTCTTATCAGAGAAGGCGCTCGCCAACGATTATCAAATTTAGACCAGCTCCGAATAGCTTAATATCTCAGAATATAACAACGTCGAGCAATCGTACAAGCGTACGTAAGGATAAATGAAAAAAGGGGAGGTCAAGAACAAATGGATCTATTTCTGATCATGATTTTGGTACTATTGGTACTGGGTGCCTTCGCCTTGCTCGGTTTCCGTCTCATCGGCGATGATGAGGTCGGAATACTGTACAAGAAGATGCTGGGCAGAACGATGCCGCAAGGCCAGGTAGTGGCCAGGAACGGCGAGGTCGGTGTCCAGGCCAACATATTGATGCCCGGTCTCTACTGGAGGATCCCTATCATATGGAAGATAGCGAAAGAGTCGGTCACCGAGATCACCCCGACCGAGGTGGGGATAGTCGAGTCCATCGATGGTATCTCCATCCCCAGCGGGAGGTTGCTCGGTGATGAGGTGCCGTGCAATCACTTCCAGGACGCCAAGATGTTCCTGGACAACGGGGGCATGAAAGGCCCTCAGGTGAGCATCCTTAGACCAGGTACGTACAGGATAAACACCTACGCCTTCAAGATAGTCAAGGCCAAGATAACCGAGATACCGCCGGAGAAGATAGGTGTGGTCATTGCCAACGACGGTCTGCCCCTTCAGTCCGGCTACATAGTGTCCCCGAGGCCGCTGGACGCGCCGACCGCGTATTATACCAAGGCAAGGGACAACCAGTACTTCCAGGACGGGCAGGCCTTCCTGGACAGCTGTGGCCACAGGGGCCCCCAGCTGGACACCCTGCAGCCCGGGCGCTATTACATCAACCCGCTGCTGTTCAAGGTGGGCATATACGACGTGGCCGAGGTCCCGCCTGGATACGTCGCCATCCTCCGTTCCAACGTCGGTCTCGACCTGGAGATCAAGGAAGGATCACCCATCCCCAACGTAGGAGCTCCCGGGCCCGCTGGGCCTGTGGCCATAAACCAGCCGGTGCACGAGGAGGCGGAGTCGCTTCTGATACTCGACAAGAACATGAGAGGCATCTGGAAGGAGCCGATCGCCCCGGGTAAGTACAACCTGAACCCATTGGCCTTCACCGCATACCTCGTTCCGACGTCCGCGGTCACCATCGACTGGGCGTCCGGTGTGAACTCCAGGGCGCAGCACGAGACGCCCATGGTCATCGACGGGAAGCAGACACTAATAGCCCCGCCGGAGCCCGACGATGAAGCGGACAACGACAAGGCGACCGAGTTCTTCCGGTTCTCGCAATTGCGCGTGACATCGGTCGACGGTTTCCAGCTGGACGTGGATGTCAGGATGATCATCCGCATTCGACCACAGAACGCTGCCTTCATAATCGCCAGGTTCGGTTCCGTCAAGAACCTGATCGAACAGATAGTCCATCCGCTCATCGACTCCTCCTTCCGCAACAAGGCCGGAGAGGAGAAGGCCATCCGCTTCATCCAGGGAAGGACGGAGCTGCAGCGCATGGCCCTCGACAAGGCCCAGGCGGAGTTCGCCATCTACCACGTCGAGGCGCAGAACTTGCTCATCGCCTACATCAAGGTGGACCAGGCACTGCTAGACACACAGACCAAGAGGGAAATAGCGCTCCAGCAGCAACAGCAGTACGAGCAGGAGGCAATGGCCCAGGAGAAGAGGATCGAGGTCACGTCCAAGGCTGCCAACGCCGACAAGCAGCCTGAGGTCGTGGCCGCGGCTCTGTCAATCCAGATAGAGGAGTCCAAAGCCAACGCCAAGCGTCAGCAGGCCGCCGGTGACAGGGACTACAACAAGATCACCGCCGATGGTGAGAGCTACAAGATCAAGACCGTGGCCGATGGTAACGCCTACGCCCAGCGCGAGGTAGGTAAAGGTGTCGCCGACGCCTACGCCGCCCAGGCGGAAGTGCTAGGCGCAAACGCCACCGCCACCATCAAGATGATGGAGGAGGTGGCCACAGGCAAGGTCAAGATCGTGCCCGACATCGTCGTGCAAAGTGGCGATGGAGATCAGGGTGGCGCCATGGGACTTTTCACCACCTGGATGGCCCAGATGGTCAAGGAGAAGTCGCAGACGAAGCAAACAACGGACAAGTGATGTCCCCGCCCGGTCCAACCTTTTCCGCAACAGGTGCGGCCTTAGGCCGCACCCATCTTCTTTTTTATTACCAGAAACAGTTTAAAATTATGGAACGGCGCGCCAAATATGCCAAGTGGTATGACAAGCACTATCACGACAACCCTTAAATACGAACTCAGAAATACAAACGGTTGTGTATGCGCTCGGAAATTCAACCGACATTGTTCTGGTCCAGCGCGTCTTGGGTGTCTGAAAGGAAGAGCTACCTGGCTTTTCCGGTCATTGTATGTAGGTGTGATGAATGAGAGTAAATGCGGTCCTTGGTCTGATGGTCCTCGGTCTGGCGCAGGGAGAAGTGCGCCGCCCGAAGAAAGTGATCACCGGTAGCGAATGCCATGAGCTGCCATGGCTCTCGACCCCAAAGTATCCTGGCACACAAAAGGACAACGGAAGGGACGACGAGGGTTATTATACTCCGATAAAGAAGGAGCACACCGTGCGCAATTACCAGATGCCCATAAAAGGCAAGAAGAAATGAGACAGGTGAATTGAATGGAAGTCATATCGATGGTCGTTAACGACGAGTTCGGGGTCATGCAGAGGATCATGGGTGAGTTCACCCGACGGAAGATCAACGTTGACACCATCGTTGTTGGTAAGTGCGAGATACCTGGCAAGTCCCGCGTGGTACTTAGCGTGTCCGATCGCAAACAGGCGGAGTGGGCCGTGGACAGCCTGCAGCGTCTGCAGGACATAATCCAGGTCGAACTGGTCGATGAGACCCGGCAGGAAGCTTATGCCCTGGTCAGCAATTCCTTTGGAAAGGCAAGGCTCATAGGCTCCATCAACGAGGTGGAGAAGATGTTGCTGGACACGAAACCCGAGAAGTTCATAAGGGCGGTAAACGCCATTTGAGGTTGATACCATGAAGAACAAGATTTGGATGGATGGAAAGCTGGTGAATTGGGATGACGCCAAGGTGCACGTGCTGGCCCATGGTTTCCATTATGGGACCGGGGTGTTCGAGGGCATAAGGGTATACCACACATCCCAGGGGAAGAACATATTCCGTTTGCGGGACCACATGGTGCGGTTCCTGAACTCGTCGAAGGTATTGCAGATGAAGATGCCATACACCTTGGACGAGCTGTGCGAGGCCTGCCGCGACGTGGTACGCCACGCTGGACCTGACGGTGATTACCTGAGGCCGATAGCATTCTACGGCGTACACCCAGAATACAAGATCGGGCTGAACCCGAGCAAGCTCGGCACCAACGTCAGCATCATCTGCACTCACATGGGGGTGTACATGGGCAAGGACCAGGTAGAGCAGGGCGCGAACATCGTGACGTCATCGTGGGAGAAGTACTCCAACGGCGCAGCGGCCCTCAACGCAAAAGTGTGCGGTCATTATGTGAACTCGGTGCTGGCGAAGCTGGAAGCGATCCAGCGTGGTGCGGACGAGGCGCTAATGCTCAACGGCCAGGGAAATGTGGCCGAAGGCACCGGGGAGAACGTGTTCATGGTGAAGAACGGGAAGATATTCACACCACCGGTGTCCGCCGGGATACTGGAGGGAATAACCCGGGACTGCATCATGACCATCGGGCGCGACCTCGGATACGAGGTGATGGAGAAGGACATGACCCGCTCCGAGCTGTACATGGCCGACGAGGTGTTCATGACCGGGACCGCAGCGGAGATATCTCCGATACGCTCGATCGACAACCGGTTGGTAGGCAACGGCTCCATCGGGCCGATCACCGGGCGCATCGGACAGTCCTTCCACAAGGCGGCGGTGGGCGATGACCCCAAGTACGCCAGCTGGCTAGACATGGTCAAGTGATGCCCAAACACCTTATTTCAACCCTTTTCTTTTATTTTCTCTACCCTCCGATCATACGATCGCATGGCGAGCGTTAAATAGGGCTGGCTCGAATCATTTCGTGGTGCATATGTTCGAGGTCAGGTTCCACGGTCGCGGAGGGCAGGGAGCGGTCATGGCGGCGCAGACGCTGGCCGAGGCGGCGGTCATCGAGGGATATCATGCCCACGCATTCCCGTTCTTCGGGGCCGAGCGCCGCGGCGCTCCCGTCATGGCCTTCGCCCGTATCGATGATAAAAAGATCAGCATAAAGTCGCAGGTCTACGAACCGGACCTGCTCATCGTTCTCGACGAATCACTGCTGGACATCGAACCGGTGGCCCGCGGGATGAAGAAGGACGGAAAGGCGGTCATCAACACCAGAAAGCTGCCCATGGAACTGGACCTGGGCATCGAGGTGGATTGCGCCACGGTGAACGCCACGTCCATCGCCCTGGAATTTCTCAAGGCGCCCATCGTGAACACGGCGATATTAGGTGCTGTGGCCAAGGCCACTGGCATCGTTTCGATGGACTCCATGAACAAGGCCATCCGCAACCGCTTCGGGGAAAAGTTCGGCGAGGCCGCCGCAAATGCCAATATCGGAGCGGCCGCGGCGGCGTACGAGCAGACGGTCATCGGCCGATGCAAAGGAAAACGACCGTTGAAGGCCAAACGGGAATGGCTGCCGGATTGGGACCAGCTGCCCATGGGCACCGCGCTGTCCGAAGGCAGCATCGACGCTGTCATGGTAGGGCCGGGGGGTGCCAGGCAGAACCTTACCGGGACATGGAGGGTGCAGACGCCCCGTTATGACAAGGAGAAGTGCGTTCGCTGCCTGCGCTGCTGGTTCTCCTGCCCCGAAGGATGTATCAAACGCGATGAGGACGACCATGTGCATTGGGACCTCAACTACTGCAAAGGCTGCGGTATATGCGCCCAAGTGTGTCCAGTGAAGGCCATAGATATGATAAAGGGGGGACAGAAATGAAGGTCAAGGTCATCAGCGCCGATCACGCCGTGGCGTACGGGGCGAAACTGGCGCGGACCGAGGTCGTTCCCGCCTTCCCCATCACCCCGCAGACGCTCATCGTGGAGCAGCTGGCGGAGTTCATCAACGATGGAGAGATGGACGCGGACTTCATCACCGCGGAGAGCGAGCACTCGGCCATGAGCATAGGGATCGGTGCCAGCGCGGGCGGGGTGCGCGTCTTCACCGCCACTTCGTCGCAGGGGTTGGCGCTCATGCACGAGATGATCTATGCCGTGCCGCAGAACCGCCTGCCGATCGTCATGGTCAACGTCAACCGTAGCCTCGGCGCCGGAGCCGGTATCTGGGTGGAGTACAACGACTCGATGGCCGAGCGCGATTCGGGCTGGCTGCAGATGTACGTCGAGGACAACCAGGAGGCGCTGGACGCTATTTTGATGGCGTTCCGACTGGCCGAGGACAGGCGGGTGATGCTGCCGGTCATGGTATGTCTGGACGGTTTCATCCTGTCCCATACGGTGGAAAAGGTAGAGATCATGGAGCAGGAGGAGGTGGACCGCTTCCTGCCAAAGTACGAGCCTCTTCATAAGCTGGACCCGGCGGAACCGATGCTCATCAACCCCATCGTCCCACCGGAATACGCCATGGAGATGAGATATCAGCTGGACAGGGCGGTGGACCATTCACGTGACGTGATCAAGGAGGTCGACGCCGAGTTCGCCAAGGCGTTCGGCCGTTCGTACGGCGGACTGATCGATACCTATCAAATGGAGGACGCCGAGTTCGCCATGCTGACATTGGGGACGGCCACCGGGCTGGCCCGAGGCATCGTCGACGAGCTGAGGAAGGACGGCAAGAAGGCCGGTCTGATCAAACTGCGCTTCATGCGGCCGTTCCCGTTCAAGGAGCTTTGTCAGGCGACGAAGGGATTGAAGGCGCTGGGTGTGTTCGATCGCTCCGCGTCGTTCAACGGCGGCGGTCCAGTGCACACAGAGGTGGCGGCGGCCCTGTGCAACGTACCTGTGATGGTCACCGGGCATATCGCCGGCATCGGGGGCAGGGACGTGACCCCGGACCACATGCGCCAGATGTATGATGTCGTGGAGAGGGCGTCCAAGGGCGAGAAGGTGCGTCAGGTCACCTGGCACGGGCTGAGGGGGAAGATGGAATGAACGAGGAGATGAGCACGATCAAGGACATGCCGACCAATGATATGTTCACCAGCGGGCACGGTGCCTGCGCCGGCTGCGGCATGGCCATCGCGGTCAAGAACATCATGCGCATACTGGGCGAGAACACCACCGTGTATGTTCCGGCCAGCTGTCTCATTGTCATCAGCGCCATGTACCCTACGTCCAACTTCCGCACTCCCTATCTCTACACAGCGTTCGAGAACACCGGCGCGGTGATATCGGGAATGAAGGCGGCGCAGAGGAGGCGCGGCATCAGCTCAACGGTCGTAGGGCTGGCCGGTGATGGCGGAACGTTCGATATCGGTCTCCAAGCGCTGTCCGGTGCCGCCGAGCGCAACGAGGACGTGCTGTACGTCTGCCTGGACAACGAAGGCTACATGAACACCGGGATACAGAGGAGCGGGGCCACGCCCTTCGGGGCTTGGACCACCACATCTCCCGTGGGTAAGGTCGTAGCGGGCAAGAGGGAGTTCAAGAAGGACCTCATGGCCATTGTCGCCGCTCACGACCCGGTATATGCAGCGTCCCTGTCGATCGCCCACTTCAATGACTTCGTCAAGAAGGTGGAGAAGGCCAAGAACAAGAAGGGCTTCCGCTTCCTGCACGTTATGACGCCCTGCGTACCAGGATGGAGGAGCGATACCTCCATGACGGTGGAGATATCCCGTTTGGCCGTGGAAACTGGCATGTGGACGCTGTACGAGCTGGAGGATGGGGAGGCCCGTACCACGTACAGGCCGAGGACGATGCTCCCGGTGACCGACTATCTGAAGCTGCAAGGCCGCTTCCGTCATATGGGCAATGACGACATAGCGAAGTTGCAGGAGTGGCTATGCCGCAAATGGTACCTTCACTACGGTTCCGAGGTGGAGCAGCCAGTATGCGCAGTGTTCGAGAAGCCAAGGCCGATGCGGCAATCGGAGGAGGACCATCTGCACTTCGTCTGAGGATCAGGAGGAACGGGAGGCGAGCTCCTTCGTCTCCTTCAGGCAGTCACGCAGCATCTTTAGCGTGCCTTCCCTCGACTCGTGCCTCAGGTTGAGCTGCCGGGCGAACTCCTTCGATCTCCCCTCGTACAGTTCCCTGTCCCCAATGCCAGTGTCGATGAAGAGGCATCTGGAATAGCCGTCGAACATTATGCCCATGAACCAATCCAGGTCCACTCCCAGCTCCTGGTAGTTGGGCATCTTGACCTTCAGGTCCTTCTCGAAGTATTCCACGCCCATCTTGGACATGAACGGTATGTGGAACATGGTCCCCGCGCAGATCTTGCGCTCCTTCGCGTACTCCTCCGGAGTGAGCATTATGCCGATGCAGTCATCGGCAGGAATGGTCACCGTGGGCACGTCCACCTCCTTCACGATGCCGGAGAGCGAGTTGCATATGCCATATCCGAGAAAAACGGCATCGACCTTTCCTTTCAGCGAGTTCACGGTCTTGATCAATTCCTTCTTCAGTTCCTGGGGATAGGCGTGAAGCCCGAACTCCATGTACTGCTTGTAGATGATGTCCTCGTCCCCTTCTAGGACGATATCGAGCTCTTTCTCGAAGCACTCGCAGGCGACGACACCGATTCTCATCTTATCTCGTATGAGGAACATCAGTTGGTAATATTTTAATATTACATAGTACTAATATTCTATTACTTTATGACGGAAAGCAATGAGTATCTGATAAGAAAGATCGAGAACATGCGCAAGGAGATGGATTCCATCCACAGGTCCGTCAGCTCCCTTCGTTATGACAGCATGTCCGCGGCATTCCGCGAGCAGATCGCCGGGTCTTTCCTTGACATCAACCGAGAGGCGTTCCACAACGCCATGGAGCCGCGCGAGGACCTTTCGTCCCAATCCCTGGAGATGTTATCTCAGCTTTCCACAATCTATGACGATGCTATCAGAAGTTACGAGAACGAGGACCCGAACGGGGGGATGGCGCGTCTGGAGGAGCTCAGTGAATTGATATCCAAAACGTCCGTCACCGTGATAGGCAAAGTAACTGTCAACTCCTTGATGAACGTGGTGAACAAGGCGAAGGAGCAGATGGCCCTCATGGAGACGCTGCGCTTCCAGGTCGGGCGCCCGATGCTGAGGCGTTCCTGTGAGAGCGTCTTCGGGAGCATCGAACCGGAGGATATCGAGGCAAAGCTGACACCGCTCTCCAGTGCCATACGATTGAAGATCATGGCGCTATTATACACCAATGCGCGCAGCTTCACTGAGATCGGAAAGGAGCTGGACATGCAGAAGGGGCATCTCCAGTTCCACATGAGGAAGCTCACCGAGGCCGGTTATGTCAAGGTGGACCCCCGGACACACCTGTATTCCATCGAAGAGAAAGGTTTCCTCCTCATAGAAGGGCTGGGGCGGCTGTTCGCCCGGCTGGAATGACCTGAACGGTCATCTCAATCCTTGCTAAGTGCTGCGGCCAGGAGAACGACGACGCCGATTATGGCCAGGGCGATGGCCCCGGTGACATAGTCCGATCCATAGGTCAATACCTCATAGGTGAAAATTCCGGAGCCCTCGGTGTGTGTCGCGGTGTTGAAGTAGTAGGCCAATACGTTGCCGATGACGGCAATGGCCGCTCCGATGATGCAGATCCTCGTCCTCGCTTTGCCCATTCTAATTACCCGCCCGGCGTATCGCTCGCACGATTTATTACATTTGCTCGTTCAACGCATCGCGAAGATCGAGGGATACCAGCCGTTCGTAAAAGATCTCACAAGGTGCCCATAAAAGGGCGGACAGCACCTGAATTACGAGATCAGGTGCGTCTGCGTTCCGTTTACTTTCAGCTGCTTGCCCTTGTCTCGGACAAAGCTCCGTAGGCCAGAATGGCCATTCCAAGTATGGCGATACCGATCGAGACAGCGACCCACATGGGGTCGAACGTCTCCTGATACGTGAACGGTATTCCAAGCACTTCCCCCTGCGCTTCGTAGGTGGCAGTATGGAAATAATACGCCGCTGCTGCACCGGCAGCAGCAAAGATGCCTCCAAAACCGACTAATCCTTTTTTCATATAGCTTTCACAGTGTTAAGACTATGAGCGTTATATATAAGGCTATCTAATTGTCAGCACATCTCGAAGATATTGACCAGCCAGTATGACAATGGCGCAAGCAAGGTCCTCGTCCGCGGAAGTGGATAACCCTTTTATATGACCATACCTTTGAGCGTTCCTGCTCTTATGAGCCCGTGAATAATGAGGATGTTTAAAACATCGGAAGGAGGTATAAGTTTGGCAAAAGCAGTGTTCGTTAGATTTGAGTTGCCCAAGGAATTGAAGGACAAGGCCTATGAGGCCGTCGAGCTGGCCAGGGACACCGGCAAGCTGAAGAAGGGCACCAACGAGGTCACCAAGATAGTCGAGCGCGGCGAGGCCGTCTTGGTCGTTCTGGCCGAGGATGTCCAGCCCCCGGAGATACTGGCCCATATGCCTATGCTCTGCGAGGAGAGGAACATACCCTACGTGTATGTTGACAGCAAGGCCCAGCTGGGTAACTCCTGTGGTCTGGAGAAGCCCACCGCATCCATCGCCATCATCGACGCTGGGAAGGGCAAGCCCATCCTAGAGAACCTGATCGACCAGGTCAAGAAGATAAAGGGCTAAAGGGTGTAGTAAATGGCTGACGAAGATAGCATTCCTTCAGAGGTCGTTGAGGTCATCGGCAGGACTGGTATGACCGGTGAGGCCACCCAGGTCAAGGTCCGTGTGCTAGATGGTCGCGACAAGGGAAGGATCATCACCAGGAACATCATGGGACCGGTCCGAATGGGCGACATTCTGATGCTCAGAGAGACGTCCAGAGAGGCTAGGAAGCTCTCCCTCAGGTAAGGAGGTCATCAACATGGTCGAGCAACACTTATGCTCCTTCTGCGGTGAGCAGATCGAGCCTGGAACCGGTAAGATGTACTGCAGGAAGGACGGCACGGTCCTCCTCTTCTGCACCAACAAGTGCTACAAGAACATGGTCGAGCTTAAGCGCGTGCCCAGGAACATCACCTGGACCAAGGCTTACGCTGTAAAGAAGGGCATCTCCAAGGCGGCCAAGGAAAAGGCCGAACAGAAGGCTGAGACCAAGGTCGAGGAAAAGGCCGAGGTCAAGGTCGAGAAGAAGCCTAAGGCCAAGGCCAAGACCAAGGCGAAGGCTGAGCCCAAGACCGAAGCGAAGGAGTGAGCCCGATGATCGAGCGCACCTTCGTAATGCTCAAGCCCGACGCTGTACAGCGCGGCCTGATGGGTCAGATAGTCGCTCGCCTGGAGGCCAAGGGCTTCCAGCCCGTGGCCATGAAGTTCATGCGCATACCGCGTGAGCTGGCCGAGAGGCACTACGGCGAGCACAAGGGCAAGGGTTTCTTCCCCAAGCTCATCGACTACATGACCTCCGGCCCAGTGCTGGTCATGGTATGGGAAGGGGACAACATCATCTCCGTATGCAGGGGAATGATGGGCAAGACCAACCCGGTGGAGGCCCTACCAGGCACCATCCGTGGGGACTTCGCCCAGCAGACCGGTCGCAACATAATACACGGCTCCGACTCCCCCGAGTCGGCCAAGCGCGAGATAGCTTTGTTCTTCAACGACTACGAGCTCCTGAGCTACGAAGCCTGCAACAAGGTCTGGCTGTTCGAGTAGACGTAAATCTTTTTAACAAACCCTATTTTTCATCTTTTATTTCTGCTAGAGCGCTCGCCGCCCTGAAAAGATACTAATATACATTTTCAAATCCAATGCGCATGACCACCCGCCAACCGATCGTCAGCGTGCTGGGCCATGTGGACCACGGCAAGACCAGCCTGCTGGATTATATCCGAGGTACGGCGGTCATCACGCATGAGGCCGGAAGGATCACCCAGCACATCGGTGCCACCGAGGTTCCGCTGGACCACGTCTACAAGGTCTGTGCCAAGCTCATCGGGAGCAAGAAGTTCGGAGTCCCCGGCCTGCTCTTCATCGACACCCCGGGGCATCACTCGTTCACGACATTGCGCGCCCGCGGCGGCTCGCTCGCCGACATCGCCATCCTGGTCATCGACATCAACGAGGGCATGAAGCCCCAGACCTTGGAGTCGATAAACATCCTGAGGCGCTTCAAGACGCCCTTCATAATCGCACTGAACAAGATCGATCTCGTGGACGGGTGGGTCACACATCCCTCCTCCCCCTTCATCCTCTCGGAGAGGGCGCAGAGCGAGGAGGCCAAGGCCGCGCTGGACGAGAAGCTATACAAGGTCATGGGACGCCTGGCCGAGGAAGGCCTGTCCTCGGACCGTTACGATCACATAGAGAACTTCACCAAGAACATAGCATTGGTCCCTATCAGCGCCAAGAACGGCGAGGGGGTGCCGGACCTGCTGCTAGTGCTCGTCGGTCTGGCCCAACGCTTCCTGGAGGATTCCTTGGCCACGGCCGAAGGTCCGGCGAAGGGCACCGTGCTCGAGGTGAAGGAGGAGCGCGGCCTAGGGCAGACGATCGACGTCATCCTCTACGACGGGGAGCTGAGGCAGGGCGATACCATAGCCATGGGCACCAAGGGGAAGCCGCTCATCACCAAGGTGAAGGCCATCTTGAAGCCCAAGCCCCTGGACGAGATACGCGATCCCCGCGATAAGTTCGACCGCATGAAGGAGATAACCGCCGCCGCCGGCGTGAAGCTGCTATGTCAGAACCTCGATGGAGTGGTCGCCGGAGGTCCACTGCGAGCTATAAAGGGTAACAACCAGGAAGCGGTCCTGGCCGAGATCGCCGAGGAGACCAAGATCAGCATAGAGGTGGCGGACAACGGCATCATGATCAAAGCGGACGCATTGGGCTCCTTGGAGGCGCTGGCGTTCGAGTGCAAACGCGCCGAGATCCCTATCAGAAAGTACGAGACCGGCGATATATCCAGGCGTGATATCACCGAGGTGAACGCCTACAACGACCCGTTGCATAAGGTCGTACTAGGGTTCAACGTCAGCATGCTCCCGGACGCCAAGGACGCACTACTTATCAGCGACTCCAAGGTGTTCACGAACGATGTCGTCTATGGACTAATAGACGAATACCAGAAATGGGTGGGGGAGGAGAAGCGTCGCGCCGAGGCGCAGAAGCGCTCGCTGGTCGCCTTTCCAGGTAAGATCAAGGTGTTGCCGAACTGCATATTCCGTGCCAGCAAGCCTGCCATCGTCGGGGTGAGAGTGCTCGCGGGACGCATACGCAACAACCAGAAGCTCATCTCTCCTGAAGGGAAGGAGATAGGCCGCATCCGTTCGCTGCGCACCGGCGAGGACGTTCTGAAGGAGGCCATCTCCGGCCAGGAGATCGCCATCGCCATCGAAGGTGCCACCGTCGGCAGGCAGCTCGACGTTGACGATATCCTTTACATCGACATCCTGGAATCGGAGATCAAGAACCTGGCGGAATACGACCTGAACGCTGACGAGAAAGAGGTCCTCAACGAGCTGCTGGAGATCAAGCGCAAGAGCGATAACTTCTGGGGAATGTGAAATACTCCGGGCCAGACGGTCAGGTTTTCGCTCGATCCGCGGTAATTTAAAGTCATAGGTCGGACTCCAACGAACCTAAATAAATGCCTGCAACGGCACTATTTGTCCATTACGAGGCTTTCGGGTAATCGGCCAGTAGAATAATGAGTAATTGATTCAGTAAACAAAGATATTAAATATATTTACAATTAATACAATTTTCACCAATTGGTAAAAATAGGAGTAATCGTGAAAATTATGGATGAGATGGAGTGCAAGAACATAGTGCTGACATTATTGTCCCAAGTTGGGAAGGTGGAATGGAACAGCTACCAACTTAAGGTCAGTGCAAACGATTGCACCGATGCGACGGTCATCCTGAATTATGGCAATAGCAAGAAAACGATCTTACTCGAGTTCAAATCAACCGGGGAGCCCAGGGCCATCGCTGAGTATGTCGGCCGCATGAATAGCAGGTCAAGGGACGAGTGCTACCCCATCTTGGTCGCTCCGTTCATCAGCGATCGCGGTAGGGAGCTATGTGAAAGGTCCAACATCGGATGCATCGATCTCTCAGGGAACGCTTTTATAAAATTTGATACAATATATATTAATAAATGGGGGAACAGCAACAAATACAAGGTTAAGAGAAAGCAAAAGAACCTGCTGTCTAGTAAGAGCAGCTGGGTAATAAGAGCGATGCTCAACGCCCCAAAAAATGAGTGGACGATGCAGGAGCTGTCTACTTGCTCCTCGGTCAGCCTGGCTCAGGTATATAAGGTCTTAGATGGTCTGGAGGCCGAGAACTATCTCCAGAAGACAAGAGGATCGACGAAGCTATCGGACCCATCCGGCCTGCTGGATATGTGGGTGAAGGATTATAGGTTGAACGATCAGAAAATTGTCGGGTATTATTCACCTCTAAAGGGTTATGATCAGATCTTTCCAAGGTTAAGGCAGCTCCCAGGGTCCGATTATGCCCTTACGCTAGGTGCAGCGGCTCAGCTGGTCCTTCCAGTAGTGCGATCGACCGACGTCTACATGTACGTTCAAAATTGTGAAGCGGTAAAGATCGCTCTGGAACTGGAATCTGTTGAGTTCGGTGGCAATGTTTATTTGATAACACCAAAGGATGAAATGGTCCTAAAAAATGCTCAGGTCATCGACGGAATAAGGACGGTGTCCAACCTCCAGCTCTATCTGGACCTGTATAATTATCCGCAACGCGGCAGAGAACAGGCCGATGCCATACGGGAGAAAATATTGGGGGTCTGAGCATATCACCAAGATTATCGGGTGAATATGGTGGCGCGGTCACTGACGCCTCTCTATCTGCATTATTGGAACTATCATTGACATTGGGTTCATACCGAGATGCCTTGGTGCTTGTGGGGGGCTGGGCACCGTTCTTCCTGATCGATGAGTTTGGGCGGGGTGGTTTTTCCCATGTAGGCTCTATCGACATAGATATCGCAGTGAACCCGGAATTGGTGAGGAATGATGAATACTCAACCATCGTCGATTTGATCCAGGAACGTGGATATTCAATGCGCAGCGGGAAGGATAATCAACCTATCGCATTTAGTTTTCAAAAGGAGATCAGGTCGAAATGGGATGGACGGAGCTACATGATCTCCATAGATTTCCTCACCAGTGCAACGAACGACTCAGGTGATCATAGGCACCGGAAGGTCCAATCGTCCCTCCCGGCGAGAATAGCAAAGGCTGCGACATCGCGTTCGATCACAACTTCGATAAGGAAATTCATGGGGCCCTGCCTGAAAACGGGAATTCTATCGCCCGTATCAAGATGCTGGATATAGTTGGCTGCATCGGGATGAAGGGTGTGGTCCTTGGGGAGAGGTACAAGGAGAAGGATGCATACGATATTTTTTCGGTGATCTCGCAATGTCTGGATAACCCAGGTGCCGTAGCCCAGGTAGTGAGACCTTTCCAGACCGAAGAAAGCATGGTGTTGGGCATAAAAAACATCAGGGACAAATTTAGGGCGATCGATGCTGAAGGGCCATCGTGGGTCGGGGCTTTCTTGTCCAGCGGGGACGAAGAGCAGAGAAAGAGGGACCAAGCCGAAAGCTATGCTCTGGTCAGGCGTTTCCTAAGGGAACTTGATGCGCCCTGATTGATCAGAACAGATCGAAAACGAACAGATTCGATATCTGGGGAATGTAATCATTTTTCCTTTCCGCAGTGAGGGCAGAACTTTCCATAGTCGGGAAGGGTGCCCTTGCAGTTCGGGCATCTTTGCGAAATTTCCTCCAGCTTCTTCTTCAAACGGTAGTTCAAGGCGATATTGAGGACCACCAGGAACAGTACGCCGATCACGCAGATGAAGACCATCAGCAGGATGAACGGCAACCACTGCGTCTCACTCTGCACATCGACGTTCTCGACGACGATCTCGAAGTTGACCATGAGCTCTGCAGAAGCATTTTGCACGCTTCCCGCATCGGAGTTGTCGACGAGCAGCACATAGCTACCCTCCTCGATGAACGCGTGGTAGACGCTGGCAGGTGTCGCTCCCGCACCTAGGGACGATGCGTTGGCGACACAGGTGAAATCGTTCCCTGCCAGGTATTTTTCGTATTCCGTGACGTTCAGGAGCAGGACGTCGAACTGCACCTGTTCAGTGCCCTCGGCCAGGTAGACCAGGTACTGAAGGCTTCCGGCATCGGCCATTTCGGTGGCGGAGGGGACCACCTCGACGGTAAAGTTCATGAGCACCTGATGCCCACCTGCCTCCACCACAGCCACACCGTCATAGTCATAGGCCAGGGCGGAACCTGGGACGGCGACCGCCATCAGGACGATCAGCGATGTCAGCAAAAATGCGATCCCGCGCACGGTCGGTCCATGTCCTTTTCGACTAATAAAAGGTGGTCAGGATTATCTATTTGCGGCGCCATGGGAGCACGATGAGCCGACCGGTGATACGTAAGGTCAACCCGGCCACCCTGGAGCTGGTGGGCGAGGCGGAGTGCGTCCTTCCGGACGAGATACCTCAGATGGTCGCCGAGGCCAGAAAGGCCCAGGTCTCCTGGGCGGCCACGCCTTTGAAGGAGCGCTCCCGCACGCTCAGGAAGGTCCAGAAAGTTCTATTCGAGAGCACCGACGAGATATCCGAACTGGTCTCCAAGGAGACCGGGAAGCCGATGATGGAATCGTTGGCCACCGACGTTATGAACGCTATCAGCGTGGGCGATTTCGCCGTCGAGCGCATGGAACACGCGTTCCAGGAGAGCAGCGTCGACATGGGGAACCTGACCTTGATGATGCGCTACATGGGCCGGTCGTCGCGTCTGATGCCCAGACCTCTTGGCGTCATCGGGGTGATCGCTCCCTGGAACTATCCATTAGCTATTCCATACTCCCAGACGATGATGTGCCTGGCCGCCGGGAACGGCGTGATATTGAAACCCTCATCGCAAACACCGCTGACGGCGTTGCATATGAGAAAGCTCATGCTCAAGGCAGGGGTACCAGAGCACCTGATGCAGGTGGCCGTGGGCGGCGGAGGCGACGTCGGCGAAGCATTGGTCACGTCCGGCGTGGACCGCATAATCTTCACCGGGCAGGCGGACGTCGGTCGCAGGATCATGTCATTGGCATCCCAA